>JAFRJE010000011.1 GCA_017432425.1 Candidatus Saccharimonadota bacterium
AGACAATCGCAAACTTCCCCTCCTCCTTTAAAACCCCAAACGCCCGATAATTTTCATAATCATACAGCTTACTCCCCTCGGAAAGCCCCTTGTTCGAAAGGGAATAATGAACCATCCTCGGCGGTCTAACCGAATAAATAACCAACGCAACCGCGCTTAAAATAATCAAAATCATAAACGTCCACCACTGTAAAACTACCGCCAACGCAACCAACCCAACCGCAACGACAACCAACCCAACATACCACCCCACGCTCTTATCTCTCTGGACATATTCTTCCGCGTCCCAATTTACAATTTCTTTAGAATTGCTCATACTAAAAATTATATCACACTCCTTTTTCTTCGCCAATCCCGCTTATTCATTGAAATCCCCTAAATATTGACTTTTTCAATGAAGTGTGCTATTCTCAATGTATGGAAACAATTGCTACTCTAACTTTAAACAAATCTTCTCAAACCACCATCCCTAAAAAAGTCCGCGAGATTCTCGGCGTTAATTTCGGCGACCGCCTCTCCGTTCGTCGCGGCGCAAAAAAGAACGAAATTATCCTCTCCCGCGAACCGTCCCTTAAGGAACGTTTAGATGCCGTCCGAAAAAAATGGGACGCCCGCCTAACCGAAGAAGAAAAACTAAAACGTAAAAAACTTTATAACCATACCAAAAACATGACCGTCCGCGAAATCCGCGCCGAATGGGATAATTCCCCCGAAGGAAAGACTTATTACGCTAAAAAATACGGAGAAAATGTTTAATGTTTCGCTATAATACCTCCTCCCTAGATACCAACGTAATCTTACGCCTCCTCGTCGAAGATAATCCTGCCCAGGTCAAAAAAGCCCTCAACCTCCTCTCCGACGAATCTCATTCTTTTCTCGTCGAAGACGTCGCCATTATGGAAGCCGTTCATACTTTAGAAACCTACTACAAAAAATCCCGCGAAGAAATCGTCGATCTCCTCGAAAGTCTTTTTTCCGCCCCGAATATTCTCTATTCCTCGCCCGAAGTTTTCGAAAAAACCTACCCCCTCTACCTAAAATACCCAATGCTCTCCTTTAACGACTGCTATCTCGCCGTAAAATCCGAAGCCGCCTCCGCCGAACCTCTCTGGACTTTCGACAAACTCCTCGCGAAAAAACTCCCCTCCGCCAAAGAAATAATCTAAACAAAAAATGGCGGAGGGTGGGAGATTCGAACTCCCGCTCCAGGTCTCCCCAGACTAACGATTTAGCAAACCGTCCCCTTCAGCCACTTGGGTAACCCTCCGTCTCCCTCTATTTTACCATACATCTCCGCCCAAAAACCTAAAATCCAAAAAAATCTCCCAAAACCTAAAATCTGTTGCTTTTTAACCTTAAGTGTGCTATAATAGATAAAAGTTATTATTAACTGCGAGATTTTTAATGAAAAATTTAACAAAAACTATTTCCCAGGTCTTTACCTGCGCCGCAACCGCGACAACTTTAATCGCTGGAAAAGCGATGGCTCTCTCCCTCCGCGAGGGAATCGAAGCCGCTAAAACCGATGAAATGCCCGCCGAACTGCTCGGCTCGAACGGCGTCTTTACCGGAATAACGAATACAATCCTCTATGTTGTCGGCGTAATTTCCGTTATCATGTTAATCTTCGGCGGTATCAAATACGCAATCTCCGCCGGCGACTCAAAAAAGGTAACCGACGCGAAAAACACAATCCTCTACGCTATTATCGGTCTAATCATTACAATCCTTAGCTACTCAATCGTCAACTTCGTCCTCAACGTCGTCGGCGCTTAACAAAATCAGCAACCTCTAAACCTCCCCTCTCCTCAGAATCGGCTTCCTCCCTTTTCGATTAACCGCGAGAACAACCCCATAAATCTCAGTAACCCCCGCGTTCCTGAGATTTTTTGCCGCCTCAATCATACTCGCCCCCGTCGTCCAAACATCATCAAACAAAACTACCGACCTTTTTAAAACCTCCTCCTTGAACCTCCCGTTCTCCCCTAAAAACTTCGGGTTTAAGTTATATGCCTCTTTCGCCTGCTTGAGCCTAACCGCCTCGCTCGCCCCGACTTGCGTCGTATCTTTCGCCCGAACGAGCAACCTCTTCCTCTCGCCCTCTCGAACTTTTTTCAAAATCAACTCCGTATGGTCGAACCCCCTCTCTCGAATATGTTTTCTCGCCGTCGGCAAGGGAACCATCAAAACCCGCCCCTTTAAACTCCCCTGTTTCTTATATTTTCCTTTATAGTCCCAGAAAAAATCATTTTTAAGCTCCCGAATCGCCGTCTTCTCTAAAATCTCCCCAAGCCCCCTCGCCAACCCTCGAACCGAATAATATTTATATTCCTCAACCAACTCCCCAATAAACTCATCCCTATACCCGACCGAATATATCCCCTTAAAAACCCGATACGCCTCCTTGCCTTTTTCAACGTCCCCCTCCTCAAGAAAAACGCCGCCCTTCCTCCGCTTCGCGCCCTTTTTACATTCCGAACAAACCCCGCCCGAAATTTTCTTTTTACATACCGGACAATGATTCTCATAATGTTCAAAAATGTATTTTTTACAACGCCCACAAACCAACTCCCCCTTTTCTCCGCACCCCCGACAGTTCTCCGGACAGAGTACATCAAAAACCGAAAAATCCCATAAAATCGTTGTGTTTTTTACTCCAAAAACCATAATCTCTATTGATTTTCTATTCGCTTATAATTATAATATATATTATATAAATAAAGTGGAGGAAAACCTAGTATGGCTCGTAAAAATAACGATGACATGCTGATGGAAGATGAATTAGCTGCCGCCTTCCTTGAAGACGATGCTACCTCTATGATCGAGCCCGAGCCAATGATGGAAGAAGAAGCTCCCGCGCCCGCGCCCGAAGAAGAGACAGAAGTCGAACCATCAGACGAGGGGGATGATGGGTGGGATAGTGCCGACGAATTTCCTGGACAGCTCGCCGTAGATGTCTATGAAACCGCCGATAGTTTAGTAATTAAAGCCCGAACCGCCGGAATTAAAAAATCCGACTTAAACGTTTCGATTCATGATAGCATTCTAACTATCTCTGGCGTCCTTTCTGGCGGCGAAGATGAACATACGACCCGCTGGCATATCCAAGAATGTTATTGGGGCGAGTTTTCTCGAACAATCGCCCTCCCGGTTCAAGTCCGCGAAGACGAAAACTCCGTAAAAGCCGAGCTCCGCGACGGCGTCCTAACGATTACTTTCGAAAAAGAAAAAGTCGAAGCCCCGAAGAAAATAAAAGTCCTATAAAAATTAGCCCTTCGGGGCTATTTTTTATGGTCTGGGTGACAAGACTCGAACTTGCGACCTCACGCTCCCAAAGCGCGTGCGCTACCAACTGCGCCACACCCAGAGATTCTTTAATTATATCATAAATTCCTATTTTTTACTTTCTTTCTCTAACCGATACGCCCTAAACTCCCCGACCTCTTTCGTCTCCGAAACTTGATAACCCCGAAAAATCTCTTCCGAAAAATTAACCTCTTCTTCTTTCTTCGCCAAATACCAAAAACTTTCCTCCCCCTTCGCATAATCAGAAACAACTTGAACCGGATTAACCGCCGTCGAATACGCAACCGACTGATAGAACAAATCCATGCTCGCCGTAACAATCGTCTCGCGGTTCTTCTCCGCCGTCTCTTTAATCTCCGTAATCAACTCCCCCGGGTTGCTCGTGATGTTTAACTTGTCGAGTACCGTCGGGAAGAAAACAAGACAAACCACAAAAACAACCGCAAGAATCAGCCCGATTTTCTTTAAGAAACTAACCGCTAAAATAACTAAAATCGCCGCGATTAAAACCAAAATTAACTTCAACGTATAAACCGGAACTCCCCAATCATACGCCCACTTCCCAATAAAAACCGAAACTCCGCCGGAAATATACGGAATCGAAAGAAAAACAACCAACCCCGCAAGCCCCAGTGACAAAAGTTTTCTAATCATCTCTCCTCCTTTATCTAATTCCATTCTACCACAAATCGAAAAAATATGATATTATATATACTATGTCTGGGTGTGGCGCAGTTGGTAGCGCGCAGCGTTCGGGACGCTGAGGTCGTCAGTTCAAGTCTGATCACCCAGACCATTTTTGTTGTTTATTTTTTTACTTGCTTTTTAAAACCTTAAGCTTTAAAATATAAAAGTATAAGGGTTATATTATTTTTAAAGTTTTAAGGGAAGTCCATGGAATTACACTCTTCACTCAAGAAAAGATTAAGTGAGTTCTTCTTTTCTACGCTAAAAGGTCGAATTGCGCTCGTCTGCGTTGCGCTGCTTGTTTTCTTCGGCGCCGCCGGCGGTTTTTATTTTCTTTCAACAACTCGCGCTGCCCAAGTCGGTACTCGCCAGGTCAAAGCCTACCGTAAAGGCGGGCCATACTCTTACGGCGACGCTAGCTCAAAAAACCAAACCTATCTTTACGGTATCCAATACACTGACGGCGATACGGAAGACTATAAAGCCCTTTGTCTCGAATCGAAGAAAACTTCCCCAACAACCGCTACTAAACCTAGTAGCGGCGTTACGAGTAATGTCTATGATTTCTCTGGATTAAGTAGCGATGTAATCTATAAAATCAAAGCCGTCGCCCTCGCTAGCCCTCTTGGCGACGTCGATGGTTCCCATAAATATTATACAAACAACCAAGGCGGCATTAAATCCTATTGGTCTAGTTATACAAAATTCGGTAACGCAACCTCCCTTGCGCACTCTTTAGTCGCTTATCTTTATGACGGAGGTTATAAAGGTTGGACTTCGACTTTCGTCAGTAAATATTTTAATACCCGTATTAACGAAATTGTCGCCATGGTCGAAGCCGATTCGACCTTAAACGCCGCCATGTCTAGCTTAAACATTTACCGAACCGAGGGCGGCAGCAAACAAGACCTCGTTTGGATTGAATTTGCGACTTACGAAGAGGAAGAGGGAACTCTTACCGTCCAAAAATTCAGTAACCTCGACATAACCAGTACTAGCTCCGCCTATACCCTTATTGGCGCCGAATTTACCGTCTATACCGACGAAACCTGCGCCAGTACCGCCTGTACCGATACCTCTAAAATCGCCGGCGTCTTAACGATAACCGAATCCGACGGAACCGGAACAATAACCCTCCCCGTCGGAACTTACTACGTCCGCGAAACAAAAGCCCCGACCGGCTTTGACATCTACGATGGCTATTCCGAAGTCATTGTCAACGTAATCCCAGAAGATGCGCCCGCCGGAGAAGATGGCTGGGATGATTCCGACGAGGATCACGGCGGCGGAACCGACGATAGCGGCGAAAGCGAATGGGACGGCGAGGGAGACTACGAATACAATCTTCTCGAATTTATCGACGAAGCGAAAGTTGGCTCAATCAAAATCAAAAAAATCGACGCCGAAACCGGAACTTCGACTCCCGTAACTTCGACCGCTTCTATTGTCGGAACCGTCTTCGAAATCTATACTTGCAGCAGCATTTCCTCCTCCTGCTCAAACCCAACCGCCTATGACCCGACCGGTGAGGGGAATACCTTAACAATTTCTAGCTCCGACGGAACCGGAACGTTTGAAAACCTTATTCCCGGAAAATATATGATTAAGGAAAAAACCGCCGGAACTGGCTATCTTTTGAACACGACCGAACTCCTTTTCGAAATCACGACCGTCGGCGAAACAATCGACTACTCAACCGAAGCAAACAAGTCTCACTGGTTCTCAAACCAAGTTATTCGTGGCGACTTCAATTTTACTAAAACCGCCGAATACTGGAACGACGCAACTCTCGACGGAACAAACGGTAACATGTCGACCCGTAACTTCGCCTACGTTCCTTTCTTAGTCAAAAAACTAACTTCCTCCGGCGCAATCGAGGAACAACACGTTATCCTTGCAAACGCTAGCGGCGTTGTCGATACCTCCGCGAATAGCTCGACTCGAACTTCCGTCTCCGCCGTAAACAAAAACGACTCTCTCGCGACCGCGAGCAACTTGCGAATCTACGATACGAACGGAAACTTAAACTCTAGCTTTAATACCTCCTCCGGAATCTGGTTCGGAACTTATTATAACGGCTCTAGCGTCGCCCTCTCGACTCCGAGTACAACCCTTGGCGCCCTCCCTTACGGAGAATACGAAATATCCGAAATTTCCGTTTACGAAAACGCCCCCTACGATCTTCTTACTTTTAAAGTAAATATTACTGAAAACGGAACAAAAGTAAGTTCCGGAACAAAAACCAACAATATCCAAAGCGACCCCTCGATCGGAACAACCGCAACCGCCTCCGATGGTTCGTCTAAAGAAATTGACGTCGATACCGCCGCAAAAATTAAAGATACAATTACTTACTCTGGTCTAGTCTCCGGAACAACTTATACTCTAAAAACCGAACTCGTAACCGCTTCCGGAACGACCGTCCCCCTCCTAACGACCGATACTGGCGACTGTACAAAATCCTCCGACAGTACTTACTATACCTGTTCCGTAACCGCCTCTGGAACCTCCGGTTCCTGGAACGTTAATCTTGTCTTCGCCTCCGATTCTTATACCGGCGAATCTTTGACCGTCCTCGAAACCCTTTTCTTAAATGACGTCCCGATTGCTGGACACCGCGTCCTCGGCGACTCCGCCCAAACCGTAACCGTAAAAACCCCAGGCATCAAAAGCTCCATTGCGACTCGCGCAAGCGGAACTCTCGAAAACACTCTTCCTGTCGGAATTACGACTTTCGTCGACAGTATAACTTTCTCTGAACTAGTTAGCGGGACTAGCTACGTCCTAAAAACCTCCCTCCGCGACAAAGATTCCCCCGCAACGACTTACAATTTCATTAAATCCGACAATTCCTTAACAAAAACAATAGTCAGCAACTTTACTTACAGCGGGACTAGCGGCGCCGAATTTACCGAAGAGTTTACCTATAAAATCGATACAACCGCCCTCGTCGGAAAAAGTCTTGTCGTCTATAACGAGCTCTACGAATCCGACGGAACGACCTTAATCGGTACTGGACATCCAAAAATGAACAGCGGAAAAACTGCTTTCTCTGCCTCTAGCTCCGTTGTTGCGAGCGAAACTGTAGCTGTCGGCTCCGTAACCCTCTCGACCGTCGCTTTCGACGGCTCCGGCTCGGATACTTCCGACAAAATCATTCCGATTTCTTCCTCCGCAACAATAAAAGATAACGTAACTTACTCTGGCATTGTCTCCGGAACCGAATATACCTTGACCGGAATTATCGTTTTGAAAGACAATTTCTCCGACTCTGACATTTTGACTAATAGTTCAAAATGGCTCGGCTCTGCGACCGAAACAAAAACCCTAACTTCCGCCTCTGGAACTTGGAGTTTAACGTTCAATAATATAAATACTTTGACCTTAACCGAAAAAGAAATCATCGTAATCGAAACTTTGTCTCGAACCGCCGTCGATGCAACTTCCCCAACAACCTTAAAGACGCATCCCTCCTCTTCCGATTCCGCCGAAGTTCTTGCGACCGAAACCGTAACCGTCGAAAGTTCCTCTCTCTCGACCAACGCTCTTAACGCCGACGTCCGAACCTCGAAAAATATTCCGTTCGGAACCGCAAAAGTCGTTGACGTCGTTACCTACAGTGGCTTAACCCCTAACGAAACCTATACCTTAAGCGGCGAACTCGTCTACAAAAATTCCTCCGGCGTCGAAACCGTCGTTGCTGAGGGCTGGAACCGAAGCTGGACTGCCTCCTCGACTGGAACTGGAACCGTCGAAGTCTCTTATTCTTTCGACTCGACGCCCTATCTTTCCGCTTCTCCGCGCGTCTTCTCTGTCCGCGAAACCCTTTGTGGCGGCTCCTCCTGTAGCGATACAACCGTCATAAAAACCTATAACTCCGATTTGACAGAAACCTCCCAACAAGTTACTCTAATCGACCCGTCTATTGAAACTATTGCCCGTAACGGAAAGAAATCAACCGCCGAAACTCCGAAAGCCGACCTCGTCAAAGAACTCGACGTTAGCTCTTCCGAAAAAATCGTCGATAAAGTAATTTACGAAAATCTCGCAATCGACTCCGAATATAAAGTCTGCGGAACGCTCTACGAACTAACGATGACCTCTGGCGCCGTAACCGGCTACGAAAAACTCGCTTATAGCGACAGCGCAACCAAAAACTGTACAACCTTTACCCCGACTTCCCAAAACGGCTATACCGAAGTAACTTTCGACAACCTCGATACCCGTACCCTAATTGGAAAAACAATCGGCATCGTCGAAGAGCTATACTATATCAATCCAACCACAAGCGCCGAAACCAAAATCTTTACCCATAACGCTGATTTGACCGATACTGACGAAATGGTTTACGTAAAAACCCCGTCGATTGGAACGACCGCAACCGCTGTCGATATGGAGGGCGAAGACGAAAAAGTCCTTATCTTAGATAGCGAAGCGAAGCTAAAAGACGTTGTAACTTACTCCGGTCTAATAAAAGACCAAACCTACTGTCTCGTCGGCGAAATCCATAATAAAAAGGACGGAACCGCCCTCGGTCTCTCCGGAACTCGCGCCTTTAAAGCCTTTGCTGCTTCCGCCGAAACCGTAACTGCGACTGATGGCGTTGAAATGATTTTCTCCTTTGACTCCTCTAGCCTCCCTGGTCGCGCCCTCGTCGTCTACGAATATCTTTACTATTCCTCAGACGGCTCCTGTAGCGAGTCTTCGATTACGTCCGAAGTAAAAATCGCGGAACACGAAGACTTAACCTCCGCCGCCCAGAGTTTCGAAATCGCTCCTTACGTCGGAACTAAGGTCGTCGACAAGCTCGACAACAACAACGTCGTCGGCGTTGGCGATGTAACCGTCGTCGATACCGTCGCCTACGAAGGTCTAAAAGCCGACCATACCTATAAAGCCTACGGAAAGTTAGTCTATAAAGAAACTGGCGAAGTCTTGAAAATTGACGGAGAAGAAATCGTCGGCGAGTCCGAAGTCTTTACCGCCGATTCAACCGGAAAGGGAGCTGTCCCCGTAACTTTCGAATTTAACTCCTCCTCGATTATGGGCACCGAACTTATCGCGTTCGAAGAACTTGTCGAAGTTACCGGTAGCGGCGAAGCGACCGAAGAAGTCCATGTCGCCTCCCACGAAGACCTCGACGACGACGACCAGCTCCTCGTTGTAAAAATCGCTTCTCTCGAAACGACTGCGGTTGATACCGCTGACGGCGACAAACTCCTTGATGTTGGCGAAAACGCCTCCATAACCGATACCGTCGACTACCGCGGCCTTGTCCCCGAAGAAACTTATATCTTAATCGGCGTCTTAATGGACAAATCAACCGGAAAACCCGTCGAACTTAACGGCGAAACCTTTGAGAAAAAAGTCGAACTAATCCCAACTTCCGAAAACGGCTCTAAGGATATTATCTTCGAGTTTAATTCGTCCGACCTCGCCGGCAGGGAACTAGTCGTTTTCGAAACCCTAACCTATAAAGATGTCGAAATCGCGGCCCACGAAGACCTCGACGACGAGTCCCAAACCGTCAAAGTAAAGACCCTAACCCCGAATACCGGTTTCTTCTCTCATCTAAACGAGGGCGGCGTCCTAACAAAAATCTCCGTCTCCGCCGTCGTCATTGGCGCCCTCGGAGCTGTCTACGTCCTCCTCCGCCGCCAACACAAAATCCGCTTCTAGTTAGTTATTTCTTTCGAAAAAATATTCAAATATAATCTTCTTATCGTATAAATAAAAATAAATGAATAAATCGTGCTCAAAACAACCTCCGCAAGCATCAAAATCCCCAAACTATCATAAATCGACCAACAATAGGTAAACAGCGGGCCAACCATTGTAGTAATCAACATAACCCTATTCTCTCTATAAACCATATAATAAATCAAAACTAAAGCCTCCCCTATATAAAAATACCTCTCGTGCATCGCTGGCAAAAAATAAGTTACAATCATCAGCGTCAAAATCTCTAGTTCAATCAGCCTCTTCTTATTTAAGCGAACTTTTTTCTTAACTACTAACCATAAAATCCATACCAAAATCCCCAACGTAACCAAAACGCCAATAACATATACTAATTTAATATTCTCTATCCGTAAAAATTCCAGATAATTATATATATTCGGAAAATACATCGACATCCATGCCCCATAATAACCAACCTGCTCAACAAAATAAATCGTTATAAGTTTTTCTAGTGGCCATCCAAATATTACCGCCGGCAAGCACATCGCAAAATCAACCGCCGGGATAATAAAGAAATAATAAAAAGAGAATCGCTCTTTAGTCTTTCTATTCCTAAAATACACAATCCCAAACAACGGCAACAAAAACACCGCCTGAAGTTTAAACGAAAAACTTACTCCCAAAAAAATAAAGGCTTTCTTATAATCCTTCCTTAAAAGATACAAAATAGAAAATATCGCAAACGCGCTATAAATCGAATCGCATTGCCCCCAAAACGCGCTATTTAATAGAGCCGGCAACATAAAAACGAGAAAAGTAAAAGTAAATAAATAATATCTGTCCCGCGTCGCCTCGTCAAAGTTCTTCTCCTTAATTAACTCTCGAACAATCAAAACTCCACCAACCGCTAAAACTATATCAAATATAATCGACAGCCCCTTAATCAAATACAAAGGCTCTATAGGAATATAGCTAAACAACGCTAAAATAAAAACATAAACCGCATTGTAATTTCCCGTATAATTCGCCAATCCGAACACACCCCCGTCCGCTTTTAACTGATTAACCCAGGGCAACAAAAAGTTCACATAATCGCCACTCTGGAAAGAAATAGCCAGCATCTTAGCCACGACCGAGACAATGCCAATTACCAGAAAACCAATTTTTATCCGCTTATTCATACCTATAAAATAGCTCCCCTAAAAAGAGGAGCTTATTTAACATTTTTTGTATCTGCCCCACTAAGCCAACTGCGTAACAACAAAGTTGACAATCGCGTATGCTAAGACGGAAATAACCAAACCAACAATCCCGTAAAGAATCGTGTTTTTCGCTTTCGTAACTTTGTTCGTGTCGCCCGCCGACGTCGCATACTGAACGCCACCGATAATAATCATCACAACCGCAATAATACCGACAACATACAAAACTATATTAATAATATTATTAACTATAGTTGCCAAATCGTTTGTTTCGGTAAAATTACTTTCTACAGCGGTAACACCACTCTTTACTGCATTCATCTTATATTATTTCCTTTCTTCTTCTGATATTAATTTGATAATACCACAACTTTTTATAAGCGTAAAGACTTTAGGTTAACTTACCTAAAACAAAATGCACAATCGCGTACGCCAAAACCGCAATCACCAGTCCAATCACTGCCGCCAAAATCGTATTTTTCGCTTTCGTAACTTTCCCCGCATCCCCCGCCGACGTCGCCATCTGTACCCCTCCGAATATAATCATCACTACCGCAATAATCCCTACAGCGTATAATAATGCGTCAATTACTTTATTCGCAATTCCGCCCACTTCGCGCTCCGCCGTCGTATCAACACAACCAGCCGCCTGCCTAGCATCCTCATTAGTCAACTGTCTACAAATCGGATCCGCCGCCAACG
>JAFRJE010000012.1 GCA_017432425.1 Candidatus Saccharimonadota bacterium
CGTTCCCGGGTCTTGTACACACCGCCCGTCAAACCATGAGAGTCACCAACACCCAAAGTCCGTTTCGGCGGCCTAAGGTGGGGGAGATGATTGGGGTTAAGTCGTAACAAGGCATCGGTACGAGAACGTGTCGATGGATTACCTCCTTTCTTGAGAAGGATGTTAGGCGCTTTTCTTAGGAAAAGTAGCTAGGTCGGTCGTAATTGTGTATGGTAAGCTTAGTACACAAGTTTTCTGGAAACAGATGCGACTTTGAGCTTAAGACTTTTGGATTTTCGGTGATATAATGCGCAACTAAGTTGTTAAAATCTGGAACGTACTCTAAAGAGTACGTTTTTTGTTTTGGGAAGGGAGCGATTCTGATTATGCTTGAAATGGAACGGGGGGGGGGTATAATATGAGGGAATTAGAAACCTTAGGGTTTTTGTTCTTTAATTTTTTGGGAAAGGAGGCGAGAGAGGTGGGGCTGACGCAGATTTATACGCTTGACGACGAGGTTGGATTTGAGCTGAACGACGGGACGGTTGTTAAATTTAAGTATGGTGAACATCAAGAGGGGCTAATTGGACTGCTAGCTAGATTAAGAGATGAATTGGGAAGAGTACCGACTTTTGAGGACGCTTTAAATTATCCGAAGATGCCCCACCCGAACACGTTTGCGTTTTATTTTGGGTCGTTTGAGAAAGCGACAGAGAGGGTTGGAGGAGTACGAATTGAGAGAATAGAGAAAGGAAGTGAGGATATGTCGAGAAGAAAGTGGACGCACGGCGAAATTATTTCGCTCGTTATTAAGAAAGAGAAAGAACTGGGGCATTTTCCGACGCAGAAAGACTTGAACGACGACCCGGAGTTGCCGAACTATCAGACGATCGCGAATAAGTTCGGAGGTTTAAGGGAACTGAAAGTGGAAGTTGAGGAGAGAAAGAAGAAGCTGGAGGCTATGGGAGAGAAATCTTTGGAGACTCCAGAGGAGGCGGCGGTACAGGCGATTTTGGACTTGATTACTCCGCCGAAGAATACCGAGGGGGTTTCTGAGAGCGTTCCTGAAGTGGCTTCTGAGGAGGCGTCTGAGGTGCTTGAGGCGTCTGGGGTATCTGAGGAAGTCGTAAGTGAGGTTTCCGAGGAAGTTGTTGAGAGTGAACCGATAGCCGAAGAGGAGGCGAGCGAGGGAAGTTATGAACCGGAAGTTGTATCTGGAGACGTCGAGGAGACGGAAGAACGCGAAGAGGATCGCAAAGAGGGTAGTGGGAACGGGGAGGCGAAGCCGATTCAGACAACTGTGGAAGTTAAGAATGATGAGGGGAAGAAAGTTGTTCGGATTGTTTTGAGCCTTGAGATTTCTTTCCCGACCTAGGATTACCCTCGATCAAAAAGATCGGGGGATTTTTTATTTTTTGAGGAAAGTTGTATAATAAATTTATATGGAAGATCGACGAAATTTGGTTGACGAATACAAGGGCATGACGAATGAACAAGTTTTTGAGGCGCTTGAACAAAAGAGAAGCGAGCTAGAGATTGCGATTGAGAACGTGAGTCATGATTTTAACGTTGGAACGATTGTTCGGAGCGCGAATAGTTTTAACGCGAGAGCAGTACATATTATTGGGAAGAAAAAGTATAATCGGCGTGGGGCGATGTGTACAGACAAGTATTTGAAAATTTTTTATTGGGGGGATTATAAAGATTTTGTTCAAGACCAGCGAGAGCGAGGGCGGGAAATAGTTGCGATTGAGAATAATGTTCCAGAGGCGACGGGGCTTTTGGATAAAAAATTTGTTCAAAAAACGACGTTGCTTTTTGGGAGCGAGGGAGAGGGAATCTCTAAAGAGCTACTTGGGGAAGCGGATGACGTGAGACTGATTGAGAGTTTTGGTTCGACGAGGTCGGTTAATGTTGGGGTCGCGGCGGGGATTGCGATGTATGAGTGGGTCAGGCAATGCGTCCGAAAATAAAAACAGAACCAAAAGTAAGGAAGAGGACTAGGCGTAAATTTAGGTTTAAGATAAATAAGGTTTATCCGTGGCTGAAGATTGCGTTGCCGATTTTGGTTGTTATTTTTGTCCTTTTAGGGGGGAGCGGGCTATTTTGGCAGAGGCTTACGGAGGGGACGATTGCGCCGGCGGCGCCGATGAGTTTGCATGTAAAAGTTCCAGACAGGGTTTTTAGGGGGAATTTAGAGGGGAAGAAACTGATTGCGCTGACGTTTGACGACGGACCGAGCGCGATAACGACACCGCAACTTTTAGACGTTTTAAAAGAGAAAAAGGCAGTAGCGACGTTTTTTGAACTAGGGAGAAACGCGGCTTGGAATCCGGAGATTGTTAGGAGAGTGGTTGACCAGGGGAATGAACTAGGAAGTCATACTTATTCGCATCAAAATTTAGTAATGATTAGTGAGACAGCGGTTAGAGAAGATAAAAATGCGACGGATATGGCGTTTAGGGAGATAATTGGGACGGTTCCGACTTTGACGCGACCGCCGTACGGGAATTTTAACCAGAGGGTGATGGAAATTTTAGATACGCCGCTGATTTTGTGGTCGATAGACTCAAGAGATTGGGAGAGTAAAGATCCGGCAAAGATAAAGGAGATTGCGATTGGACAGGCGAGGGACGGGGCGGTTATTCTGTTTCATGACATTTATTCGACGACCGTCGAGGCGATTCCGGAAATTATTGACCGATTACGGGAGAAGGGGTTTGAATTTGTAACTGTAAGCGAATTAGCGCGATTTAAGGGGGTTGAAATAAAAAAAGGCGAGTACTACCGCGATTTTTGATAAAAACGCTTAGAGGGGGCTTAAAATGCTTTCTAGGCTATAAACCAGGGAAGATAGATTTGATTAGGAGGGTCAGGAGGGTAACGTGGAGGTTGGTCATGACGAGGAAACCGATTCCGATAAAGATTAGACCGAAGAGTTTTGTTTTGTCATAGGACGAGACGCCATGGGCAACGTTTTCGGCGATTTGGCGATAAAAAACGACAGTTGCGCCGCCGCCAGCGAAGATTAAGAGACCGATTAGAAAAGACGTTAGACTAAATTCCCACATGATTTAAGTATAGCATAAAGATTTAAAATAAAAAAAGAAGCCTTTTTAGGCTTTTTGGAGGTTTTTTAGGTGGTGGGGATATGTGGGCTCGAACCACAGACCTCTACATTATCAGTATAGCGCTCTAACCAGCTGAGCTATATCCCCAGATTTTTAACATTGAGTTGGTGGAGTAACAGGGATTCAAACCCTGGACCTCTGCCTTGCAAAGGCAGCGCTCTAATCAGCTGAGCTATTACCCCAGCACAGACGTTATTATAGCGGATTTTTGATTTGAAAGCAAGGGCTTAATTTTTTTGGGAAAGAAAATCGCTCTGGGGTCAGAGCGATCATAGGTCAATGCTTTAAGTAACCTCGCAGAGTTTTACTCAAAGTTACCCTATTTTATATCACAAGGCGAATTAAGTCAACAGGGAAAGTAAAAGTTTTACGCAAGGGTGTGGAAAACAGGGGAAAAGGTGTTCGGTAAATTATAAAATATTTTTTAGAAAAAGCGTATTGACAAAACTAAAGCGGTATGATATAATGTCGGTAATGTTAATTTAAGATTGGTGGGCAGAAAGAATTTTACAGATTATGGCTGGAACTAAAGCAGGTGGTCTCAAAGCTGCCGCGACGAACAAAGCTAAATATGGTAAAGAATTTTACGCTAAGATTGGACGCAAAGGTGGACAAAATGGTCATACTGGCGGTTTTGCAGCGAACCCGGCATTAGCGAAAATTGCTGGTGCTAAGGGCGGACGAATTTCTCGTCGCGGACCGGCGAAAAAAGAAGCGTAAAAGGCGCTCCGCTTTCTAATATTAAGAAAAAGTCAGGCACATGTCCTGACTTTTTTAGTATAATTATGGCAAAGATAAGGAGGTCAAATGGAGTTTAAGGAATATCAAGAGTGGGCGAAGAAGTATGATTTGTTTAAGCCGACGGGGAATTATAATACGGTTGCTTTTGTTGAGAAAGTTTTGGGGTTGACAGGGGAGGCGGGAGAGACGGCGGATAAAATTAAAAAGATTTTAAGAGATAAGGAGGGGGAGATTAAAGAGGAAGATAGGAAAGAGATTGTTAAAGAGTTGGGAGATGTACTGTGGTATGTGGCGGCGATTGCGACGTATCTTGGGGTTAGTCTTGAGGAAGTTGCGGAGGGGAATATAAATAAATTAGAGTCGCGACTTAAGAGGAATTTAATCCATGGAGAGGGGGATAATAGATAGGTTAGGCTTTTAAGAGGTCACAGCGGGGGCAATGATAGTTCCCGTCGGGGGTTTCGAAACGGGTCATGCCGCAGGTTTTACAGAGAGATTTTTGGTTGAGCCAGTCGCGGTAGGTATCGAGTTCGAGATTGGCGAATTCAGACGAAAAAGGGATTTCGAATTTTTCGCAGAGATTCTTAGTTTCTTCCCAGGCGGCGACTTCGATTTTTAAACGTTCGAGGTCGGTTAGATAAGAAAAATGACCGAGGAGGGCGTGGGCGAGTTCATGACAGAGGAGGAGGGGGAAAGTTTCGGGAGAGGTTTCGGGGGGAAGATAATAGATAGTTTTTTTTGGGCGAAACTTAAATTTCTTTCCGGGGCGGAAAGTCAGGTCGGGATAGAGGAAGCGGAGAGTATCTAGGAGAGTATAGGCGGAGGAGAGAGTTGAGGGTTCAGAAGATCCGCGGCTAGCGATTTCGTTTGGCATAGAGATAGCCTCCGTAGATTACGGATTCGAGCGGACGGCGCGCAGGAGCGATTTTAAGGCTGTCTAAGCGATTTAAAATTTCGGACGCATTCAGACTTGTCTTTTCGCGTTTCGACGCGTTAGAATGCGTTATTTTCGCTTCTAGGGCTATTTTTAGGACGGGGAGGAGCAGTTTTTTGCACTTTTTGATAATGAAGCCGACGGCACCGCCGACGATGATAACGTCGGGGTTTTCTTCGAGCAAAATATCGGGGAGACCGAGGGAAAGACGGAGAGAAATTTCGCGACGGGCGGATTTATTATGTTTAAGGTTTTTGACTGGAGTATCGTTAAAGGTTTCGGAGATTACTTTCGCGGAGGCGAGATCCTCCCATTCGGCGGTTTGTTTTTTATAAACGTATTTTTTATGACCAGGTTCAAAAGAGGCGGATTCGGAGAGAAGTTCGCCGTTTTTCGCAATACCGCCGCCGATACCGGTCGAGAAGGTTAGATAGACGACTTTTTTATGTTTATAGAACGAGGATTCGTAGAGAGTTGCTAAATCGGCGTCATTGAAGACGGAAATTTTACAATTGAACAATTTTTTTATAGGGGGGATTAGATCGATTTTTTTCCAGGGGAGATTTCCATAAGTAATTGAACAAAAATTTTGTTCTTTAACGATTCCGGGGACGGCGAGAACGACGGATTTGATTTTTTTACGTTTTTCGGGAGGAATGAAGGATTCGAGGTTTTCGGAATAGTATTCGAGAAAAATATCTTCGTTTTTTTCGGTTGGGAATTTTTTTGTTTTTAAAAGTTTCCCGCAACGAGAGAAGAGGGCGAAAAGGGTTTTTGTCGCACCAACATCAATCACAAAATACATATTTATACCTCCATTTTGAATTTATTATACTTTACAAAACAGGGGGAGTAAAGTATAATCTTTTCTATGTTTTAAGCTCAATGGACATCGAGCCAGAGTTTAAAGGAAGGAAAAATTTATAAATGGCTAATGCCAAAAAAGTAACAATGGACGAATTGCTTGCTTCGGGAAGCGAATTCGCGAAAAAAGTAGCGGTTGGAGACACGCTAGAGGGGAAAGTTATCTCTGTTAAAAAGCACGAGATTTTGATTGATCTCGGAGCGCAAGGGGTTGGGCTAGTTTCAAGAAAAGAAGCTGGGTTTGCGCGCAATCTTAAGGTCGGAGACGACGTTACGGCTTCCGTAATAGATTCGGAAATGGACGACGGGACAGTGCTTCTGTCGCTAAGAAAAGCCGTTAAAGATAAAGGTTGGGACGAGATTCAAGTTAAGATGGATAATGCCGAGATTGTCGAAGTTATTCCGTTTGACGCGAACAGAGGCGGACTTCTGGTTGAATATGAGGGGATTCGCGGATTTTTGCCAGTTTCTCAACTTTCGGCGGAACACTATCCGAGAGTCGGGTCGGCGGATAAAGACGAAATTCTCCAGAGACTCAATTCGTTGGTTTCTAATCCGATTAAAGTCCGAATTTTGGACGCGAACAAGAAAGAGAATAAGTTAATTTTCTCCGAAAAGGAAGCGATTAAAGATGGATTAGCGGCGAGGTTCGCGGAACTTCAAGTTGGTGACGTCGTTAAAGGCGTCGTAACTGGGGTTGTTGACTTCGGAGTCTTTATGAACGTTGACGGAATCGAGGGGTTAATCCATATTTCCGAGATTTCTTGGGAAAGGGTTAATAATCCGGCTGACTATGTTAAGGTTGGCGATACAGTTGAGGCGAAGATTATTGCGATTGATAAGGAACGCTTATCGCTTTCAATGAAACAGTTGGTTGAGGATCCGTGGCTTTCGGAAGTCGAGGGGCTTAAAAAAGGCTCGAAAGTCGAGGGGACGGTTACGCGAATTACGCCGTTTGGCGCGTTCGTTCAGATTTCTCCGGCGGTTGAGGCGCTCGTTCACGTTTCTGAACTTGGCGAGGGTTCGGACGTTGACCCAGAGAAAGTCTTTACACTCAACGAAAGAAAAGAATTTAAAGTGCTTGATGTTGATAAAGAGGGAAGAAAAATTTCACTCTCGATTGCGGGAAAGAAATAGATTAACAGAAAAGCAGCCGAAAAGCCTCTTTACGGAGAGGCTTTTTTGGAGTATAATGTTAGAGGGTTAGTATTCCCGGGTAGCTCAATGGTGGAGCAAGAAGCTGTTAACTTCGAGGTTGCCGGTTCGAGCCCGGCCCCGGGAGCCACAGATTGTTAGTAAAATCGCCTGTTTGGGTGGTTTTTTTGTTATATAATTTTTAATATGAGCGGGATTAGAGAGGTAAAAGCGAGGGGGCGAAGAAAGGGATATGCTGCGAAGTTTTTTGAGCGGGGCGGGAAATTTAGGTTAGATTTTTTGGAGATGAATGAGAGCGAAAAAGAGAAACTTAAGGAGAAGTTAGGGGTTCATTTTTCGGTTTTATTGAAGATTGTTTTTCGAGGGAGGGGAGGGGGAGAAAAAGAGAAGATTCAGGCGATTTTGGCGACGCTTTATCAAGAGGGGAAAATAGAGGGGGGAGATAAAATAGAAGTTGAGCGAGGATTGTTTAGAGAGGAGGTTTTAGAGGAGGGGCTTAGAGAGTTGGAGGAGATTGAGGGGGGATTGGCGGAGATTTATGGAGAAAAAAGGGTTATTTTTAAGAATAAAATTGAGATTGTTGAGAGGGGAGATAGAACGGGGTTAGAACAGTTGTTTGACGGAGAGAGGAGAGAGGAGTTTGATAAAAAATCTGCGGAGGAGTATTTCTATTCGGAATTTTTAGTTCCGAGGATTTTAAAGAAAGGTGGGCGAGAGGAGGACGTTATTCCGCAACTTTTGTTTTCGAGTTTAATTGAGAAGACTGGGGACGAGAAAGAAGACGAGAGGAGGGCGGATTTTTTTGTTTCGGACGGGGTAAGGGGGTTGGTGGTTGAGATTGACGACTCGACACACGAGGGGAGCGAGCAGAAAGATTTAGAGCGGGACAATTTACTTCGAGCACATCGGATTCGGGTTTTAAGGATAAAATTAGAGGAATTTCAGAAAAAATCGGGAGTTAATCGTCGAGTCCGACGGGCGTTCGAGGGGTTTTATGAGGAAGGGGTTGATAAAGAGGAGACAGAGGGGGCTCGTTCGGGGAAGATTTTTGTTTCGAGAGGGGAGAAGAAAGAAGAGATTTTATATCAGGAAGTTAGGTTTTTAGGGGAGTTTTTAAACTACCGGAACCAGGGGTATTTTCAGGAAAACGAGATTAAATTAACAGAGAAAAAGTTAGACTGTATAATAAATTTGTTCAAAATTCTCTTCGGTTATGAGGGATTTCGGGAGGGACAGGAAGAGGCGATTAAGAGGACGTTAGAGGGGAAAGATTCGGTTGTTTTATTGCCGACGGGGTCGGGGAAATCGGCGATTTATCAGTTTTTGAGCTTGATTTTACCGGGGGTAGGGTTGGTGATTGAGCCTTTACGGTCGTTAATGGAGGATCAAGTTCAGAATCTAAAGCGGAGAGGAGTCGAGACAGCGGTTAATCTGTCGGAGGTCAAGTCGAGGAGTCAGAAAGCGGAGGTTTTTGAGTTGATTCGGGAGGGGGCATTTTCGTTGATTTATTTGACGCCAGAGAGGTTGGAGATGGAGGAGTTTCGAAAAGTTCTTAAAGAGGCGAAACTGAGAGGCGTTTCTTTTTCTTTAGTTGCGCTAGACGAGGCACATTGCGTTTCGGAGTGGGGGCATGATTTTCGAGTTTCGTATCTTAACCTCGGAGAAACGGCGAGAAAAATATTGAGTTTTAAGGAGAAAAGCCCGGTTTTATTGGCTTTGACGGGGACGGCGTCGGATTCGGTTTTAAAAGATATTGTCCGAGATTTGAAAATTTCAGAGATGGGAATTATTCAACCAGGGTCGTTTGACCGGTCGGAAATTCATTATCGGGTTATTGAGGCGCCGAACGGGGAGAAATTCGCACCTTTAACGCAGATTTTAGAGGCGGAGGGGGAGGGGCGGAGCGGAATTGTGTTTTGCGTTTATAAAACGGGGAATACGGAATTTGGGGTCGATTCGGTTTATCAGAGATTATTAGACGAGGGAAGAGAGGGGGTTGTTCGGTATTATTCGACAGATGTTGAGCGAGGGGCAATGGAGGAAAATGCGGCGGCGTTTAGAGAGGATAGAGCGAGGCTGATGATTGCGACGAAAGCGTTTGGAATGGGGATTGATAAGGGGAACGTTCGGTTTACGG
Organism: Candidatus Saccharimonadota bacterium; assembly: GCA_017432425.1. Classification (GTDB taxonomy): domain Bacteria; phylum Patescibacteriota; class Saccharimonadia; order Saccharimonadales; family Saccharimonadaceae; genus Nanosyncoccus. The sequence goes on from JAFRJE010000012.1 coordinate 8,942, forward strand.
TTCACTACGGGATTCCGAGCTCGATTGAGGCGTATTATCAAGAGGCGGGGAGGGCTGGACGAGACGGAGAGAGAGCGACGAGTTATATTATCCTGTCGAATGATGCGCCAGAGAGGAATTTGGAGTTGATTAACGAAGTTAGTATTTTAGATTTGAGACGGGAGTTAAACAGGGGACGAAATTTTGCGCAAGACGACGCGAGCCGAGTTTTGTTCTTACACCAAAAGAATTATAACAAGAAAGAGGTCTTGAACGAGGCGGGGAAAGTTTTGGATTTGATTGGGGAGTTTAAAGCGGGAGAGAAGAAGATTGCGGGGGAAACTCGGTTTGAGTTTTCGAGAATGCAAAAAGTTTTGTATCGTTTAAAAATTTTAAACGTGATTTCGGATTATACGATTTTTAATCATGCGAATAATGAATTTAAACTTTCTGTACAAGATTTTGACGCAAAGAAAATTGTTTTGGCGTATGGGAAGTATGTTGCGGAATATCAAGAGGGGCAGGCGAAGAGCGAAATGAATAAGATTAAACGACAGGTTTATAGAGGAAAAAAGGAATTTATTCTGGCGGTAATTGAGACGTTAGTTGAATTTACGAACGGAGTGTTCGAGGCGAGCCGACGGAGGGCGATTGGGAATATGCTAGAGCTGGCGGTTCAAGCGGCGAAAATTAAAGATAAAGAGAAACAAGACCAGGCGGTTCGAGCGAGGATTTTGGATTATCTCGGAAGCACGTATAAGGAGTTATTAGCGAAAATTTTAAAGGATAAAAAAATTGTTCAGGAGGCAATCGAGGCGATTAAAAAAGTTAGGCTGATTGACCAAAATAAATTGTTCGGGGAAGTTAAAAGAAGTTTACAGGCTTATCCTGACCATCCGGGGCTTCTATTGACGGTCGGAGCTTTGGAGGCGATTTCGCTCGACGGGGACTATGTTAAGGCGGGAGGCGAGATTTTGGCGGCGGAAAAGAGCGCGGTAGAAAAATATCAGATTTCGGAGGAGGAAATGACTGAGGCGATTCTAGAGGTTGTTCAGGCGATTTATGGGCGGGCGAGGAACGAGGCGGGATTTCGGAGGTTTGTTGAGGTAATTTCGCGGGGAAGAGGGGAGGAATTTAAGATGAGGCTGTTGGAGATTTTGCCAGAGAGATTTTCGTATCTTTTAGAGGCGGAATTTTTGATTTTAAATCTTACAAAAACGCTTGCTAGAGTTAAAATAGAGAAAAGGAATTTATGGATAGGGAAGAATTAGAAAAAATTAGGAGGCTGTCGGAAAATGTTACGGAGGGGATTCAGGAGCTTCAAGAGGAGATCAAGAATTATAAGAGCGGAGCGGAGAGTTTTGCGGAGGCGGTCGCGGCGATTAAAAAATTGTCGGAAGAACAGGGGAAAGTCGCTGAATTATTGACGAAATATATACACGAATTAAGCGAGATTGATTCGGGAAAAGAAATTGGGGAGTTTTCGAGGAAGAGCAAGGAAGTTATTTCGAAGCTAGAGAGAGGGTTAGGGAAGATCGAGAGAAGTCAGGGGAATTTAGAGGAGATTAAAGGGGAGATTTTAGAGAAAATTAGCGAGGAGGGAAAAGCAACGCGAAAAGAGATTTGGAAAATTAAGAGAGAAATTTTAGAGGCGGTCGAGGAGGGGAAAGTTGAGAAAAAGAGGCGATTCAGGATTTTTAAGCGAGGCTAGCTTTTTAAAGACTTTTATGATAAAATTAAAAGATATTTGGAGCTAATTAGATATGACTGAAGTCCAGGAAAAGATTATCCAGATTGCCGGTTCGATTACGGTTGATGAACTGGCAAAAGCGTTAGGCTTGTCGGTTACGCAGTTAATCGGGGAGTTATTTAAGGAGGGGATTGTCGCGACGATTAACCAGAGATTGGATTTTGATACGGCTTCTTTGATTATCGAGGAATTAGGGATTAAGGGGGTTCGGATTGAACGAAAAAATACTTCGACGAAGTTAACGAATTTCCATCGGGAATTGTCGGATAAAGCCGTTGAGCGACCGCCGGTTGTTGCGGTAATGGGACACGTTGATCACGGAAAAACAACATTACTAGACACGCTGCTTCATAAGAAGACGGTTGAGGGGGAAGCTGGGGGGATTACGCAGCACATCTCAGCATATCAGTTGGAGCACGAGGGAAGAAAAATTACGTTTTTGGACACGCCGGGGCACGAAGCGTTTGCGGCGATTCGACAACACGGGGCGATGTTGACGGATATTGTTGTGATTGTGGTTGCGGCAGACGACGGGGTTAAGCCTCAGACGATCGAGGCGATTAAATTTGCGCAGGGGGCGAACGCGAAGATTATTGTCGCGATTAATAAGATTGACCGAGAGGGAGCAGATATTCCGAGGACGATGGCGGATTTGGCGCAAAACGGATTACAGCCGGAAGAATGGGGCGGAGACATTACAATGGTACCGATTTCGGCGAAGCGAGGAGATAATCTTGATAAATTGTTGGACATGATTTTGCTCACGGCGGATATTGAGGAATTAAAAGCAGACGTCGAGATCCCGAGCGAGGGGTTGGTTATTGAGAGCCACATGGAAGTTGGAAAGGGGTCGGTTGTTAATCTTTTGGTTACGGGCGGAGAGTTGAAAGTTGGGGAGTTTATTGTTGCGGGGAACGCGTATGGGAAAGTAAGGACGATGCTTGATTTTCGAGCAAAACCAAAAGGAAAAGCGACGCCGTCGACTCCAGTTACGGTAACTGGGTTTAAAGATTTGCCGAATTTTGGAGATAAGTTTATTGAGGTTAAGGACGAAAAAACGGCGAGGAAGATGGCGCTTTTGAACGCGCAACAGGCGTCGGATGCGAGCGCGAGCGCAAACGTAACTTCGACGGATTTGCTCCGAATGATGAATACGGCGGACAATTCAAAAGTCTTTAATGTGATTATTAAGGGAGACGTTCTTGGTTCGGTTACTTCGGTCGTAGATAGTTTGAAAATGATTGATACGGGGGGAGAAATTACGTTAAATATTGTCGCAACTGGGGTCGGGGATATTACGGAGAATGATGTCTATATGGCAGAGGGGGGAGAGACGGTAATTTATGGGTTTAATGTTTCGGTTCCGACAAATATTGCGAAAATGGCGGCGCGAGACGGGGTCAATATCCGAACTTATCGAATAATTTATGAACTTTTGGACGACGCAAAAGGAGAAATGGAGAAATTATTGCCGGCGGAAGTAGTCGAGACGGAAACTGGGGAAATGAAGATTAAAGGGGTTTTCAGGACAGAGAAAACTGCGATTATCGCGGGAGGGGAAGTTATTAAAGGGGAAGTTCGTCCGCAGTATCTTGCGCGAGTTTATCGGGGAAAAGACGAGATTGGGGAAGTCGAGGTTGAAAGCGTTCAGAGAGAGAAGATAAAGGTTGAGAATTTAGTTGAGGGGGAAACGGGGGGGATTGCCTTGAAGCTAGAGAAGAAGTTGACGATTGAGTTGAATGATAGATTAAAATTCTTTACGAGAGAAATTAAAAAACGAAAACTCTAAAAGAGAAAGCGGAGGTTTTAAATGGAGTTTGACGAAAAGTTTTTAAGAGAAGTTGGACTAGCGGTAATGCCAGAGGATGAGAGGCGAGCGTTTATTGAGTATGCGCAAGAGGAACTAGAGGTACGAATTGGGGAGGAGATTGCAAAAGGGATGAGCGAGGAAAAAATGAGGGAATTTGAGGAAGCGGATGACGAAGCGGCGCTAGAGTGGTTAAAAGAAAACAAGCCGGATTATAAGGAAATTGTTAAAGCGACGGTTGAGGAACTTAAGGGGGAGATTAGCCGAAACAAAGACAAAATCTTGGGATAGAATAAAAAAGAAGCCCAGAGGGGCTTTTTTGATGGTAGTACCGACTGGGATCGAACCAGTGACCTTGGGCTTATGAGTCCCACGCTCTAACCATCTGAGCTACGGTACCACGCTTGTTTAGTATAACACAGAAAGAGGGGATTTTAAAGGGGGTTAGCGAATTCCGTTAAGGAAAGATTTGGCATCCATTGGCTTTCGGGATTCGGGTTGGAGACGGAGGATTTTTAGCCACTGGTTGTCCGCGCACCTAATAGAGAGCGACCCCTGTTCGTTTGCGGAGGTTTTCTCCGCGCTTAAAATAATACAAGTTTTTCCAAAAAGAGTCAGTTTCGGCTTTGGAAAATCTTGGAAAGCGATTATTTTTCGGAGGGTTAAATCGGCAGGGTCGGTTTCGGGAGTTAGGAAGCCGTCGCGCTTTTCGAACTTTTTTGTAAAGGTCGCGCGGGAGTCGTCTTGGATAATTAAATTATGATAGTCGGATAAAGATTTTAAGGATTTTAAGACGGGGAGGTTTTCAATAATCCAGGCAGTACCGGCGGCTGCTAATTGTTCGTAAATTTTCGACTTTTCGAGAGGAAGATTTTTAAAGGTTTTTTGGTAGAAAACGGGACCGGCGTCCATTTTTTTAACGAGCTTCATAACGGAGACGGAGAAATCGGTATCGCCGGCGAGGATTGCGGATTCGATTGGGGAGGCGCCGCGGTATTTTGGGAGAAGAGAGGGGTGGATATTGAGGATTCCAAGAGGTTCAAAGAGGGAAAGAAGATCCTCTTTAATTAGGACGCCAAAAGAGGCGAGCACGCCGAGCGCGGCGGGATTTTCTTGTTTTAAAATTTTTACTCGATCTAAATCGTCTTTCGACTTAGCGTGAAAAATGATTTCTAAATTTGAACAATTTTTTAGTTCGCGAAGAGCGAAGTCGGCGAGAGTTCCGTTCCCGAAGAAAATAATCTTAGTCTTCATTGGGGAAGAGCTCTTTATTGTTTTTTATTTCCTTATCATAATCGACGGGGTCGAGATCGCCTTTATCATTCATTTTAAAGAAAGCGGTTTTATCGTTTTTTATGTGGTCAATAAAGAGAATACCGTTTAGATGGTCGATTTCATGGAGAAAAGTTCGGGCGAGAGAATCTTCGACTTTTATACGAACTTCGGTTCCGTTTTCGAGAAAGGCTTTTATTTTTGCTTTTTTCGGGCGGGGAACAAGACCGTAGTAAAAAGGAACAGAGAGACAACCCTCATAATCTTTTTCTTCTTTTCCTTCGACTTTGATTACTTCGGGGTTCAAAAAAGCGGTAAAGTTGTTGTTTTTCTTGTCTTCGAGGTCGTCGCGGATGATGATAATGCGTTTATTAAAGCCGAGTTGGGGGGCGGCCATAGCAGCGGAAAGCTCAAAAGGATGCGCCTTTTCCCAGGAAAGGGAGGCTTTTTTCATTTCGGCGATTATTTTGGCGGTTTCGGGGTCGTCGAAACGGGCTTTAGTCGATTTCTCGCGAAGACGCGGATCGGGGGTCGTAATGATTTTCATATTCTTTTTATTATATCATAAAAAGTTATAAGAGGCTAGGCGGGTCGATTGCGACTTTAACGCTTTTTAGGTCGAGCGAAGACAAGAGTTTTAATAGATTAGCGCGAGAGGAGGATTTTAAGACGAGTTGCCAAGTAAAGCCGGAGGTAGTGTGTTCATGGAACGTAGGGGTCGGGGAGGAGATTTCGATTTTTGAGGCGAGGGGGGAGGAAGAGAGGGTGCGCCTTAGGGAGCGGATTTTTTTCAGGGTAGTTTGTTCGGTTTTATAGGTAACGGAGACTTTGGCGAGATAGGTAAACGGGGGGAATTTTGCTTTTTTTCGACGAGTGAGTTCGTAAGTATAAAAATTATCATAGTCAGAGGCTAGAGCGAAATTAATCGCAGGGGAGTCGGGCTTATAGGTTTGGACAAAAACAGAGGCGGTCGGGAGATGACCGCGACCGACGCGACCGATTACTTGGGCAAGAAGCTCGAAAGTTTTTTCTTCGGCGGAAAAATCAGGGAGGGAGAGTCCGGAGTCGGCTTGGACGACGCCGACGGTTGCGAGACGGGGAAGGTCGAGCCCGCGAGCAAGGGTTTGAGTCCCAATTAAGATGTCGATTTTACCGGATTTAACTTCGTCATAGAGAGCGTCGAGGGAGTCGGTTTTTTTATTGTCGGCGTCGAAACGGGCGATTTTAGCGTCTTTAAAGAGTTTTTTGAGTTCGGATTCGAGGAGTTTAGTACCGAAGCCTTTATGGAGGATTGAGGGAGAATTACAATTTGGACAGGAAGTCGGGATTTTGGTTTCTAGTCCGCAGGTATGGCAGATTAAAGAATAAGAGTCGGAGTGGAGAGTTAAGGGGAGAAAACAGTTCGGGCAGAACGCCTGCCAACCACAATGTTCGCAGAGAGTGATTGGGGCGGAGCCGCGGCGGTTATGGAAAATTAGGGTTTGGTAATGGTTTTTTAGGTTCGATTTGATTGCGGAGAGGAGAGGGTTGGAAAAATAGCGGTTTTTTGAGAAAGAATCGCGAGATTTAAAGTCGATAATTTTTAGGTCGGGTTTTATGGCGGAGGATTTTGCCTTGATTTTTAGGGGGACGACGGAGTTTTTGGCTGAGGCGAGATAATAGTCGGAGACGAGAGGGGTTGCGGTTCCGAGAATACAGGGGACTCGGAGGGTTTTGGCGATAAAAGAGGCGAGGCGGAGGGAAGAGTATTTTGGGGCATTTTCTTGGTAGTAGGCGGATTCGTGCGCCTCGTCGATAATGATTAGACCGAGATTTTTAAGGGGAGCGAGGAGGGCAGAGCGAGGACCGACGACGATTCTCGGAGAGTTGTCGAGGAGGAGAGATTCCCAGATTTGATGACGGGAAGATTCGGTTAGTTTGGAGTGGATTAGGGTAACTTGCTGTTTGAAAGTTGATTCAAAAACAGAGACGAGCTGGGAAGTTAAGGCGATTTCAGGGACGAGGAGAATAACGGATTGGTTTTTTTCGAGGGTTTTTCGGGCGAGTTCGAGATAGATATTGGTTTTGCCGGAGCCGGTGATGCCATAGAGGAGGCGGGTTGGGTTTTTTAGGGATTCGAGAGAGGAAAGGGCGGAGAGCTGGGCAGGGTTAAGGTTGAGGGACGTTGAGGTTTCTCGTTCGGGTTTCGTCCTGGTTTTTGAACAAAAAATCTCTTGTGCCATCGTCTTTCGTCTCTTTTTCTCGACGCCGACGGGGAGAAAGAGGGAGGCGACAGAGGGGAGGGGGGAGAGATAAAAAGAGGAGAGCCAAAGGAGTGATTTTAAGAGATAGTCAGGGAGCGGGGTTTTATAGAGGAGTTGTTTAATTTCGCGGGTTTTAAAGGGGGGTTGTTGGACTTTTTTGAGGACGATTCCGGGGCAGGAGGTTTTCCCAAGCGGAACGAGGACAAGCTGACCGGGCTTTAAATTTTCGGGGGAAGAATAGGTTAAAACGCTAGCGTCGGCGCGGAAAATTTTAGTCGGAATTACCTCGTAGTACATAAGAAACATTATAGCATCTTAGGGAGAGGAAATTCGTTGTTATTTTTACTTGAAACGAAGAATAAAACGGGCTATAATAGAGAGAGTTAAAGCGAGGTAAAGGAAAAATGTTGGATGTTTTTATTACATCGAGGGTAAGGCGGAAGATTCTGGTCGTGTTCGCGAAATATCCGGATTTTAAGACGCACGTTCGGGGGCTTTCGAAGTTGATTAAGGAAGACCCAGGGAATATTCAGAGAGAGCTGTCGAGATTAGAGAAAGGGAAGTTTTTGATTATGACGAAAAAGGGGAACACGAAGATTTATCAGACGAATAAGCAGTTCCCGATTTTGAAAGAGCTTCAGAGTATGGTTATTAAGAGTCAGCAACTTTCGGCACAGAATAAGCCGAATAAGACGATTGGGTAAATGTCGAAGTTATTTCAGGAGTTAGTCGAAAAACGGGGGTATTCGGAGGATTTTTTGAGTCCGAAGTATGAAAAATTGGCGTCGCCGTTTTTGTTGCCGGATATGAGGAAAGCGGTCGAGAGGATTAAGAGGGCGATTGAGGGGAAAGAGAAAATTTTGATTTATGGGGATTATGATGTTGACGGAGTAACGGCGAGTGCGGTAATGAATGACGCGCTTAAGCTGGCGGGATTAGAGGATATAGAAATTATGTTGCCGGACAGGTTTAAGGACGGGTATGGAATGAGTAAAAAAATTGTTCAGGAAGCGGAAAAACGCGGGCGAACATTGGTAATTACAGTTGATTGCGGGAGCGCGAATAAAGAAATTGTTCAAGATTTGAAAAAAATAGGGGTCGAGACGATTGTAACTGACCATCACGAAGTTCCGAAAGAATTGCCAGAGGCGGTTGCGATTGTTAATCCGAAGAGGCGGGACGTTCAGAATTGTATTAAGAACTGGGAAGAGGACGCAGAAAAGATTTTGGATTTAAGGGATTTGGCGGGGGTTGGAGTTGCGTTTGAGGTTGCGCGAGCGTTGGTTTTAGAAGGAAAGATTCCGGCGGGGCAAGAGAAATGGTTGCTTGATTTGGTTTTGATTGGGACGATTTGTGACAGTATGAAAATGTCGGGGGAGAATCGAAAGTTGTGTTTTTGGGGAATGAGGGTACTTAAGAAAACGCGGAGAGTTGGATTAAGGGAGCTACTAAGGGCGATTGGGGGACAAGAATTGTCGAGCGAAGTGATTGGGTTCCAGATTGGACCGAGGCTGAACGCGGCGGGGAGAATGAGCTCGGCGAAGAAAGCATTAGAACTGTTGACGAGCAAAACGCGAGCGGAGGCGGCGAAATTAGCAGCGGAGCTAGAAGAACTGAATAAACAGAGGAGAAATGAACAGAATGCGGCGGTAAGCGAGATTCGAGAGTTAGGGGTTAATAAAGAGCCAGTTTTGGTTTATAGCGGGGATTGGCACGAGGGGGTTTTAGGGATTATTGCGGGGAGATTGGTCGAAGAGTATAAAAAGCCGACTTTTATTTTTTCGGAAACGGAGGATTTTTTAAAGGGGTCGGGGAGGAGTTTTGGGGAATTTGACTTATCGGAAGCGTTGAAAAATTGTTCAAAGTCGATTATCGGGGGAGGCGGGCACGCGGGAGCGTGTGGGGTGAAAATTGAAAAGGGGAAACTTAAAGAATTTGAACAGGAAATAAATAATTATTATCGCGGGCTTAATTTATTTGAACAAGAAAGATTTTTAGACGAAAAAGAAGATTTAAGTAGTTTTCGGCTAGACGGGTTTGATTTGGATTTTTTGAATGAGTTAAAGAGCTTGGAGCCGTTTGGGGTTGGGAATCGAATGCCGATTTTTTTACTGATGAATATGTTGATTTTGGATAAGGGACTGATGGGGGACGAGGGGCAACATCTAAGGCTTTTGATTCGGGGGGAGGGTGAAAAAACGCTGAAAGTTTTGGCGTTTAATGCGCCAGAGCAATGGCGAAGAATAGAGAGAGGACAGAGAGCGAATTTGTGGACGAGGATTGAGAAAAACGAGTTTAGGGGGACGGCGAGCGTTGAGGGGAGGATTTTAAAAATGGGACTTGCTGAATAAGGGAGAATTTGATATAATACTGGGCAATATGGCAATTAAAGTAACTAGAAAAGATCAAAGCGAGGCGAATGAGAACATTATTCGTCGTTTTAATCGCAAGGTTCTTCAGAGCGGAATTATGCCGCTAGCGAAGTCTCAACTCCGTTTCTCGAAGCCGATTTCGAAGAGAGAAAGAAGATTGAAAGCAATTTTACGTGAACAGAGGAGAGCAGAGAAGACTGAAAGAATTAAGCTCGGTCTAAAATAAGGAAATTTTAGCGAATTTCTACGTCGGGATTTCCAGTACTCAAAAGACGTACCACTAAGTACGTCTTTTTCCGTGCTTCAATTTTTTCTTGAATTTCATCTAAAATTTCGCTTATTTTAAGAAAATATAGTATAATATAAGGAATATGATAATTCTATTTGGTTTAGCGGGGTCGGGGAAATCGACACAGGGGCAGATTTTAGCAGAAAAAAAGAATTTAAAATGGCTTTCGGTCGGGGAGGTTTTAAGAGGAACGGGGAGGTTTGACGAAATTCTTAAGGCGGGGAAGTTGGTCAATGACGACGAAGTGATTAGGTTGATGTCGGCGGAGATTAAGAAAGCGACAGACGAGGGGAAAGATGTAATTTTAGACGGATTTCCGAGGAATATTTATCAGGCGAAATGGGCGGGGGAGAATATTGCGGGAGAGATTGAGAAAGTCGTTTATCTTGAGGTTCCGAAAGAGGAACTATATAAAAGGTTAGAACTTCGGGGGAGAGTTGACGACACGAAAGAAGCAATTGAGAGAAGATTTTCGATTGTTGAACAAAATATTTATTCAATTTTGGATTTATTAGAGGAGAAAGGGATAGAAGTTTTGAGACTATCAGGGGTTGGGGAAGTTGAAGAAGTAACGGAAAGATTAGAGAAAGCGATATGGACGAAGTAAAGATTAAGGCGATGCGCGAGGGGGGAAGGATTTTAGGGCGACTTTTAAGAGACCTTAAAGATTACGTCAAACCTGGAATGACTGGGAAAGAAATTGACGCTTGGGTTCGAGCGGAGATTATAAAGAGGGGAGCAGGGGTAGCGTATGATATGCTGGACGATAGATTCCCGGGGGCAATTTGTATTTCGGTCAATGACGAACTGGTACATGGCGTGCCGACGGACGAGCCACTTGAGGAGGGAGATAAGGTTTCGTTTGATTTGGACATTTTTTATAAGGGGTATTTTACGGATTCGGCGTTTACGATGATTGTTGGAGGAGAAAAAATGGCTTCGTCGGCGGTTCGACGACAACTTTCTGTAACCGAGAGCGCGCTTTATGAGGGGATTGAGAAAGTTAAGGCGGGGGTACATATTGGGGATATCGGCTATGCGGTTGAGCGGGTACTTCGGGCGGGGAAGTTGGGGGTAATTGAGGACTATATTGGGCATGGAATTGGGAAAGGAATGCACGAAAAACCGGACGTTCCGAATTATGGACGAAAGGGGCACGGATATATTTTAAAGGAGGGAGATACGATTTGCATTGAACCAATGTCGAGCCTGGGGAAGCCGAAGACGAAAGTTGACAAAGAGAATGGATGGACGGTTAGAATGAAAGACGGTTCGACGGGGGCGCATTTTGAACATACTATTTTAGTTCTGAAAGATGGTTACGAGATTTTGACGCAGGCGGATTAGATTATTGCGTTAGTGGTTTCTTTGTGTTAGGATAGGAGTATGGAAGAAAATCTTAGATATGCGGTCGGAATTGATGTTGGAACAGAGAATGTGCGGGCGGTTGTCGCGTCGATAAACAGGGAGGGGGTTTTGTCGGTAGTTGGGTATAATGAGGCAAAAAATTCGGGAATGAGAAAGGGCGTGCCGGCGAATTTGGCGGGTCCGGCGGACGCGATTGATAAGATGTTGGGGGAAGTTGAGAGAATGTCGGGATATGAGATCCATTCGGCATACGTTTCGATTAACGGAGCGCAGATTTTGACGACGAAGACGGAGGGAATGATTGCGGTTGGAACGATTGAACACGAAATTAATGAGGAAGATTTGGCGCGAGTTGAGGACGTTGCGGTTTCGGGGAGGATTCCGGCGAACAGAGAAATTCTTGGGGTAATTCCGATTGGCTATTCGATTGATGAACAAGACGGGGTTAAAGACCCGATTGGAATGACGGGGGCGAGATTGGAAATGAAAGCGAACGTAATTTCTGCGCTAAGCCCGAATTGTGTGAATCTAAGGCGCGTAACGGAGGGGGCGAAACTGAACGCGGAGAGTTTAGTCCCGACGGCGGTCGCGGCGGGGCGAGCGGTTTTGGACGAAAGACAGTTAGAGAACGGCGTCGCGGTTATTGATATGGGCGCGGCGACGACGAGCGTGGCGGTTTATGAGGAGGGGGATTTACAATACGTCGGAGTTGTTCCGGCTGGTTCGAATAATGTGACGAATGATTTGGCGATTATGCTCGAGATAAATACTGAGGTCGCGGACGAGATTAAGAAGCGATATGTTACGGGGAGTTTTTCGGGAGAAAAAGACATCGTAATTAAGGTTAATCGAGAGGAAATGACGTTTGAGCGAGAAAAAGTTGACGAAGTTGTTCGAGCGAGACTGGAGGAGATTTTTGAGAAAGTTAGGAAAGAATTGAGAAAAGCAGGGTACGAAAAAAGATTGCCGGAGGGAGCGGTTTTGGTTGGCGGGGGAGCGAAGATGCGAGATATTGAGGTTTTTGCGAAACAAGTTCTAGAAATGTCAGTTAAAGTTGGAGTTCCGAAAGGACTAGGGGGAGTTTCGAGCGCGGTTGAGAAAGCTGAATACGCAACGGCGGTTGGATTGATGTTGCTTGCGGCAGAGGGGGGGAGCGGAAAAGCGACTGGAAGAACAGGGAAAATGAAGAAAAAGGCGAAAAAGAAGTCGGGGGGAGGGTTCTTTACGGGGCTTTTAGCGAAGTTTAAGATATAAAGTTGATTTAGCGAAATATTTTAGTATAATAAAGGGAAAGAATTCGTAAAGCGAGGAAAATAAAATGCCTGAAATCAAGCCATCTGAAGTAGAAAGCACAGCTAGCATTAAAGTCGTTGGGGTTGGGGGAGCCGGAGGTTCGGCGGTTGACAGAATGAAAGAGGTTGGGCTGAGCGGGGTTGAGTTGATTGCAATAAATACCGACGCGCAGGCGCTACATCATTCCTCGGCAGATACGAAAGTTCATATTGGACGCGGGCTTGGCGCAGGCGGAGACCCAGAAAAAGGGCGCGAGGCGGCAGAAGAGAGTAGGGAGCTGATCGGCAAGGCGTTGGACGGGGCGGACATGGTCTTTATTACTCTGGGCGCAGGGGGTGGAACTGGTTCAGGGGCGGGACCGATTGTTGCGGCAGAAGCAAAAGCGCGCGATATTCTTACGGTTGGAGTTTCGACAAAACCCTTTACGTTTGAGGGAGCGAAGAGAAAAGAAAACGCGGATAAGGCGATCGCGAATTTGGCGAAAAACGTTGACGCGTTGATTACGATTCCGAACGACAGGCTTCTTCAGACGATTGACCCGAGGACGCCGTTACTCGAGACGTTTAAGATTGCGGACGATGTTTTGAGGCAGGGGGTTCAGGGGATTTCTGAGCTAATTACGGAACATTCTTTGATTAATCTAGACTTTGCGGATGTGAAAGCGATTATGAAGAACGCTGGCTCGGCGTTGATGGGGATTGGGCGAGCGAGTGGAGAAAATCGTGCGTCGATTGCGGCGCAACAAGCGATTGAGTCGCCGCTGATTGAAGTTAAAATTGAGGGAGCAAAAGGCGTACTCTTTTCGGTTGCGGGCGGATATGATATGTCGATGTCGGAAATTCAGGAAGCGGCTGAGGTTATTACGGGGGCGGTTTCGCCAGACGCTAACATTATCTTCGGCGCGTCGATTAGACCAGAGCTTCAGGACGAAGTTGTTATTACGGTTGTTGCGACGGGGTTTGATTCGGATTATTATAAGGAGCTCGAACGAGCGAACGAAGAGGCGCGAAAGGAAGCTGAGGATAGAGAAAAATTATTGAAACTAGAAGAGGAAAGACGACAGAGAGAGGAAGAAGAGGTCAAGACGGCGCCGACGACAGATTCGAGCGATTTTACGGCAGAAAATAAGGCGAATATGTGGGACTCGATTCGAACGCCGGAGCCGGAAGAAGATTTAGATATTCCGCCGACACTAAGGAATAGATTAAAGAAGTAGTTTTTAGGCTTTTCGAGAAAGATTGGGGGTTGAACAAAAAATTTGTTCAAAGGAGGTAAGATGAACCCGAAACTAAAGATTAAGGATAGTAAGGTTTTAGAGAGTCGCGAATCGCCGGACGGAACGAGCGTTCGGAGAAGGAGGGTAACGCTAGACGGGAAGTATAGGTTTACGACCTACGAGAGGATTGAGATGCCACAGTTGATGGTTCGGAAGAGGTCGGGCGCAAAAGAGGCGTTTGAGCGAGATAAGTTGGTTGGGGCGGTTCGGAAAAGTATTGGGAAGTTTTTAAACTCAGAATTAGAGGTTGAGGAAGTTGTCCAGAAAGCAACGGAGATTCTTTATTCGTATGGGCGGGAGGTTGTTACTTCGGAGGAAATTGGGGAGGCGGTTTTGGATGTATTGGCGGGAATGAACGAGGTTGCGTATATTAGGTATGCGAGCGTGTTTAGGAAGTTTAAAACGCTAGACGAATTTGAACAAATTATTAGAGAACAAAGAAAAAAGGAGGAGAGATGAGGGTGGTCGTGATCGGGAAAGAGTTTTCCGAATATAATCGAGAAGTCGAGGATTTTATGAGAGATTTTGAGGCGAGGACGGGAGTTGAGGTTGAACGAATTAACCCAGAAACGAAGGAGGGAGAGACGTTTTGTCGAGCGAGGGACGTAGTTCAATATCCGACGGTAATTGTTGAGACGGAAGAGGGGAAGATTTTGGGGGAATATCGAGGGACGCCGTTGCCGGGGATTGACGAAGTATTTTCATATTTAAAGTAGATTATGTTATAATAGGGGAATGAAATATAAAGCTGGGAGTAGGCGACGAGCCAAAGAATACGAAAAAGCCATTTTGGAATGGTGGAAAAAAGATAAGACTTTTGAGAAGTCGATTAACCAGCGAGAAATAGACAATTCTTATGTTTTTTATGATGGCCCGCCGTTTATTACGGGGAAGCCACATCACGGGACGCTACTGTCTTCGATTATTAAAGATGCGGTTCCGCGTTATTGGACGATGAAAGGGAAGCGGGTCGAAAGGAGATGGGGGTGGGACTGTCATGGACTGCCGGCGGAGAATTTTGTTGAGAAACAACTCGGAATTACGGATAGGAGACAGATTGGCGGAGACCCGAAAAAAGTTCCGGGGGCAATTTCGCTCGAGACTTATATTACGAAAGCGAAAGAATCGATGGTTGCGAATAGCGAGACTTGGCGAGGGACGATTGAGAGAATTGGGAGGTGGGTTGATTTTGATAATTCGTATCGAACGATGAACAAGGATTTTATGGAAAGTGTGTGGTGGGCATTTAAGACGCTGTATGAGAAAGGGAAGATTTATGAGGGACGAAAAGTTTTGATGTATGATACGAAGTTTGCGACGCCGGTTAGTAAAGCAGAAGTGACGATGGATAATGATGCGTATAAAGTCGTTACCGATCCAAGTGTGTTCGTTAAGTTCAAAGTTACTGAGCCCTCGTCCAATGTTCAAACGGGGACCGATGTCCTGCGCGCCCGTCTTCACGGGGCTCCGGCATCTTCATCCTCGCTAGCAAGCTCCGGACATCCCCTTATTGGACATTTGGACTCGGCTAGCGAGCAATTTATGTATTTCTTGGCATGGACGACGACGCCGTGGACGTTGATGGCGAATAGGATGTTGGCGGTTAAAGCCGAGGGAGAGTATGGGGTTTATGAAGTTTTAAACAAGGAGGGGAAGAAAGAAAATCTGGTTGTTTTGAAGAAACTAGCAGAGAAAGTTTTTCAAGGGGAAGCGAAGTTGATTCAGACGGTTAAGGGGAAAGAACTAGTCGGGCTGGAATATGAGAGTTTGGACGGGACGAAAGGGAAAGTTTATGCGGCGGAGTTTGTTGGGGAGGAAGAGGGGACGGGAATAGTACATTGTGCGCCGGCGTATGGGGAGGACGATTATAACTTGTATTTGGAGCATGAAGACGAAATCGAATTTGTTGATACGCTAGACGAGAATGGCTATTATATTCCAGAGTACGCAGAAAAATTACACGCGCTAGGAGTTCGAGATACGGACGAAAAGGGGATTGAGGCGTTTGCGGCGAATAAGTTTATTGCGAAAGTGCTCGAAGAACGGGGGATTGTTTATCGAATTGAGTATATTAAACACGAATATCCGTTTAATCCGCGTTCGAAGCAGCGGATTATGTATCGGGCGTTTCCAAGTTGGTTTTTTGACGTTCAGGGGCAGAAGCTGATTTTATTAGAGAAGAACGAGAAAATAAATTGGTTTCCGGAGCATTTTAAGGAGGGGAGGTTTAGGAAGAATATTGAGGCGGCGCCGGATTGGAATTTGAGCCGAGATAGATTTTGGGCGACGGCGATGCCGGTTTGGAAAGGGGATAAGGGGACGGTAAAAGTTGTCGGGAGCTATGATGAGTTATATGAGCTGTCGGGGGTTAGGTTGGAAGACTATCATCGACCCTGGGTTGATAAGGTAGAATTTGATATTGACGGGGAGCATTTTAAGCGAGTTGAGAAAGTTCTCGACTGTTGGTTCGAGTCGGGGAGTATGCCGTTTGCGCAATTACATTATCCGTTTGAGAATAAAGAGAAATTCGAGAAGAATTATCCGGCGGACTTTATTGTTGAATATGTTGGACAGATTCGAGCGTGGTTTTATTATGTTCACGTTGTTAATACGGCATTGTTCGGGGAAAATGCGTATAAGAACGTAATTGTAACGGGGACGTTGGCGGGAAACGACGGGAGGAAGATGTCGAAGAGTCTTGGAAATTATACGGATCCAAATGAGTTAATGGATAAGTTTTCGGCGGACAGTTTAAGGTTTTTGTTGCTTTCGAGCCCGGTAACGGCGGGAGAGGATTTTGCGCTTTTGGATAAAGATGTTTCGGATGTTGCGAGGAAGTTATCGATGGTTTGGAATGTGTATGATTTCTTTACTACGTATGCTGAAGTAGACAAATTCGATTCTAATGACTCAGTTTTAGGATTTTCAAAAAGTCCCTCTGAGGAGCTTTTGCAAAATCCTTTAGATAGGTGGATTGTTTCGCGAGTGTTTGAATTGAGGAATGAGATTGGGGCGGGAATGGAGGAGTATAATCTTCCGAAAGCGGTTTCGGGGATTTTGCCGTTTATTGATGATTTGTCGAATTGGTTTGTTAGGAGGAGTAGGCGACGTTTTTGGAAGTCGGGAGAGACGGAAGATAAACTGGAGGCTTATTCGACGCTGTATTTTGTTTTAGTTTATCTCTCGAAGTTAATGGCGCCGTTTACGCCGTTTCTCGCGGAAGAATTATATCAAAAAATGACGGGGAGCGAGAGCTCGGTTCATTTAGAGGATTTTCCGGAAGCGGGCGAGATTGACGAGAATGTAATTTCTGAGATGAAGCGGACGCGCGAGATTATTACGGAGGGGTTGGCGCTTCGAATGAGGAAGAGCGAGACGGAAGACCAAATTAGGGTTCGCCAGCCGCTTGCGCAATTTATTTATACAGGTGAACAACTTAGTGAATTTTATGAAAATATTATTCGAGAAGAGCTAAACGTTAAGAAGGTTAGGAACGGAAAAGAGACGAAGCTAGACAAGAAGCTGACAAAGGAACTTAAAGAGGAGGGAAGAGTTCGTGAGCTGATTCGGTTAGTGCAGGCGGCGAGGAAGAAAGCGGAGCTAGAGGTTTCTGATCGGATTAGGTTGTCGCTTTCGATCAAAGTTCCGGAAAAGTATCTTGAGACGGTTAAAGCGGAAGTTCTTGCGACGGAGATTTCTCAGAATCAAAATTATCAATATGACGAGATTGCTAAACTCGTTGATGAGAATATTACGATTAGTTTAGAAAAGGCTAATTAGGAATATCTATTTTTCGCCAAGTCCTCGAAAACAGGTATGTTTTTGACAATTGTGAAAAATAAAGCATAAATAGTATTGACTTTTTTGAGTAAGTGTGCTAATATAAAAGACAGTTAGATAATAAAACAAAAATCTAACAAGACAAATAAAAAAATAATAATAAACTAAAGTCAAAAACAAAAAGGAAACCAAAACTATGAACGAAAATAAAATTAATATCCCTAAGGACGTTTATAGTAAAGACGAGATTTTAGCCGGAAGCGAATTGGATTATGAGCCGCTCGGCGGAAGTGACAAAGAAGAAGCAAATTATAGTCACGACGAATCCCCGACAGCTAAAGAGTTCACAGAGGCGAACGAAAGAAAACTCGAAAATTTTGAATATTCGAGAACGCGACTAGCTGGAATTGGACGTAAGGTTAATAAATTGGTTTTGACTTTTGGAAAGGCAGCGTAGAGTATAAGATAGAGAAATAAAAAACCGAACTTTAAGTTCGGTTTTTTTGATTGAGCTTATTTTTTCTTGTTAATTTATTATGTTTATGGTAAGATAGGGGTAGTATTGGAGATTTTCGATGAAAAATAAAAATAGCGGGGAAGAATTAGCAAGGAGGTTTGCGAAGAAGCTGATTGAGGATAAGCGGGCGATTTTTAAGGAGGGAGAAAAAGAGGCGGAAATCGAGCGGATTGTTGAGGAAGTTGCGCTACTGGTTAACGATAGAATGATTGAGGAGTTGCCGGACGATAGATTAGCGGAGCTTTATCTTTCGCTAGACGAGGAAGAGAAAATTTCCCAAGACAAGTTAAACGCGATTATTCTGGGGGCGAAATTGGACTATGAAAAAATTACGAAAGAAGTTTTAGAAAAATATCGAGAAGAATACCTTAGAGGGGAGGAAAGTTAGAAATGGAAAATGGCGAGGATTTTGAATTTCAGGAGAGATTAGGCGAGAGAGAAAGGCGACGAGCGGAAAATCGTTCGATTGGGAGAAAGGTTGAGGCGTTGCCGGGGATTTTGCCGAATGAGGCGGGGACGCATGACATAAATACAGGGCGACCGATTACGGTTTATGCGGGGAGATATGTGTTTGATCCGACTAAAGAGAAGCAGGAGCGAGAACAAAAAGCGAGGAAAGAGGAGTGGGAGAGGTTGGAGAAAGGCGAGGAGGAGGATTTTGGAGAAGAAGAGCTGGATGAAAAGCTAGATGAGGAGTTGGATGATGATTTTGAGGAAGACGGGCTTGAGGACGAGGAGCTGGATTTAAGTGAGTTCGAGGGGAGTTGGTTTGGATTGCCGGTTAGAACGGGAGCGGAAGAGGATGTCGTCGGCTATCCGGCTGACTATGGGGAGAAAAAGGATGAGGAAAGACCGGAGATAAAGATAGAAAGAATAGAGCCGCAGCCGGAAGCGGACGTTGCGCCAGAATCAGTGCCGGCGGAGGGGGTGGAAGTTGGGGGTGAGCCGACGTCTGAGACGGAGACGGGAACGGAGAGAGAGCCGGCTGCGGAGGTAGTTGTAACGGATTTGACGGCGGGATCTGAGCCGGGGGCGAATGATGTTGAGGGGGGAGAGGTGGACGAAGACGAATATGACGATGAGGATTATGACGAAGAAGAGGAGCGAAGTAGAAAGAAAAGGAAGAAGAGCAAACGTCAGCGTAGGCTAGAGGAGCGTAGGGCGCGAAGAGAGGAAATTATAGACCAGATTGAGCGGGAGGGGTTGATTCGGACGATTAAGGAAAAATTGAGGCGAGATAAGGGGACGAAAGGAAAGGCGACAAAGACGGGGCTGATTGCGATTGGAACGGGAGCAGTAGTGGTTGCGGTAGCGACGGTTTTGGCGCTTTCGCCGATAACTGGGAGCGGAGTTTTAGGAGGAAGCCCGGAGACTAGACCGGTAGCGAGCGAGAGCGGGGAAATATTCGCGGCGCCGGAATATTCGGTTGAGAACGACACGACGTTTGCGGACGCATCGTTAAAACGCAGTAATAATATTCACAATATCGCGCCGGGGGTTTCGGGAGAGACGCCGAAAGAGGCGGCTTATAATTTGGCGGGGGCGATTGAAAATTCTTGGGACTTGGCGGTTATTTATGGAGTCAATTTAAACGTTGCGGGATTTGAGGGGGTTGAGCTTGGAAAGATGGAGGAGTTTTCGACGGGAATTGAGGCGACAGGTCAACATGATTTAAGGAAGAGAGTTGCGGATACGGTGCGGACGATGGCGGATAGTGGTAAATTGCAGTTGGTTCAGGCGCCGAAAGGAGTGTTTTATTCGCAACAATATAGATTCCCGGACGGGGGAGAGAGACAGATGGAGCCGACGAGGCGTAGGCTTTCGGAGGGCGAGGGAGTTTATTTGACAGGATTTTGGGACTGTATGGACGAGACCGCTCAACAAGCTGTTCGGAATAAATATATTAGACATTTTGGAGACGAAAAGGCGGATACGGTTTCGGTTTTGGCGGCGAGTGTTGGGGCTAATAATGTTATGGAGAATACGGGCGACGGAGGGAATGGCGACGGATTGAACTGGGCGGGGACTTTAGGAAGGGGAAACGGGGGAGGATGCTGTCAGTTTGGAATGCTCCAGCGAGCGGCAGGGACGAATTTAATAGAGGCGAGCAAGGCATGAAAAGTCGGCTAGGACGAATTTTGATTACGGTCTGGGCTGTTATTGGGGGAGTTGTTGGTTTAGAGGGAGTGAGAGCGGTAGCCTTAGAGAATACGACAAGCGCGGCGAAGTTTTATATTGAGAAACAGGCGTCGAAAGACGGCGGGGAGAGCTGGGCGGAGGCGGTTGAAGTTGAGCCGGGGGACGAGATTATGTTTAGGCTGAAATTTGAGAATATAGGGACGAGCGTCGCGAAAAACGTTTCGGCGTTTGATACGTTAGAGTTGGCGACGGGAATGGAATATATCGAGGGGAGTACGAAAGTTAAGGGAATTGACGACGAGAGAGCGGAAGCGATTAGGGACGGGATTTTTTCGGGCGGGGTTTCGCTTGGGGAATTTCTGCCGGGGGAAGTCGCGGAGGTTTATTATAAAGTCAGAATCATAGCGGATGAAGAAAAATTTTCTTGCGGAGAGACGACGCTTTATAACGGGGCGGCGGTTTCGTTTGGAACGGGGACGGCGAGTTCGGAGGAGGAGAGCGAAGCGAGCGGAGGAATGGCGACGCAATATGATAAGGTAAGGATTGTCGTAAAGAGGGAATGCGTGCCGGAGGAGTTGCCGGAAACGGGTCCGGCGGAAATAATCTTGGCGGGAGTTGTGGTGCTTGGGGTTATAACGGGGGGATTATATTATTATAGTTCGAGGAGACTGGTTAGGAAGTTGGAGATGTCGGCTAAGGGGATTGATAAAAAAGACAAGATGTGATAGAATATAGCAAGTAATTAAATTTAAGGAAAAATAATGAAAAAAGCAGTTGTACTCATCGGCGGGAAACAATATATCGCCGAAGAGGGTGAGACCCTTAGGGTGGACCTCCTCCCTGAAGGAACGAAAGAGCTCGAAACTGATGCTTTGCTTGTTATGGACGGAGACAAAACCGAAGTCGGAACGCCGACGGTTAAGGGAGTCAAGGTCAAGGCGAAGGTAGTCGAGGAGCTTGTTAAAGGCGAAAAAGTTCGAGTTATTCGCTACCATTCAAAGAAACGTGTTCATAAAGAAAATGGACATCGCCAGAAGTATTCGCTAATTAAGATTACTTCGATTAAATAGAAAAGAAGAAAATACCGTTTGATAAAAACGGTATTTTTTGTTATTATAATGAATATGGCTACGGTTATTTCGGTAACGAATCAAAAGGGAGGAGTCGGGAAGACGACGACGGCGGTTAATCTTGCGTATTATCTTGCGAAAGACCGATTTAGGACGCTAGTAGTTGATTTTGACCCGCAGGGAAACGCGAGTTCGGGACTTGGGGTTGATAAAAATGACTTGAGGGCGACGATGGTTGATGTGATGAGCGGAGGGGTGTCGATGGACGCGGTAATTTTAACGACGAAAACGAAAAATTTGGACGTTGCGCCGACGGTTCCGGAGTTAGCGAACGCGGAAGTTGAGCTAGTTAAGGCGAAAAATCGATTTAGGATTTTAAAGGACGCGATTAAGCGAGTCGAGGGGGATTATGATTATGTGATTATCGATTCGCCGCCGAGTTTGTCGCTTTTGACGGTTAACGGAATGATTGCGTCGGATTATCTTTTGTTGCCGGTTCAGACGGAATTTTATGCGCTTGAGGGGGTTGCGCAACTTTTAGAGTCAATGAAACTGGTTCGAAAGGCGATGAATCCGAATTTACAGTTGCTTGGGGTTCTCGCGACGATGTATGATAGGCGGACGTCGCTGTCGGCGGAAGTTTTGACGGAGATAAAGAAATATTTTAAGGAAAAGACGTTTGAGGTAACGATTCCGCGGAACGTACGGGTTGCGGAAGCGCCGTCGCACGGAGTTCCGGTCGGAGAATATGATAAATTTTCGCGAGGAGCGCGAGCGTATAAAGAATTAGCGAAAGAAGTTGAAAGGAGAACAGGGAAGAAATGAGTCTTGGAAGAGGATTTGAGAGTTTGATTCCGACGGATTTGGTTGATGAGGAATTTGACCCGACGGTCGAAGAAGACGGAAAAGTCTCGAAGTTAGTCGAGATTAGCCTTGAGAAAATTGTTCGAGACAAGGAACAACCGCGGAAAGATTTTTCGGAAGCGAGTTTAAGCGAGCTAGCGGATTCGATTAAAAAACACGGAGTTCTACAGCCGATTGTCGTTACGAGAGAGGAAGAAAATTATAAAATCGTCGCGGGGGAGAGGAGATGGCGCGCGGCGAAGTTGGCGGGGTTAGAAAAAATTCCGGCGATTGTCCGGACGCTTGACGCGCAAAATCGGCTCGAGCTGTCGATTATCGAAAATGCCCAGAGAGAGGATTTGAACGCGATTGAACTCGCGACGGCATACGCGAAACTGAAGAGCCAATTTAATTTATCGGTTAGGGAGATTGGGGAGAGGGTCGGGAAGAGCGAACAGGCGGTCGCGAATACGTTGAGATTACTGAACTTGTCGGAGGAGGCGAAGAAAGTGATGCGGGAGAATGGATTGTCGGAGGGGGTAATGAGACCATTAATCGGGAAAGATGAGAGGGAAGTTCAGAGAGTTTTGGGGAAGATTGTTAAGGAGGGCTGGACGGCGAGGAAAGTTGAGGAATATTTTAAGAAAGAGCGAAAGAAAAATCAGAGTTCGAGCGTGGCGATTAAACTGTATGAATATGAGAAGCGTATTGAGAAGTTGACGGAGAAGTTTAAGCTCGCTAAGGTTAAAATCGACAATAAGAGCGTTACGCTGACTTGTAAAACGAAAGCGGAGTTGGACGAGCTATTAGGATTCCTTACGAAGTAGTTGGTTGAGTTTTTGACGGGCGTGGGAAGTAATGATTTTGTCGAACCAAGAGGCTTTTGGGGTTTGGTTTTTGCTGGTTAGGATTTCGACGATGTCGCCTTGTTCGAGTTTATGATTCAAGTTCGACATTTTTCCGTTGATTTTAACGCCGACGACGTGACCGCCGATTTCGGAATGGAGACGGAAAGCAAAGTCGAGGGGGAGAGAGCCTTTCGGGAGGTCGATAATGTCGCCTTTCGGGGTATAGACGAAGATTTTATCCGCAAAGAGGTTTAAGCGGAGCTTTTTTAAGTCAACTTTTTTCCCGTCGCGGAGTTTAGCGGCGGCGTCTTGGAGTTCGGTAATCCAGAGGAGGGAAGTCGGGAGATGTTGGATTTTCCCTTGTTTATAGTTTTCGGTTAGTTTTTGTTCGTTATAGTAGAAACTGGCGGCTAGTCCGCGCTCGGCGTATTCGTGCATTTCTTTAGTTCGGATTTGGAATTCGATGATTTTTTTGTTTGGGGTAATGACAGTTGTATGGAGAGACTGATAACCGTTTTGTTTTGGGACGGAAATATAGTCTTTTATACGACCGTTCATTGGGGTATAGAGGGAATGAATGAGTCCGAGGACGAGATAGCAGGAAACAATGTCGGGGACGATAATTCGGAGGGCGGTTAAATCATAAATCTCGTTGATGTTTTGGTTATATTTTGCGAGTTTTTTGTGAAGCGAATAGACGGACTTCACGCGACCGGAGATTTCGAAGTCGATTTTTTCACGTTTCAGGGTTTCCGAAACCTCTTTTTTGATTTTTGAGAGGGTTTTTTCGGCGGATTTGTTGTATTTTTCGATTAGGTTTTTTAAGTATTCAAAACGGCGAGGATCGACGTAGGCGAAAGCGCGGTCGGCGAGTTCGACGCGGAGTTTTCCCATATTTAAGCGGTCGGCAAGCGGGGCAAAAACTTCGAGGGTTTCTTTTGCGATTTTAATACGTTTTTCGGGAGGGAGGGCGGAAAGAGTGCGAATGTTATGGAGTCGGTCGGCGAGTTTGATGATTAAGACGCGAATGTCGGAGCCGAGAGCAATCATAAGGCGGAGGAAATTGTCTTTTGTCGCGGGGAGATAAGAGTCGAGATCTTTCATGTTTTTTCGGGCGGCGGAGATTTTGGTTACGCCGTCAACGAGAAAAGCGACAGAATCGCCAAATTCGGTTTTGATTTCTTCGAGCGTAAGGTCGGTATCTTCGACGGTGTCGTGGAGAACGCCGGCGATGATTGTGTCTTCGTCCATACCCCATTCCTCGAGGATTTTTTTAACGGCGAGGGGGTGATTGATATAAGGTTCGCCGGATTTACGGAGCTGGGACTTGTGTTTTTCGGTTGCGAGGGAAACAGCGCGCTTTAGGCGGTCGGATTCGACGGGCTTTTTTTGGGCAGGATTTTTTTCTTTCGGAGCAACCATTATGGTATAATTATACAAGAAAAGAAATATTATGACGAAGATTTTATGGACAGACGGGAGCGCGAATCCAAATCCGGGCCCGGGTGGATACGCAGTAATCGAAAACGGGAAACCGGTTCGACTGGGGCGGGAAAAAGAATCGTCGAATATTCGAATGGAGGGGACGGCGTTGATTGAGGCGATGAAATATGCCGGAGAGGAGGGGGCGGAAATTCATACCGATTCGCAGTTTTGGGTTAATGTTTTAGAGAACTGGGCGAAAGGTTGGAAGGCGCGAGGTTGGAAAAAACAGAATGGACCGATTAAAAATCTTGAACTGGTTAAGGAAGCCTATAAACTCTATACGGAGTTGCCGATTAAATTGGTTTGGACAAGAGGACACGTCGGGACGGAAGCGAACGAGTTGGCGGACGAATGGGCAAATAAGGCGAGAAAGGGGGCGGAGATAGAATGAAAAAAGTAATCGCTAAGGTTCATTTAGGGAAAAGTCGAGATGCGTTTGAACAGAAATTAGCGAATATTGAGCTGGATTTTTCGCCAGTTTATTGGCAGCATGACCGAGTTTATGTTCCGAGGGGATACCGAAAAAACGCGAATTATCCGCGACTAATTATGAGGACGGAAATGAAAGCGGTTGACCGTCCGCCGAAATATGAAATTATTTTAAAGCGACACATCGAAGATTCGGGACTGGACGTTGTTTATACGACGCCGATTCGGGATTATACGGAGGCGGTTGGGATTATTCAGCAGCTTGGGTTTACGCCGCTTTCGGAGGTTTCGCGAAAACGACAGGAAATTAAAATGGCGGAGGGAACAATTCTCTATCTCGACAAGGTCGAGGGGACGAACGGATTTTTTGCGAAAATTGAGACAACGATTCTCGATAAAGATTCGGTCGAGCGAGTTCGAGAAGAGGTCGTTGCGACGTTCAAGAGTCTAGACGAGACGAATTTCATTAACGAATCATACGCGGAGACAGTAAAGCACTAGATTTTTTATTCGTGGTGTGATATAATTTTTTTATGAAAACTTATTGCGAGACGCTAAAAGTAATTGGGGAGAGGGTTGCGGAGCTTCGGGTTCGAAATGGTTGGACCCAGAATGAGTTAGCGAAAAAAATAGGAACGAGCCAGTCGGCGATTTTTAGGATTGAGAACGGAAAACAAAACATTTCTTTTGAGTTGATTGAGAGAATTGAGGAAGCGCTTGGCGAGCCGGTTGTATCTGTTAATAATACGGGAGAACAGAGTTATTTAATCGAGGGAGGGCGAGAACTGAGCGGAGAAATTGAAGTTAATACGAGCAAAAACGCGGCAGTCGCGTTGCTTTGCGCGAGCCTACTAAACGAGGGAAAAACGACGCTAAAAGGGCTGGCGAAAATCGAAGAAGTTTATCGAATCATTGAAGTTTTGGAGTCGATTGGGGTAAAAATTAGTTGGATTAACAACGAAAAAGACCTAGAAATTATATCACCCGACGAATTAAAACTCGAAAAAATTGACGTTCTGGCGGCGAGGAGAACGCGCTCAATTTTGATGTTGATGGGCCCGCTGTTACATAAATATTCTGAATTTTCTTTACCGTACGCGGGAGGCTGTTCGCTCGGAACGCGAACGATTACGCCGCATCTTCGAGCTTTAGAGAAATTTGGATTGAGAGTTGACGCCGAAAAGAAGTCGGGGTTTTATCTCGCGAAAGTTGCGCAAGGTTCGGAGAAATCGGGCGAGGCGGGGAGATTTCCGAAGAAGAAGATTGTGTTGATTGAGCGGGGGGATACGGTAACGGAAAACGCGTTGATGGCGGCAGCGAAATATCCGGGCGAGACGGAGATTGTTGGGGCGAGTCCGAACTATATGGTTCAGGATTTGTGTTTCTTCTTAGAGAAACTAGGCGTTAGAATTGAGGGAATTGGGACGACGACTTTGAGAATCCAGGGAGTCGAGAGAATCGCGCAGGATGTCGAATATTATCCGAGCGAAGACCCGATTGAGGCGATGAGTTTGATTGCGGCGGGGATTGTAATGAAGTCGGAAATTACGGTTAAACGCGCGCCGATTGAGTTTTTGGAGATTGAACTAGAAGTTTTGCGATCGATGGGGGCGAAGATTGAGCGGGGGGAGGAATATTTGTCGCGAAACGAGCGAACGAGGTTGGTTGATTTGAGAATTAAAAAGGCGGAGTTGGTTGCGCCGGCGGACAAAGTCCATCCGATGCCGTTTCCGGGGTTGAATATTGATAACCTGCCGTTTTTCTCAGTAATTGCGGCGACGGCTAAGGGGCGGACGCTGATTCACGATTGGGTGTTTGAGAATCGAGCGATTTATATTACGGAGTTGGCGAATTTAAACGCGAAAGTTGAACTTCTAGACGCGCACCGAGTTTATGTAACGGGTCCGACGAAGTTTAGGGCGACGGAAATTGTTGCGCCGCCAGCGTTAAGACCGGCGGTAGTGATTTTGCTTGCGATGTTAGCGGCGCCGGGGAAGTCGATTTTAAGGAATGTTTATATGATTAAGCGCGGATACCAGGATTTTGCGGAGAGGTTAAAGACGTTGGGGGCGAAGATTGAGCCGATTTAGGGTTCTGTTTTATGATAAAATGAAAGAATGAATGAAATTTTCGGAGGTTTAAACGAGAAACAGTTAGAGGCGGTCAAGACGCTTGAGGGACCGCTGCTGATTTTGGCGGGGGCGGGGTCGGGAAAAACGAAGACTCTGACTCATCGGATTGCGAATTTATTAAAACACGGGGTTTTTGAGTCGGAGATTTTGGCGGTTACGTTTACGAACAAGGCGGCGAGAGAGATGAGGGAGCGGCTTTGGAAGATTCTCGGAAACGGGACGGAAGCCCCACGGAGTTTTATGCCATATATGGGAACGTTCCACGGGATTTGCGTTAGGATTTTAAGAATCGAATATCTCGCGGCGGGGTTGGAGCGAAATTTTACGATTTATGATACGGAAGACCAAGTTAGTCTCATTAAACGAATCATGAAAACTCTAAAAATTACGGACAAGAGCCTTAAACCGAAGTCGATTATCGCGATTATTTCGAAAGCGAAGAACGAGGGAAAAACTCCGGAGGAATATAAAGAGGGAGCGTATTATCCGAACCAGCGAAAAATTGCGAGAATTTATCAACGTTACGAAGAGGAAAAGGAAGCGGCGAACGCGCTCGATTTTGACGATTTGTTGCTCAGGGCGCTGAAGATGTTTCGGGAAAATTCGGAGGTTCGGGAAAAGTGGCGCGAGAGGTTTAAATATATTTTGATTGACGAATATCAAGATACGAACAGCGTTCAATATCGGTTAATTAAACTACTCGTTAACGAAAAACAGAATATTTGTGTTGTTGGGGACGACTGGCAGTCGATTTATTCTTGGAGGGGGGCGGATTTTACGAATATTTTGAATTTTACGAACGATTTTCCGACGGCAAAAGTAATTAAACTTGAGCAAAATTATCGTTCGACGGGGAATATTCTAGCGGCGAGCCAGAAAATTATTAACAATAATAAACAGCGTTCGGAGAAGACGTTGTTTACGGAGGCGGGGGAGGGCGAGCCGATTCGGATTAAGAATTTAAGAGACGAGACGGGGGAGGCGAATTTTGTCGCAACGCAGATTCTCGCGGAGGCGGAAAAGCGAGCGTTTTCTGATTTTGCGATTTTATACCGGACGAACGCCCAGAGTTATGCGTTTGAGAAAGCGCTGATAAACGCGCATATTCCGTATAAGATTGTCGGCGGGGTCAGGTTTTATGACCGGAGAGAAGTCAAGGATGTACTTTCGATTTTGCATTTAATTTTGAATCCGCGAGACAAGATTGCACTAGAGCGGGTAACGAAAAATGTGCTTTCGGGAGTCGGAGAGAAAAGCCTGGAGAAGATTTTTAGTTATCTAGATGGGGGAGAGGAAAGGAAAATCGGGGATTTAGAGCTTTCCGAGAGTCTAACCGCGAAAGCGAGGGCGGCGGTTTTAAAGCTCGCGAAATTTATTGGGAGGGTAAGGGAAGAACAAGAAAATTTACGACCGAACGAGATTGTTGAGCGGGCGGTTCGGGAGTTTGATTTTATGAATTTGCTTGACGACGGGACGCCGAGCGGAAAAGAGAGAATAAATAACCTCGCGGTTTTGGTTGATAATGCGAGTCCATACGAAAATCTAGAGGATTTTTTGGCAGATGCGGCGCTGATGTCAAGCGCGGACGAAAGTTCGGCAAAAAATTCCGTAACTTTGATGACGCTTCACGCGGCAAAGGGGCTTGAGTTTCCGGTTGTGTTTATGGTCGGAATGGAGGACGGGTTGTTTCCGAGTTCGCGGTCGGAAACGGAGGCGGAGATTGAGGAAGAAAGGCGGTTGGCGTATGTTGGAATGACGCGGGCGATGGAGGAGCTGTTTTTGACTTTTGCGGAGAGTCGATTTTCGTTCGGGGGAAGAAGTTATACGAGCCCGTCGAGGTTTCTTAGCGAGTTAGATTATAATCCATATAGCGAGGATTTTGAGCGAGATGAGTTTAGCGACGGGTTTGAGGACGATCCGTTTCCGGAAGAAGAGGTCTGGAGGGAGTGGTAAAAAGCGAACTTGAACGGGTACGAGTTAAAACCTAAAAATATCTCCTCACAACTCTTCATCTAGCCTTAAAAGATAACAACATATTTCACTTAATATCTCGTAAATGCGATTCGAGTAACACCGGGCATCGATTTACTCGATATAAGGAAATAGTCGTTATCTTTTAGGTAGATTCAGAATGTTGTTTAGAGATATTTTTAGGTTTTTCAATACCGTTTTCGAGCTTGCGAGAAAACCGTTAGCCGCGAGGGGGTTCGCCCTCGGGTTCGGACATGAGTTTTTTCGACTTTATTTCGTAACGAAGTCCGGAGACGGGAGAGACGAAATAGTCTTCCGAGAGGAGATTAACAAACATCGAGAGGTCTTTGTCGTCC
>JAFRJE010000013.1 GCA_017432425.1 Candidatus Saccharimonadota bacterium
TATCAGCGCCGTCCATGTTTTATATAAATATAACCTTTATAGACATAATTATATAAAACTTAAGGTTTTTAGTCAAAGGCAGAGTTTATAAAGATTCCAGAAGAAGAAAATCTTTTAGTTTTAGATGTTTCACGGAGCTGGTCGAATAGTCAAGTTCGTCAGTCGTAATAAGGATTTTTGACGCAGAATTGTCGAGTTTATCAAAAGCAGAGAACTCTCGTTCGTACGCTTTTTCTTCGGCGACACTATATGCGACTTGGATATAATATTTTTTATTGTTTTTAGAAACGAGAAAATCAATTTCTTTTCCGGCTTCGTTGTTATAGACGTTGATATTATACCCCATATAAACTAGCTCGTTAAAAACGATATTCTCTAAATTATGAGTTAAATCAAAACGTCCATCAAGGACGCGAATCGAGTTCAGAGAAACGTCGGCGTCGTAGATTTTGAAATAATAGGCGAGTTCGGATTTTGTTTTATTGGAAAATGGTTTTATTCGTTCGATTATGTAGGCTTCTTCGAGGTAGTTCAGGTATTTAATTATTGTGTTGATTGAACCTTCGACGTGTTCGTTTTTTAAATATGCTTCGATTGAGCGGGAGGAAAAAGTACGGGCGTTAGAACGGAGAGCGAAGTTAATAATACGGCGAAACAGTTCGAGGTTTTGGATCTTATAGCGATTGATTAAATCGTTTTCGACAATAGAAGTATTTAGTTCGCTCAGGTATTTGATTTTATCTTGTTCGGAAGAAAATTCAAAGCGTTTCGGGAAACCACCCCAAACAAGATAATCCGAAACGGATATTTCTCTTTTTAGCTCTTTAGAGTATTCGAGTATTTCTTTATAGACAAACGGACGAACGACAAAAGAGACATAACGACCACTAAATTCTTTCGTGTATTCCTTAGAAAGGAGTTTGGAATTTGAGCCAGTTATAAAAACGGAATTATTATAAAGTCGGAGGGTTTTACAGGCAAGTTCCCAATCTTTTACTTCTTGGATTTCGTCAAAGAAGAGATAATTTTTTCCTTTTTTTCGATTTTTTTCAATATAATTTATTAAGGACGTTGCGTCGGGGAGATTTGATTTTATTCTTTCATCTTCGAAGTTAAGATAGATAACGTTCTTCTTTTCTTCTTTTATTTCTTTCATAATCTGTTCTAGGATAACAGATTTACCAGAACGACGAATTCCGGTAATTATTTTTATTAGATCGGAGTCATAAAACCCTCGAATTTGTTCAATATAATGGTCGCGTTGAATCATATTCTATCCTTTAGCTTGATTATATTGAACAATTTTTATGTTGTCAAGAAAATTGTTCAGTTGAGTGAACAATTTTACTAGAAAGCGGAAAATTGTTCAGTCTTTTAGCGGGGGTTATTCTTCTTCACTGACGAGAAGATTGCGCTGTTCGGTTCGGAGGGCGACGTATTCGTCGTAGCGAGCAGTATCGCCGGTTCCCTCGAAAACGCGCGTATAAACATTGTAGAGACGGAAAAGCTGGGAGACGGAAAGACCGTCGCGAGAGATTGCGTCGAGACGAGAAAGCGCTTCGTCGTATTCAGCGTTAGAAATTTTGTTGTTGATGATTCTGATTTCTGCATCAAAAACTTCTTCGTCGGTCTTCGCGGCGGCTTTTTCCTCTTCGAGGTGGCGTTGGTAGTCGGCTTCGGCATCTTCGACGCCCTCTGGGGTAACATAGACGGTTTCTACTTCGGCGACTTCGGCGGTATCTTCTCCGGTTCCGTCGTTTTCGGCGACGGTCGAGTCGTTCGCGGGGCGGGTCAAAAGAATAATTAAGGCGACAACTAAGACAATAATAAAGGCTCCGGCAAAAATCAAAGCAATCAAGAAAGGTTTTTTAGAATCTTCCGGCTCGACAGGCGGTTTTTCTTCGACGGGAGCGGCGAGTTTAGAGCTTTTTTTAGGTAAAATTATATCTTCGTTGTTATCCATAATAACTTTATATTAACAAACTTAAGGTAATTTAGCAAATTTAACGGCTAAGATTTTATCCCGAATAGGAGCGACATCCATTGGGAAAAGTTCGACGGTTCTTTAATTTCGGCGGGGGGAGTTTCGTAAGTTTTTGATTTTGCGGAGGCGGAGTTTTCCGGGAGATAAACTAGATTCTCGCCGGGGAGTTTTTTGTTTTGGTTTTTTCGGGCGGAAAGTTCTTTATATTCGTCGGAGCGATAATAATCGTTTTCGAGTTCGAGAGTTTCGACTTCGAGGTTAAGAAGAGCGAGCTCTTTTTTTCTAGTCTCAAAATCGCTCGCTAGTTTCCAGTTTCTCGACATTGAGGAAATTGAGCCATAAGTCCAGAACAGACATAGAATGACCGCGACAAAAATAAGAATATTATCAAAAGTAAAATATTCATGTTTCAGTTTAAAGGCGAACCGGCGGAGGCGATTCATTATTCCTCGGTATCTTCTTCGAAGGCTTCCTCAAAGTTAACGTCGGAAGATTCTTCGAGGATATAATAGTTTCTTAAATCATAGTTAAAGATTTCTCCGGCGGTTTTTTTGATTTTAATATTCTTAATTCCGACTTGACCAGCAGATCCAACAGAAACTTCGACAGCAAAAACTTCGCCAGTATCAGAAGCTAAGTTAAAGAGGAGCTTTCCCTCTTCGAGGGTTTCCGCGCCGATTTCTTCGGCGGATTCGTCCTTAAATTCGACAACTTCGGGGTCGTCGCTTGAATTTTCTTCAAAAACTTCTTCAAAGGACGTTCCGAGCTCGTCAACAATTTCTTCGTTCGCGTCAACGACTTTCGTTAAGTCTCCCTCGGTAGAAACGTCGGAGACGACTAGATATTTAAAGTTCGGGTAGGCGAAAGAGAAATAATCGGAAACGATTTTCGCGAGAGTTTCAAAACTCTCAGGGTTAAGGACTTCAGTCTCGGAAACTTTTGAGAATTTTAGAAGAGAGATATAATAGCGGTAGTTAGAGGAGCCGGACATAACGAGTTCGCCGTCGATTTCTTCGGCGGGGGCGGTTGCGCTAGAAATTTCTTCAACTTCATCAAAATCTTCTTCCGTTAAGTCAACGAAAACGGCTTCGGAAGTTTTTTGTTCTAGAGACGAGGAGGATTCGTTACTTTTTGTAACGATGAAAACGACAACAAGAATCAGAGAAAGAAAAAGCCAAATTCCGAGAGCGAGGAGGAGAGGGTGGGGCTTTTTAGCGAGTTCCGGAGTTGTTACGTTGATTTTAATAGGGGTTTTTGAGTCCATGATTATTTTGTCCTCCAGAATGAGATAGTTTCGCTTTCTTTTCTAAGTTTAACAATCGCGTCTGGGCTCCAGACGGAATTTTTACCGCCCTTAAAGCCCCAGCCAGCAGGGTTCGCAATAACCCATTTTCCGCTACTAGTCGCACCGACGATAGCGAAATAATGTCCGCCGGAATAGCCGGTCGAAGAACCAGGAGCCGCGCAAGGTTGTCCGCCTTTACAATGGAAAACGACGATATGACCCTGTTTTAGCTCTGAGTTAATGCTGCTGACACTGCCGGCGTTTTTGTGATTTTGCCACTTTAAGCCGGCGAGGGCAGACGAAAACTTATTCTTAAACTTGCTCGCGGAATTGCTGAAGAAACTAAGTCCGTCGTTACATTTTTTACTGATACAGTTAACAGACTGCGCGACGGAGACCGGAGAAACTTTTTTCTGGTAGAGAATCGAGAGAACCATCGCCATAGTTGTTGCCGGACAACCGTTATTGCACATCGTACTGCCGTTGAATTTAGTATTTTTCCAGGCGCTATCACATTGGCTCATATAATATTTTTTAACAAGAGCTTCGGCGTTCGAAATCGCGCCAGAGGAGCCGCCGCTTGAACCGCCAGAACCAGAACCCCCGGAGCCGCCGCCAAAGGCGGGAGTAGTTAGGGAATTATAGGCGAGAGCATAGAAAGTTGTATTGCTTCCGAGGGCGGAGCGGAGCGTTTTATAATATAGCCACTCGCCGCAGAATTCGCCTTTAACCTTACAGTAGTTCGGAGAGACAACTTTAAAGTAGCCGTCAGACTTCGCGGCGTAAATTAGGACGTAGTTCGGGGTTCCGCTATAACCGTTAAACGGGGCGGTCGAAGAATAGGAACGAATAAGAACAACGGCGCCGCGCGCAACGAGCGTTACGACTTTTTTCAGAGTCGCGTTGTCGGTTTTGCTGGTTTCGGCGTATTTCAGCTTTCCATAGCTAGCGAGTTGTTTAATTAGGGTTTTCGGGGCGGTTCCTTGGAGTTTTTGGTATTGACCGTTTTTGGGCCAGTAGTTTTTTGTATAGGCAATTTTCGCGACTTCGGTCGGGGTTATCTTTTTGTTCGTTAAAATCGAGTAGGCGGAGGCGAAAGCGGCAATAGAAGAACCGTAATTACAGACGTCGGAATTAGTGTATGGGCTAGGGTACCAGTTTTCGTTTTTGCAAATTGAGTAGCGGTAGGACGAGGAGGCGTCGGTATAAGCCGTGGTTTTTGCGCTATCCGCAAAGGCTTTTCCGCGAAAGAGAGGGGAGAAAATTACGGAAAAAGTTAGTATTAAAAATATTTTAAGTTTTTTCGATATCATGTTTTTATTTTAGCATAAGTTTGATGAGAAAAAAACATCGTTTTTAGGCGATGTTTTGGGGATGGTGGGGGCGGGTGGTTTCGAACCACCGACCAATCGGTTATGAGCCGACTGCTCTAACCCCTGAGCTACGCCCCCGACCATATATATTATATTAACATATTTGTTCTTATCTAGCGAGAGATTTTCTGGCGAGCAACAAAGAGGAAGCTAAGAAAACCTCCGAGAAGCACGATTCCGAAGCAAGTCGCCTTAACGCCGGAAGACTCTCTTGAGAAAAGACCAGTACCTGGGGTCGAGACGGTTCGGGAAGCGATTGCGTAATTAGAAAAACTAGAGGTTTGGAAAGAAATCGTATTGGTTTCTGGGTCATAAGTCGTTTCAATAACTTCATAAGTTCCGTCGTGTTTCTCATGGACAATAACGACATCATTTCCATCAACGCCCTCTTCGAGCTTCAAGGTTATGGTCGCAGGTTCGTTAAGTTCTCGGTATTGTTCAACCCAGGCTTCTTCCTCGGTCCCTTTGTAGGTAATGTTGTAGAGGGAGATGTCGAGATAATTCTTTATTTTATAGCCGTCTTCCTCGGCGATTTCGGCAAATTTTTCTTTGTTTTCTTCGGTTAGTTCAACATCGGCGACATCGAGACGAGCCGTACCGTGCGTCAGAGTAGTTTGGTTTTCGCCGAGCTCGATTGAGCCGGAGGCGACTTTTTCGGAGGTTGTATTAACTTCATCGTCGAGTTTAACGACATCGGCGACAAAATACGCCGCGCCGGCAGGAACGGTAAAGGTAAATTCACCAACGCCGTCGTCGTTAGTTTCTAGTTCGGACATATTAACGTTCAAAACTTGATAACCGTAGTCGGGAATGACGCGCATTGTTACGCGGGCGCCGGCAGGAACAACGAGAGCGCCATCATCAAAGTCAGCATCCTCTCTAAGGTCGAATTCAACGTGGGGGATTCCACAGGAACTGTCTTCCGCCATATTACAGCCTAGAAGCTCTACGCCGGTTTTGGCATTCGCTTGGGAGCAAAGACCCGTATCGGCGTTACAAGAGTAAATAATATCGTCGAGAGTATAAGAAACGGCGACAAGCGCGAGGGAAGAATTGCCAATATAGTCTTCTTTGTCTTTTTGGGCAGGGTCGGCAGTCCAAAGGAAGTTACCGATATGTTTAGTTTCGTTAATAGCGACACCGAGGGCTATATTGTAGGTATTGTTAGCTGCTTTTGGGACCGTGAGTTCAAGATATGTGATTTGTCGTTCGTAATGATCAAGATAGGATTTTTGGTCGGCGTAATCTATATAGTTAGAAATCACAACTTCTTCGTCATTAACGAGGAGGTGGGTAATTTTTTGGTGCCAAAGAGTTTCGACGCGAAGAGTAACTTGCTCGTCGCTTTCGCCACCGTTATAATAATATTCTATATCTTCATTTTCTCCGCGGTATGGCTCAGGGGAACCATTGTTCAAGCTAAAGGAAGTATCAAGACATCGAGCTTCGCCGGTTTCATCACAAGCGACGAGAAGATGGGCAAGGAGATTACCAGCGGCAGGTTCTCCGCCGTTATGGTTTTCTTCCGAGAAAGGATTTAGGGAAAGGTGTTCATGTATAGCGGACATTTCGTAATTCGCGGTAAAGGTAAATTTCTTTTTACCGTTTTGTAGCACTTCGGGATTTCCAGCGGAGCGGATTTCGAAACGATCGGCAACATCTCCGCTAGTACGAACGCTGGTTATGTCTTTAACTTGACCCTCGGGAATTTGAAGTTCTATGGTCAGAAAATAGTTCCCGCTTTCAGTTAGATATTCGTCTTCGGCGCTCCAATCGTTATTATTAACCGTCAAGGACGTAACCCAGTCGGAATTACTGTCTACGCTAACAGTAAGACCATACTCGCCCTCGCCCTGTTGGGTAGCGGAAGTTTTTATCGTCAAAAAGACGGCGCTAGAGAGCGAACCCAGAAGAAGACCGAGACAGAGGATTAGGCTTTTTATTTTTGATTTCATAATAAAAATTCCGTTTAGTTAGTTTAATTATAACATAAACATAAACGGAATTAGAAAAATATATTATATATAAAAATCGCCCCGTCCAAAGGTCGTGGCGAGACGATTTTTAATTTTATAAGTTAATTAGGCTTTCTTCTTTAAGGTCAAGAAACCGTTGCGCGGGTTTTCGTTAACTTCGCGGTCAGCAGGAAGATCGCAAGGAGTTCCTTTTCCGCCTTTCTCGTCTTTAGTAAAGAAATAAATAGTCTGGGGCTTTCCACCGCGGAGAGTAACTTCGGATTTGTGTAGGTAGTACTTTACGCCTTTGCTGTTAGTATGTTCATAAGCCATTAGCTTAATCCTCCTTAAGTTATTGTACTTTTATCTTATGACCCCCATACAAGGAAGTCAAGGGGTTTTAGGAGTTTTTTATTAAAGTTAAGGCTATTTCAAGGATAAGCCAGATGAGAAAACGTATAAAAATTACAACAATTAAAATAAGAGACGCTAGGATTAAAAAACCGGAAAGACTTGGCGCCAAAACGGGGGAAGAAAATTCATAGCGAAACAGCTCGGTCGAAGGAATTTCGGCGAGAAAAGTTCCGGAAGAGTTTTCTGAGGCGGGGTATTTAGCGAGTTCTTCCATAAAACAGTTTATATAGTTCGGGTTATCCGCTGCCCAGCCGTTTTTAATTGCGAGCGGACGACAAACCGACGAAGCGAGAGCATAGATATTTCCGTTCGGGTTTGAATCATCGACCGTCGCGGTTTCTTCAACTTTTTTAATTGCGGCAGAAGCGGCGCGAAGATAAGAATTTTCGAGATAGAAAGGCCCAGTTCCGAAAGAAACTTTCGAGAGACCGTTTTTTTCGGTAATGTTGATGATGATGTTTTTAGAGGTAAAATCTTTTAGCTCGTTGAGTTTTTTAACTAGCGCTTCCTCTTCCCCGCTTTCGTCGAGAGCGAGAACTTCGGAACGGAGCGTAGTCATTTTTACATGGTCAAGACGAAGCAGAGTCGCGACAAGAAAAAGCAGAGGGATCAAAATCAGGAGGAGTTGCCAGGTTTTTAGACGTTTTCTTTTCTTACCCACCATAACTTGTTATAATTATAGCATATATGAATATATTTATTTCTGGAATTTCTGGAACAGCAATGGGTCCGTTGGCGATGATGGCAAAAGAGGCTGGATTTAGGGTTTTTGGGACAGACAAAAACGAGGGAGCGGTTACGGAAGAGTTAAGGAGACGAGAGATTGAGATTTTTATCGGGGAACAGGACGGAAAGTTTTTAGAGGAAAAGAACAAGGGAGAGGGGGTTGATTGGTTTGTTTATACTTCCGCCTTGCCGAAAAATCATCCGGAGTTAGTTTTGGCGAAAAAACTTGGAATTCGAACCTCGAAACGAGACGAATTGATTGCGTTTTTAATAAAAAAACTGGGGTTGAAGATGGTTGCGGTCGCGGGGACGCACGGCAAAACAACAACGACGGCGGCGACGGTTTTTTTGGCGCTAAAACTCGGGTTGCCGGTTTCTTGGTTGGTTGGGACGACGCTTGGGTTTGAGGAGGCGGGGAAATATACTAAGGGGTCGAAATATTTGATTTATGAGGCAGACGAATATGACCGAAATTTCTTATACTATCGTCCGTTTCTTTCGGTTATTACAAGCGTAACATACGACCACCCGGATATCTATAAAACTGAAGAGGAATATAAGGAAGCGTTTGCGCAGTTTATTCGACAAAGCGAAAGGACGATTGCCGAGATAACGCCAGTTAGGGGCGTGGCGGTTGCGGGAGAAGTTAGGAGATATGATTGTTCGCTTGCAATAAAAGCGGTTCAAGAAATTTTAAAAGACCTCGGACGCGGAGGGGAGGTTTCTGAGGAAGAGTTGGTTAGAATTGTTAATGAATTCCCAGGGGTCGGGAGGAGATTTGAGAAAGTAGCGGAGGGGGTTTATTCGGATTATGCGCATCATCCGGAAGAAATTCAAGCGACAGTTCAAATCGCAAGAGAAGAGGCGAAACGGTTAAAGAAACGGGGAGTAGTTGTTGTTTATGAACCGCACCAAAACGTCAGGCAACACGAAGTTTTTAAAGGATATCGCTCAGTTTTTCTAGGGGTTAGCAAATTATTCTGGGTTCCGACATATCTCGTCAGAGAAGACCCGAAGTTAAAAATTATTACGCCAGAGGAGTTTGTTAAAAGTTTAGAGAATAACGAAGTCGGAGAGGCAGCGGAGTTAGACAAAAAACTAGAGGAGAAGTTAAAAAACTATCTTCGAGAGGGATATTTGGTGGTTTTGATGACGGCGGGGCCGGGGGATGGTTGGCTTCGAGAAAAGTTTAAGGAATAAGATTATTCCGCTGGAATGCCGAGAGCGTTGTTCGAGAGAGAGTCGAGCGAGAACGGGTCGCCAGAGAAAGAATTGAGGCGATCGAGTTCTTGTTCGAGATTTTCGAGATATTCGTCGAGGGTTTTTTCGGTTATGGCGCCATAGTCAGAGAAAGAATAGTCTTTATTGTCGTCTTTTTCCTGTTCAGTTTCTTCTTTTTCTGGCAAAAAGCCAGGGCGAGAACGATCGAGATAGATGTCGCCAGAATCGTGATAGAGATAAAGCGAGACGGCAGTCGTTAGACTTGCAACAAGAATGGCGCCGATGCCGAGGAGAACGAGATTTTTGCCGCCAGAGCTGAGTTTTGAGAAATTATTGTTCATTTAGGGAGCCTTTCAGTTCTTTAACGAGGGAAAGATGGGTTTCGAGGAGGGAATTAAGCGATTCGAGGTCGGACTTTAGGGAGGAACGTTTTTCCCTGGTCGTTTTTAGTTTATCATAAAAACCGGAGGGGTCAGCTTTACAGTCAAAAGCGGTTAGCTCTTCGAGCGATTTAGAGTAACTAATAAAATCGGAAGAGAATTTGGCGCGGGAGTCGGCAAAGGAAGATTGGAGGGCGGTCAGCTCGGGAAGGGAAAAATTGTTTTTAACCAGACGGAGGTTCAAGGGAGTAATATATTTCGAGAAGACGGTTTCGTAGATTCCGCCGAAATAGGTTCGAGTTTTTGAATCGGAAACAGCGAGACGTTTCAGACCGGCTTTTAAGGAATCGCAGTTTTGGGAGAGGAAACTTTTTTGGGTTTCGGAGAGAGGGCGATTTTCGACAGGCTCTTCGGAGTCGATTCCCGAGGAGGTTTCAGATTCTGGCTCGTCAGCAAAAACGAATCGGGAAACTGTTGTAAAATTTACAACAATAGCAAGGAGAGTTAACCCCGCGAGAAACAAAACTTTAGGGAGTTTATTCTGTTTCATAACGACCTAAGTGTTTTCTTCCGTCATAGATTAGGGTTGGAATACCTTTGATATGGACTTTGTTTTCGGCAAGGTCTTTTATCTTTTTCATTAGCTCCGTTACGGATTCTGAATCTTTTAGTTTAAAGATTTCGAGAGTTTCTTCTTCGGTCGCACCAAAGCTAGAAAGCCAGGATTTTATGGTTTTTTCGACTTCTTCAGCGGAGGCGGTATTGAAGAAAGATTGGAAAAGGACGCCGTCTTCGGTTTTTTCGGTAAAGATTTTTTCGAGAATTTGCTCGCCATAATTATTTTTTTCGTCGAGGAATTTAGTCGCGTAAATTAGGCGAGTTGTTAGATTCGAGTTTTGGAATTTATAGTTCCCCTCGGAGATTTCAATCGGGTAGAGGAGGACGACGGTATTGTAATTGTCGAAGAAACCGGAGGAGAGTTGGTTTTTATAGGACTGGAGACAGGCAGAACAGCCGGGGTCGAGAAAATCAACAGCAAAGGACTTTCCGTCTTCGGGAGAATCTTTTTTAATTAAAAGATAGGGTTCGGCGATATATTCTTCGGCGCGCCAATTTTTGGTTGCGTCGGGGATTGCGGCAAAGATATCGCCCCATTCTGTAAACCAGCGACCGATTCCCTCGAAAAAGCCTTTTTCTACATTGTCGTCGCCGAGAGAGCAAGATTCGGAACTGAGCGAACAGGAGGCGGGGGAATCAACATTACAAGTTCCGAGCGCCCAAAGAGCGAGGAGGGATTTGATCGAAACTAGGAGCGCCCAAACAACGACGGCAACAATAAGAACCGAGATGACTTCAATAACGACCGAGAGAGGTCTGACGAGGTTCGGCTTTTTTAGGATAACTTTTTTTAGGAGGGTATTTTTTACGTCGTCTTTAAAGTTCGTTTCGCATTTTTGGAGACGGACTTTTTTCCAGACGCAGCCCCAGGCTTTTTTAAAGGCTTTCCAGTAGGCGACGCCAATGTCGCGTTTAAAAATAGAAATTATCGCGACAATAATTCCGACGAGAGCGAGAATAATAAAAGCAGCAATACAAACCATGTTTATTATTATAGCACGGGAACTCGGCGGAGAGTGGTATAATTAGTTTTATTATGGAAGATTTTGATTATTTAGGAGAGGGGGAAGTTTATCTCGACGCCGCCTGCCAGTCACTAAGACCGCGACCAGTCATCCAAGCTCTAGAAGAATATTATACGAAGTTTAATTCTTGCGGAGAGCGCGTAAAATATCCATGGGGAATTGAGACGGATAGGCGAGTCGAGGCGACAAGAAAGAAAGTTCTGAAATATCTAAAACTAAAAGGGAAAGATTATTTTGTTTCGTTTACCTTGAATACGACTTATGGAATAAATCTAGTTCTTAGTCAACTTGA
The DNA here is from genome assembly GCA_017432425.1 of Candidatus Saccharimonadota bacterium. GTDB lineage: Bacteria > Patescibacteriota > Saccharimonadia > Saccharimonadales > Saccharimonadaceae > Nanosyncoccus. Next base: position 11,274 of record JAFRJE010000013.1, read on the forward strand.
TTATTCTAAATTTTCTCGCATAATTACAACAGACATTGAACATAATTCCCCGTTTTTAGCAAGTTTGTCGTATGCTAAAAAATATAATCTAGAGAGAGAAGTTATTCCAAGAAATCCGGACGGTTCAGTTCCCTTGGACACAGATTTTAAAAAAGCCGTAGTAATCTTGAACTGCGCGGGGAACTTTGACGGAAGAAGACTTTTAAACATCAAAGATTTAATTTCGAAAGTTCATAAAAATGGGGGGATTGTTTTGATTGATGCGGCGCAGGCGATGGCGCACAGTCCGGAGATTTTATGTAAACAAGAGCCGGACGCGATTTTCTTTTCCGCGCACAAACTCTACGCGCCGAGTTTAGGGGGAATGATCGTCCGGAAAGATTTGTTATTAAAAATTAAGACGTCGTTTATTGGAGGGGGAATGGTTGATGACGTTGAAAAAGAAAGTTATTTACTTTCGGCGGAAAATCCGGAGCATATTTATACGAAGTTTGAGTCGGGATTACAGGCTTGGGGGGAAATTATTGCGCTCGGGGAGGCGATTGATTGGATTTCTAACTTATCAAAAAAAGAACACAAGAATTTAGAGGAAAATTATACGAGATTGTATGAGTTTTTGGCGAGTTCGAAAAAAGTTCATTTAGTTAACGAAGAGGCGAATCCGACGATGAGTTTTTATGTTGAGGGAGTTGATTCGCATTTACTTGGCTCGGCGTTGGGGGACGAGAAAATCATGGCGCGAACGGGGTATTTTTGCGCACATTATTATCTTGATAAAGTTAGGAATTTCCCGCCGCTAATTCGTTTTTCGCTCGGTTATCATAACCGACCGGAAGATATAGATAAAGTAATTGAAAAAATGGAGAAAATTGTTAAATGAGCAAAAAACGCGCAGAAAAATATTTCTTTTTAGGGCTTCTAAATACCGCGATTGGGTACGGGGTTTATGAAGTTCTGGCTTTGACGGTATTTTCGGGAGAGGGGCAACTGCCGATTGCGTCGCTAATTTCTGGGGTTGTTTCGATTTTTACGGGTTATTATTTACATAGTCATTATACCTGGAGAGGGAGGCAAGTCGGGAAACGTCAGGTTGTAAGATTTTTTATTTGGAACATTATTTCGGCGACGGCGATTAAGCCTAGCTTGACTTGGGTTTTTGAGTTTCCGAAGTTCCTTTACCAGTTAGCGTTTGATATTTGTCAAGCGATCCACATTCCGTTCTCTTATGAATTCGTAGCTAGTACGGGGAACTTTGTTTTGGTTACGGCGGTGATTATGGTAATTAACTTTTTGATTTATGACCGATTCGTGTTTGGAAAGAAAAAAGAAAAAGCGGAGGAAGAAGATAAAGATGGAGCGCGTTCGGAAGACCAGAGAAAAACGAAAGAGTAATTAAGAACGCGACGCTTAGACTAGCGAGAAAAATCCCTTCAAGAGAAACGCCGAGGGATTTTTTCGTTTCATAGAAAAAGAGAATAAGAACAGCGAAGAAGAGGAGGAGGCCGAGAAGACCGGTTTCAAGGAGGAGGGAGAAATATTCGTTCTGGACGATTTCTTTAGGGCTAGACGTAAAACCTTTTTCGAACATAACTGTTCCGGCGGAACCGAGACCGTAGCCGAAGAGGAAATTAGCGAGAGAATCGAGCGAAGCGGAGAGGGCGTAGGCGTTTAGGTCGAGGCGGAAATTAGTCGATTCTTCGACGTAGCCGTCGAAAACGGAAAAGTTTTCGGGGTTTTCGGGATTTTCGTCGTCGGAGCTAGCGACGGAAGATTCCGCTACGGATTCCTCGGTCGTATCTTCTGGGCTTTGAATTTTAGTCGTTCGAAAATCAATAATTCCGAGAGAGAGTTGATTAAGGGATTTGGCGACGCCAGAAGAAAAAGTATCGTTCGTCGAGGAAAGCTCAGAGAAAATCCCCTGCGCGGTAAGAGCAAAAAGAAAAGCAACGAGCGTTAAGGCGAGAGTTTTTAGAGCGACGGAAAGGGGAAACAGTTTTTTAACTAGGCTGACAACGAGAAAGACGGCTAACCCAACCGCGAAAGCATAAATAGCGCCACGCGAGAATGTTAGAAAAAGGGTCGAGGAAAAGAGAAGGAGAAGAGGGATAGATTTTTCGTTCGGTTTTTTGACTTTTTGTTCGGTTTTAGTATATAAATATATGCTGTAGAGAGTCGGGGCGAGGAGGAGATTGCCCATAAACTGAGGCTCGATTGCGAAGCCAGAAGGATGGGGGAAACCGAAAATTCGAGAGGTACAACCAAGACAGAGAAGAGTAGTTTCGCGAGAAACGCCAAAAACATCGAGGAAACATTGGAGCCAGCAGAACAAGCAGACTAAACTAGCGGAAACTAGGAAAACTTTTTTAAGAAGCGAGAGATTAAGATTTTTAGACTTTAGAATAGAGCAGAAGCCGGCTAGGGAGATAAAAATACACCAGACGATACCGGAGGTTAAGACCGCGCGGAGGGGGTTAGGCGACCAAACAATCGACAGGGAGAGATAGAGAGGGAAGAGCAAAGCGAGTTTTAGGATCCAAGGGGATTTTTTAGACTTTAGGGAAATTAGGAAATCGTAAAAATCTTTCAAGGAAAGCAAGGCAAAGCAAAACAGCCAAATCAAGGGGAGAGAAAATTCAAAATTCATTGAGGCGTTCGAGCCGAGGGAAAGAAGCGGATAATAGGAGAAAAAGAGGACAGCAGGAAAGGAATAGAAAAGAAAATTTTTAATTCGTTTCATGACGTTTTTTCTCTTTCAGGGCGGTCAAAATTTCTTGTTTTAATTTAGCTTTAAAATGTTTTTCGGAAAAGGGAAGAGCGGAATTTTTGACTTTTTCTTCGGGGAACTTTAGGGTTCTAAATTTTTTTAGAGCGAGGCGGAGGGAATTAACGGATTGTTTCCCGAAAAGAACGCCGTTTTCGCCGTCAATAACATAATCGACGGCGCCGCCTTTACCGTAAGCGATAACGGGACAGCCGGCAGCAAGCGCTTCGACAGGGGCAATTCCGAACGGTTCGAGAGAGGGGAAAATAAAACCCTCGGCCGATTCAAGATATTTTTTTAGAGATTTTTGATCCATTAGGGGCAAGAATTTAATCAGACGCGATTTTTTTGCGAGTTTTTTTAGCTTTTTCGTTTCGGGTCCCTCGCCGATAATCGTTAAGGGGAGATTGAGCGAGAGACAGGCTTCAATCGCGAGGTCGAGGCGTTTCCAAGTAACATGGCGCGAGGTCGTTACAAAACCATAACGTTCGCTTGGCTTCACGAGAGACTTCACGGAGGATTCTACAGAGGAGATTTGACTTTTTTCGGTTTTTATTTTATTTTTTTCTTTTTTCAGCCCTTGATTTTTTTTCGATTTTATTTCGTTTTGTTCGGGGATTTTGGTTGTGGATAATTCCCTCTTCAGGAAGTTTTCCACAGCTACTGGTGGAAAAATGATGGTTGATTCCCTATTGTAGTATTTTTTAATCTGTTCGGCAGAATAGGTTGAGATTGTAATGAACTCGTCGGGGCGTTTAGCAGCTTTATAATCGGCGGATTTTAGGGGCTTAATGAGAATTTTTAAGAAAAAGCGAGCGAGTGGATCGAGAAAGCCGAAGCCAGGGTTTTTAAGATAATCGTCGTACATTCCCCAATAATATTGAGTTGGGACGTGGCAATAGCAGAGATGGACTGCGTTTCCCTGTTTGATTGACTTTGCCTCGGCGCCGGTTACGGAAATAATTAAATCGTAATCTTTTAGATTAAGATGCGAAAAATAACCTTGACGAAGCGGACCAAGGAAACGACGAAAGCCGCACGGAAAAATCTGGAGCCAGCCGACACGGACGTCGCGATCCTTAAACCAGTCAATTTTCTTTGGATTGTACTGGGAAGTATAAATCGGGGCGGTTGGGAACATATCGCTAATTGTTTTTAGGACGCGTTCAGCGCCGCCGACGTTAGTCAGCCAGTCGCAAACTAAGGCGACTTTCATTATTTTGCGCCTTTAAACTTTAAAACGACGACGATGGTTCGGAAGAGGATTTGGAGGTCGAGGAGAAGCGACCAGTTGCGGATATAATAAATATCGAGGGCACGGCGCTCTTCAAAAGAAATGTCGCGACGACCGGAAACTTGGGCAAGACCAGTCAGACCGGATTTTACGGAAAGGAGGAGCGAACGGTCGCCGTAAGTTCGGAGTTCGCCGGGGACGAGGGCGCGAGGCCCGACAAGGGAGATGTCGCCTTTAACAACGTTAAAGAGCTGGGGGAGTTCGTCGAGGGAGGTTTTTCTAATAAACTTTCCGATTTTCGTGATACGGGGGTCGGATTTTAGATAGTCGCCGTTTTTTCGGTATTGTTTTATTAGTTCAGGCTTCCCCATTTTCTTAAAGGCCTCCTCGGGAGACATACCAGAATATTCGGCTTTCATGGAACGGAATTTATAAATCTTGAACTTGCGGTTGTATTGGGAAAGGCGGTCTTCGGAATAGACGGCGGGATTTTTAAGGTCGGAGAATTTAATAATGAGCCAGAGAATCAACATCGGGATTAGGGCGAGGAGAAGAATCAAGCCGCCGAGGAATAAATCAAAGAAGCGTTTAACGACGCTCATGCCGCCGTTGAGCGGAGTTGCATTGACGCGAATGACGGGGGTGTTGCCGATTAGTTCAACGTCGCCGATTTGGGACGAAAGCGCGGCTTCGGAGGGGACAAAATAATAGAGGAGATGGCGCTCGATTGACATTTTATAAACATATTCAGTTTGGCGTTCGTCGGTCAGGAAAATTACGTCGGGTTTAAGTTTTTTAACCGCTTCTTTAACGGAAGAGTATTGGCGTTTATAGAGGTCTTTTGGGATGTATTTTTTCGAGGCAACAACGCCGGCTAAATTATAGCCGGATTCTGGAAAAGAAGAAATATAGTCGGAGAGAAAATCGGTATTTTTATTGTTCCCTACAACGATTGCGCGAAGCCCGCCGCGAGAGGCGAGAAAAATACGTTTACGGACAAAGCGGATTAGGTTTCGGATTAGGATTAAGAAGACGAAGCAGAGCCCAGCAGAATAGACTGCGATAATACGGACTGGGAAAAGATTTCCGCGACCGAAAAAGTCGAAAGTTATAATGAACATGGTTCCGATAACTGAAGCGAGGAGCAGACGGCAGGCTTCGTTTGTTCGCGCGCGACGAGCAATAAAGAAAGTTTTTTTATAAAGTCCGAGCGAGGCGAGGATTAGAATCCAACCTGGGACGAGAAGAAAAATAGATTTAATAAAATCGACGATTTCCGACTCGAAAAAATAGGGACGCGGGTCGATATGAGTGCGAAAAAAATAGGCAAAAGAAAAGGCAAGAATAATCGCAAGGGCGTCGCCAAGAATTAAAAATAGGCGAAATAGGGAGGCAGAGTCTTTTTTCATATATAATATATATTATATCATATAAACAGTTAAGGAGGAGCAGAATGAAGAGGGTGCTTGTTACGGGAGGGACTGGATATATTGGGTCGCACACGGCAGTTGAACTGATCCGGGCGGGGTACGAAGTTTTGATTTTGGACAATTTGTTTAATTCGAAGATTACGGTTCTAGACAAAATTGAGAAAATTACCGGAGTTCGACCGAAGTTTTTTAAAGTTGACTTAAAAAATTATATGGAGACGGAAAAAGTTTTCGCGGAGAATGAAATTGATTCGGTTATTCATTTCGCAGGACTAAAGGCGGTCGGAGAGTCGGTCGAAAAACCGCTGGATTATTATGAGAATAATATTGGCGGAACGGTTAATTTATTAAAAGCGATGATCGAGACCCAAGTTTTTGAGCTAGTTTTTTCTTCGTCGGCGGCGGTTTATGGAGAGCAGGCTACGCCGGTTTATAACGAAGAAATGGCGACTGGAGTTAATATTTCTAGCCCGTACGGTTGGACGAAGGCAATGATTGAGCAGATTATTAAAGATACCGCGAAAGCAAATCCACAATTCAAGGCAACAATTTTAAGGTATTTTAATCCGATTGGAGCAGATAAATCAGGGCTAATCGGCGAAGATCCGAACGGGAGACCGAATAATTTAATGCCAATCGTGATGAAAGTCTATCGAGGAGAAATTCCAGAACTAGTGATTTATGGCGACGATTATCCGACCGAGGACGGAAGTTGCGTTCGAGATTATATTCACGTTACCGACCTTTCAAAAGGGCATTTAAGGGCTTTAGAAAAAATCAAAGAGGGGGTTTCGGTTTATAATTTAGGTAGCGGAAAAGGGACGTCGGTTTTTCAGATTATCCAGGCTTTTGAGGAAATTTCGGGAAAAGAATTGCCGAAAAAAGTTGGCACGAGGAGAGCGGGAGACCTTCCGGAGTTTTATGCTGACCCAAGTTTAGCGGAGCGAGAGTTGGGCTGGAAAGCGAAGCTGGGAGTTAAAGACGCGATTTTGGATACGCTGAGGTATTTGGAGAATCTTTAGAAATTATGGTAAAATAGGAGGAGCTATGAAGATTCCGAATGTTTTGTATAGAAATAATCGCATTCTCTTAAAAGAACTGACGAAGACAGATTTTAAATTAAGGTATCAGGGATCGGTTTTGGGATATCTTTGGGCGCTTTTGAGACCGTTGATGATGTTTGCGATTTTATACGTCGTATTCGCGAAACTTTTAAGGCTCGGCGGGGACATTCCACATTATCCGGTTTATCTTTTGACCGGAACGACGCTGTGGAGTTTCTTTACAGAATGTACTGGCCAAGGAATTCAGGCGATTGTTCAAAGGGGAGATTTGCTTAGAAAGATTAGTTTTCCAAAGTATATTGTTGTAGTTTCTACAACATTTACTGCTTTGATTAACTTGGCGATTAACCTCGTAGTGGTAGTGATTTTTGCGCTGATTAACGGAGTCGAACCTAGCCTGTCGTGGCTTTTAGTTCCCCTCTCGATTTTAGAGTTATACGCTTTATCGCTGGGGATTTCCTTTTTGCTGGGGGCGATTAATGTTAAATATCGAGATGTCGTGTCGATTTGGGACGTTCTGATTCAGGCTTTGTTTTATGCGGTACCAATTATTTATCCAATTGCGATGGTCGCGAATTCGAGCGGACTAGCGGCGAAAGTGATTTTATTGAACCCAATTGCGCAAGCGATTCAAGACGTTCGTTATAATTTGATTACGACAGAGACAATTACGACGTGGAGTTATTTAGAGAATCCAGTATTGAAAGTTTTGCCAATTATTTTAGTGGTTGTTTTATTGACCGTCGCGGCGTTATATTTTAGAAGAAAGTCGAAATTTTTTGCGGAGGAAGTTTAGATGAAAAGGAAAATCGGGACAAGGCGAGAAGTTAGAACTGAGAGCGAGTACGCTATTGAGGTTGAACATTTGTCGAAGAGTTTTATTTTGCCGACGGAGAGGGCGTGGGGACTAAAACAGGCAATTTTTAATCGCTTAAGGGGGGTTAAGGGATATAGAGAACAGAGGGTATTAAACAATATTAGTTTTAATATACGGAAAGGGGAGTTCGTTGGAATTGTTGGGCGAAACGGAAGCGGAAAATCGACGCTTTTGAAGATTCTCGCGGGGATTTATTATCCGGAAAAGGGCGAAGTTACTATTAACGGGAGTTTAGTTCCCTTTATTGAGCTTGGGGTCGGGTTTAATCCGGAGTTGACGGGGAGAGAAAATGTTTATTTAAACGGGGCGCTACTCGGATTTTCGAACAAAGAAATGGATGAGATGTATGAGGAGATTTGGAAATTTGCGGAGCTAGAACAATTCCAAGACCAGAAATTGAAAAATTATTCGAGCGGAATGCAGGTTCGGCTTGCGTTTTCGATTGCGATTAGGGCGCGAGGAGATATTTTAATTTTAGACGAAGTGTTGGCGGTTGGAGACGCGGCGTTCCAGCAAAAATGTAACGATTATTTCGCGAGCCTAAAAGGTAACCAGACGGTAATTTTAGTTACGCATTCAATGGAAAACGTAAGAAAGTTTTGCGACCGAGCAATAATGATTGAGGGCGGAAAAATCGTTAAAGAGGGGGAGCCGGACGTAATTGCTAAGGAATATATGAAGCTCTTTAGTTAGAGTTTCGTTCAGCGAGATAACGGGAGAGAGCGTCTTTCCAATCTGGAAGCGACACAAAGCCGTTTTTTTCTAATTTAGACTTGTCGAGGCGAGAATTCGACGGACGTTTCGCGACGGTTTTTCCAGCAATTTTTTCGTATTCTAGGGTCGAAACAGGAATAACTTTTGAGTCGACTTTAGCCTGACGAAAGATTTCTTTCGTAAAATCAGCCCAAGAAATATAACCGCCGGAGTTAGTCGCATGATAAAAGCCGTATTTTTCGGTTTCGAGCATATCGACAAGGAGACGGGCGAGATCAGGACAGTAGGTTGGAGTTCCGATTTGGTCGTCGACAACACGAACTTCGGGATGTGTTTCGCCTACGCGAAGCATAGTGTCAACAAAATTTTTACCGTTTTTGCCAAAAACCCAAGCAATGCGGACAATAAAATATTTTTCTAGAGTTTCCGAGACGGCAAGTTCGCCACCAAGTTTGGTTTTGCCATAGAAATTCTGGGGGGCAAAATTTTTGTCGTCGGGTTGCCACGGAGTCGTTCCCTCTCCGTTGAAAACATAGTCGGTCGAAATATAAATCATTTTCGCGTCTAACTTTTTTGCCATTTCGGCGAGATTTTTAGTTCCCTCAACATTAACTTTTTCGACAATCGGACGAGCTTTTTCGTCTTCGGCGCCGTCAACATTAGTCCAGGCAGCACAATGAACAATTACGTTGGGAGAAATTTCAGTTAAAACTTTCTCGACATTTTCTTTATCGGTTATATCGAGGGCGATAACTTCAAATTCATCACTATTCCCAGAACGATCGGAGCCGACGGCAGGAATTCCGCGTTTTTTTAATTCTAGCATTACGTCATGACCGAGCTGGCCAGAAACGCCAGTAACAAAAACCTTCATAAATTAGTTTTCTCCATACATCTTAGAATAATAATTTTTATACTCGCCGGAAATAATTTCTTCCCACCACGATTTATTATTTAGATACCAATCAATCGTTTTTTCGATTCCGTCGGCAAATTTTGTTTCTGGAAGCCAGCCGAGTTCGTCGTGAATTTTTGTCGGATCGATTGCGTAACGACGATCGTGTCCCTTTCGGTCTTCGACAAAGGTAATTAAAGATTCGGGTTTTTTAAGTTTTCCCAAAATCAATTTGACGATGTCGATGTTTGCCATTTCGTTATGACCGCCGACGTTATAGACTTCGCCAAGTTTATTGCTGTGGATAATGAGGTCGATTGCTTTACAGTGATCCTCGACGTAGAGCCAGTCACGAACGTTTTTGCCGTCGCCATAGACAGGGAGAGGTTTGTCGTTGAGCGCGTTAATAATCATTAGAGGAATAAGTTTTTCCGGAAAATGGTATGGTCCGTAGTTGTTTGAGCAGCGAGAAATTGTTGCGGGGAAGTTAAAAGTTCGATAGTAAGCTAAAACGAGGAGGTCGGCGCCAGCTTTCGAGGCAGAATACGGCGAAGAAGCATGGACAGGGGTTTTTTCGGTAAAGAAAAGATCGGGACGGTCGAGCGGGAGGTCGCCATAAACTTCGTCGGTCGAAACTTGATGAAAACGAGGGACGTTAAGCTCGCGGCAAACATCCATTAAGGTCTGGGTTCCGGAGATATTAGTCTTTACGAAAATGTCAGGATTTTTAATCGAGCGGTCGACGTGGGACTCGGCAGCGAAATTAACGACGATGTCTGGTTTTTCTTCTTCGAATAGGTTTTTAATTGCGTCGTAGTCGCAAATATTTAATTTTTCGAAACGGAAGTTTGGATTTTCGAGAGCGGTCTTTAAGGTCGAAAGATTACCCGCGTAAGTTAAGCAGTCAACGCAAACAATACGATAATCCGGATATTTATTTAACATATAATAAACAAAATTTGAGCCGATAAAGCCAGCGCCGCCGGTTACGACAATCGTTTTTTTAGTCATTATATTCCCTCCTTGAATTTAAAGTTTAGGTTTTTTAGCGTAGGATGAATTTTGTCTTTTTCGCTTAGCTTTAGTTCGCAGTCAAGTTTTGGCCAAGAAATATTAACGGTCTCGTCCGAAAAAAGTAAGCCGCCTTCGTCTTCGGGATGATAAAAATCGTCGCATTTATAAGCAAACTCGGCAGTTTCTGAAACGACGAGAAAGCCATGCGCGAAACCGCGCGGGATTAAGAGTTGTTTTTTATTTTCACTCGAGAGAAGAACGCCGACGTATTTTCCAAAAGTTTCGGAATTTTCGCGAAGATCGACCGCGACGTCGTAAACTTCGCCTTTTAGAACGCGAACAAGTTTCGCCTGGGGGTAGGTTTTTTGGAAGTGGAGTCCGCGAAGAACGCCTTTAGTTGAGGAGGATTGGTTATCTTGGACAAAATTATAATTTAGACCAGCTTCTTTAAAGTCTTTTTCGGAATAGGTTTCCATAAAATAGCCGCGGTTGTCGCCAAAAACTTTTGGAATGACGACAAAGACGTCTTTAATTTCGGTTTTTTCGAATGTAAAATTTCCCATATTAATCTTTTAGCTTTCCCTCGGCGACATTTTTGAGGTGGGCTCCGTAGCTTGACTTGCCGTATTTTTTGGCGGATTCAAGAAGATCGTCTTTAGAAATCCAGTTGTTTTTATAGGCAATTTCTTCGGGGGCGGAGATTTGGATTCCCTGACGTTTTTGGATTACGCGGACGAAGTCGGAAGCGTCGGCAAGCGAATCCATTGTTCCAGTATCAAGCCAAGCAAAGCCGCGGCCGAGAAGCTGGACGTCGAGAGAATCGGATTTTAGATATTTTTCATTTAGAGTCGTAATTTCTAGCTCGCCGCGAGCGGATGGTTTAATTGTTTTGGCAAGTTCAGAAACACCTTTAGGATAAAAATAGAGTCCCGTAACGGCGTAGTTGGACTTTGGTTGGGTCGGTTTTTCTTCAATCGAAAGAGCTTTCCAATTTTTATCAAATTCAACAACACCAAAACGTTCGGGGTCATTAACGTAATAGCCAAAAACGGTCGCGCGGGCATTGTCTTCGGCATTAGCGGCTGCTTCTTTTAGGGAGGTCGAGAAACCGTTACCATAGAAAATATTGTCGCCGAGAACCATCGCGCAGGCGTCGTCGCCGATAAATTCCTCGCCGAGAATAAACGCTTGGGCAAGACCGTCAGGGGAAGGCTGGACCTTATAGAAAAGGTTTAGCCCAAATTGGGAACCGTCGCCAAGAAGACGTTGGAAATTGGGGAGGTCGTTTGGGGTCGAGATAATCAGAATATCACGAATGCCGGCGAGCATGAGCGTCGAAAGCGGATAATAAATCATTGGTTTATCATAAACCGGAAGCATTTGTTTTGAAGTTGCTAAAGTTAGAGGATAAAGGCGGGTTCCGGAACCGCCGGCTAAAATTATTCCTTTCATAAAAACTCCGTATTAGTTTAGCTAATTATACCATATTTTAGCTTTATCCGCATTTCTTCAGCTTTCATCCATTTTTTTACTACTTCGGAGAGATGATAATTCTCAAGGAAGGATTGGTGGAGCTTTAAGATTTCGCGATAGCTAGTTTCAAGTTTTTTGGATTCGGCGGTTCGGCTACCATGATGAACTCGGAAACTGTTTAAAGATTTTTTATTGTAACTAATTTTACCGTGATTTAGGACTTTTGAATAAAAATACCAATCGCCAGCCTGAGAAAAACTAGACGCTTCTTCTAAATATTTTTGATACGGGATTTTTGGAGTATTATAGAAAACTACGGCTGAAACGTTCGGAATTGAGCATCTTATTGCCATAATTTCTTCAATTTCTTTTTTTCCGTCTTTAATATAGCTTTTTTGGTAACGACCAGTTTTTTCTTTATCGCGCGAAAAACGGAAATTCGGTGCTAAAATTACTCCGAATTTATTGATAATTTTTGATTCAGAATAGGACAAGACGACTTTTTCATCGGAGAAAGGTTTCATCATCTCTTCGAGGAACCGGCGACTGGAAAGATCATCCGCCTCCGCTATCCAAATATAATTACCAGTTGCAAGTTCGAAACCTTTTTGCCATTGTTTGATTGGTTTTCCGGTATTTTTTTCATTTACGAGAAATTTTACTTTTAGATTTGGGTATTTTTCTTTTATTTTCGGAAGGAGGGATTTGATTTTTTTAACTGAGTTATCCGACGAAGCATCATCAAGAATAATTAGTTCATAAAGCGGGTAGGTTTGAGACAGAATCGATTTAATTCGGCGAGAGAGATATTTTTCGTAATTATAATTTGGGAGAATAACTGAGACTTTTTTAGATTTATTCATAATATTTTTAATATACTCCTCCATCAAACTAAGTTATAGGCTTCTTCAACTTCGTTTAGGAAATTTTTACCGTAATATTTTTTAAGGCAATAATTTCTCGCGTTTTTAGCAATTATTTTAGATTTTTCTGGATTTTCGTATAGATATTTTAATTTTTTATACCATTCGCCAGGTTTAGCAATTAAGCCAGTCTCGCCGTCTTTAATTGCTTTTTTGAACACAAAACTGGGCGAGGCGATGGTTGGAACTTCGACGATTGCGGCTTCGAAAAACTTAAGTTCGGATTTAGAGTTAGTAAAGTCGTTAATAACGAGTGGAGCCAAATTGACGTTGACGCTCGCGATTTTTTCTTGGAGTTTTAAATAGCCGACTGGTTTTTCAAAAATAATTCTTCCCTCTTCTAAAAGTTTTTTAGCAGAGGCAGAAAAATCCATAAACCCAACAATTTTCAATTTTGAATCGGGATAAGTATTTAAAAACTTAATAATTTCAGGTTCGATTAAACGGAAGTCTTTAGTATGAGTCGGAGAGCCGGAAAAATATCCAAGGGTAAAAGTTTTATTTTTTATCTTAGATTTTTGTTTGAGGGTCTTTTCGGAAATTGCGATTTGTTCAAAGTTGAGCGAATTCGGAATAACCGCAACGGGTTTTTCAAACGAGCACTTTAATTTTTTAGCGAGAAAATCATTAGTCGTTAAAAAACCGTCGGAATGCTTCATGATTCTACGAATACAAAAAATATAGCCAAGCCAGTAAAGAAAATTTTTATCGCGAGTAGTTTTCACTATTAGTGGTATATCTTTGTAATTGAAAACTAGGTCGTCAATATCAAATAAAACTTTTATTCGATTAGTATGGGCTTTTTTTATTAATGATTTAATTGTATTATCTTTTCCGGTTTGCCTCTCGATAATAAGTAACGAGGTTTTATCAAAATCAATCTTTTCGATTTTGGTCTTTGGAAGATATGTAGCTTTCCAACTCTCGCTTTTTTCAAGAGCTTCTATAACGTTTTTTACACGATAGCGGAACTGGGCACATTCAACATCTTCAATTATGTAAACCGCGAGTTTAGTTTTATCGGTTTTAGATTTCGGATGGCTCATCTATCTTCTTTCTTTTTCCTATCCAACATAAATGCGTCATCAAGAGAGTAGTTCGGATTATAGAATTTGTCATGGGTTAATTTTTCGCCCCATTTATGCTGCATTGAGAGAACCTCTTTCTTAAAGCGTTCGCGTTTTTCCGGGGCGGTGTCTAAACCGCGAGATTTTGACTCAAAATGATAAAGCTCGACCATCGGAAGAAGAACATTATAATAGCCTTTTTCTAGGAGTTTGATATTAAAATCTATATCATTAAAAGCAACTTTTAATTTTTCTTCATCTAAACCTTTTACTTCTTCGAATTTTTTCTTTTCAATACAAAGGCAGGCGGCGGTTACGGCACCATAATCATAAGGAACGCGTAATCTTCCGTATAAACCGAGTGCGTCTCTTTTTTCGCCGATATAAGCGTGTCCAGCTACGCCACCTAATCCTAAGATTACGCCGGCGTGCTGAATTGAATTGTCGGGATAAAGTAATTTTGCGCCAACCGCACCAACATGGGGTAATGTCGCATAGCCGACTAGCATAGTCATCCACTCCGGAGTAATAATTTCAGTATCGTTATTCAATAAAATAATAACCTCGCCATTGGCTTTAGAGACGGCTAAATTGTTAATTTTCGAATAGTTGAACTCCATATCCGCGTCAATAACTCGAAAGTTATTGTATTTATTTTTATACTGTTTAAAGAGTTCAAAAGTTTCTTTTTTCTCGCTTCTATTATTAACTAAAATAACTTCAAAATTATTATATGTGGTTTTTTCATAAACTGACTTGAGACATTTTTCCGTAATATCAGCATGATCTTTAGTTGGGATAATAATAGAGACGAGAGGCTCTTGCTTGATTTCGTAGAGAACTTGATAATATGTCGAAGCGACATCTTTTTTTACGTTAGCCTCTAAACCGCGACGTTGGAGTGCGGATTCGATTGCTTTCTTTCCCTTGTCGCTAGCATAGCTTTTATTATCTAATTTTTGGGCAGTCGATCCGTCAATCATGCGCCAATGATATAAAACTTCTGGAATATGATAGATTTGTTTTGTTTTTTCTGTGAAACGAAGTAACATATCATAATCTTGCGCGCCTTCTAGACCAACAGTAAAGCCCCCGATATTTTTTAAAATTTTTGTCCTAGCAACGACTAAATGACAAATGTAATTAAGGCTGAGTAGCGTATCGGGAGAGAAATCCGGCTTAAAATGGGGGTAACATCTATTCCCTTTTGATTCTATCTTATCCTCATCGGAATATATTAAATCTAGTTTTTTATTTTTATTCAAAACTTCAACCACTTTATATAGAGCGTCTTTATTGAGGAGATCGTCATTATCTACAAGCGCAACAAACTCGCCTTTTGCTATCTCTAGAGCGTCGTTAGTAGCGCGAGAAATATTGCCGTTTTTTTTACGAAATTTTATTTTTACTTTTGAATTATTTTCATAAGATTTTAGGAGGGTTATAGTATCTTCTGAGGTAGAAGCGTCATCAACTAAACAGAGCTCAAAGTTTTCATAAGATTGAGACAGAACTGATTCTATACATTCTCTTAAATATTCAGCCTTTACGTTATAAACTGGAATTAATACGGAGATTAGGGGACTATACGAAAACTTTTTATATTTTATATCTTCTTTATTATCATCTAGCCACGCGACATACTGCGCGCCATTCATTGGGTTTATCAGCGGAGAACGATTAGTTAACATCTCGCAGATATATTTTATTTTTGCCTTTAAGACGTCTTTGGGAACTTTAAAATGATATTTTTTCCACAGAGATTTAGAACCTCTATAAATATTTATAACAACGTCTCGTAATCGTAGAGCCGTACCTTTAATTGTTGTCCACCTTTTCATAGATATGATAATTCCCTTCGATATCGTTATAAATTTCTTTAAAATATGGTGTTTCGTTTTCGAGTTTACCTGCCGTCAATAAATATCTAATTGAAAGTTTGTCGGAATCTTCATAGTTTAAATTAAGTATCATCGTATCGGCAGTTGGACCCGATAGAAACTCCGTCTTTTCGTTTGTCATGTTTGTAAAAATATGCGCGTAACGATTATAAATATTATCATATTCTCCGTCTTCGTCAAGAATTTGCCATTTTCCATAATCTGGGTAAAAATTAACTGCGTTAATAACTTTTGCGCCATTAACAATACCTAAGGCCGAAAGTTTTATTTCGCCGACAGCAAGCCAGCGAGCATCTGGGTTTGAAGTTGATAGTTCGTGGATTTTTTGCTCTAGGGGATGATTAGTCAAGGACGTGATTCCATGCGCAATTGGATTAATAGTACATCCAGAAATTAAAATTAAGGAAATCATAGCAAGTGTAAAAATAATTTTTGTTTTATGGGTATTTTTTAACATTAGAAAAGCAAGACCGCCCAAACCTATAATAATAATTAAGTATTGCCAAAGCTGAAGGTAAGTAAGTTTTTTTGCGTCTAGGAAGAGGATATAGCTTAGCGTATAGAGCCCGGTCGAGATATAGATTGCTTTTTTCGAAAGGATCCCACGATTACGCCAAACTATATCTATACCCCAAATCGTGAATAATGTGGCGATAAGCCCGTAAGCTTGGTCCATGCGGTTGATATATGTAAAACCTGTTAATTTAGCGAGAAGTTCCGGAAAACCAGCAAGCATAAAAACCGCCATAACGCTAATACAAAGAACAAAGGCGCGACCTACTACCATATTTCTATTTTTAGCGAGTTTTTTATGAAAAATACAGTAGAGCATGAGAAAAAGCGGAGCAAAATGGATAAAAGTACTAACTTCGCAGTTGTTCGAGAAAGTTATATTTTTAAACGGAAGTGTAAAAACAACTAGGCTGGTAAACAGGTCCTCGATAGTATTAGTCCCGCCAAGAGATGAACGTTTCCCCGGATAAACTGTATTTGTTAGCGCGGAGATAGCGTCTTTACTTGTATATAATGTATAGCCAAGAACGCCCAAAACAAAAAGCGCCATAATCAGAATTTGCCACCAGTCTTTTTTCTTAAATGAAATCTGTTTTTTATCCCTAATCAAAAAGGCAACGAGAAGAGTAATAGACGAGAGCCCAACGGAAAGTTGGAGTGAGGGAAAAAGCGCTAAAACAAAAGTTATTGCGGAAAGCGATAAGAGTATTGAAAAAAGTAATTTATATCTTGTTTCTTTTGCAGTAAAAAAGTGGTAAGCGAGAACTAAAAGCGACATACCCCAGAAAAACACATCGACGATATGTGGAACAAACCACCATTGAACGAGCGGCGAAAAAGCGACAAGAAGAGACCCGAGAAGAGAAAGTTTTTTATTTTTTTCTGTAATAATCATACAGAGTTCAAAGCTAACTAATACTAATAAAATTAGTTTCATACACCAATACCATGATAAACCGTACTCGTTACCAAGAAGGATATAACCCCAACAAAACGGTTTCGAGAGAATCGTAATATCGAGGACGGGAGCGTTATAGCCGATAATCATATCTTGACCAGATAGACTCATCATATCGCTATTTTTTTCGTAATTATTATATAACTGAGACATATAGTATGGGGTATGAACCAAGAACTCATCGCTACGAATTTCTCGCGATTTCCCGATAATATTTTGTTCGGTGTTATATGTCTGAGAATTATCAAACATATAATTATAAACGCCAATTGAGGAACCATGGAGTTTAAAAACAACGCAAAAAACAAAGACAATAAGAGCAATTAAGTAACGCCATCTAATACACCAGTCAACAAAGGCTTTTAGTCTATTCATTTCTTCCCTTCTTTGGCTCTGATTGAAAAGAGTTCGTAAAGTTGGCGATGTTTTCTTGCGATTACTTGTAAAATTATTCCACAAATAAGCATCAGAATCGATATTATAAGCATAAATCCCGCAAAAATTAAAGTCGGAAATCTAGCGACTAGCCCGGTAGCAAAATATTCAACAAAGACTGGAACGCCAAAAATGAACGCGATAGCAAAAAATAGTAGGCTAAGAATCCCAAAAAATAGCATAGGGCGGTAATCTTCGAACAGGCGCATTATAGTAAATAAAACTTTAAAACCGTCGCTTATAGTATTAAGCTTTGACTCGCTGCCTGCTTCTCGATCTTTGTATTGGATAGGAAATTCGGCAATTTGTAGGTTTTTATCTAGAGCATGGACAGTCATTTCGGTTTCGATTTCGAAACCTTTAGAAAGAATTGGGAAAGTTTTGACAAATTCTCGCGAAAAAGCGCGATAACCGGTCATGATGTCACGAATATCGCTTTTAAAAATCAAATTAATTAGATTTCGGACAAGACGATTCCCAAAATTATGGAACGGACGCTTATTTTCCTGAAAATATGTCGATGAAAGACGATCGCCGATAACCATATCAACGCCCTCCTCTAGCACCATTTCGCACATTTTTCTAGCAGAATCGGGAGAATAGGTATCGTCGCCGTCAATCATTAAATAACAATCGGCGTCGATATCTTTAAACATACTACGAACAACATTACCCTTTCCCTGTCGTCTTTCGACGCGAACTTTAGCGCCAGCTTTTTTAGCAATTTCGCCGGTTTTATCGGTCGAATTATTATCGTATACAAAAATTTCTGCTTCAGGCAAAGCTTTTTTATAATCTTTAACTACGCGTTCAATAGTTTTAGCTTCGTTATAGCAAGGGATTAGAACGGCAATTTTTGATCGAGGTATCTCTTTCAAGAACTTCTCCTTACATCATCCATTTCAATAATTTAATGATTCCCATTTTAGCGTTTTTCTTATGGGCAGAAACATCTTTTCGACTTTCGATTTCTTTACGATTTTCATGATAATACATATATGCTTTATATAGCATTTCTTCATTGGTCAATGTAGGCGTAAAACCTAATTCTTTCTTAATCTTAGAAATATCGAATATAAAGCTAGAAGAAATCATTTTATATTGGTATGGTCCGAGCGGAGATATATGGAGCGCAAAACAAGTTTTCATAGCGGCAACCATGATTGATTTAGGAAAATGAAATAATCTAGACTTTGAACCGGATTTTTCAATAACATAGTTATAGACTTCGTTAAATGTTTTAACATTTTCTGAGCCGATATTAAAAATAGAGGTTTTATTATATTTTAAGGCCAGTTTCATAGCTTTAACCATGTCTTTTGCGTAGATAAATTGATACTTATTTTCGCCGTTACCGACAATAGGTATCTTTTTATCGTCATCAATAAATTCAAACAGAAGACTTAAGAGTCCGAGACGACCTTCGTCGATAATAGTAGGGCTACGGAAAGTAACAGAATTAAGCTTGTCGCTATATTCAGCTAAGATTTTTTCACCTTCTAATTTGGAGCGACCATAGATTTCTACGGGATTTGGCGTTTCTTCTTCAGTAACGGGATGATCGAAACTTTTTCCCCATAGACAGTTGGACGAGACGAAAATAAGCTTTTTACACTTATTCTTTATGGCAAATTTAGCCATATTTTCAGTACCATCTACGTTTGAAGTCCAGAGTTCGTTTTTATCCTTTACTTCATGGGCAAGCAGGGCTGCGCAATGGAAGATAGCATCAAATTGGTATTCTTTATTTAACTTATCGAGAAGTTTTAAATCTCGAATATCGCCCTTTATGGGAACAAAATTTTTATGAACAAAATCGTCGCCCTCTAAATCGATACTGACAACAAAATCGCCGTCTTTTAATAAGCTTTCCTTCAGAATACTTCCGTAGAATCCAGCTCCACCGGTAATCAAATATTTTTTCACATCATCTCCTATTTTATATATCTATTATAGTAAAAATGGCCGATTCCTTCAACTTAGCTGTTGGTTTTGTCTAGTTTTAATATATTCAGCAAAGCCCACAGCCGAGGAAATATAAGCCAAAGTCAAGAAGCCAGACATGCCAATATGGTAGAATAGGAAAATTTGTTTGGTAAACTCTTCTGTAAAGAACCAAGAGATGCCAAAACTATACACGATTGCGACACCGAAAAACGCAATACCTGCCATGGCGAGCGAAAGAACTAGTTTATTTTTTCTGATATATTTTTTTCTAGTTTTCCAATTTCTAAACAGTCCTATAATTTCAATAATGAAAAATACTAATACGAGAATTATAAGAATAGTATTAATTATTCGATAAACCCAAGCGATAATATTAGCTACGAAGACGGCAATTTCTCTTTTTTTGCCGTTTGGATTATTCACGTCGCCTATCATGTGGAGAATCTTACCGTCTCGGAAAGAATCAGAATCATTACTACTATACTTAAAGCCGATCTCGTAATTTTTAAGCCAAACGGCATCTTCGAGCGAAGCCCAAATTTGTTTTGGAAAATCCCATTTTATTATTTCGTCCCAAGTATATGGATAAGCGGATTTTAGTAGTTGAACTCTTCCTGTGGCCTTTTTTAGGGTACCGTTATTAAACGCTTCGGCGAGTTCAATGTTAACTTGTTTAAACATATTGTTAACATCTTCTTCCGAAGTCCAAAGTCCAGTTTCTTTTAATTCTGTCCTAATAACCCAGCCAAAAAATTCTCTTATTATAGGATATTTTTCTATATCATTTTCAAACCAAGCAGTAGTTCTTATTTCTTCTAATAATTCTGGATGAGACTGGAGAGTTGGAGAAGCTTCGAAAGTTGATTTAATCGCATCGTATGGACTCCAGACAAGCATTGTTCGATTGGGCGACTCAACAATATAAGTGGTTTCTACATATTGAGCGAGTTCCCCATTAGTTCTAGTATTAGTTTCATAAACCCCGAATAAAGCGTGATTGATTCCCTTGTAAATGTTTGTCCAAAGAAAAAGTATGATAAAGGGGGTTAGACAGACTGCTGACCAGGATAATGCTTTTTTAAAATTAAGATTATTTTTAGCCTTCTTTTTAAGGAATCTATATATAATAATTACAAAACAGATTAGTAGGATTACTAGCATACAAGCTTTTAGCCAAGCGGCACCTTCTTGTAGAAAATAGGTAAACGCGAAAGCTAGACCGGCAAGAATAGCTAGACCAAATGTTTTTTTAATTTTATCTTTATTAATAAGATTAATTAAGACCATTAGACTTAAGCTAAATGTCAAAATAATACACGGGACAAAAATTGAGTTTCTGTATATTCTTAGACCACTCCACGATTCGAAGGCAGTCGGCAAGAATAAAATATAAGCAAAGACAGCTAAGCACAACCATTTATTTTTACAAATTTTACCGACTAAAAGCCACCCGACAAAGGCGGTTAACGCCCAAAAAAGCGAAAGGAATATAGTATAAGGTAAATTAGTAACGGCGGATATTCCAAGAAAAAGAGAGAAACTCAAATCTTTAATAAGCGAATATTCATCAGGAGCAGTTATTCGTCTTAAGGTAAGGCCGTTGAACATTGCTAAGTCATCACATGTTTGATTCGTTCCATACCAAGCACCCATCATATAACCGAGTACGACTCTTAGAGCTACTAGAGTAAGCATAATAGCAAAAATGTAATTCTCTTTTATAGCTCTCCACAATATAATCTTAAAAGTTTTATTTTGACTCATGGTACTCTTTTTCGGTATTAACGTTCCAAATATTAGATTTATCAGTTGCACCATTTAGAATATTTTTAACGGCCTCAAAAGAAGTACACATGGAGTGATCGAGATTATTGTAACGATGCTGACCGTTGCGGCCGACGCAGAAGAGATTAGGAATCTTATTGAGATAGTTACGGAGATCGTCGATATGGTCGTATGTGTCAAAATAAGCAGGGTAGGCTTTTTTAACACGTTCAACATGATAATCTAGAGCTTCATTTTCGTCTTTGATAATGTTAATTTTAGCCATTTCAGAAATAGCCATTTTAGCAAAATCATCGTCAGTCATTGACCAAAGTTCGTCGCCTTCATTACAGAAATATTCAAGACCGACCCAAGCGGTATGTTCGATGTCTTTAACAAGGTAAGGCGACCAGTTGTTATAGATTTGGAAGCGTCCCATTTTAACAGATTTATCATGAACATAAACCCAGTTATCTGGAACGATATTACCGAGAGTTTTGATATTAGTTTCGTTTTTTAGAGAGAGTTTTTTACTTAGGACGCCGACGGTCATATAATCGCGATACGGAAGCCCGGAAGCGATTTCGAGATATTTTTTCGGAACATCATTCATAGCCTCAACGAGATCTTTAAGCGGCATTGAAGAAATTACGTAATTACCGGGGAGAGTAACTTTCTTACCATCTTTTTCATAAACTACACCAGTTAATTCGTTTTTCTTATTTTTCTTAACGCCAATAACTTTAGCGTTCATAATAATTTCGCCGCCTTTTTTCTTAATTTCTTTTGCGGTAATTTCCCAAAGTTGGCCTGGGCCAAGCTTTGGATAAGCAAATTCTTCAATAAGCGAGGTTTCTACCTTACGATTCTTCTTTTTAAAGACTTTACCGAAAATATCTTTAAGGATAGCGGAGATAGAAAGGCCTTTAACGCGTTGCGCACCCCATTCGGCGGAGATGTCGCGAGGGTGACGGCCCCAGAGGTTTTCGGTGTAGTTCTCGAAAAACATGGAGTAGAGCTTTTTCCCAAAACGATTAATATAGAAGTTTTCTAGAGAATCTTCGGGAAGTTTGTGGACAACAGATTTTAGATAAGAACAGCCGACAATAAAGGTCGTACCGAGACCCATGTTTTTGATAGTGTCTGGTTTAAGAGAGACGGGGTAGTCGAAGAATTTTTGATTGAAGAAAATGCGAGAGAGGCGATTACGGCGAAGCATGACGCGGTCGGTTTTTTCTGGGTCGGGGCCGCCTTTTTTAGTGTTGGATTTTCTGTGGAGTTTTTTATCGTCATAAGGAAGAGAGCCTTGGGTTGGGAGCATTTTTTCCCACCATGCGTTGACTTCGGGAACCTTAGAAAAGAAACGATGTCCGCCCATATCCATACGATTCCCTTTGTAATTAACGGTTCGAGAGATACCTCCGAAAGTATTTGTCTCTTCTAGAACGACAACGTCAAAATCTTTTGACTTATCGAGTAGCTCATAAGCGGCGGTTAGGCCAGCGGGACCCGCGCCAATGACGATGACGGTTTTTTGCTTAGGCATAAAAATACTCCACAATTTTATATTTGTTTAATTATAGCATGTTTAAGCTTTAGAAAAACTACTATTTAACGAGATTTGTTTAGTATGACACAAAAACTAAAATATTATATAATCATCTTATGAGGAGATATAATATCATACAAGTTGGGTCGTTTGATGTAGAAAATTATGGGGATTTGTTATTCCCCGTCGTGTTTGAGCACGAAATCAAGAAGCGTCTAAACCTAGATAATTTATTTTTATTTTCCCCAAACGGCGGAAGAATGCCGTTTTATGATAGAGAGGTCTATTCGACCGCGGAGCTGGATGATTTTTGCGCGAAACATAAAATCGACGGAATTGTTGTCGGCGGAGGCGATACGGTTAGATTGGATAGTAAGGTTCTAAAAGATTACCCCGAATCTTTTATTCCGTCGCTGTCTATGTGGCAATATCCGATTTTTGTCGCAAATAAATATAATTTGCCGGTAGTATTTAACTGTCCTGGGGTGCCGTTAGACTTTGGAATCAATCAATCAATAGTTGACTATACTATGGATTTATGTCCGTATTTGTCAGTGCGAGACAGAAACGCAAAAAACACTTTTTCTGTCAAGAACGCCAAAAAAATCGAGGTGGTGTTAGATTCGGTGAATTTAATAGATGAAGTTTATCCTAAGAAGATTCTGGAAAAACGTTTTTTAAAACTTAAAAATACAAACAAAATTGAAGAGCGTTTTATCGTGCTTCAAGTTAATAATATTCAGGGAGGAGATGAACAATTTATACAAAATTTAGCAGAATTAGTGAATTTGATTAACGAAAAATACGATCTGCAGGTTGTATTCAGTCCGATTGGATATGTGCACGACGATTTGGAGTGTTTGAAAAAAATTTACGCGCGCGTAAAAGCGCGCAAACGCAATGTGATGGTCACACAAAAAATGTCGCCGGAAGATATGTTAGCGCTGTTTTCTCATAGCGCCGGTTTTATAGGGACGTCCTTACATGGGCTAATTACTTCCAATGTGTATCATGTGCCGATTTTAGGTATTGATACTCAAAACCGAAACAAAATATCTGGTTATGCGGAGCTTTGTGGTATCGAAAATCGTTTAGTGCGCAACATTAGTGAAGTGAAGAATGTTTTTGAGGTGGTATTTTTTGAAAAGATAAATTATACTAAACTTGAAACAGAGCGCGCTAAAATAGCTAAACACTTTGATAAAATTGCGAATTTGATTAAGGACCAGGTAACGGAAAAAGACACTGGGCAAATGTTGAATATTTTTGATGAATTTTACAAGATAACCCAGTTTAGTCCAAAATCAATTTTCGTGAACTATATAACCGACGAAGCGAACAAAACGCGATTTGTTTATGGCCCGAAAAAAGGAGAAACTTATTATATAGATAATGTCTTTAATTCTAATGAAATACATATCTCTTTCTTTAACCATTCTGCGATAAAAATTAA
>JAFRJE010000014.1 GCA_017432425.1 Candidatus Saccharimonadota bacterium
CCGCAGTTTACCCAAAAAAGATAACAACTATTTCCTTATATCGAGTAAATCGATGCCCGGTGTTACCCGAATCGCATTTACGAGATATTAAGTGAAATACGTTGTTATTTTTTAAGGGCTAAACGAGGACTTAGCGAAAAATAGATTTTATTCTTCTGTTTCCATGTTAAAATATAACTATAATTACCTTAAACGGATTTAAAAATATGGAAGAAGAAAACAAACCCCAAGATCAACAACCCGAACCCCCCGAAATCCCTCTTTCGACCGAACCAAAGAAAAAACCAAAAACCCTCTTAATCGTTCTTCTTTCCGTTTTCTCTCTCCTCCTAATCGCCGCCGGCGTCTATTTTCTTTTCTTCTTCAATAAGCCCGCCAGCTCCCCCCAATCTAGTCAATCTTCCTCCGAACCCTCGTCCGAATCGAAACCCGAACTCTCCGAAGGCTCTCTTTCCGACTTCGACTTATCTCTCCTAAAGTTCAATGAAAAAGAAGAAAACATTGTATATAGCCCGCTTTCATTGAAATACGCTCTCGCAATGCTTAAAGACGGCGCCTCCGGCGATTCTAAAGCCCAAATCGAAGCCGTCCTCGGCGACTATAAACCCAAAGCCTATCTAAACAGTGAAAATCGCTCTCTCGCGAACGCAATTTTCATTAACAACGACTTTAAAGACCAAGTCCTCCCGACCTATACCGACCTCTTAAACAAGAATTATTACGCCGACGTCGCCTATGATTCTTTCTCAACCCCAGACAAGGTTAATAACTGGATTTCCGACAAAACCCTCGGTATCATCAACAAAATGTTCGACGAATCCGTTATTAACCCCCAGCTTAAATTTCTCCTCGTTAATGCTCTCGCGATTGATATGAACTGGGAAAACCAGCTCATCTGCGCCCCAAATCCCGACACCAAAGTCGAAATCGGCTGCAAATACTATACCGTTAACCCTGCCCACGAAAACTATTCCGACTATGTCCCGAAAGTTTGGGACGAAGATAGTTTCCCGACCTTTACCTTTAACGGAAAAGAAAATACAAAATCCGCCAAAATCGCCGCAACCGCCAACCGCTACGACATCATTAAGGTACTCGGTGAAGATTATATCCGCAAAACCGTTACGGAAGAATACGAAAAATGGGTCGCCGAGAAAAAAGCCGACCCCGACTATCAAAAATACCCCGATCTCTATAATCTCGACTTCGATTTAGACGAATACATCAAAGAATTAGATGAAAACTACGGAAAATACTCCGACTCGACCGACTTTCTCTTCGCCGATACCGAAACCGAACGCGTCTTCGCGAAAGATTTAAAGGAATATGACGGCGCAACCCTCGAATATGTCGGTATCATGCCAAAAACCGAAGCTCTAACAGATTATATTAAAAACCTCGACGCGAAAAAACTCTCCTCCCTTATTAGCGACTTAAAGGCTCCTGCTCTCGAAACTTTTAAAGACGGCGTCATTACGAAGCTAAACGCGAATATCCCGTTCTTTAAATACGATTTCAGCGTCAATCTCGCTAACTACCTTAAATCCCTCAATATTACCGACGTCTTTAATCCGGAAACCGCCGACCTCTCGAATATGCTAAAAGACGTCGATTTAGCCTCCAAAAACCGCCCCTTTATCAACGTCGCAACCCACAAAGCCGACATTGATTTCTCTAACGACGGAATCAAAGCCGCCGCGGTTACCGCGCTCGGTGGCATGGGCGCCGCTTTTAGCGAATCTTTCGAATATAAATGGGATGTCCCCGTCGAAGAAATCGACTTGACCTTTAATAAACCCTTCCTCTTCTTGATTTTAGACAAATCAACCAAGGAAGTTTGGTTCGTCGGCTCAGTCTATAAAATCTAAAATTAAAGGCTTTTGCCCAAAATTTATGCTATAATAAAACTATTAACTTAATACGGAGAATAAAATGGCTACTATTGACCAGCAATTTGTCGAATATATCGTGAAAACCCTAGTTAATAACCCCGACAAAGTTTCTGTCGAACGAAAAATTGATGAAAAAGGCGTTCTCTTAAGCCTGTCTGTTGACCCAGAAGACGTCGGACGCGTAATCGGAAAGCGCGGCGCAACCGCCCAGTCGATCCGAACCCTCCTCCGCGCCCTCGGAACTAAAAACGACGCCCGCTATAACTTAAAAATCGTTAATACCGACGGCGACGCTCCGCGAGCCGCTGAACCGACCTCCGAAGAACCGGAAACCTCCGAAGAATCCGCCGATTCCGAGGAAGAAACTTCCGACGTCGCAGACAAAACCCGCGCCGAACTCGAAGAACTTGACGATCTAGATATCTAAAGTCCAAAAAAACCTTGACAAACCGCTCGCGGTTAGTTAAACTTAATACATAAGTAAACTAACTGCGAGTTTTACTTTAGCTAAGAAACGTTGAGAGCTTATCTATGTCTAAAAATCCGTCCTTAGGGGCGGCTTTTTGGTTTCGAGTTTCAAGCCAAAAACCTAAAATCCCTCTTGAAAATCTTTAAAAAATTTAGTAAAATTCCTTATTAAGAAGCAGTATGCCGATTTTTTTGAAGCATCAGTAGGCGTAGCGACCCGAAAATGCGAAAAATCGACAGTAATCTTCGGCGCTAAAGATTACCTATAAACTCTAAAATAAGGACTAAATTTCTGTGAAAGTATCAGAAAAGAACAGTGGTCGCAAGTTTTTTACTGAGGGCGACCAAGCTCTTCCGATTCCTGATTTGATTGCCCATCAAAAGGATTCCTGGGAAGATTTTGTCAAATCCGGACTCCGCGAAGTCTTTAACGAGCTAAACCCAATCGACGATTATACGGGTCAAAAGCTCTCGCTTCGCTTTAAAGATTATTACTTTAAAGAACCTGCGGAAACCGAACAAGAAGCGAAATATAACTTAACAACTTACGACGCCCCGCTCCACGTCAACGTCGAGCTAACGAACAAGGTAACCGGCGAAGTTAAAGAACAGGACATCTTCTTCGGCGACTACCCCTGGATGACCGACCGCGCAACGTTCATTATCAACGGAACCGAACGCGTTATCGTCTCCCAACTCATTCGTTCCGCTGGCGTCTTCTTTACCGCCGAAACCCAAGGCGGACGTAATTATTACGGCGCGAAAGTAATCCCTGGTCGCGGCGCTTGGCTCGAATTTGAGACCGCCACGAACGGCGCAATCTACGTCAAAATCGACCGCCGCCGCAAAATCCCCGTTACGACTCTCCTCCGCGCCCTCGGCGTCTCGAAAAATTCCGAAATCAAGTCGAAGTTCGAAAAAATCGATACCGGCGACGTCTCTTATATTGACGCAACCCTCGACAAAGATACCTCTCGCGGTCAGTCCGAAGCGTTGATTGAGGTTTACCGCCGTCTTCGCCCCGGCGACCTCGCGACTGTCGAAAACGCAAAGTCAATGATTGAACGTACTTTCTTCGACTATAAGCGCTACGATTACTCCCGCGTCGGTCGTTTTAAAATTAATCAGAGGCTAGGCTTCGATACTCCAAACGACGCAGAACACCGCACGCTCCAAATGGAAGACTTAATCGCGATTATTTCCGAGATTATTCGTCTTAACAATACCCAAGAACCCGCCGACGACATCGACTCTCTCGCTAACCGTCGCGTAAAACTCGTTGGCGAACTTGTCCAACGCCAGTTCCGCCTCGGTATGCTCCGTCTCCAGCGCAATATTCTCGACCGTATGTCAATGGCAAACATCGAAGAAGTAACCCCATCCCAACTCTTAAACTCTCGCCCGGTTGTCGCCGCGGTTAAAGAGTTCTTCGCTTCCTCCCAGCTTTCCCAGCTTATGGACGAAACCAACCCGTTCGCGGAACTTTCTCATAAACGCCGCCTTTCCTCAATGGGTCCTGGCGGTTTAACCCGCGAGCGCGCCGGCTTTGATGTCCGCGATGCCCACCCAACCCATTACGGTCGTATCTGTACCGTCGAAACCCCTGAGGGCGGTAACGTCGGTCTCGTTCTAAACCTTGCAACCTACGCCCGAATTAACGACTACGGTTTTATCGAAGCGCCTTACCGCGTCGTTAAAGACGGAAAAGTTACAAAAGAAGTCATCTACGTCGATGCTAGCGCCGAAGACGAAATGATTATCGCTGACGCCTCCGTAAAACTAGATAAAGACGGAAAATTCGTCGACAATTACGTCTCTGCGCGCGTTCATGGAACTCCGGCTCAGGTTGAATCTTCCCGCGTTACCCATATCGACGCCGCCCACAAAGAAATTCTCGGCGTCTCTGCGTCCTTAATTCCGTTTGTTGAGAAAAACCGCGTTGACCGCTCGCTCATGGCTTGCGCCATGCAGAAACAAGCAGTCCCGCTTCTCCATACCGACGCCCCAGTTGTCGGAACCGGAATTGAGAGAGAAGTCGCCAAAAACCTTTCCCAGGTCGTCTTCGCGGAAGCTGACGGCGAAGTTAAAAAAGCCGACGGCGTCTCCGTAATCGTTAAATACGCCGACAAGTCCGAAAAAGAATATAAGCTCATCCATTTCCAGAAAAATAACGACGACCGCTGTTATAACCAGCGCGTTAAAGTTGTCCGCGGAGAGAAAGTTAAAAAAGGCGACGTCCTTATCGAAGGCGCTTCCGTAACTGACGGCGAACTCGCGCTCGGAAAAGATTTACTCGTTGCCTTTATGCCTTGGCGTGGCTACAACATGGACGACGCAATCGTCATTTCCTCCCGCCTCGTCGAAGACGACGAACTAACTTCGATTAACATTAAAGACTATGACGTCGAAGTTCGCGAAACAAAACTCGGTCCCGAACAGGTTACTCGCGACATTCCGAACGTTTCTGAACACTCCCTCCGCCACCTCGGCGAGGACGGCATTGTCGCCGTTGGCTCGGAAGTTTCGACCGGCGATATTCTCGTTGGTAAAATTACCCCGAAAGGCGAACAGGAACTTTCTTCCGAGGAACGCTTACTTCGTGCTATCTTCGGCGAAAAAGCAAAAGACGTCCGCGATACCTCCGTCCGTATGAGCGGCGGTAGCGGCAAAGTCGTCGGCGTCCAAACCTATACTCGCGAACAAGGTCATGACCTTAAAGCCGGCGTCTTAATGCAAATTAAAATCTATGTTGCCGAAATGCGCAAAATCGACGTTGGCGACAAACTTGCCGGACGCCACGGTAACAAAGGCGTCGTTTCCCGTATTCTCCCTGTCGAAGATATGCCGTTCATGGCAGACGGAACCCCGATTGATATTCTTCTTTCCCCAATGGGCGTTCCGAGCCGTATGAACCTAGGTCAGCTCTTCGAGACCCACCTCGGCATGGCAGCACGCGCGCTCGGTTATAAAGTCGCGACCCCGTCCTTTAACGGCGTTCCCGATGAAACAATCTCTAAAGAGCTCAAAAAAGCCGGCTTTAGCGAAGACGGACGCGTCCAACTCTACGACGGCTTAACCGGCGAACCGTTTAACGAACGAACCTCTGTCGGCGTCATGCACATGATTAAACTTCATCATATGGTCGAAGACAAGATTCACGCCCGCTCAACCGGTCCTTATACCATGGTTACCCAACAGCCGCTCGGCGGTAAGGCTCAAAACGGTGGTCAGCGCTTCGGGGAAATGGAGGTCTGGGCGCTCGAGGCTTATGGCGCCGCAACTACCCTCCAAGAAATGTTGACAATTAAATCCGACGATGTTTATGGTCGTGCGAAAGCTTATGAATCAATCATTAAACACGAACCAATCGAGGGTCCGAAACTTCCTGAAGGCTTTAACGTTCTCGTTAAAGAGCTCCAGGGTCTTGGTCTAAAAGTCGACCTTCTTGACCACGGAGATATGACTGACGCTTCCGAAGTTATCGAAGAAACTTCCCGCGAAATTGAAAAACTAAAAGACGATCAACAAATCTATAACCAACATAAAGCCGAAACCGCTGCCGAGATTACCGATCTCGACTCCGAAGAATCGGCGGAAATGTTAAACGAAGAGGGGATTACAATAACAGAGGACGACGGAACGGTCGACCTCGGAGAGGAGTTCTAATATGGCGTGGATGGACAACTTTATTTCCGCCAGCGACTTTGATTCTATTCGCCTCAGCGTAGCCAGTGCTGACGATATTCTGAACTGGAGCTACGGCGAAGTTTTAAAGCCAGAAACAATCAACTACCGAACCCAAAAACCCGAACGCGACGGTCTGTTCTGCGAAAGGATTTTCGGTCCAGTTAAAGACATTAACCCCCACGACGCAAAGCTCAAAGGCGTTCGCTCCCGCGAAGCCGCCGTCGACAAAGAGGGCAATCTCGTTACAAAGTCAATTTCCCGCCGCGAGCGCATGGGTCATATCTCCCTCGCTGCCCCCGTTACCCATATCTGGTTCATGAAAGGGACTCCAAGCGCGCTCTCGATCTTGCTCGATTTAACCGTAAAGAATATTGAAAAAGTCGTCTATTTTGCGACCTACCTAATTATCGACGCAAAAGACGAAGCAATCGAAAAAACGCTCGCCGATCTCGAGGCCCAAACCGAAACCGCCCGCCAGGCGATTAAAATGAGATATGAAAAGGATGGCGAAAAAGAGGGCGCCGACGTCAAAGTTCTCGCCGAGGGTCAAACCAAAGAGCTCGAAGAACTCGAAGCCGACTTCTTGATGAGAAAGAAATATCTCGAAGGCTTTAAAAAAGGCGCCGTTATTACCGAAGTCGACTACCGCAATATGCCCGAAGAATACGAAGAGCTAATTACCGTAAAAATGGGCGCCGAAGCGATTAAAAAATTGCTCGACGAAATCGACCTCGACCTCCTTATTAACGAACTAAAAGAAGAGTATTCGACCGCTAAGGGTCAAAAAGCGAAGAAAATCTCAAAACGCCTAAAGACTCTCGAGGGTATGCAAGCCGCCGGCATTAAGCCAAACGACCTTGTCTTGACCGTTATTCCGGTCATTCCTCCAGATCTTCGCCCGATGATTTCTCTCCCTGGCGGACGCTTCGCGACTTCCGACCTTAACGACCTCTATCGTCGCGTTATCAACCGCAACAACCGCTTAAAGAAACTTCTCGACCTAAACGCTCCGGAAGTTATCTGCCGTAATGAAAAACGTATGCTCCAGGAAGCCGTCGACGCCCTCATCGACAATTCCGCCTCCCACGGCGGACGTACCGCTGCCTCCCAAAACGGTCGCCGAAAGCTCAAATCGCTCTCCGACCTTCTCAAGGGTAAACAAGGTCGCTTCCGCCAGAACCTCCTCGGTAAACGTGTTGACTATTCCGGTCGCTCGGTTATCGTTGTTGGTCCAGAGCTAAAGTTAAACGAATGTGGTCTCCCGAAACAAATGGCGCTCGAGCTCTTTAAGCCATTCGTTATCTCTTGGTTGATTGGGAACGAATATGCGAACAACATCCGCGTCGCGACCCGCATGATTGAAGCCGGCGAAGCGGTCGTTTGGGACGCCCTCGACGACGTTATCCAGGGAAAATATGTCCTCCTAAACCGCGCTCCGAGCTTACACCGTCTCTCGGTTCAGGCTTTCCAGCCCAAACTTATCGACGGCAAAGCAATCCAGCTCCACCCGCTCGTTGCGTCTGGCTTTAACGCCGACTACGACGGCGACCAGATGGCAGTCCACCTCCCGCTCTCAAGCGATGCCCAAGCCGAGGCTCGCGAACTTATGTCCGCAACCAAAAACTTGCTAAAGCCCGCCGATGGCGCCCCCGTCCTCGCCATCTACCAGGACGTTGTTCTCGGAATTTATTACCTAACCTACGATAAACCCGGAACCGATACCGACGACGTAAAGGCCTTCTCCTCAATTTATGAGGCAGAAATGGCGTATGATAAAGGCCTAATCGCTCTCCAGACCCCGATTCGTGTCTTTGCGAAGAAAGAAATTAGAAACACAACTCTCGGTCGCGTTATCTTTAACGAAATCCTCCCGAAAGATTATCCGTTTGACAACTCCGTCCAGACCTCGAAACAACTAAAGAAAGTTATGGCGAACATTTTCGATATTTACGGTCCTGAAGTAACCGTAAAAACCGCCGACGCCGTTAAAAATCTCGCGTTCGAATACGAAACAATTGCTTCCGTCTCAACCGCAAAAGACGACTACCCGACTTATCCGGAAATCGCCGACTTCGTTGCTGAGGGCGACGCAAAAACCGCTTTGATTCAGGACCAATTCAACCAAGGTCTCGTAACCGAAGAAGAGCGTAGAAACTTAACCGTTGCGAACTGGCGCGACATCGACAAGAAGATTTCCGACTTCCTTAAGGAAAAACTTTCTTCCCTCGATACCGACATCGCCGTTATGGTCAACTCCGGCGCCCGCGGTTCCGTCTCGAACATTAAGCTCGCTTCCGCGGAAATTGGCATCATGGTCGACATTAACAACAACGAAATCGAGCTTCCGGTTAAATCCTCCTATAAAGAGGGGCTAAATACCCTCGAATCCTTTATCGCAACGCGAGGCGCCCGTCAGGGTCAGGTTTCGACCGCGCTTCGTACTGCCGACTCTGGTTATTTGACCCGCCGTCTCGTCGACGTCGCCCAAGACGTCTTTACAACCGACGAAGAAGCGTTCGACCCCGGCTTTACCGTCTATAAACGCGAAACCGAAATTACCGGCATTAACTTCGCCCAGCGTATTTCTGGTCGCTTTACCGCCGAGGCTATCCCTGGCTATCTCGAAGCCGACCAACTTATTACCCCTGAACTTGCCGCCCAAATCGAAGCCGACGACAAAATCGAGAGCGTAAAAATCCAGTCCGTCTTAACGACGACCGCAACCTCTGGCGTTCCGCGAAAAGCCTACGGCGTCGACATGTCGACCCGCGAACTCGTCGAGGCGAACCAACCAGTCGGCGTTATTGCCGCTCAGTCCCTCGGCGAACCTGGTACCCAGCTTACTCTCGATACGAAACACGGTTCCGGCGTCGCCGGTTCCGGCGCAATCGCTCGCGGTCTTCCGCGTGTTGAGGAGCTTCTCGAAGCCCGCTCCCCGAAAGGTCAGGCTTGGATTTCTCCGGTCGACGGCGTTTGTGAAGTCTGGGAAGACAACAACCACTTTGTCGTCCAAATCACTCCCCAATCTGGCGAAACGACTCGTATTGAACTCGAAGGCAGGAAAGCAAAAGTTAAAGACGGCGCCTCCGTTAAAACCGGCGACGTTATCGCCTCGAAACCGAAAGGCGCTGAACCTCTAATCGCTCCGTTCGACGGCAACGCCCAGCTCGTTGACGGCGCAATTATCCTTGTCGCCGCCGCGAATTCCCCTGTTCGAGTCGAAATCCCTGGCTCCGCCGAACTTGTCGTAAAGTCAAACGACTCCGTTAAGGCTGGCGACCGCCTAACGACCGGTTCTTTGAACCTCCAAGACCTCTTGAAATACAAGGGAGCCGAAGAGACCGAACGCTATATCATGAACGACGTTATGTCTGTCTACGCCGCCCAGGGTCACGAAATCTCCGCCAAACATTTCGAGGTTATTATTCGCCAAATGTTTAACCGCGTCCAGATTACCGAGCCTGGCGACAGCTCCTTTGTCTCTGGCGACATCGTCTCCCGCGCCGCTGTCGAAGACGAAAATAAAGAGCTCGAAAAAGACGGAAAAGAAAAGGCGTCCTTCGACAATCTTCTCCTTGGGATTACGAAAGTCTCGATTTGGTCAGATTCCTTCCTTTCCGCCGCTTCATTCCAGGATACGACTCGCGTTCTTATTAACGCCGCAATTAACGGTCGCGTCGACCATCTCCACGGTCTAAAGGAGAACGTCATCATCGGTCGCAAGATTCCGGTCGGAACGGGAGTTCACCCAATCATCTCAACCCCCGAAGTTGATTCTCTAGAGCCAACCGAAGCCGACCTCGCGGGAATGTAGGCTCGTTAGGGTTCAAGGGGTTCTTGTTCAGGGTTTAATCCGAATCCGCAGATGCCCAGTGTAAAATTACAACAGCTACGAACTTGAGTACCTCGACAGTTCGAGTGTCGAAAGTTCGACTATGCTGTTGTAATTTTTAGCATGGCGCGACGAGGACCAGGACAAAACCCGAACAAAACCCCAAAAACAACAAGAATCAGCGAATATACTTATTTTTTGTTTTGACGCTAAAACCTCTTGACTTTTTATCCCGTTTGTGCTATAATAGACTCATAGTACATTAACAGGAGGGAAAATCCATGAGAAAGTTGCACATTCTTCGCGCCACCGCTGAACACCCCTGTGTCGCTCTCGAAAATCTCGAAAAGATAATCAACCGTCATCTCGAAGACGGCGCCGAACTCCTTTCTCCGCCCGACCTCGTCCCGTGCATCGACACCAAAGCTGACTTCGCGTCTCACTTCGTCGCCTACGCGACCATCCGGCGCGAAGCCGCCGAAGGCAGCACCATGAACGTCCACGTTTTCTAACCTCCTCCCGACGGCTAACCCCGCCTCGCCCCGCCCTAAGCCCTAAAAAGCCCAAGCGGGGCTTTTTCTCCCTAAAATCCCCCTTGTAAAATCTCTTAAACTGTGCTAAAATAAACCTCGTATATTCTAATACCTAGACGAAAAAGTAAGTCCGACCCCTTAAAAAGGGAAAGAAACTACTTAAAAGTCTAGATTTAATAATGTTAAATTTAAGGGAAAGTGAAATGAAAGTCATTCTCGGCACCAAAATTGGTATGACCCAGATTATCGGCGACGATGGCGTCGTAACCCCCGTTACGATTCTCGAAGCCGGGCCTACGACCGTGACTCAGGTTAAAACCGTCGAATCCGATGGTTATAACGCGGTTCAGTTAGGCTACGGTCGGGGTAAGAACCTGAGCAAGTCGGTCTCTGGCCACGTTAAAAAGGCTGGGGAAAATATTAACCCTAAAATTCTTAAAGAGTTCCGAACCGAAAAAGAGCCGGAAGTTTCTCTCGGCGACGTTTTGACCGTCAAAAACTTCGCGCTCGGCGATAAAGTCTCGGTTACTGGAATCTCAAAAGGTAAAGGCTTCGCCGGAACCGTCAAACGCTGGAACTTCCAAGAGTCCCGCAACACCCACGGTTTCAAAGGCGATATTCGTAAAGTCGGTTCAATCGGCTCAATGTACCCACAGAAAGTCTTTAAAGGTAAACGTATGCCTGGACGTATGGGTCATGACCAAGTTACCGTTAAAAACCTCGTCGTCGCCTTTATTGACAAAGAAAACAACCTTCTCGGCCTCAAGGGCGCCGTCCCTGGCCCGAAAAAAGGAATCGTAAGCGTCGAGGGAAAGGAGTAATATGACCGAATCTACCGTAAAATTAAATAAAGACGTTTTTAACCTCTCCGTCGAAAACTACGAACTTCTAAAACTAACCTACGACGCCTATCTCGCGAACTCCCGCAGTTCTCACGCTAAAACTCTAAAGCGCGGCGAAGTCAGCGGCGGCGGAAAGAAACCCTGGAAACAAAAGGGAACTGGTCGCGCCCGCTTTGGCTCAACCCGTAACCCGATTTGGCGTCATGGTGGCGTCGCATTCGGTCGAACTGGCGAAGAAAACTTCTC
Organism: Candidatus Saccharimonadota bacterium; assembly: GCA_017432425.1. Lineage (GTDB taxonomy): Bacteria > Patescibacteriota > Saccharimonadia > Saccharimonadales > Saccharimonadaceae > Nanosyncoccus. The sequence goes on from JAFRJE010000014.1 coordinate 11,501, forward strand.
GAAAAAAGTTTCTAAATCCGCGAAAAAACTCGCCGTCCGCCAGGCTCTCTCTCTAAAGAACGCCGAAAAAGCCGTCTTCATTCTCGACTCAAAAGCAAAGTTAACCGGAAAAACAAAAGACGCCGTAAAGATTTTGAAAGATTTGAAGCTCTCTGAAAAATCCGTTCTCGCCGTTGTCGCCGAGAAAACCCCGGAAATTCTAAGAAGCGTTAACAATCTCGAAAACGTAAAACTCGTCCGCGCAACTTACCTAAATACTTTTGATATTTTGAACGCCGACGCGGTCATTTTCGGCGAAAAAGCTCTCGAAGCGACCGAAAACTGGCTCTTAGATAAAGAACTTAAGGAGGAGAAGTAAAATGGCTACGAAAAAAACCGAAAAAACTTCCGAAACCGCTCCGATTAAATTGAACATTATCGAGCCTCGCGCAACCGAGAAAACTTATCTCGAACAAACGAAGCGAACTTACGTCTTCGAAGTTAAAAAATCCGCCTCGAAACAAGAAGTTAAAGCCCTTGTCGAAAAAGACCATAACGTAACCGTCGAAGACGTCCGCGTTCTCCTTAGAAAAGGAAAGAAAACTCGCTTCTCTAAAGGAAAACACGCTTACCCCGGAATTACTTTCCGCCGCGACCGTAAATATGCTTACGTAACTTTAAAAGACGGCGATTCGATTAAGGTTTTCCAAACAGAATCCGACGTTAAATCGACCGAAAAACAGGGGTCAGAAAAAAGTTCAAGCGCGGATGAAAACTCCGCAAAAAAATCAAAGAAATTAAGCGCAAAGGCTCCAAAGAAAGGAGAAAAGAATGCTTAAAGCCTATCGCCCAACAACCCCGGCGCAGCGTCAAAAGACGACTCAGGATTTCGACGAAATTACGACTCGAAAACCCTTAAAGTCCCTTACGCTTGCTAAAAAGCAACAAGCCGGAAAGAACAACCAAGGACGGATTACCGTTCGCCATCGCGGCGGCGGCGTCAAACGTCACTACCGTCTTTTGACCCATAACCTCGAAAAGGGGCTAAAATTAGAGGTCATGGAAATCGAATACGATCCGAACCGTTCTGCGCGTATCGCTCGCGTCAAAGACCAAGACGGAAACTTCTACTATGTAATCGCCGACACGAACATGAAAAAAGGTCTTAAGTTCGAAACCGGCGAAGAAGCTCCGGTCGAATCCTCGAACCGCCTTCCGCTCTCGAAAATCCCTGTCGGTACTTTCGTTTATGGAATTGAACTAACCCCAGGTCGTGGCGCCCAGATGGCTCGCGCCGCCGGCTCTTCCGCCCAGCTCATGGCTCGCGAAGACGGCTATGCGACCCTCCGTATGCCCTCCGGCGAAGTTCGTAAAGTTCTCGAAACTTGCGAGGCTTCGATTGGAACCGTCGGCAACCTCCAACACCAAAACATCAAAATCGGTGCTGCTGGTCGTCGTCGCCGTAAAGGAATCCGCCCGACTGTTCGTGGTGTCGTTATGAACGCAACCGACCACCCCCACGGTGGTGGTGACGGCGGTCGTCACGGTTCCGGAAAAGCTCCCCGAACTCCTTGGGGTCAACTCACCCTCGGTTACCGAACTCGTCATAATAAGAAAACTAATAAAATGATCGTGCGTAGTCGTCACGAAGGAAAGAGGAAATAATGTCTCGTAGTTTGAAAAAAGGTCCTTTCGTGGACTACAAGCTAGAAAAGAAGATCAAGGCTCTCTCCGCCGAAGACCGTACCGTAATAAAAACCTGGGCGCGCCAGTCCTCAATTTCTCCGGAAATGGTCGGACGCACAATCGCCGTCCACAACGGTAAAACCCATGTCCCCGTCTTTGTTTCGGAAAACATGGTTGGTCATAAACTCGGCGAATTTGCGCCTACCCGTAAATTTAAACGCCACGGCGGTAAGAAAGCTGCCGAAGCTGCCGCAGCGAAAGGAGCTAACTAATCATGGCTACTATCTTCGCTCACGCATACGCTAAAGGAACCGACTCCATGCCGCGCAAAACTAACGTTGTCGCCGCGCTTGTCCGCGACCGCTACGTCGCCGACGCCGTCGTTATTCTCGAACATACCCCGCGCCGCGCCGCTCGCGCCGTTTTGAAAGCCGTCGAATCCGCGAACGCGAATCTCCTAAACTCCGGAAAGTCAATCGACCCGAAAACGATTCGCATTTCCCGCATCTCCGTAACCGCCGGAACTCGTATCCGTCGCTACGTTCCTGCCTCCCGCGGTCGCGCCCTCCCGTTTGAAAAAGTTTCTAGTAATATCTTTGTCGAAGTTGCTGGAGAAGAAAAAGTTAAAAAGGAGAAAAAATAATGGGACAGAAAGTAAACCCAATCTCCTACCGTCTCCAAGTTTCTAAAGATTGGTCTTCTAAATGGTTTACTAGAAAAACCGACTTTAAAAACTGGCTAATCGAGGACGTAAAAATCCGCGAAACGGTAGAAAATCGTTTTAAGTCTCGCCCAACCATCGCGAAAGTTAATATCGAACGTTCCGCTAACCTAACGACCGTAACGATTTTAACCGCGAAAGCTGGCGCCGTAATCGGAAAACAAGGCGCTGGAATTAACGAGCTTAAAAAAGATTTAGAAAAATTCGTCGCTGGTCCAATTCGAATTAACGTCGAAGAAATTAAAAAACCCGAACTAAACGCTAAACTCGTTGCCGAAAACATCGGTTTCCAACTCGGAAAACGTATGAACTTCCGCCGCGCAGTTAAAATGGCTTGCCAGTCAACCATGGCCGCCGGTGCAAAAGGCGTTAGAATCGAAGTTTCCGGTCGTTTGAACGGTGCGGAAATGTCTCGTCGCGAAAAGTTTATCGAAGGCTCCGTCCCTCTCCATACCCTCCGCGCCGACATCGATTTCCATTGCCACCACGCCCCGACCATCGCTGGTATCGTTGGCGTTAAGGTCTGGATTTATAAAGGGGAGAAATAATCATGGCTATCCTATTACCTAAGAAAACCGCCCACCGTAAAGTTAGAAAAGGAAAAAATACCGGCGTCGCAACCCGTTGTAATACCGTTGCGTTCGGAAAATACGGGCTCATGTCCCTCGACAACGAGCGCGTTAATTCTCGCCAAATCGAGGCGGCCCGTCAAGCAATTACCCGCTACATTAAACGCGGCGGAAAAATTTGGATTCGCATCTTCCCTCATACTCCCGTAACGAAAAAACCGCTCGACGTAAAGATGGGTTCCGGAAAAGGTGAACCCCAGTTCTTCGTCGCCAAGGTTAAAGCCGGTACGGTCATGTTTGAGATGGACGATGTAACCGAAGAACAGGCAAAAGAGGCTCTTCGCCTTGCGTCTCATAAACTTCCGGTTCGTACAAAAATCATAAAGAAAGAGGAGTTCTAATTATGGCACACACATTAGTCGGGATTGTTTCCTCCGCTTCTCGTGACAAGACCATTACCGTCTCCATCACGAACCGCGAAACCCATCCCCTCTACCGAAAACAATACACTAAAACTCGAAAATATACCGCCCATGACGAGAAAAACGAAGCTGGCCTCGGCGATAAGGTCGAAATCGAGGCTTGCCGCCCAATCTCGAAGACAAAGAGCTATAAACTCGTTCGCGTTCTCGAGAAGTCTAGGGGCTCAGTCGAGCTTAAAGAAGAAGTCGTCGATGTTCTTGGAGAAAATGCTCCTGAAACCGACGAGGGAGAGAAATAATGATCCAACAAGAAACTAGATTAAAAGTCGCCGACAACTCCGGCGCAAAGGAACTCGGCGTTATCCGCGTTCTCGGCGGAACTCGCGCTCGTTATGCTCGCGTTGGCGACATCGTAACCTGTAGCGTAAAAGACGCTTCCCCGACCGGCGGCGTCAAGAAAAAAGCCGTCGTCCGCGCCGTAATCGTTCGTACTCGCGGTCAAATCCGCCGTCCAGACGGTTCGACAATCCGTTTCGACGACAACGCTGCCGTTCTCGTCAACGACGACAAAACCCCGCGCGGAACTCGCGTTTTCGGGCCTGTCCCGCGTGAACTTCGCGACCTCGGTTTCACGAAAATTATTAGCTTAGCTCCGGAGGTACTCTAATGAAATCTACGATTAAAACCGGAGACATGGTCAAAATCCTCGCTGGCGATAACAAAGGCAAAACCGCGAAAGTCGTAAAAGTCTCCCCGAAAGAGAATAAAGCCTTTCTCGAGGGAATCGAAGTTCGCGAACGCCATCTCCGTGCGACCCAATTTAACCCGAAAGGCGGCAAGAAAACCGTCCATCTCGGCATCGACCTTTCTAACTTAAAGAAAGAGGAGGGTAAAAAATAATGGCTACTAAAACGAATAAATCCGAAAAATACATTCCGCGCCTAAAAGAACTTTATAAAGAAAAGTTCGCCGCCGAACTTAAAAAAGATTTAAAGCTCGGAAACATCAACGAAGTTCCGAAACTTGAGAAAATTATCGTTAGTTCCGGCGTCGGCAAAAAGCGCGAAGACAAACGCTTTACTGAGACCGTCGAAAACACGCTCCAGAAAATAACTGGTCAAGCAACGACTTCTCGCCTTGCGAAAAAGTCAATCGCGACCTTTAAAATCCGTAAAGGAATGGGCGCGCCGGTCGGCTACTTAACGACCCTTAGAAACGATAAAATGTACGAATTTGTTGACCGCTTAATCAACATTGCCCTCCCCCACGTCCGCGATTTCCACGGCGTCTCTCGAAACTCGTTCGACAAACAAGGAAACTACTCCCTCGGACTTAAAGAACAGACCGTCTTCCCTGAAATTACTTTCGAAGACTCCGCCGTTCTCCACGGTCTTGAGATTACCTTTATTATTAAAAATGGCTCTAAAGAAGGAAGTTTAAAGTTGCTAGAAAAATTCGGTATGCCGTTTGAAAAGGAGGGAAAATAATATGGCGAAAAAATCTGCCGTCCTCCGCGATGAAAAACGGATGAAAATGTATGCTAAATATAAAGCGAAACACGACGAGCTAAAAGCCGCCGGCGATCTCGAAGGTCTCCAGAAGCTCCCCCGAAACGCAAGCGTAACTCGTCTAAAAAATCGCGATATGCTCGATGGTCGTCCGCGTGGCTATATGCGCCGTTTTGGCATGAGCCGCATTACCTTCCGTGAAAAAGCCAGTAAAGGAGAAATCCCTGGCGTAACAAAGAGTAGCTGGTAGGAGAAAGGAGAAAAATATGTCATTACAATCAACCGATCAAATCGCTGACCTCTTAACCCGAATCCGTAACGCAATTATGATAGGGAAGAACGAAATTTCTCTCCCGACCTCGAAGTTAAAAGTTGCCGTCGTCGAAAGTTTGAAGAAATCCGGTTTTATTGCCGACTTCCGAATCGAAGAACGAACCCCGCGCAACAAACTCTACGTTACGATTAACGAAATTGGCGTCGCGCCAAAAATTAACGAAATCGCTAAGGTCTCGAAACCCGGTCGCCGCGTTTATGTCAGCTCTAGCGAAATCCCGAAAGTAAAATCCGGCCGCGGAGTCGTCTTGATTTCAACTTCCAAAGGAATCATGACCGGCGCCGAAGCCGCGGAAAACCGCCTCGGTGGCGAACTCCTCGTCCGCGTCTGGTAACAGAATATAGATTTTCTTAAAAATCTTTTGAGCGGTTTCCGCAGTTTACCCAAAAAAGATAACAACTATTTCCTTATATCGAGTAAATCGATGCCCGGTGTTACCCGAATCGCATTTACGAGATATTAAGTGAAATACGTTGTTATTTTTTAAGGGCTAAACGAGGAC
>JAFRJE010000015.1 GCA_017432425.1 Candidatus Saccharimonadota bacterium
ACCCCAGGAGTCGCCAAACATACGTTTTAAAACGCCGATAACTTCGGAAGAAACGTTAGGCTTTTTCGAGGGGTCGGTTACTTCGAGGGGGTTAAAGGCGACAGGGAAAGCCGTATCGGCGGGGTTGAAATAGACGACGTCTTTAATACGCGATTCGGGAATGAAACGGAGATTGTCGATCGCGAAGTCGCCGTGGGGGTCAATGATACAATATCCCTGATTATAGAAAATGTCCGACAGGGCAAAAAGTTCGAGCAAGCCGGATTTACCGGCACCGGTTTGACCGATGATGTAAACATGTCGGCTTCTATCTCTGCGAAGCAGACCGAATTGGTGGTTGATTCCGCGGAAATTGGTTAGACCGAACGCGGAGATGTTTTCGTCGTTTGCGGGGTCGCCGGTTATGAGCGGGAGTTTCGCAGGGGGCTCGGCGGTTTTGGTGTTTGCCCAGACAATATTCGGGGTTTCGACGGAAGTATGGGGGAGATGATAGACGCTTGCGAGTTCGCTAATATTCAAGATAAAACCATTATCGGTAAATTGTCTTAATTTATAAGCGTCGAGGGCTTCCGGTTCGAACGTACTACCGAGCATTTTAAACCCGTTCAAGTTCGTTGAGTTGTATTGTTTAAACGTTCCGATTAGGGCCTGCATGTTTAACTTTGCGGAGATTTCGTCTGAACCGAGGTAGGCAAGGCGGATTTTTACTTCGTAGCCGAGCTTCGTCGCTTTTTCTTCGGCTTTAGCAATTCGGGTTTTATCGCGTTCGGAGATTTCGACGGTTACGGGCTTTCCGTCGGAGTTGACGCCGCCAGTCGGGGGCGCCCAAAGCGCGCCGAGGACTTGAACCATCCAAGAAAAATCAATATCGACGCCAAAAAGGGTGTTTAAGAGACTAGTCTTTTTTCCGGCTTTTATTTTTGAAATCCATTTATCGGTCGTGTTTTTGTGCCAATCGTCGGCGATTGGGCGAGTTAAGATTTGAATCCAAAGCTCTTCGTTATGGTCGGGGTCGAGTTTTGCGAGCGTTCCGGTTATGCCGGCGAGCGGGTCAACTTCAAAGTTTTCAAAGGTTTTTATCGGCAGGGCTTCGTTTTCGTTCAAGGTTAATTCGGCGGAATAGACGAGTTCATGTTTTCGACGATTGTCGACATAATCTTCGTTCATTTTAAAGATTTGGACGGTCGGGTATTGGGAATAAATCTGTCCCTCGACGAAACTTTGGAGGATTTTCGGAACCCAGACATAGAAGCGGATTTGACCCTGGGTCGAGACAATTTCAAAGGAAAGATGTTCCTGGACACCGCCAGAGGCGCGAAGTTCGTTTTTGTCGCGCAAGATTCCGTGAAGCGAGGCGAAAAGTTGTTCCGCGGCGAGCTCCTTTTTATCGTTCGTTCGAGGGATTTCGAGCATTAAGAGGACGGAATCGACGTTTAGGACTTTTAGGCGGTTCGCTTTTTTATAATTAAGATAAGTTAAATACGCAAAAAGAGCGACGAGGGGAATCCAGATAATTGGGGTCAAAATAAATTTAACAATTTGCGCAATCATTAACTACTATTTTATCATATTTGGTTGCGTTTGTCTAAGGGGATTATGCTAATTCGTAGAGGTTTTTGTCTACTTTTTTAAAGAGGTTTTTGTTTTGGAGATTTAAGAGGATAGTCGTTTCTTTAACTTTTCGAGAGGAGAGGACTTCGGTTATAATTTCTTCGCGAGAGAGCGGGCGACCGGCTTTTCTTAAGACATTCGTAATAATTTCAGAGACAGTTCCCTTTTTGTAGCCCCAAGAGTCGAGTGCGTAGATTCCGCGACCGATTAGAACGAAGCGGGGGTCTTTAATTAGCTCGTTGTGGATTGCCTGGATAGTGACGTTTTTGCGTTTAAAATTCGAGTTGGCGATTGCTTCGGCGATGTCGTTGAAATGCATCGGTTGTTTTTTGTTTTCTAGAATAACGTAGATTTTGTCGCGGATATTTTTCGGATTTACGGTCGGCCATTTTGAGAGACCCCAGAGACCGTTAAGGGTCGAAAGGGTTTTTGAGAGAGAGGCGATTGCTTCAATATGGGAGGGATGTTCGTAGGAGAGTTTAGCGTCGAGTTCGTCGAGAGAGAGGGGGGATTTGTTTTCTTTAATTAACTTAACGATTGCGTCAACTTTTTCTTTAATCAATTTTTCGTCGCCGTATTCGGCGATTCCGAGACCGAGGAAATATTTATCATTTTCCGAGACAACGGTTAAGACGGAAGAGATGTCGCCGAGGAAGTTCAGACCAGCTTTTTCGGCGTTAGCTGCTTTATGGCCATAGATTTTATCGGCGAGGTCGGAAATGCGGGCGACGCGACCAGTTTCGGTTAAATTGCGGACGATTAGTTTTTCGGCAGCAGGGAGGTCGGGAATTTTCCCCTCTTTTGCGTTAATGCGGAGGCGGATTAAAATGACTTTTTCGAGTTGGCGGACGCGTTCGCGAGTTACGGAGAGAGCGTCGCCGATTTGTTCGAGGGTTTCTTTGTGGCCAGAAAGACCGAAACGACAAGAAATGATTTTCTTTTCGCGATCTTGCTCGATTATATTGAGGCTACTCTCTATCGCGCGGGCGATAATTTCCGCATTTTGATCCATTAGTGATAATTCCCTTATTTCCCCACCAATTAATATTAAAAAATTATTTTTATAATAGCATAAAAATTCGCTAATGTCAACTAAGATTAGTTCGACTTTTCACAGGTACGAGCCAGTTTCTTCTCTGGCTAAATTTATCTCGCTTTATTGTACCACAAATTTTTAAAAAGTGGCAAGAATATTATACTTATGTTTACTTTTTTGTGGTTTTCTTTTTCGATTTTGTCTTCTTTTTCATTTTTAGGGCGGCGGAAGCGGAAATTTTTCCGCCAAATTTTTCCTCAAGCATTTTTCGGGCTTTTTTCTCGGTTATTTTCTTCGGGTCTTCGGTTTTCGCGATTTTTAGGTTAGTTCGGCGACCGGGACCTTTAATATAGGGGCCGTAAGCGCCGTTGATAATCATGACGTCGCCCCAATCGGCGATGATTGACTTTAGTTTTTCTTCGTAGTATTTATTCGCGGCGACGAAAGAGATTTTATAGGGGTCTTCCCCTTTTATGGTAATGTTGTATTTTCCAGCTTTCAGATAAGGCCCGAACGGTCCGGCGGAGGCAATTAGCTCGGTTCCGTCTTTCGCGGTTCCGAGGGAACGAGGGAGAGAGGGGAGTTCGAGTTGTTTTAAGGCGGCGGGGAGGGTAATGTCTTTTACGGTTGCGCCTTTCGGGAGGGGAGCGAAGCGGGGCTTTTTTCCGGATTCTTTTTCGTTTTCTCCGAGTTGGATAAAGCCGCCGTTTTTACCGATTTTTGCGTAGACTTTTTCGCCGGTTTTTGGGTCGGTTCCGAGCTCGACGGCGGCGTTATAGCGTTCGACGAAAGAAGAGTTCCCGACAAGTTCGGAGAACGGGGTATAAAAATCGCGGAGCATTTTAACGCGTTCGAGTTTTTGTTCGGCGATTAGGTCGAGGCGTTTTTCGACGTCGGCGGTAAAGCCATAATCGACGATTTGGTCAAAATTTTCGACGAGGAAGTCGGAAACGAGTTCGCCAACGGGGGTCGGGAGGAGTTTTCCTTTGGTTGCGCCAGTTTTTTCGGAAGCAGTTCCCTCTTTTAGTTCGTTATTTTTTAGTTTTAGTTCAATAACTTTACGTTCTTTTCCCTCAGATTCACCTTTTTTGACGTAATTACGGGATTGGATTGCGGTCATAATCGAAGCATAGGTCGAGGGGCGGCCAATTCCGAGTTCTTCGAGTTTTTTGACGAGAGAACCCTCGGAATAGCGAGCGGGGGGTTTTGAGAAAGTCTGGCGCGCGGTCAATTCTTCGGCGGAGACGGTTTCTCCTTGTTTTAAAGGAGGGAGCTCGACGTCTTTTGACTTTCCATAGACCTTTAGGAAGCCGTCGAAAAGCAAGACTTCGCCACGAGCGATAAAGTTTAGTTTTTCGTTTTTCGAGGGGGTCAAGAAGACGGTTGTTTTCGCGACTTTTGCGGGGGACATTTGGGTTGCGAGGGTTCGGGAGCGGATTAGGCGGTAGAGTTTCTTTTCGTAGTCGTTCTTTCCGGCGGTTTCGACCTCGATATGAGTCGGGCGAATGGCTTCGTGTGCTTCTTGGGCTTCGGCGGACTTTGTTTTAAAGGTTCGGACTTTTAAGTAAGTTTCGCCGAAAGTATCTTTTATGTAGTTCGCAATACTCGCGAGGGCGAGTTTCGAGAGGTTTAAGGAATCGGTACGGTGGTAGGTGATGTGTCCGGACTGGTAAAGACCCTGAGCGGCGTTCATAGTTGTTCGGGAGGAAAAGCCGAGGCGGGCGTTGGCTTCGATTTGGAGCGCGGCGGTCGTAAAGGGGACGGGGGAGGCTTTTATCCCCTCGCTTTGGTCAACAGCAGAGACGAGGTAGGTCGAGTTTTTTAGAGATTCGAGGAGGGTTTTCGCTTCTTCGAGGGTTTTTGGGGCGTTTTTTTCGAGAACGGCGGGGAAAGAATAGTTTTTTTCGTTTAGGAAGAGCCCAGAAACCTTAAAGGCAAATTTTTCGCCAAATTTTTCGATTTCGCGCTCTTTTTCGACGACAAGGCGGAGCGCAGGACTCTGGACGCGACCGGCGGAAACGGCGCCGGGGACTTTGCGGCGGACAACGCCAGAGAGGTCGAAGCCAACGAGCATATCGAGAGTTTGGCGTGCCATTTGGGAGTTGACCATTGACATATCGACGGTTCGGGGGTTTTTAATCGCGTATTCGAGCGCGGGTTTAGTGATTTCGTGGAAAGTGATGCGTTTGGTTGTTTTTGGGAGTTTTAAGACTTCGGAAAGATGCCAAGAAATCGACTCTCCCTCGCGGTCTTCGTCGGTCGCGAGCCAGATTTCGTCAGCGGATTTCGCGGCTTTTTTCAGCTCGGAGACGATTTTAGCATGTCCGGGGTCGATTTCGTAAGTAACGGCGAAATCATGTTCGACGTCGACTTTCGTATCTTTGCGGATATGTCCAACAGAGGCGAGAACATGAAAATCTTTCCCCAAATATTTTTCAATGGTTTTTGCTTTCGCAGGAGACTCGACAATCACTAGATTTTTAGACATATATTTATATATAACATAAAATTTTTCTTTTTTATAGTATAATTAGGCTTATGAAATTGGTTATTGGGTTAGGCAACCCTGGGGCAGAGTATAATTTTACGCGGCATAATTTTGGGTTTTTGGCGCTGGATTTTTTGTTCAAAGTTAAGGGGTTAGAATGGGAGTCGCGAGAGAAATTTGGGGCAATTTATAAAAAAGTCGGCGAAACGATTTTTATGAAGCCCCAGGGGTTTTATAATACGTCGGGCGTTCCGGTACGGGCGATGATGAATTATTATAAAATTCCGGCGGAGGAAATTTTGGTTGTTCTGGACGATTTTAATCTTCCGTTCGGAGAAATTCGGTTTCGGGAAAAGGGGTCGGCGGGCGGAAATAACGGGCTTAAGTCGATTATTCAGGAACTTAAAACCGAGGAGTTCCCGAGATTACGCCTCGGAACGGGAAACGAGGAGCTGAGGAGGAAAATCGGGGATACGGATTTTGTTTTAGGGAGGTTTTCGGCGGAAGAAAAGGCGAAACTTCCGGAAATTCTTACTTTATTGTCCAAGAGTTCATACCTAGAGGTTTAACGAGGTCTTTAATTTCTAGCATTGTAATGGTTTGGTTAAAAGTTGGGGCGTCGAGCCCGAGTTTTTCCATGATTTCTTCCCCGTCACGGACGCCCTCGATTAGTTTTTCGATAATTAGGCGTTCTTCTTTAGTGTCGCCGAACAGGTTTAGCTGCGCCTCTTTTAGGCGTTTCTTACGGGCTTTTTCGACCTCAATCGGGAAAAGGAGGGAGATGATGTCTTCGGGCTTCGTATAAGGGGTTGCGCCGAGTTTGATTAGGTTGTTACAACCCTCACTCATTTTGCGGGTAATATCGCCAGGGACGGCGAAAAGTTCGCGACCTTGAGTCATGGCATGGGAGGCGGTATTGAGGCTACCAGATTTCGCGGCGGCTTCGACGACAACGACGACGTCGGCGAGACCAGAAATTAGGCGGTTGCGGGCGAGAAAAGAGGATTTTGGGAAGATTTTGTCGCCGAGTTTATATTCGCTAAGAACGGCGCCGCCGAGTTTAACCATTTTTTCGGCGAGGGGGATATGGGCTTTTGGGTAGATGTTTTCGATTTCGGTTCCGAGAATACCGACGGTAATCCCGCCGGCGTCAACCGCGCCGCGGTGGGCGATTGAGTCGATCCCGTAGGCGAGTCCAGAGACAATAACGGCGCCTTTTTTCGCGAGATCGTAAGCGAGGCGATAAGCAACTTCTTCCCCGTAACGGGTATTGTGGCGCGCGCCGACGATAGCAACGGTTTTCGGACGAGAAGTTAGAAGATTTCCGTAATAATATAACATTTTAGGCTTAAGCGCAATAGTATTTAACTTCTGGAGAAAAATGTTGTCTTGGGGGAGAATTTGGTTGATTTTCATAAAAAACGTTAGAAAAGTGTTGACTTTTTGAAAAATGTGTGATATAATGGAAGCAAGTTAGGGTTTTTGACCCTAAACTGCACCTAAATAATCAAAATATTTTTGCTATACTTTTAGTTTAGCAAAAGTTGCGCGCTTTTGAAACCCCTCGGATTTATGATTTCTTCTTCTATGGTTATAAATCTTATAAGTATTACCTCCACTTTGAGGAGAATTTCGAAGGCGTAGCAACCCCTATAACCGGCGGGCCCCGTTTTTGTGTGAGGTGGGTTACGCTTCCGGGGCTTCCCGGTATATCAAATTGAAGCGTTATAGGGATTATAAAGGCCCTACGATGCGAGATAGGTGAAGCCCACCCATGCCTATCCCGCATTGTGGGGCTTTTTTGTTGTCTAATAATTTTAATAAAAAGACCCCGCTTTTTGCGGGGTTTGACGGGTTAGAAAGGCATGGTTTCCGCCACTAGGCGGCTGGCGTCGGAGCGAGCAATTTCGCTGTTTTCGAACGTAACAACCATCGCCTTGGGGTTGCCGGCAAACTGGGAGGCGGCGACGGAGATGCCGCTGTTGCTCTTGTTGACGGTAAAGTTGGAAACTTGGGTCGGGTCGCCAGCGAGGACGGTCTTAGTTTCGTCGCCAGTTCGCGAGAGAAGCTCGCGGAGCTGACCAGCGTTCAAATCTTGCGCCTCGTCGAGGAAGAAGAACATCTGCTTCAAGGAATGTCCGCCCATGTTAATCAGGGGTTCGAACTTGAAGTATTTGGTCAAGATGTTTTCTGCTTCCTTTTCGAGGGAGTTCCAGGTTTCGTAGGCTGATTTCTTCGAGTCGGAGTTGGGGCCGCGCATGATTGAGAGAACTTCGAGTAGGGCGTCGTCGATTGCTTTTGCTTTTGCGCGGGTCTTTTCGGTCGTATCGCCAGGGATAAAACCGATTTCACGACCAAGCGCGCCGTCGCGAGGACAAATGAAAATCTTTCGATAAAGCCCAGAGAGCATCGCAAAATAGCCAGCGGCGACAGAGAGGAAGGTCTTTCCGGTTCCAAAAATGCCCGAAGCAATGACCAGAGGAACCTTGCTGGGGGGGGTCTGGAGGGCTTCGATCATCATGGCTTGTCCAGCGTTACGGGGGAAAATCCGCGCGGGATTTTCGCGGGTCGAGAGGCAGGTATGGCGGAGCGGAACGAGCGCGTTCTCCTCGGCATCGAAGCGACCGATTAAATCGAACTTCTTTCCGGTCAGAATTGGGACGTCGGAGGAAAATTCGACGAATTCGTTCGGGAGGAGGGCGTCTTCTTTCGGAAAAGCGTCGCGCCACTCTTCGGGACTGATTCGCTTGTTTGAGAACCAAAGCGAAGAAGCCTCGAACGGGAGGAAAACTTTCCGGCGTCCGGTATAGACTTTCGGGGTATATTCGACAACGTCGAGGTTTTTCCGAGAAGCGTAACCGGCGAGACGGTCGTTTGCGGTCAGGATTGCGAAATCGGCGGAGTTCGGGTTCCCGGCCGTCAGCTCAATCGCGAGCGCGACGACCTGGAGCTTCGTGCTCTCGAAAAATCGCTCTTCGTTAAAGAGGTTTTTCGGGTCGCGGAAGTAGACTTTTGTTCCGTTCGGGAGAGGAACGAAGTCTTTTCCCGACGTGTGGCGCATGGAGTAGAGAATCCGGAAGTATCTGACGATGAAGTGGCAGGCGTAGCCGCGGATACTGTAGCGTTCGCGAGGGTCTTCGCAGAAGCCGCAAGCGCGGTCGAAAAAACCGTTCGGCAGATAGAGAGCGTCGGCCTTCTTCTTCGTCTTAACTAGAGGGTTAATGATTTCCGGATTGTCAATCAGGACGTCGAAGCCGGGGAGCAGACAACTATGGTAAGATTGCTTGTCCATAATTTCACCCTTTCTATAGCGTCGTTAAGGGACGGATAAGAGAAGCTCTTATCTTGGAAAGAATTATAACAGAAAATTTTAGAGAATTAAGAAGTTTCGTCGCGAAAAGAGAAGAAAATCGGCGTTCCGACAAAGGGGACGGATTCGCGGAGTTTGTTTTCAAGAAAACGTTTCCAAGACCAATGGAGAAGTTCGAGGTTATGACCATGAACAACGAACCAAGGGGGGCAGGTATCGGTTTGGACGATGTATTTTGGCTTCGGGCGGGTGTTTTTGAGACCGGCGGGAGTATGTTCGAGAATAGCTTCGGCGAGGATTTTGTTTAAATCGGAGGTTTTTAGCTCGAGATGGCGATTTTTGTCGATTTCGAGAGCGAGCTCAAAGAGTTTTGTGACGTTTTTACCGGTTTCGGCGGAGGCGATTAAAACGGGGGCGAAAGGAATGAAATTAAAGTCAAATTCGAGGTCGTCGAGGATTTTTTCGACTTTTTCGGGGGGAACGAGGTCGGTTTTGTTGAGGACGACGATAATTCCCTTACCTTTTTTGACGATTTCGCCGGCGAGGGTTTGGTCAAGTTTGGAATGGGGTTCGGTCGCGTCGATTAGGAGGGCGCAAACGTCGGCTTCTTCGATTGCGGCGAAAGTTCGGAGGGCGGAGAATTTTTCGATTCCGACTTCGCGCTTTCCGGGCTTTCGGAGACCGGCGGTATCGAGGATTTCGAGAGTTTTTCCTTTAAATTTTACTTCGACGCGGTTAATGTCGCGGGTTGTTCCCTGGCGGCTTGAGACGAGGGCTTGTTGCTTTTTTCCGAGAGAGTTAAAGAGGCTAGATTTGCCGACGTTCGGGCGGCCGATTAAGGCTAAGGTTATATGGCGATTTTTAATCGCTTTTTCTTCGCTAGTCCTCGACTCGCAGTCGTCGAAATCACAACGATTAGTCCTACGTCTCGCTGACGACGTAACCTCAGACTCGACTCGGTAATCGTTGTTATTTCGACTGCTGGTGTCTGCGGAGTCGCTTCGAAACAGCGATTTGAGAATCGCTGTTTTCAGATTTGTAATTCCTTGACCGGTTGTTGTGGAGGTTTTGAAGCTGTTTTCTTCTTTAATTCCGAGCGAGCGGAATTCGGAAAAGTCGAGCGAGCCTCCTAAGTCGGACTTGTTTAAGAGGAGAAAAACTGGTTTTTTTGACTTTAGGGCGAGTTTCGCGATTCGTTTATCTTTTTCCGAGGGATAGAGAGTCGAATCGAGGGTGAGGAGAATCAGGTCGGCGACGTTAACGGCGTCGAGAATTTGGTCTTGGATTTTAGCCTCGAAAGCATCTTCAGGGTTTTTTAGACCGGCGGTATCGACGAGGAGGAATTTGTCGTCGATTTTCGCGGAAACGTTATCGCGGGTCGTTCCCTCTTCGCGGGCGACAATAGCGACGTTTTTTCGGGCGAAACGGTTAAGAAGGCTGGATTTTCCAGCGTTAGTTTGACCGATTAAAGCGACGATTGGAAGACTCATAATATCTCTTTATTATATCACACTTCGCGGGATTTTTCAAGGTTGTCTTTCAGTTTTGGTTAAGGTAAAATTAAAGCACATGAAGTTTGATTTTTCGGAAATTTTAAAGAAAATTAAGGTTCCGCTATTGGTTCTGGGGGGAGTAGTGTTGGTTTTGGGCGGGCTGGTGGTTGTTAAGGCGGCTTTTTTGAAGACGGAGCTGATTGTGATGGTTGCGCCGATTGAGGCGAAAGTTGAGATTGACGGGAAAGTATATGAGAACGGGCGGGGGTTTGTTTCGCTTGGGAAACATTCGGTTCGGATTTCTAAAGAGGGGTTTTCGGAGAGCGAATTTGAGGTTGAGGCGAAGTTTAATGAGCCGGTTCTGATTTATGAATATTTAGCCGAGGACGGGGGCGAATATTCGGACGAGGATTTTGACGTTTTGTCGCTGATTGCGGAGGACGAGGAGACGATTGAGCGGGTTAACGAATATTTTAGGAAGGACGAAGAATGAGAAAGAGGATTTTTCGCGGGGTTTTAGGGCTGTTGATGGTTGTTCTTGCGACGGCTTCGGGCGGAAATGCGTTTGCGGCGAAATTATACGGGTATTATGACCCGGATTCGGCGTTTTTATATAACCAAAAGTCGGGGTGGTGGAACGTTGGCGAGGGGGCGACGGGGTGTAAGACTAATTGTTCAGAGAAAAACGGGTCGGCGATTAACGCTTTCGCGGTTGCGCTTTCGGTCGTTAGCAAGAAGAAAATAACCCCGGCGGCAGTCGCGAAGACGGCGGTCGAGAAAGGGATTTGGGATCTTAAGGGGACGCCGCCGAGTGATTTGATTAAAAAATTGGCGCAAGTTTATGGAAATAATAAAACGGTAATTGCGGCAGGTAAGAATAAGAAAAAACGAGCGGCAGCGATTGAAAAAGTCTTTACAAAAGCGGATAAATATGTGATTATTGCGCGGGCGACGGGGAGTTCGCCGTTTAATAAGACGGAGAAAGGTGGGCATTATATCGTTCTTCTTGGGTATGGGAAAGGAAAAGTTTATTATTATGACCCAGCGAAGAAGAGTAAGGGAGTTGTTAAAAAGTCGGTTAGTAGTTTACTTGGGAAGATGAAGAAGAACATTATGTTTTATGCGATTAGTCCGGTCGGGGCGGGAGACGCTTCGGCGTATTTTGATACGACCGAGCCAGAGCCGGAGGGAGATGCGGAAGACGATCCGGAGGAACAGGGAGTTGGGGGGACTGAGGGGGGAGAAACTGGAGACGAGGGCGGAAGCGGTTCGGGAACGGGAGGAGAAAGCGGGGGAGGTTCGGGAACGGGAAGTGGTACGGAGCCGACGAGCTATGGCGAGGTAATTGCGGAGAAAGCGTTGGACGCGGCGTGGCCGGAAGACGACGGGACTTGTATTGGGGCGGACGGGACGACTTATAATTGGCTGACGATGAGAGATTATTGTAAAACTGGAGTGAATGCGGAATATAGGGCAATGTTGAGCGCGGCGGGGATTGGGACAGATTTGGCGTCGGCGCAGAATCCGGTCAACTTTATTGCGGCGGTGATTGCGGCAAGTTCGGATTTGGGGAGGATTCCGAGTTCGGCAATTAAAGATGTTAGGGCACTTTATGATTATTTTGAGGCGGAGGCGAAGAAAGCGAATTCGGATTGGCAGAAGGGTAATGGGATTCCGGCGGTTGGGGACGTTGTTTATCAGGGCGGGCAGTTTTATATTTATGTCGGGGCGGAAAGAGTTTTGTATGGAAATGCGGTAACGGCGAGGATAGGCGAGTGGGTTCCGTATATGGATAATATTTCTACGAGCAAGAGTTATACGTATTATAGAGTGGTTAAGAAATATGAGGGGGGAGGAGGAAGTTCTGGGGGCGGAGGAACAGGAAGCGGGACTGGGGGAGGTTCGGAAACCGGGGGAGAGAGCGGAGGAGATTCGGGGACGGGGAGTGGAGAGGGGGGCGGCGAGCGAGACCCGTACGCGGAGATTTTGCCAGGTAAAGAACAGATGACTTTGGCGCTTAAGGCGGTTGAGCTGGCGAATTATGATTCGAAATACCCGTTAATGAAGTCGAACGGGGTTCCGATTCGCAGGCAAGAAGCGTATATGACGAGCGGTTCGGGTTATGATTGTATTGGATTTGTTAAAGCGGCGCTGAAAAAAGCGGGGTTCGGGGATATTGCGACGTCGTCGTTCGGTACATTAAGAAGTAATTTGAGCAATAAGAAAAACGGCTGGATGAAGATGGGCGGGTTGGTTGTGGTTGCGAGCGAGAAGTTAAATAAAAGTACCGTGAAGTCATATGCGACGTACCTGAGTGATGGGAAGATGTATGGCTATAAGACGGCGGCTGGGAACGAGGCGGATAAATTTTTGTTGATGCCGGGAGATATTCTGGTTACGACGAAAGCATACGGTTCGGCGGGTCAGCATACGTTTATTTATGTTGGGAGTGTTGGCGGGACGAAAGGCGACCGAGCAGATTCAGGGAATATGAGAAATATGTGGGTTGGGGCGAGCAGTCATGGATATAGTAAACCGATGGAGATTTATAGGTATGTTGGAAAATAAGAAGAAGGTATTGATTGTGGTAATTATTGTGGGGGTTTTGGTTGGGGCAGGGATTTTGGCGATGGTGGTTAGGAAGAATGGAGTAGAAGCGGGAGGGTTTGACGAAGAGGCGAGCTCGAATGAAGACGTTAGCGAGGAGGGAGGCTATATTGCTTTGGAAAATTATGAGCTAGAGTTTAAGGAAATGTCGAAACTAAAAGCCGAGGAGCTTAGAGAGAAGATAGTTCTATATTTTAGTTATGCGAGACCAGATTTAAAGACGCTAAGCGTCGAGAAAGTTGAGAAGGAGTCGTTTAAGGGGGCGGACGACGAGGAAAGTCTCGGGAGTTTAGACTCGGAAGAGACGAAGTTTATTTTATGCGCGAATAACGGAGAGAAGTTTAGGGTTCGAGTTTCGACAACTAAATATGGATATGAATTAGAGATTTATAACGCGCGAGGATATGAGATTTATAGCTATTCGTCGGATTTAATCACGAAAGAGGAATATGCAGAGACGGATGATTTGATTGAGGCGATTGCGATTGAATTGCCGTATGAAGCGAGGCTAGAGAGCGGAACGGAGTTTACGGTTTTTTACGACGGAGAGGACAACAAGCTAAAGATAGCGGGGAGTGATGATGAGAATGAGGCGCTTGGAGAAGCGGCTTGTAGAGAGGCGATAGAAAAGGCGGTAAGTTGGGCGAGAGGGCTAGACGGGTTAAATTATACGGGGGAGATTGGGAGTGAGAACTTTGTTTGCGAATGATTATGTTCCTGAGAATATGCCGATAGCTAGCGAGGATAAGGGTAGGGGTGTGAAGCTGGGGGTAGGTTTGGCGGTAGTTTTAGGGGTATTGGTTTTGATTGGCGCGGGGATATGGTTTGCGTTGTTTAGCAATAAGATTGTTTTTGGGGAGCTGAAAGAGCCGGAAGAAGCCGGCTGGACGGTTGACGAAATAGAGTAAAAATAGTATAATAGGCGGATATTTGACCAGGAGGGAGGGCAAGATTTTTTTGGTCGAAAGGACTTTTAGAATTTGGAGAAAGGAAGTTTAGGAAATGAGCAAATGGATTGATTTTTTGCGCGGAGGAAACTGGCGAGGCGATAGCCAGAAGCCGGAACCGGAGACCTTTGATGCGCCTGAGACGGAAGAAATGGAAATGGACGAAGTCGAGTCGACGATTGAGGCGATTTTTGCCCATGCTGATGAACGGCTTGATGAAGCGATGCTTCGCGCCAAGTATGCCAACGGAGATTTTCGGCAGAGGCTGAAAGAACTTCGGGAGTTGGCCGGGGCGCTTGACGGAGAACCGCTGGTCGAAGAGGAACACGAGGCGTTGGTACGGCGAATTGAGGAGCGTGAGCAGACGCTCGCTTCGAAGACTGACGCGTTGATTGAGGCTCTGAAGAAGTATACTGAGGAAGTCGCGGAGATTACCGGCGAGGACTATGAGTTTGATTTTGACGACGATGATGACGACGTCGTTGAGCCGCCGGAAGACGAAGAGAACGAGAATTTCGCCGATCTGCACGGGCTTGACCCGAACGCCGAACCGGAAGATGTTTTGGAGGACTAAACGAACTGCTTTCTCTACGCCGGGCTTTACGCTCGGCTTTTTTTATGATAAGATATTTTTATGGTTCCGTCGTCTAGTGGTCCAGGACGTCTGGTTCTCATCCAGAAAATCGCGGGTTCGACTCCCGCCGGAATCACCATATGATATACCCCCTTAGATCTGAACAAAAAGTCCGGATAAAAAGGGGTGATTTTTGTTTTTGGAAAATAGAGAAAACGTAAATCCCGATTCAAAAAATGGCCCTAAACGTGTTTTGTGACCCCTGTATTCTGGATTATGCCTCTGTTATTGAGGCGTTTTCTGGATGCCTGGAAAATGACTATGATTTAGCCTCTTTTAGGACGGCTTGGCAGAAATCTCGTAGTGGAGGAATATTCTCTTTGATGGTTTCCCAAAGGATTTCTGGGTTTACCCGACCGTAATTGTGGGTAAGAATGTTTCTCATACCGACGGCGTTTCTCCAGTCGATTTCTGGATGAGAATTGAGAAAGTCTACACTTAAGCGATTGATATATTCGCCAATTTGGACAATCCTGAAAGTACAGGCGTCCTGTAATATCCAGTTAGTCTCCATATCTTCAGGCTTCTTGATCCATTTGTCTGCGGCTTCTAATAATAAATCGCAACTAGTTAGGATTTGTTCTAGGGAGAACTTATCTTTAGGCTCCATAAACTAGAACCATATCGTTTTTAATAGAGTTAAGGAAGTTAGGAAGGATGCTGTCGTTGGTAACAATATCAACATCTTTTCCGAGTTCATCGATTAAGTCTAAGCGAAGGCCGCTTAGCTGCATAAGGGTTTTTATTTCTCCACGGTCAATTACGATATCGATATCGCTAGATTCGTTTGCTGTTCCTTTTGCGTAAGAACCAAAAAGATAGGCGTTTTTGATACCGTATTTTTTGCCGATTTTAGCGAAGGCTTTTTTAATTTGTTCAATTGTGAGCATAGAATATTCCCTTGCTTATGGTTCGATTATAACATGAAGGCGAGAAAATTGCTAATTGGCAAAAAACGTATAGTTAACCTAGCTTACGCAAGAAGATTGAGCTTTTCCGTTCGTACTGTCCTTATTGGGGGAGAATAATAAACTTGTTGTAAGGAACTCAACCTGAGATGATTAAGCTCCTTTGAGTTAGCTGTTATTTTTTATTCATGTTGTCGTTTTTCTTGTTTTTGTTGTTTTCTTCTTTCTTTTTCTCTTCGTATTGTTTGGGAGAAAGATATCCGAGAGATTCGTGAGGTCGAGTTGCGTTATAGCGATCGATGTAATCGTTGATAATAGTTGTTAGAGCGTAGAGCGATCTGGGGTAACCAGTTAGGAAGATGGCTTCGCGTTTTAGGGTCTTGAAGAATGATTCGGCAACTGCATTGTCATGTGGATGATATGGGCGAGAATAGGAGTGGTTGATATTATGTTTGGACAATATACGGTTAAAGCTATAAGAAGTATAGCATTTGCCATTATCGGTATGTAGAGTTAGAGGACATTTGGGTTGACGAGCTGTATAGGCTCTGAGAAAAGCACGTTTAGTTAACTGGGTGCTATTATTTCTGCTTATACTCCAAGATAAGACAAGGCGAGAGAATAGATCAATGTAGACACAGACATAGTAGTAAGTATTGTTAATAAGAATAGCCGTCGTATCGCTGACCCAGATTTGGTTAATGTCGGTTACTGACTGGGCATCACAAAAGCTTTGTTCCCTTCGCAAGTAGCTTTGGATATGCTGGTAATTTTTGTTCGAAGAGCCGATGACGCTTTTGAGACCTAACTCACCCATGAGTCGGCTAACATATTCTTGCGTGGTTGGTTCATAGGTTTGGCTAATAATTGCAGCAATTTTGTTTGCGCCGTAGACTCCTTTGCTTTGGTAGTAGAGATCGACGATGATATTGGCGAACCTAGCTTCGCGCTGTTTATACCAAGAATCATTGTTCTTATTGCGTTTTTTGTGGTTTAGGTAAGTTGAGCGTTTGACCTCCAAGGCTTCACATTGTACGTGGAGGCTTTCTTTTCCGTATTCTTCGTCGATTAGTTTGATTCTGTAGTTTAAGGGCAAATCTTCAACCAGAACTCTTTGCAGGAATTGAAGTTCTGCTTGCGTTTTCTCTAGACTGGACGTGAGTTTATGTATGTCGGAAATAGTTTTAGTAGATGATGAATTCGAAGAATTAACGAGGCTATGTTTTTTCTCTTTCTCAATCCAGTCGTAAATTGTTTTGAGGTTTACTTTGAATTCTTCTGAGAGATACTTTGGCGATATTCCGTGTCTATATAGGTTTAGGATTTTGCTTTTGGTATTTATTGATATTCGGCGCATAAATTTGTTCCTTTTTGTTAGAGATATTATTTATGCTCCGGAGCAATTTCATTATAACATCTTTATGCTAATTGAAGTATGAAGAATGAATTAACTTCTGTTGTTTTCTTCCCGTGTAGTTTTACACGGGAGAGTAGGAACGTGGGTTCTTCCGTGTAAGAGGGGGTTTGAGACGGAAAACGGGAAAATAGAAAACTAGTAAAAACAGATACGAATCTCTGAGGATTTACACGGGAAGAAAAATGCGATGTAATAAACTTCCAAAATGCACATAGGACTACACGGGAGCGAGGTTCGGCTCCTAATTGTCACACCTTTCCATTTGACTAATTAGTTATCTCGAGAGACAACGTAGGCGTTGTCTTTTTTGACGCCCATGACTTCGCTTGGGGTGTATTCGAGATGAGTTTTGAAATAGTCCCAACCTGGATTAGAGATGATCCATTTGGTTTGACCATTCTTTTCTTCGATTCCGACGATTGCGAACCAGTGACCGCCAGTTCCTCTGCCGCTGTAGCTAGGGGCGCGACAGGGTACGTTCTTCCCTTTGCAGTTAAACATAATCATATTTCCTTTGTTGAGCTCGGCTGTAATTTTCGATGCGTCGGTTGGGTTGAGTTCACTAACGGATACTTTATAATTTGTCGAATTTTTAAGATTTTTTGCCATTTCGGCAAAGATGTCTTTTGGCGTTGAGGCGGTTTTTCGGTATTTGCCAGTATATTCGACCATCTTCGCAGGGGTAATTTTCGCATTATATAGCAGAGAGACGGCGGAAGCAAAAGAAGTTACAGAACAGCCAGAGCAGCCTAAAGTTCCGCTACCGGCGGGAGCTTCGGAGTTACAAGCAGAGAACATAATATTTTTCCATCTGCTGTCGGCTTGATTATACCAGTAACCGCTGCTGAGCTTTGCTAGAATTTCCCCACCGGAAACAGGCGGGTTGACTTCTCCTCCGTCGCTACCATCACTATCGCCGTCGCCACTTTCGTCGTAGTGTTCGCCGAGGAGGTTGCGGTCGCAGGAGGAGGCGGTTTCTAGACCCTCTTCGCCCTCGGAATAGGACTCGCTAGCGAGTTTTTGGAAGAAATCCTGGAGCGAGGAGGCGACGCTCGAGCCGGGGTCGATTTTTGTAAAAGCGGAATCAAGAGAGGTTTCGGAACCAGCTACGGCGTAGAGTTTTAGACTCGGAGCGGCGGAAGCAAGTAGATTTTTTAGAGTCGCTAAATCGCCGTAGGACTCGAAAACTAGAACGAGATGGCGATATTCGGAAAGGGAGAGACCAGAGACATCGTTCTGGACGGCTCCGAGAAAATCAGCAAAGGAGGAAAAAGACTTTATTTTTGCGCTTTTTAGACGACCGTAATTAAGATCCGAGGCGGAGGGGAGCGAAGAGTCGCCGACGATTAGAACGTCGGAGCCGGTTGTATTAACGCCTTTTTTCGAGAGCTCAATGGAGATTGGGGAGGTATCTGAATCGGCGTCGAAATCCTCGAGACCATCGTCGCCCTCAAACAAATCTTCAAAACTAAGGTCTTCGGAGGATTCGCCGCTGTCGCTGAAAGGATTGTCGCCGAGGAGGACGTCGATTTTTGCGCTCAGTTCGCTATCGGAGCAGCTAGCACCGAGACTTTGGCAGATTTTTTTCGCGGATTCGAGGGCGTCAGCTCGGATTGCGTCGTCGGCGCTGCTGCTACTTCCGTTATTGATCTCGCTAATTTCTTTTAAAAGACCGGAATTGTAAAAATAATAGATTTCTACGGCGATTAGGCGGTTAATTTCTTCATGGGACATCATAACGTCGCCACCGAGCAGTTTACCCTGGAAGCTGTCGGCTGAATCGTAATAGGCGTTTAGAACGCTCTGGATTTCTTCGTCTGACCAGATTTTAGCGGCGGTCGATTTTTTGTCCTCGAAACTAAAGCTGCCGAAAAAACTACCGCCGTGTTCGAGAGGGTTGAGATTTGGGCGGGCGATTTGAAGCGCGGCGAGGACGCCTTTAGCGTTCTGGACGCTCATAAAACCAGAAAGACCGTTAACGATTTTTTCTGCTACGCTGTTACCTTGGATAGTTGCGGTTACGCGTTCTAGTTCGGGGTCGCTAATTCCGTTGTCGCAGGGGTCGTAGAAAATGATGTTGTTTTGACCAAAAAACTTTTTCTTCGCGCTCGAGAGGGCTAAACTATCGCTAGACCTTAGAGAAAAGAATAAACTAAAAGCAAAAATTAGGACTAGACAGACGTTCCGGCGGGTTTTATTCATAGGTTACGCTGCCTCCGTAGCTTACGGGGACGGCAGTAATCCAAGTTTGACCGGGGTTAAGTTTTATTTCGTAGTTGTCTTTGTCGCGGAAGATAATCTGGGCGTTTTTTGAGGATTTTTCCCAGGTTCCCTCGATTACGGTTCCGTTCTCGAAAATATAGGCGTCGCCAGCGCCGACGGTCGAAATATCTTCATGATAATTGTCGGATTGTTTCCCCTCTTGAACCATCATCGCGATTACAACTTTCGGGGAAAGCTGGACAAGACCACCACAATCGACTTCCGGAGTTTTTACATTTTCTTCGGTACAATTATAAACTTCGTGTTTCACGCCACTAGCGTAGCTGCGATCGTAGCTATTCGTCTCTTTATTATAAGTATAAACTGGGTTAAAGGTTGGATAACTAATGTCTAAACTGATTTTTGTTATTTTTGGGGAAAGTTCGTCGGTATCGCCGGAGGCTTCGGAGTCGATATCGAGTTTTTCGACGACTTGGGTCTTTATTTTTTCGAGCTCGGATTCTTCCGGAGTCCAGTGCGGGAAAGCGCTAACGTCGCTCGAAAGACGGCTTTTGTCTTCGCTATATTTTTTTAGGAGTTCGCTAGAGGTAAAGAGGTTGTTCCAAAGGCGATTAAGGCTCGCGTTCGCGTCGGAGCGCCACATATATGTATAGTTTTCGTCGAGATTTCCGAGAGTTGAGGAGTTTAGGGCGGAAATTGCGTCGGGGGCGCCGCCGGCGTGGGTTACGGTACAGTCAAACGGCGAGTCCCAGTCGAAATAATAGATTCGGAGGCTGCGAATTGGACCGATTGCGGTTGCGGTCGGGTTTTGGAAAATGGCGGCGAAGCGGGTTATGCCGGCTTCGGCGATTGCTTCAAAGACGACTTTCGCGTCGTTTAGACCGGCCTGGGGGCGGGCGCCGTCAACGCCGTTTGGGATTTGGACGCAAAAAGTCGGAGAGGAATTTTCGGTTTCGGCGGAAATTTCTTCGCCGGAAAGGGTTGAATAATATTTTTTTAGGTTTTCTTTCAGGGCTTCGGGGGCTGTTTCTTCGGCGGGAGAAAGCTCGGTTTCTTCTTCGCTTTCGGGAGGGTCAAACCAGGAGATATGAACCGGGGAGGAGTCGAAGAAAAAGAGGAAATAAGCAAGCAGTCCGAGCAGAATCAGGACGGAGGCGACGATTATAATGATTTTTAGGGCTTTTTTCTCGCGTTTTTTCTTATTTACTTCGGAATTCGGGTTTTTCGCGGCGATTGTTTCGGCGGCGATTTTTTGGGCAAAGGCTTCTTCGAAGTTGTTTGGACGAGGAGCAGAATTTTCCATATAATTTTATTATAACATAAGCTGGATCTAAATGGATGAAAAATTAAAAACTCTTATCCCTCTCAACTATTCCTTACTCCCTATAATTTTGAAACATATTTCACTTAATATCTCGTAAATGCGATTCGGGTAACACCGGGCATCGATTTACTCGATATAAGGAAAATGTTAATCAAAATTATCGGGGTTGCGGAATAATGTCTCGAGGAGATAGGAGTTTTTAGTTTTTTTAAATGCAAAATCACCCCACGTTAGTGGGGCTGATTTCAAAATGGAGGCTTATTGTTGGTCGGAGAGGATTGCGATTTTGACGGCGCGGAGACGGGCGAGGGAGGTTTCGCGACCGAGGACTTCGAGAGTTAAATTCAAGGCGGGGGAGAACGGCGCGAAAGAGAGCGCGAGGCGAATCAGCGAGAAAAGTTCGGCGGGCTTTTTCCCGGATTTTTCCAGGAGGGAGTTTAAGGTATTTTGGAGGGTTTCTGCGTTCCAATTTTCTTCGGGGATTTTTTCGAGCTCGGAGACGGAAAGTTCGAGGAGGGAGGCGAGTTCGGTTTCGGAAAGTTTTTTCAGGAATTTATTACCTAAAACTAAGTCGAGGTTAATCGCGGGGGCGACGAAGAAATAGGCGGTCATCTCGCGGAGATCGGAAAGGACTTTTAGGCGGTCGAAAATAATTCCGAGGACTTTTTTCTTATATTCGTCGGGGAAGTTTTTCGCTTCTTCGCCCCAAAATTCGAGCGTTCGGGGGTAGAAAGCGTCGATTCCCTCTTCGGCGACGAGCTTTCTAATCCATTGACCGTTATACCAAGAGATTTTTACTTCGTCGAAACGGGCGCCGGAATTTTGGACTCGGTCGAGAGAGAAAGCGTCGATTAGTTCGGCTTTAGAATAGATTTCCTTTTCGGTTCCGTCGTTCCAGCCGAGGCAGGCGAGGTAGTTCAGAAGAGCTTCGGGGAGGACGCCGTCGGCGCGGTATTCGGTTACGCTTTTTGCGCCGTCGCGTTTGCCGAGTTTTTTATTTCCGGTCGGGGCGAGGATATGGGGGAGGGAGACGAATTTCGGGATAGGAAAGTCGAGCGCTTCGTAGAGCGCGAGGTAGTTTGGGGTTGAGGACAAATATTCGACGCCGCGCATGACGTGGGTTACTTTCATTTCAAAATCGTCGATAATATGGGCGAAATTATAGGTCGGGAGCCCGTCTTTTTTAATCAAGATAATATCGTCTTGGACTTCGGGACCGGCGGAGAGGTCGCCCATAACTTCGTCGTGCCAGGAGCGGGGTTTTGGGTCGGAACGGAAACGGATTGGCGTTCCCTCGGTCCAGTTTTTGGAAAGTTTTTCTAGTTCAGAATCGGAGGGGCGATGATTTCGGTAGAGGAAAGGAATTTTCTTTTCGTTATCTGACTTTCGGTATTCGTCGATTTTTTCGGACGGGGTCGGGTCGGCATAGGCTCTTCCCTTTTTCATGAGCGCGAGCGCGTATTTTTGGTAGAGTTCTTTGCGCTGGCTCTGGAAATAGGGACCATGTTCGCCACCAACTTCGGGGCCTTCGTCCCAATCTAGACCTAGCCATTTTAATGTTTCGAGAATTAAATCGGTTGCGCCAGAGACAAAGCGAGCTTGGTCGGTATCTTCGATTCGGAGAATAAACTTTCCGCCGGTTTTTTTGGCGAGGAGATAAGGATAAATTGCGCTACGGATATTTCCGATATGGATATAGCCGGTCGGAGAGGGCGCGAAACGAGAAATAGCTTTTTGCATGGTTTATATTTTTCCTTTAAATTAAGGAAATTATAGCACTTTTTCGCGGGTTCGGCTAGAGCGAGGTAACGATTGCTTTAAGTTGTTTTTTCGTTAAGTTATTTCCGGAGGCTTCGATTTTGTAGAGGATTCCGCCGTTAACCCAGGCGGCATCGGAGCCGGAGATTAAAATCGTTATTCCCTGTTCGCGGACGGAGGTATAGTTCGCGCCCCAAGTTAGTTTTGCGTAGTTTTCTTCGAGAGTTTCGGCGTCCCAGGCGGATTTTTCTTCGGAGAGGGTAAAGGAGGCGTTTTCGGCGCTTGAGAAAGTCATTACAAGTTTTTTATCTTCGGAGACGATATCTTTCAAAGAGTAGCCACGGGGGACATAGGACGGGTAAGTTGCTTCAAAGCCGGCTTGCATCGCGGCGACACGAACGGAGACGTCGGGCATATTCAGACTGACGACATAACCAATTACGCCAACAGAGAGAGCAGCGCAGCCGAGCGCGAGGAGGATTTTGCTCGCGCCGAAAGATTTTTTAGTTGAGATTGGCGAGGCGATAATGTTTTTGTTTTCGGCTTCCATCGTTGCGACGGATTTTAAGGCGGACTCGACGGCGGAATCTTTCAGCTCGCGGGCAGAAAGGGATTTTTTTACGACGGGGTCTTTCGCCGGTTCGGCGGGGGAGGAGATTTTTATCTTCGAGGAAGCAGCAACGGAGCCAGAGGCGGATTTTTTCGCGGAAGCGGCGGATTTTAAGGCGGCGATTCGTTCGCGGTTTATTTTTTCGGCGAGGGCTTGGCGACGTTTTAGGTCTTCGGCGCGGCGCTTCGCAATCGAGTCGATTGTCGCGGCTTTGGTTGGTTTTTTGACGTATTTTCGGTTTAGAGTAGTCGAACGCTGGACGGAACGATGGGTCGAGCGGGAGGAAGTTTCGCGTTTTTCTACCGGATTTTCGGAATTATCCATTTTTATATATTACCTCGCATTTATGATTCTTTAGTTAATTTTAACATTAAGCAGAATAAGAAAGCAAGAGCGATTTTTTAGAAAAATTATGATATAATTTATATTGTTTATGGAAGAACACCAAAAAGAAAGACGAAAAAGAGCAATTAAAGTTGCGCTAACAGAGATTTTAATGTTTTTTACGGTTATTCTTTTGGTTATTTTTTTGACGCTGATTGTACTTGGATATAACTTTAATATTAAGAAAATTGGGACGGAAGAGGCGATTGAGCGGGTCGGACTGGTTCAGATTACGTCGATTCCGTCGGGAGCAACGGTTTCGATTGATGGAGAGGCGGGGGATTTGTTTTCGAGAACGACTTTTTCGAAAACGATTAGTGTCGGGGCGCATACGATTAAGTTGACGCGAGACGGGTATGATTCTTGGACGAGAGAAATTGAAGTTTCGGAGGGGCTTTTATATCGAGTTGGGTATCCGCGGCTGTTTTTAAAGAAGAGGATAAGAGAGGAGATTTTAACTTTAGACGCGGGGGAGGAGGCGGAGTTTTCTGAGAACGGAAAGAAATTGGTTGTTCGAGGTACAGATATAGAAGCGGGAGAGACTAAGGAAAGTTATCTTGAGCTAAACGACGGCAAACCGGTTCTTAAGGAAACAACGAAAGAAACGACGCTCGAGGAAGTTGAGAAATTAGAGGAGGAAGAAGAAAAAGAGAGGGTTGAGAAAGTTCGGGCGAAGTTAAAGTTTGGAGAGGAGACAGAAATTGAACACGGAGAGTATCTTGGGGAGGGGTATTATGTTGTTTTGGATAAAGAAGAAAAGGCGATTGTGATTTATAAGGGCGACCCGGAGGCGGACGGATTAAAGAAATTCTTTAAGGAAGAGTTTGAGTTTTTGCCGGAGGAGATTAGCGTACGAGGAAAAGGGGAGCTGGTTGTTGTTAAAGGCGAGGGGCGAGAAGCGATTTATGATTTTGAGACGGGGAAAGTTAAGGAAGTTGAGGTTGAAGCGGGGGAGAAATGGCTCGACGGGTTTATGAAATATATAGTCAGCGACGGGAAAATTATTGTTAAGGATTTTGACGGGGGGAACAGGAGGACGTTGGTTTCGGTCGAGGAGGACAAAGAAAGCGAGGAGGATGAAGAGGGGAAAGTTGAGCTTCCTGAGGGGTTTGGGGTTAAGATTTCTGCGAATAATAAATATCTTTATTATTTTATTCGAGAGGCGGGGACGGTTAAACTGGTTAGAGAAAAAATACTATAATTAATTTTCTTATAGATCTTTTTCGCTAAGTCCTCGTTTAGCCCTTAAAAAATAACAACGTATTTCACTTAATATCTCGTAAATGCGATTCGGGTAACACCGGGCATCGATTTACTCGATATAAGGAAATAGTTGTTATCTTTTTTGGGTAAACTGCGG
>JAFRJE010000016.1 GCA_017432425.1 Candidatus Saccharimonadota bacterium
ATCGACGAAGGAATCAACCAGTTAGAAGGATATTCGACATGGAGAGATGCAAAAATAGCCATGCTGATTTTTAATCAAGGAATAAAGAATTTTTCACAGATACAATCCAAAATAGATGGAATTTTTAAGAATAGAGCAGATTTCGTAAAAGAAGAAGTTCAAAGAGAAGGTGAATGGAGATTTGAATTACAGAAGCCTGATGACGAATTCAGGCATATAAAAATTCACGTATTCGCCTTCGACTTCAAATAAAAACAAATAGCTTCTTTAGTTCCGCATTCCGGACAAATCTCAGTCTCATTATCATCACGCGATAACGCAGGATAACCTACATAGCATTTGCCGCATTTGGGGCATTTGTGGCGCTTTTGACGGGCTTTCATAGATCCACCGAGCAAACACGCTCTAGGCCCAACTCTCGCCCCAAATCTTCCCACATCGCGCGCGGCGCATCTTCGTCAAGCACGCGCCAAACCGGATAATCATATTCAAGCAAAATCTTAGCGACGTCTTTCGGATCCGCCATTAGTTGACAATAATACCCAGTCGATGTTTCACCTTCGACCATTATCGGATCCTGCTCTTCCGTTTTAGCAACGGACTCATATTTTGCACGCAAGTCGCGAATCTCTTTTTGCACGACCGCTACGGCATCTTCTAACTTAATAGCCATAATAAACTCCTAAAATGTTTTGCGTATTTAAGCTTACTATTGAGACAATTGCAAGTTCGAACTCGCCAAATAACAGATACGAATAACGTCGTTCATATATCTCCCCACACTTCCAAAACGCTTATGCTTGGTGTTTTCGAACTTATGTAATATACTTATGCTAATTGCGGTGCAGAGTTCTGCGCCTTTCGAAAGACGAGAGGGGTAGCCCCTCATATTTTATGCGCAGATTCTGCACTACAAGTGATACTTGCCATCATAAATTGGCAACACCTCGGGTGGAGAAAGAAAAGCATGCACATTAAATGCAAAAAGAACTACCGGTCATTGAAGACCCGCACGAATATCTAGATATATCGAGGCGTAAATGATCTTTTATCGCATAGAATCATAAATCACAAAAAACTATTGACTCTAAAGCTAGAAAAGGTATAATTCAAAAAGAAAGGATATGATATGAAAAAAGATAAAATAAAGGATGTGATGGAATACCTCGATTCGTTAATAAGAGAGAAAGAGATAAAATCTGGGATTGTAACTCCACTCAAGAGCGCAATATATAGAGTTTTTGAGGCTGTATCTGGAGAGAATTGGAGTGAAATTGAGCTAGCAAATATAAACCTAGATTCTTATATAGAAAAATTCAAAACCAAGGCTACTAATATTAACGACGAAACTACTTTTACATCGTATCGCTCACGTATATCTAGAGCAATTAAATGGTATAAATATTATTCGGAAGACCCAAATTGGAAACCGAGACCAAGACTAAGGGCACGAAACAACGCCACATCGATTATGGACAAGCAAACAAACAATGAAGTGAATGACGGTTTTATGAAATATCCATTTCCGCTCAAGAATGGAACCTTAGCCTCATTATACCTCCCGAAAGAACTAAGGAAAAATGACGCCCAACGTTTGATGTCTTTTATCAGCAGCTTAATAACTGAGGAATAAATATGAATGAAGACAACGTTATTGACGGCGTAGTGAATTATTTAAAGGAGAAGAACCGCCACCGTGACGGTTTTAAGGTTCTGTATCGCTCGTACGCTAAGGATGGCGATAAAGGCATAGATTTAAAATGCGCTGCTTATTCTCACGGAATTATCTCGAATCGTTTTTATGTTGAAGCCAAAGGGACGCTAAAAGCAAGAGATAATTCAGAAAAGAAATCTAAGTTTAAAACAGAATTCCGCTGGGCGATCTCACAAATAATCTTGCAGATGAAAGAACTGTCTAGGGCGACTACCTACGGAATAGCGATTCCGGAAACCGAAAAAGCCAATTGCCTCAAATTGATGGAGAATAACAAGGGGCTGAAATTATTAAAAATTCGATTATATCTAGCGTATAAGGACAAAAATGGTGAATATTTCGCGAAAGAACTAAAACCGTCTGAAATTTACAAATAAAAATTACGCCATATTATGGCGCAAAAATCAATGGTGATCCGGGAGGGGCTCGAACCCTCGACACCAAGCTTAAGAGGCTCGTGCTCTAACCAACTGAGCTACCGGACCGAACTCTTTAAATTATATCATAACTCCTCCAAAAATAAAACCCTAACGTGTTTTGACCTCCTATCCGACCCACTACTGCCCATTCTCAAACTTCAAATCACAACCCTCCGCCACCAAAAACCAAAAACCAAAAAATCCCAAAAACGCCAAAACTCAAAAGTAAACCCTAAACTTCGCTAGTCCGAATAATCCTTATATTCCAACCCTCTCGAACTATAAAACTCCATCGCCGTCGGCATCCCTAAATTTTTCAGCGTCAAATTTACTACCTCGTCAATCATCACGAGAGAAAATAAACTAACCGCTAAAACTAAAAACCTCCATCGCGACATTTTCCGCGCTACTCTTTCCAGAAACGGCAACAATGAATACGTCAAAATCAGCGCATAGACTCCGAACCCGAGCACGCTGAACAAACACACAAACCCGTTTATGCTCCCAATCGCCCAAATCCCCTCATTGTAATTCCAATATCTCGCCCCGTCCCAAATCGTATAAACTAACCACCCTCCGAAAAGTTCCAAAACTCCCGCTGCCAACCCGCAAACTAAAAATACTGCCGTCGGATTTTTCTTTAACTTCCCCCCAATCAAAATCATCATCAACGCCCCGAACGCATAAATATTCATCCACGGCAAAAAATTCCCGCCCTTCATATAAACCTGCCCCGTCTCAACCAGCCCCAACAAAAACTCAAACATCCACCCTACGCATCCCGCAATCACTACTACCAAAAATAAAATCCCAACTTTCTGATAAGCCTCAAGTTCCATTTTTTCTTTTTCTATCATATCTCGATTATAACTTAAAATTTTAAGGTTTTTAAGGTTTCTGTAAGTTTTTTATGGTCTAATAAAAAATATGAACGACCAAACCATCGAGCGAACGGAAAAGAAATATTTAATTTCCGCCTCGGATAAACAGCGACTCCTAAAAAGCCTTAAACAATATCTTAAAAAAGATAAATATTTTTCTTCGACCGTCTGTAATCTTTATTTTGATACAAAAAACGACGATCTAATTATTGCTTCAAACGACCGCCCATTTTTTAAACAAAAATTTCGTCTCCGTTCGTATAATGTTCCGAAAAAATCCGACCTTGTTTTTCTCGAAACAAAAACCAAGCTAAAGTTCAAAAGGGAAAAGATGGGTAATAAACGTCGCCTCGCTCTCTCGCTTAAAGATTTTTATGATTTTAAGAATCATAAAACCTCGCTCGAAAAACTTTTTGAAGATTCCGATTTTAGAAATTTAGAAATCGCAAAAGAACTCGACTACGCTTTTAATTTTTATGCTCTTGTTCCAAAAATCATCATTATCTACGACCGCGAGTCTTATGCTGCTGTTGAGGATCCCGATTTTCGCCTAACGTTCGACTCGAATCTTCGCTTCCGAACTGATAAACTAAATTTAGAGCAAGGCGATTCTGGAAAACCTTACTTTTCTGCCGAAGAACCAAAACCCGTCATTATGGAAGTCAAAACTCTCGACGCGATGCCACTCTGGTTTGTTAAAAAACTTTCCGACTTAAAACTCTATCCTGTCCCGTTTTCTAAATATGGAAAAATTTATAATCAATTAAAGAAAGGAAAATAAATGTATTTTAACAGCATTTTCGATTCAACCACAAATCTCGACGTTACGTCGATTTTAATTACCGCCGTCGCCGCGATTTTTTTGGGGCTAGTTGTCGCTTTCACTCATCTAAAAACTTCTAAAACCTCAAAAAACTTTCTCGTTACGCTTGCGACTCTCCCGCTTCTCGTAGAGATTGTGATGTTAATGGTAAACGGAAATCTCGGAACTTCGATTGCGATTCTCGGCGCTTTTTCGCTCGTTCGTTTTCGTTCAATCGCCGGCAACTCAAAAGAAATTATGAGCGTCTTTTTCTCAATGGCAATTGGACTTGCGCTCGGCATGGGTCAAGTTCTCTTCGCCGCAATCATGACCGTTCTCGTCGCACTCGTTATTCTCGCTCTCTCGAAATCTAAACTTTTCGACGCGGCAGGGAAAACCCAAACTCTCGAAATCGTTATCCCCGAAGATTTAGATTATACTGAGGCTTTTTCGGATATTTTCGACAAGTTCCTAACCGACGCGAAACTTCTCGAGAGAAAAACGATTAACATGGGCAGTCTTTATAAACTAATTTACGACATTAGACTAAGAACCCCCGCCGACGAAAAGAAGTTTCTTGACGCCATCCGCGTTAAAAACTCAAACCTAAAAGTCTGTTTAAGTTCCGCTGGCGCGGCTGAAGAAATTTAAGGAGGAAAAATATGGCAAAAAATTCTAAGCAAAAATTTAATCTTTCGCTTCTACTGGTTTTTCTCGTCCCGATTCTAATTATTGCTCTCTGCCTCGTTTTCGGGAATACGAATAAAGGGACTCGTTTCTCTTCTGCTGATACTAACGTCGATTGGTCGAGCTACGAAGAAAAAACTATCGAACTTTCCGAGTCATTAACAATTACCGAACCCGGCGTTTATTATCTCTCTGGGACAATCGAGAACGGAAAACTAACCGTTAATACTTCCGGCGTCGTCAAACTCGTCCTAAACAACGTCTCGATCAAAAATTCTTCTGGCCCCGCGATTTATATTATTGCCTCAAAACTAACGACGATTGAACTTGCAGAAAACTCCGAGAACTATCTCGAAGACGGTTCAATTTATTCTGGCTACGAAGAACAAGTCGCCGCAACGATTTATTCTGTTGACGACCTCGCGATTGAGGGCTCAGGAAAATTAGTTATAACTGGAAATTATGAAGACGGGATTAAGGGAAAGGACAATATTATTATTTCCGGCGGCGAACTAGAAATTTCCGTTAAAGACGACGGGATTCACGCTCGCGACAATCTCGTTATTGACGGCGGAATAGTTAAAATCCTTAAATCCTGTGAGGGGCTCGAAGCAACTAACGTTACAATTAACGGCGGCGACATCTCCGTAATTTCGTCCGACGACGGCGTCAACGCTGCAAACTCCGACGAAACTTCCTTTTCTCTAGAAATTAACGGCGGAACTCTTTATGTTAATGCTAAGGGCGACGGTCTTGATTCTAACGGGACAATTACCTTTAACGGCGGAACCGTTATTGTCGACGGCCCCTCCGATAACGGAAATTCTGCGGTCGATTCGGAAACTGGAATTTTCTTTAACGGCGGCGATTTAATCGCGCTCGGTTCTTCTGGCATGGTCGATACCCCAAGAGATTCTTCAACCGGCAATGTTTTGAGCGTCTATCTCACGACTTCTAAACCTTCCGGAACTAAAGTTTCCCTAAAATCTTTTTCTGGCGAAATTATCCTAGAAACTACTTCCGCTAAAACTTTTAACCATCTTCTTCTCGCATCCTCGAAGCTAGAGCTGGGAGAAACCTATATAATATATATAGACGACGAGAAATATGAAGAAGTAACAATTAGCTCGAACGTCTCGACGATCGGCTCCGGCTCTATGCCTGGCGGTTTCATGGGCGGGGATAATCGTAGAAACTTTTAATAAGTTTTTATTGACAAAAGCGTTTTGCCTTGCTAAACTAGTAGTTGCAAACAATCTAATATAACCGTCAGTTTTTGGACAGTATATGTCTGAAACAAACGCGCACATTAAATCGTTCCGTCAAAAGAACGTCGCGACGATGAAGAATTTTAATCGCAAAATTGGCACCACTGAGGTTACTGATTAGCGATTTGAAAGTGCCGATTCGTCGCGCGCGTTCAGACGGTTTGATTGGTTGTTTGCACCCTCGTGGTGCCATTTTTGTTGTCGCGCCCTCACTCGCGTTAACGAACTTGGCCACCGCTCGAGGGTCTAGTTTATATAACAAAGAGAGGTAAAGCAATGCGATTCAAACAACTATTCGAGCCAGACCATTGGCTAAACAACTATTATAGAAAACTTCATGTCTCTGCTTTGCTTCTCTTCCTTTCTATTATCAGCTTCGTTTTTGTCCCGTACTTAATCTCCGACGCGAACGCTGAGACCGCGACCTTAGATCTCGATTGGACTAAGGTTGTCCTTGAGCTTGATACCGGCAGCGAATCCGGGAATGTTATGTTTAACGGCGGCAACGCGATCACGCCAGACGAAGCCGGTAAAGTCGCAACTGTCGCAAAAACCTTGACCGTCAATACGACCGGGAAACACTTTAGCGTTTACCTCTCTATGGATTCCTCGGTCGGAACGAACCAGAAACTTTGTTTTGACTTTGATCCTAGTGTTGTTGAGAAAAGCTCCTGCGCCCATACCGGCATCGGCATCTCTCCCGTTGCTGAAGCTGATGGTGCTCCGGCGCAGTTCTCCGGCAATAACTGGGGCTATGCTTTGAACGACGGCGAGACTGGCTTCTCGACGGCGGGGACATATTCGAACAATAGTCTTTCTGGCGATTTGATTACCTCGACAACCACAAACGTCGCCGACCTTGCGCTCTATAACGCGAAGTGGGCGGCAGTCCCAGTCTTCGGGAGCGAGGATAAAATCTGGTCTGGCGATACAAATAACCAAAACGGCTTCGGAACAACGACTGTTGACGGAGAAACTTTAACTGGCGACAGTAATAATACCAAGACCGTTGTTTATGGCGTTCAAGTCAATAACGCTCTCGTTGCTGGGAGTTATGGCAGTAAGATTCTTTATACTGCGGTTGCGAGTGCGAGCGACTTGAATACTCCGAGCACAAACGTGATGAGTTCTGTTTCTCTCGGCGGGCCGACCGACGTAACGACGCTTTATATGGACATTGACGCCGAGGGCGCGCAAATCCGTCCGAGCCAAATCTCGATTAGTTTGATTAAACATTCCGATAGTAAATTGGCTGACGCGAACAATGATGGGGAATTCTCTTCGACCGAGTTCGAGATCGCAAAAACTTCGGCTGTTGCAAGCTGTCCAGTAGTGTCTGGTAGTTTATCTTCTGGAAACGGAAGCCTACAGATTCAATGTGCCCTTCCCGAACTCGGACTTAACGAGGGAATGGATTATGATTATATTGTTGAAGTTCCGATTACGGGTAGTTTGACGAGGAAGTATATTAGTTATAATACTGACGGTAGTGATGTTGGCGTAACCCGCTATGTCGGTCTCCAGACCAAGGACGCGAACGATAACTATTATATCTCTACAATGCAAGGGATTAGCGCCGGGGTTTGTAGCATGACCAATGTCTGGGGAATCGGAACCGGAACCGACGCGAGGATTTATAATCGAACCGGAACCGGCGTTGCCCTCGCTAATACCGCCGAGGATTCTAACGCTCTTGGTCTCGGAACCTTTGCGCTCGAAGATATACGAGATAATAAAGAATATCTCGTTCGCCGTCTCGCCGATGGCAACTGCTGGATGGTTCAGAACCTTGCGCTGGAGTTGGGAGATTTCGCGGGGAAAGACGATACGAATGGCGGGCTAACCCCAGCGAACACGGATTTGACTTCAGCAACAGCGAAGACAAGAGGATATTGGGACCCGAGCGCAAGCTTTAAGTCGAACAGTTATGGGACGTTCTCGACGTTCGCGGATTGGAGCGATAGCGTAGTAGGAATGAGTCAGCCGACACAATTCCAAGCGTGGAATGAGCTAGGGAACAAGGAAACAAGCGGAAATACGGTTGATTATAGCTGGGGAAGTGCGAAAGCGGCAGACGGGACGACGCTGGCGACTGGAGAAAATGTTCACGATTCAGTTTATGTTGCAAACAACCAAAGATCACAGATTCCGAGGAGCTATTCGAACACGGTTGGGACGCAATATAGGTATATTCC
>JAFRJE010000017.1 GCA_017432425.1 Candidatus Saccharimonadota bacterium
AGCTCCTTTAAAATCTCCTGATAACTCGACCAGTCGTTAATATATTCCGAATCTCCCTCTTTCTCTTTAAAATTCATCTCCTCCTCAAAAATCAACTTCTCAAACCCCTCGTTCTTCAAAACAATATTTCGCTTATACATTCCTCCGTTATACGGGTGGATTGCGACCGTCGAATATCCCTCCGCTTTCAGCTCGCTCGCAATTGACTCCAGCTCCCCTCGTTTCGACAACAAATTCGTATACGGAACCATATTCAGCCAATAATTCGTCAGCCCCGTCAACATCTCAAACTCAACGTTCGCCGTCCCGCCCCCATAGTCAATCGAAAACATCTCCCCGCTCATCGCCCGCTTCTCAATTTCATGTAGGTTCGGCGTAATATCTCCGCTATATTTATAATATTCAGCAATCCCCTCCGGGTCAATAAAGCTCTCGTTTAAGATAATTACGATATTTGGCTCAACTTTTTCGCTATTTTTTGCGGAGTTTAACTCCGCGCTTGAACTTTTCTCCGACCCCTGTTCTTCGGCGATTTTCTCCTCAAATTCTGTCCGGATATCCTTGATTTTCTCCTCCGAATATCCCTCTGGCGCTTTAATGTCTAACTTCGCTAAATTATACAAAAATCCAAGCAAAAATCCGTTCTCGTTATAATTTCGCGTCTGGTTCCACGCCGTAAACGTCGTCTCCAAAAACTCAACCCATTCATATTTCTCCCCGTGATGATGTCTAACGAACCCCGTCGTCCCGACCAACATCGTCGCCCCAATCAACACCAACCCAATTCGCCAAACCAGCCCCGTCTTCTTCCTCTCGCTCGTAAATAACTCTAATCTCGCTTTCTTTAAAATCTTTCCTAGAATAATCGTCAAAACAATAATCAGCCCAACCGCAACCCCCAGCCTCAACAATTCCATTCCGTCAACAAAATCCGCCAAACTCCCCGTCTCTCCCGCGAGATAAAAATCCTCCGGCAGCAGCGGCGTCCCCCGAACCCGAAACTTACATATATTTATATATGTAATTATGATCAATAAAATCAGGCTAATCCCCGCCGCCCAGTTTACTTTCCGAACAATCCCCGTCAAAAACAACAGCCAGCCGAATATAATCAAACTCGTAAAATAAAAGACTTTCGGACGTTCAGTAACAAATCTCCCCGCCTCCTCGCCGTTGTTTAAAAACTGTCGATAAACCATCAAATACGTCAGCCCCAGCGCAACTACCGCCAACACCAAAATATTAATCAGGATTCTTAAAACCAGTTTCTTTCTCTCGACCGTAAGTTTTTTCATACCAAATAATTATACCACAAAAAGTCGCCCGATTTCTCGAACGACTTTCCCCCGCTAGATTTTTATTATTTAATGGCTTTTACTTCTTCTTCGGATAAAATGCTCGCCGAGTCAGCAACTAGGAAGCCAACCGCGCCGCCAATTACCGGGAAGATTACATAAGTCA
Organism: Candidatus Saccharimonadota bacterium; assembly: GCA_017432425.1. Classification (GTDB taxonomy): domain Bacteria; phylum Patescibacteriota; class Saccharimonadia; order Saccharimonadales; family Saccharimonadaceae; genus Nanosyncoccus. The sequence continues at coordinate 1,462 of JAFRJE010000017.1, forward strand.
GTAGCGCCAAAGCGACTTTTCCGAGCAGCTCGCCAACTCCCTCTGCGCCGGTCGGGAGAATTTGATACATTAACGCGACCGCCGGATTAAGGATAAAGTTATCCGTTAGCTCGAAATAGTTATAAGACAAAAGATAAACCGCGACAAACGCAATCATCACGCCCCCGCCAACAACCGCCGCGAACGTAAAGACGCTGCGTTTGTATTGGAGCGCGCGCGCAAAGAAGAAACCAATCAACGTCGCACCGAAGAACTCAAGCATCGTTACCCCCCAGAACATTCCATCCGCAACTTCCGCCATCTTCGGCAATTCGGATTCGCTCCCGCTTCCTTTAACGAACGCGGTTAAAACTAACAATCCAAACCACGCCCCGACTAACTGCGCGAGCAGGTAAAGAACGCCGCGAATCGCAGACATTCTTCGTGTTACCATCATTCCGACCGTTACAATCGGGTTCAAATTCGCGCCCGAAAACGCATAAACCGCAACCGTTACCGCGAGGAAAACAAACAGAAGATAAAGCGGTTGATAAACGCCAAGCGTCAAAAGCACGACAGTTAAAATCATCGTCCCTAAAACCTCGCCCAAAATCGCGCCATAAATCTTTTTGCTCTTGAAAATTGTTAAGATGTTTTCGCTCTCATCAAACTTCCTCGCAAAAAGTTTTCCAAAAAATCCTTTTTCCTTTTTCTCGGTTTTCTTTTCGGATTTCTCGACTTTTTCCGTCTTGACGGTCTTGTCTTTTTCGACTTTTTCAGCCTTCGAAGAACTATTTGTCTTCTTCGAGGACTTTTTGGATTTTGCCATTTCAAAACCTCCTTAAAAATAATATTACCCGAATTATACCACACGTATGATATAATTGTAAGCATGAAAATTTTTAAGGAGGAATACTGATGGGAGTTATTGTAACTAAAGACGAAGACGACAACGTCGCCCTAACCGAAAAAATCAACGCCGACCTGCGTGAACGCGCCGCCCGTACGTCCGAAAACGACGGCGACCCGGACTATGTCAAAGATTCCGAATACTTAAAAGAGCTGAAATCGACCGGTCGCTTTACTTGGATTTGGTTCATTTTAATCGCCCTCGCAATCGCCGCCGCCATTTTTATCATCTTAATCTAAAATCCCCGCTTTAGCCCAGTTCTATGATATAATAATATATGTTATGTCAAATCTGGAAAGTCTAAAACTCGAGCTTAAAAATCTCGGAAAAGAATACGCTAAACTAAAAACCCTCGAAAAAACCGAACGAAAAGCCTTTGGCGAAAAAATTAACCAGAAAAAAAACGAACTCCTTAAAAAAATCGCGGAGGAAGAAGAAAAGCTCGAATCCGGCGCTCTCGAAAAAATCGACCTCTCCGCTCCGTTCGGAATTAACGAATCCCCGATTAGTTTTAAAAAAGGAACAGTCCACCCTCTCTCCCGCGAACTTGCGCTTGTCTCAAAAATCTATTCCGATATGGGCTTTGACGTAATCGAATCTCGCCAGCTTGACGACGAGTTCCACATGTTCGAGTCCTTGAACTTCCCCGCAGGACACCCCGCCCGCGACGGTTACGATACTTTCCGAACCGAAGAGGGCTTTATTCCTCCAGCGCATACCTCAACCATGCAATACCGCGCCCTGACTCGCTTCCGTAAAAACCTCGACGCGGGCGAAAACATCGCCGTCGTCGTCCCCGGTCGCGTTTTTAGAAACGAAGACGTTGACGCAACCCACGAACATACTTTCTATCAATGCGAGGGAATTTTTGTCTCAAAAACCGCGAGCTTAAGCCAACTTCTCGGAACTTGGAAAAACTTTTTCGAAACTTATTATGGCGAAAAACTAAACATAAAAACCCAACCCGGCTATTTTCCTTTTACCGAACCTTCCCTCGAATTCTTAATCGAAAAACCGAAAGCCCTCGGCGGTAACGGCTGGCTCGAAATGGGCGGCTGCGGCATGATCCACCCTAACGTCCTCAAAATCGCCGGAATCGACCCCGAAGTTTATAAAGGTTTCGCTTTTGGCGGCGGAATCGACCGTCTCGTCATGCTGAAATACGGCATTACCGACGTCCGCTATTTTGAATCCGGAAAACTCGAATTCTTAAAGGAATTTTAATCGGAGAAAAATATGTTAATATCTTTAAACGAACTCAAAAAACTTACTAAAATCGCCCTTAGCGACGCCGAACTTTTCGATTTAATCGGCTCGCGTCTCGTCGAAATCGAATCCGTCGAAGATCTGTCGAAAAAATACAAAAACATTTGGATTGTGAAAGTCGAAACCTGCGAAAAAATCGAGGGAACCCATCTCTCCCGTTGCGAAATCTCCTGCCCCGGAAAGTCCGAAACTCCGATTCAGGTCGTCTGTGGCGCTCCTAACGTCCGCGCGGAAATGCTCGCGGTTTGGATTGCTCCTGGCGCAATCGTCCCCGCAACTTTTGGCGGCGAAAACTTCGAAATCGGCTCCCGAAAGCTCCGCGGTTTCGAGTCGAACGGTATGCTCTCCGGTCTCGACGAACTCGCCCTCGGCGACGACCATTCCGGCATCGTCGAAATCGACCCCGCTTTTGCAAAGCCCGGCGACTCTTTTGCCGAAAAATTCGATCTAAACGATAAAATAATCGAAGTCGAGAACAAGTCCCTAACCCACCGCCCCGATTGTTTCGGCTTAATCGGCTTTGCTCGCGAAATCGCCGGAATCCTTGGCGAAAAGTTTGAAGAACCGAGCTTAAATTTCGAGCTTCTCCCCGAAGATTTTAACAATAAAGAAGAAGTCTCGATTGAAACCGACCCGACCCTCTGCGAAAAATATTCCGCTGCTGTTTTTGAAGTCTCAAAAACCAACCTAAAAACCGCCCTTGAAGCCGATTCTTTTTTAACGACCGATGCCGTTTTTCTCGTAAAAGCCGGTATGCGCTCAATCAACAAAATCGTCGACGCAACCAACATTACCATGCTCCTGACCGGTCAACCTCTCCACGCTTTCGACTACGATAAATTCCTCGCCGTCGGAAAAACCGACTTTCCGAAAATCGGCGTCCGCCTCGCCCGTCCTGGCGAAAAATTAACCCTCCTCGACGATAAAGAAATCGAACTTGAAAAAAGCGACATTTTAATCACTAGCAACGACGCCCCCGTCGCCCTCGCTGGCGCCATGGGCGGCAAATCGACCGAAATTGACGAAAATACGAAAAAAATCATTCTCGAATCCGCGACTTTCTCGCTCTATAATCTCCGAAAGACCCAAATGGCCCACGGCATCTTCTCCGAAACCATTACCCGCTTCACAAAGGGTCAACCCGCCGCCGGAACCGTCCCCGCCCTCGCGCGCTGTTCCGCTCTCCTCCTCGACTCCCCAGAAAAAATCTCCGCCCTTAAAGTTTCCGCCTCTTCCGCCTCCAACCTCGCCCCGATTTCCGTCAGTCTCGAAGAAATTAACTCCCTCCTCGGCTCAACTTATTCCGCCGAACAAGTTATTAGAACCCTCGACAACGTCGGAATCGAACTGCTCGAAAAAAGCGACGATTCTCTCCGCTTTAAAGTCCCCGCTTGGCGAACCGATTTAAAGATTAAAGAAGACATTATCGAAGAAGTTGGTCGTCTCCTCGGCTATGATAACCTCTCCCTCGCTTTCCCGACCCGCTCGTTTAAAGCCTCAAAAACCGACGAAATTCTTTCTCTCGCCTCCTCTCTCCGCTCTCTCCTCTCCGAAAATCTCGGTTTTAACGAAATCCTGACTTATTCTTTCGTCTCCGAGGCGCTTCTAAAAAAAGTTAATCTCGACCCCGAAAATTCTTATAAAATCATTAACTCAATTTCCCCCGAACTCCAACGTTTCCGTACCTCCCTCCTCCCCTCCCTCCTCGAAAAGTCCTATGAAAACCTAAAATCCGGCTTTAAAGATTTTACTCTCTATGAAATAAATCAAATCTCCGAAAAATCTTTCGGTCTCGACGAAGACGGCGTCCCCGTTCTAAAAAAATCCCTCGGTCTCGTCTCAATCAACTCCTCGTTCTACTTCGAAAAAGCCGTCCTAAAAGAAATCGCGAGCTTCCTCGACTTAGATCTCGAATTGCGCCCGCTCTCGTCCCACTCTTTCTTCGAGCCGCTCCGCTCCGCCGAAATTTTTGCCGACAATCTCCCGCTCGGCGTCTTTGGCGAATTTAAAAACTCCGTCCTAAAAAACTTTAAACTCTCCGCTCCCGTTTCCGGACTTTCTCTCGACCTCGAAACCGTCTCGAACCTCCTAAAAAACAAAAAATCTGCCGCGAAAACTTTAAAACTCTCCCGCTTCCCGTTCGTTTCTCGCGACTTGACTCTCCGCGTCGCCGCCGAAACTCCGTTCGAAACACTCGAAAAAAGCCTTAACGAAACCTTAAAAAACGAAAGATTAGTTTACGAACTTTCCCCCGTCTCGATTTACCAAAACAAAAATAACAGGGAAGGAAAAAATATCTCGTTCCATCTTTCCTTTGCCGCCGAAAACAAAACCCTAAACTCCGCCGAAATTTCTGCTATAATGGAAAAAATTACTAAAAATCTAGCCGAACTTGGTGCGGAAGTTGTCTAAAAGGAGGAAAAATGGAAGAAAATATGCTAAAAACTAGTTGGAAGCAACGTTTAATTATCGCTCTCGTTGCCGCCGTATTGCTCGGCTCATCGCTCGCAGTCTACGTTATGATTGTTCTCGGTAACGGAAACTCCGCTAGCTCTTCTTCCTCAACCGACCTCTCGGAAATTGAAGCCGAATATAACAAAATAAACGAACAATACGAAGCCCGCGCCGCCGAAGTTTCGAAGACTTACTTCGATGAATTTAAGTCCTATAAGTCAAACGTCAAAGCCTTTAACGCCGAATCGGTCAACTCCGAGGGCGTAACCCATACCGACCTAAAAGAGGGTTCCGGCGAAACAATTACCTCTAGTTCCTCGAACTACGCCGCCTACTATATCGGCTTCTGTGCAAACGAAGAAGTTTTCGATTCTTCTTTCGACGATTACGAAAACCCGACCTCCCTTAACGCCCCGCTCAATATCGAGCCAGATTATCTAATCGAGGGTTGGTATCTCGGCGTTGACGGTATGAAAATCGGCGGCGTCCGTGAAGTCGCAATTTCCGGCTCTCTTGCCTATGGCGACTCCTACGAAATCTGTGGCGGCTATTCTTCGCCTCTAAAATTCATCATCATGGCGGTCGAAAAAGACTCCGAACTCGCCGAACTCAACTCAAAACTCGAAGAAGTCTCAAATCGCTATATGGAAGCCTATTATAGCTCCCTCTCGACCGACGAAATCGGCTCCGACGAAGAAGTCATCGAAGCTGACGCCGAAGATATCGACTTCGAGGAATAAAATGTCCGCGCCGACTTTCTTCTTCTATGATTTAGAAACCTCCGGTTTAAGCCCCGCTTCCGATCGTATTATGCAATTCGCCGGTCAACGTACCGATCTAAACCTAAACCCCGTCGACGACCCAGTCAATCTAATCGTTAAATTAGAAAACGATACTCTCCCCTCCCCCGGCGCAATTCTAACAACAAAAATTACCCCCCAGTTTACTCTAGAGGAGGGAATTAAAGAACGCGAACTCGCGAAAATCCTTATTGACGAGATTTTTACCCCCGAAACGATTATCCTCGGCTTTAACTCCGTCCGTTTCGACGACAAATTCCTCCAACACCTTTTCTGGCGCAATTTTTACGACCCGTATGAGTGGCAATGGAAAGACGGTCGCTCGCGCTGGGACTTGCTCGACGTCGTTAGAATGACCCGCGCTCTCCGTCCGGAGGGGATTAACTGGCCAAAAACCGACGACGGAAAGCCGACTAACCGTCTCGAACTGATTACGAAAGAAAATCACATCTCCCACGAATCCGCCCACGACGCCCTCTCTGACGTTACCGCCCTAATCGACGTTACCCGTCTAATTAAAGAAACCCAACCCAATCTCTTTAACTTCCTCTTTAAACTCCGCGACAAACGCGAAGTAAAAGCTCTCGTCGACCCGAATCGCCCCGCTCCGTTCGTTTATTCTTCCGGACGTTACGGTTCCGAATTTAATTTTACAACCGTCGCCTACCCTCTTTTCCCCTCAAAAAACGGGAATTGTCTCGTTTTTGACCTCCGCTATAATCTTGACGATTTAATTCAGTCCACCTCAGAAACCCCAAAAGCCCCCGACTCCGCCGAAACCCCCGCCGAGCCCTCGCTCTACCCAAAATTCAAAGAACTTATATATAACCGTTGTCCCGCCGTCGCCCCGCTTTCCGTCCTCGAAAAAAATGACGGTTGGCAAAAAATCTCTTTAGACAAAGAAACAATCGAAAAAAATCTCGAAAGTCTAAAGAAAAATCTTCCTTTCCTCGAAAAACTAAGAGAAAAAGAAAACTCCCGCGAAGAAATTAAACCCGGAATCGACGCCGAATCTTCTCTCTATTCCGGCTTTACTCCCGACGAAGATAAACTCCGCCTCTCCTCCGTTCGCTCTAGCGACGAAAACTCCCTCGCCGACTTCCATCCTCTCTTTAAAGACCCCCGCCTCCCCGAATTATTATTACATTATAAAGCAAAAAACTTCCCGACCTCTCTCTCCGAACAAGAACCCGAAGAATGGGAAGCCTACCGCCAGTCCCGCCTCAATCGCCAAGCCCCCCTCTTCCTCGCCGAGCTCGAAAAGTTCAAAAAATCCGGCGCCGACGATTTTATTCTCGAAGAACTTTTCCTCTGGTATGAATCCTTGAAAGAATCCGACTCTTAGTGTATAATACTAAAGTTTATGGACGA
>JAFRJE010000018.1 GCA_017432425.1 Candidatus Saccharimonadota bacterium
GCGGCGTTGGGCTGGTAGGGGGTATAGCGGTAAAGCGCGGAAGTCGCAAGGTTTTCGACATTAACAATCGAACCACCACAGGCGGCGTTCGGGTTGTATTGGATATAGTTTTCGCCGACGGGATAGTTCGTCCAGCCGCCGTCGAGAACGGTTCGGAACATCGAGGCGGCGTTACGAACTTGATTTTTAAAGCCGTAGTATTTTTCGTCGCAAGCGGCGGTATCGGGGCAACCGTAGCCGGTCGCGGAGCGGTATTGGCGGGAGTTCGGCCAAGAGTCGGAAATTAAACCTTGTTCCTTTTCGAGAAGAACAATGAGAACCTGGGGGTTTATATCGTAGTCTTTAGCAGCTTCGTAGATAATGTGGGCGGCGGAGACGCCGTTCGGCGCGTCTTCGCCATAGGCAGTTCCCTCGCCAAAAGTTTCTTCGGATAAACAGACAAAATGACCATCTTTAATATGGTAATAGACGGACGGCCACCAATCCGCCTTATAAGTTTCGGTATTGTTACAGTTTCCATGTTCAGACAAGAATTTCTGAATCTCGGCTTCGGACATTGAGGACGAGTTCGACATCACATAGTCGGAGATAATATTTCCGGGTTTAAAGTTGTCGAGCGAGGCGGCGGAAGTCGTTCCAGTTCCGCGAGTTTTCAAAAAAGTAAAGACGGCGACAAAAACAAAGACAAAAATAATTAAAGGCAGAGACGAGCGCAGGGTTTTCTTTATCATATTTTAACCTCCCCAGTTATTTCTCCGGTTTTTTCGGCGGAAGAAAGAGATATTTTTATTGTCCAGGAGCCAGAAGAAAGTTCGGAGACCGGAACATCAAAGCCCTCGCAGGACGAAGTTGAAGCGGTCGGGAGAATAGCCGCGGTTTTTTCGACAACAGAGCCGGAGTTTTCTAACCTTAGAGTACAAGTTCCGGAGGTCAAGTATTGGTCAATGTTCACGCGGAGGACTAAAGAGTTTCCGGAAACATAAGACGCGGTTAAAGCGCCGGTCAGAGAGGCGGAAGAGTTCGGGTTTTCTCCTTCGTATTGTTCGGGGGTTTTATTATCGGAAGGCTCGGAAGACTCTTTTTCGAGTTTTTCTTTCGAGTCCTTAGAGTCACTATCGGAAGTTTTTAGTTCTTTAACTTCGGAGGATTCAGCAGAGGCGCCTACTGGGAGGTCGAGGTCGAAAGATTTATCGAAAAAGAAACGGTACATAACGTAGACTACGAAACCAGAGAGCAAAAGCAAAATCAGCCAGAAAGCGAATTTTAGAGGACTAACGCGGCGACGGCGAAGATAGCGCGAGTTTTTTGTCGAAGTTTTCGGTTTTATGTTTTTCTTTTTAGGCATAGTCTTATTCTCCTAATGATTATTATAGCATAAGAGTATTTAAAGTTGAAGTTTATTTTACAACAATACAGACGCTCGATTCGTCCGGGGATTCGAGGATTTTATGGTAGGCGGTTTCTAATTTTAACGAGAAAGAATCGCAATCGAAGCGACCATTATCGGCGACGAAGAAGTTGTCGAAAGTTAGACCATAATAAAAGAGGAGGCGACGAGTTCCCCAAACGTGTTCGGAAAGACCGGTTTGACCCTCGTCGAGAATACGCGGGGTTAGGGGGTATTGTTCAACAACGTGTTCCGAGACGGCAGAAAGTCCAATCCCGCCGAGAATTTGAACTTTTTTCTGGGTGAGGACGGCAGAGTCGGGATAGAGAGCGGCGAGGTCGGAAGCGAGTGCGGAGTTTCTAAAAGTATGGTAGGCTTTTTGGTCAGCGAAAGCGTTTCCGAGGGCAAAAGCAAAAATCATGAAACTATAGAGGAGGAGGAAGGTCGGAGCCGAAAGGAGACGGAGCTTTTTATTTAAATTATTTCCGAGGATAATTCCGAGGCAAGCGAAAGCGACAGAGGAGGCGCAGAGCGAGCGAGGGGTTAGAGCGATTTCTCTAAGAACGAGAAAAGGCCCGAAAGAGATAACGGCAAGGGAAATTAAAATTAGACAACCGAAGCCGAGAGATTTCAAACGATTCCCTTTTCTCAAAACGAAAGAAAGGAGGAAAACGAGAGCAGAGAGGAAGAGAGCGACTTTCCAGATGAGCGTAAAATCAGACCAGATAGTCGAGAAAACGAGCGCGAGGTTTTTAAAGAAACCAGGAATCAACTCGGAGAGAGCAAAGATTTCTGTCGCACGGTAGCTCGGAGCAACAGAAAAATCGGGGAGAATTTTATAGACTAAGCCGGCGAGGAGGTAAGAAATAACCGAGACAATCAAGAAACGCGAAAGGGATTTTAGTTTTTCGCCACGCAAAAGTTCGAGCAAGACAATTAAAACACAGAGGAGGGGATAGACGCCAGAGAAAGCCTGGTAGGAAGTCCACATAACTACTAAACAAAAAATTGAAACGAGCGGAAAAATAAACTTTTTCTTCGCGTCTTTAAACAAGAACGGGAGAATCGAGACAAAGAGGGCGAGAGCCATACAGGGGGCGTCGAATTTATAAACCCAAAGAGATATCGAATAGGGCGCGATTCCGAGAAAAGCCGAGAGAGCGAGCGGGAGGGCGGGAAGTTTTTCGCCATTTTTCTTTCCGGTTAAAAGCAAGCAAAGAATCACGCTAGAGAGGGCGACGAGGGCGAGGGCGAAGATTTGGGTAAAGGGCGAAAGGTCGGCGGCTTTTGTATTCAAATTTAAAAGAAAGAACGAGAGAAAAGTCGAGCTATAACGTTTAAAGTCGGAAGTCCAACCATAGCCGATTACGGCGCGACCAGTATCGTCGACATAGTAATCGTTCGCGCGGAGAATAGCGAGCAGCGTAAAAACGTAAAAAATAAGAATCAGAAGAAGCGGTTTCCAATAGGATTTAAAGAAAAGTTTAACGGATTTCATATTAGAGTTTTGAGTTCTCTTTGTCGATTATATAGAGCGGGCGATTTTTCGCTTCGGTATAGATATTAGAAATGTAAATTGCGGTAATCGCTTGGGAAATTAAAACGAGACCGACGAGAAAAGTAATTAGAATCGCCATGTGGACGGCGCCGGGCCAATAAAGCCCGAGGGGGTCACCGAGGAGATATTGGTTAATTAAACAAAAGACGCCGAGGAGAAAACTGAGGACGGTAATTATTATGCCGACATAACCGAAAATTACGAGCGGGGTCGAGGACATCGAAACGAAGCTGTCGATTGCGAGACGAAAAAGTTTTTTCAGGTTATAAGCTGGGCGTCCGGCGATTCGGGTTCCGTAGCGGTATTTAATGTATTCTTGGCGAAAGCCGAGCCAATCGATTAAACCGCGAGTAATGCGGCTATGTTCGGTCAAGGCGTTAAATTCGTCGAGAGCGACACGGTCGAGAAGACGAAAGTCGGTTGAACCGGGGACGGTTGAGTTGTTCCCCATCATTTTTAGGAGTTTATAGAAGAGTTTTGAGCCGAGGCGAGGGATTAGACCGTGTTTTGTATAGCCGTCACGGACGCCGGTAACAATTCTGGCGCCAGATTCCCATTTTTCGAGGAACTTCGGAATCAAGGACGGGGGTTGTTGGCCGTCGGAATCGAGGGAGATTGCGCAGTCGCCTTTCGCGAGACGGAAGCCAGCGGTCAGAGCGGCTTCTTTCCCGAAGTTTTTTGAGAAAGAAATGATTTTTGTTGTTTTCGGGGCGGAGGGGTCTTTTATTAAGGAGTTTAGTTTTTCGAGGGTTTTGTCGGGGGAGCCGTCGTTTATAAAAATTAGCTCAAGAGAATAATTCTCAAGTTTTTTTAGTTCGGGGAAAAGTTCTTTAAGACAAAAACGTTCAATTCCCTTTTCTTCGTTATAGACCGGGACAACAACAGAAACTAGGCGCATAAGTCAATCTCCAAGATTTTTGCGGCTTTTATTAGAACTTCGATTTCGTCTTCGGTACAGGTTTTTATCTTTTCGTTAAAAAGTTTCGTCGTTTCGGGAAAGGAGAGATCGATTACTTCGAGCGAGCGAGCGGCACCCGGGGTTTTCTTCAGGGCGCCTTTAGCGACGAGATTATCAATATGTTCGGCGACAGCGGAAACCGAGGAAAGACCGAGACCTTTCATGATTTCGCGGTAAGAGGGAGAATAATCGTTCTCTTTCGTAAATTCAGAGATAAAGTCGAGAATTAGCGTTTGCTTTTTTGTCAGTTTTTTTGCCATGTATGGTATAATTTTATAATAAATGACAAAAAAAGAACAGACATCTATTGACGGGCTAAGTACGCGTTCGGTTAAAAAAACGAGCGTTAGTTCGCGCAAGAAAACTGTAAAACGTAAGACTAATGTTGTAAAAAATACAACATTCAAGAAGAAGTCTACAAAGCCGACGAGTTTTGATATTAAAGTTACGAAAAGAAGGAGTCAGTCGGAGGAGTTACCGGTCGACGAAGAGATTGTTATTCAAGACGAAGAATTAGAAAAAGAGACCGTCGAAGCGGCGCACCAAGATTTTTTGGAGCCGGTCGGAGCGTTAGACCTTAGTATCGCAGATAAAAAAATGAAAAAGAAAGAATTAAGAGAGGCAAAAAAAGCCGCGAAACTGGAGCGGAAAAAAGAAAAGAAAGAGAAAAAGCCGGTTTCTAAGGCGAGAAAAATTATTACTTCGATTTTGCTCGCGATTGTTGTGCTTTTAATTGGCGGGGTTGTTTGGCTTTTAATTTGGGGGAATGATTTGATTGCGAAGTTGACCGGAGGGGAGTCGAATATTTGGAACGCAATTTCTACGGTTATCTCCGAGACATATGAGCCGCTAAAGACTGACGAGAACGGAAGAACGAATATTTTGGTTTTTGGGACGAGCGGATATGAGATGAGCGGGGAGGCTTATGGCGGGGCGGTTCACGATGGAGCGCAATTAACAGATTCGATTATGTTGGTTTCGCTCGACCAGGAAACGGGCGACGTGGCGATGGTGAGTTTGCCGAGAGATCTGAAAGGTCCGGCGACTTGTACGGCGACTGGGAAGATTAACGAGGTTTATTGGTGTAATAATATGGACGGTGACGACGAAGAAGGGGGAGCGAAAGCCCTTGAGGAGGCGGTCGGAGAGATTTTGGGGGTTGAGTTTCAATATTATACACACTTAAACTGGGGGGCGTTAGTTAATATTGTTGATTCGATTGGAGGGGTTAAGGTTGTGCTCGACGAGGATATTTCGGATTATTATTATACGGGGGCGGTTTATGAGAAAGGGGTCGAATATACATTGAACGGGGAGCAAGCGTTAGGGCTAGCGAGAGCAAGACACGGAACGGAGCTGGGGGATTTTTCGCGCGGAAATTCGCAGCAAAAGATTTTAATCGGGATTAAAGATAAGATTCTTGAGGGGGGAGTTAGTTTAGGCGAGATTACAAGTTTGGTTGGGGCGCTCGGAGATAACTTGAGGACGAATTTTTCGGTCGAGAACTTTAAGACGGGAGCGCATTTATTAGAGGAGCTAGATTTTAATAATATTAGACAGATTGCGTTGATTGATTGGGAAAATGATATAAATTATATGACGACGGCGACTATAAACGGGATTTCTTATGTTGTTCCGGTCGGGGGAGCGGGGTATTATGCGGCGATTCAAGAATATGTCGCGAGAGAGTTAAGTAGCGATCCGGCGGTTCGAGAGGGGGCGACGATTCTAGTTTTGAACGGAACCGGAGAAGTTGGGGTTGCGGCAGCGGAAAAGGAGAGGTTGGCCGAGGAATTAAAAATTAAGTCGGCGGAAACTGGCGACGCGCCGGAGGGAGAATATAATCAAAAATATACGGTTTATGCGACAGACGACGGGTTAAAGCCGGAGACGAGGAAGCTACTCGAAAAGTTTTATGAACAAAGCGCAAAAGAGATAGCCGAGCTTCCGGAGGGGATTTCGGCTATCGGATATGATTTTATTATTATTGTTGGGGACGGGGCGGAAGAATAATAGAACGAGGGGGTTAGGATTTTTTTGAGATGATTAATTTTCGCTCGCGACCCTCGCCCTCGGAATGGGTTTCGATGTCGGAATAATCTTCGGCGAATTTATGGACAATGCGGCGGTCGGCGGCGTTTAGGTCGAGCGTCATTGGCTCGCCAGTTTGGCGGACGCGTTTAATCCAGCCCTCGGCTTTTTCTTCAATGCGCTCGGCGCGTTGGCGTTTATAGTCGGCAATATCAACGTTTACGCGGGTAATTTCGGCGGAGCGAGAAACGAGAGCCTGAGAAACGATATATTGGAGAGCGCGGAGATTATCGGCGTTCTTCCCTATTAGGAGGCTATTCATTGACGTCGAGGGGACGGAAAGTTGGATAACTTCATCGTCGGCAGTACTCCAGACGGCGACGTTAATTCCAAAAAAACTTAATAAATCCTCTAGGTATTTAGTCGCGAAGCGGATTGATTCGTCTTTATTCATTATATTATCTCCTTTTCTTTTTAATATCTTTCGCGGAGATTCGGGTTATTTTTGTTCCTGTTTTTTTGTTTTCAATTATTTCAGCTTCTTTAATTTTCTTTAGTTCTTTAATTACGCGACGGTCGGCAGAAACTTCCATTTCGGTTTCCGCTTGTTTTAGGACGATTTTTTGCTGGATCATTGTGATTATGTTCGAGAGGAGATAATAAAGAACGAGCGCGCCAGGTAGATTAACCATAATCAAAAGGAGCATAATCGGCATCATCTTCCCCATTTGGGCGGTTGTTAGGTCGTTGATTTCGGCTTGGTCGGGTTCTTTACCGGCGGCGGCTTCTTTCATAAGCTGGCGGAAGGTTTTTGACTTCGACTTGCCAGAAGAATGTTGTTGTTTGGTTGTAAAGTATTGGACAAAGGCGGCAAGAATCGAGAAGAAGAGAACAGTAATTGCGCTCGCGGAGGAGAAGCCGGCTTTCGCGTTCAAATCGACGAGATTAAAGAGTTTTGGCTCAAAATCATACGTCGGGGCGACGAGTTCTTTTTTCTCGTCTTCTGAAAGCGATTCGTCTTTTAGTTTAGATTTATATTCTTTAAGTTGTTCAAGGTAGGGAGTTTGGAGCTCGATAACTGACGCGACGCGAGAACCGTCATAACTCAAAAAATCGTAGGCGCGGAGACTTAAGTTTGAATCGAGAGTTGGAACCGCCATGACGCGAATCGCGGAATAGAGAGCGATAAAAATCGGAAGTTGAATTAAGAGGGAGAGAATCGAGCGAAAAGGTTTTACGTTATAGCGTTTATAGAGATCCATCGTCTGGAGAGATTCAAGCTGGCGGTTACCGTTACAGTTCTTTTTAATCTCGGCAAGTTCGGGCTGGAGTTTACGC
>JAFRJE010000019.1 GCA_017432425.1 Candidatus Saccharimonadota bacterium
AGACAATTTACCGATAATGGTTTTATCTTGAATATTAGCGAACTCGCAAGCGTCTATCATCTCCCCCATACTTCCGTCGAAACCCCGAATATTGTCTGGGCAAACACCAAAACCGCCGAACCCCCTGCGAAACTCCCACTCATAACCGGCGACCCCGCAAACGACGAAAATATCTCCGCGTTCGGTCTAACCAATTTCCGCGGAATCAACCATCAATTCGGCTTGCTCCGAAAAGACCGAAGTAGACACGTCTACATCATCGGTCAAACCGGCGCCGGTAAATCCGGCTTGCTCGAACTTTTTGCTCTGTCGGACATTTTTTATAATCAGGGATATTGTATCATTGACCCCCACGGCGACTTCGCAATCGACAATCTCCGCTTCATTCCCGAGTCGCGTATTAAAGACGTCGTCTATTTCAACCCCGCCGACACGGCTTTCCCTGTTGCCTTTAACCCCCTCGAAGTAACCGACCCCTCGAAAAAGCCTAACGTTTCTTCCGAAGTTATCGGCGTTTTAAAACGTATGTTTGGCGACTCCTGGGGTCCGAGGCTTGAACATATTTTACGCTATACCCTGCTCGCCCTGCTCGACCGCCCCGAAACGACCCTTCTCGATATCTCCCGTATGTTGACCGATAAAGATTTTAGGAAAGAAACCCTTGATTACTGTAAAGACGTAACCGTCCTCCAGTTCTGGAAACAAGAATTTGGAACTTGGGGCGACAAACAGGTAACCGAGTCGATTGCCCCTGTTTTGAACAAGGTCGGTGCCTTTACTGCGAATCCGATTATTAGAAACATAATCGGTCAGCCCAAATCCTCTTTCGACGTCAGAAAGATTATGGACGAGGGGAAGATTCTTGTTGTTAATCTGAGTAAAGGTTTAATTGGTGAAGATAATGCCGGAATCCTCGGCGCATTCCTCGTAACTAAGGTTCAGCTCGCCGCCATGTCCCGCTCCGACATTCCCGACGTAAAAGACCGCCGCCCGTTTTATCTTTACGTCGACGAGTTCCAGAACTTCGCGACCGATTCTTTCGCCGTCATCCTCTCCGAAGCGCGCAAATACGGGCTTAATCTAACCGTCGCAAACCAATACACCGCCCAGATGACCGATTCCGTCCGCGACGCCGTCTTCGGCAACGTCGGAACAACGATTTCTTTCCGCGTCAGCGCCGACGACGCCCCCGTCCTCGTAAAACAGTTCGAGCCGACTTTCGACGCTTCCGACCTAATCCAAATGAATAATCGTAACTTTATAATCAGTATGATTATAAATGGCGAAAAAGTCCCCGCTTTCTCCGCAACAACCCTCTCAATTCCCGAATCCCCTGTTGATAATCTAGAAAAAATTATTGACTCAAGTCGCGAAAAATACTCTCGCCCCCGCGCTGAAGTTGAAGACGAAATCCGCGAGACAATTGAGGCTTCCGAAAAATACAAAAAAGAACTTTCCGACTCCGGTCGCGCCGCCGGCGAACAGGGAACTAATCCCGCCAAAGCTCCAGTTTTCCAGTTTAAAGCCGCCGACATAACAAAGTCGAAGTCCTATCTTCCAGAAAATCAGAACCCGCACCGAACCCGTACAAAAACCGAACTGAAATCAAAACGTCCCGAAACCCCAGTTGACGCCTTTAAAAAACTAAAACTCTCCCCGAACGCCGCCGAAGAAAAAGAATCTCTCCCTGGCTTAAAAGATCTTGGGAAATTATTCTCCGAAAAGAAGAAAGAAACCGTAGAAAAGAAGGAAGAATCGCCCGATAAAAAGGGAACTAAACGCCACGAAAAACGCCTAAAGAAGCGCGAAAAATCCCCTAATTCCCCTAAAAATCCCGTTTCAAGCCCCTCCGAGGCTGCTCCGGCGAAAACTCCCCTAAAAACCCCCGAGAATCAGCCCAAAGGCGTCCTTAAAGACATCTCCGGCGACGGCTTCTATTTCCTCGACAAAAACAATCCCTCAACCGAACCCGAAACTTTTCTCTCCTTTAACCACGACGAAGAGAAATAACAATATTCTTCGCGAGCGGGGAGAAAGCTCGACAAAACACTTTCGACCGCAAGCGAGCCGAGCATCATCTTTCCAACCCCATCTCCCCACTTCCAATGTCGCACAATGTCTATTTTAAGACATAAGCACTTTCAATGTAAGACCATTAACTTACCGTCGAGAACCCGCGGGCGAGGAGAAAACTCTTTAAATCAGCTCATAAGAAACACTGCGACTAGCCCCGAAATTTTAGACAACATTTTCCTTCGTCCGAGCAAATCGATGTCCGGTGTTACCCGAATCGCATTTGCGAGGACTGAAAGAAATATGTTGTAAAAATTTAGGGCGCTTTAGGAGCCTGTTTCTAAGGAGCTGATTTTGAGGATCATACACATTTTCCCCTAACAAAACCCGAACTAAAACCCCAAAATCCTCCTCGACCCCTATAGTCCAAAAATCCCCAACAAAAATCTCCAAATTTTCCCTTTTTCCCTCTTCCCCGCCGCTTTTTTCTAATTTTTCTCAAGAAAATTTTTTCCCGAGAAAACCTTTATTTCTACCCTCCCGAAAAAACCTTAGAACAAAAACCGAACTTAGGGAACGAAACCAGACTTCCCCGCCCCTACTTTAACTTGTCCGTAAACATATCTAACTTCTGAATCCCGTTCTCAAGGTAATAATAATGCCGTACATACGCAACCGACAACGCGATCAAAATCAAATCAACTCCCCCGACCGAACGAATAAAACTTCGTTCCCTTTTACCGCCAGAACCGCAAACAGCCCAACCGTGCCCCCACGAAAAACACTCGTAAAGAAAATAAAGAACAACACAATAATCAGATGTATCAGCCGCTCATGCTGAAACTCGCTTACCTTTTCTTGATGTAACCGAAACAACTTCTCCCCTCCCTTTCCCCGTTTCA
>JAFRJE010000020.1 GCA_017432425.1 Candidatus Saccharimonadota bacterium
GGGAAGTGCGAAAGCGGCAGACGGGACGACGCTGGCGACTGGAGAAAATGTTCACGATTCAGTTTATGTTGCAAACAACCAAAGATCACAGATTCCGAGGAGCTATTCGAACACGGTTGGGACGCAATATAGGTATATTCCGACAAACTCATTAACAGGGGCAAGAAGTGTATATTCCCAGCAGACGACAGGAAGCGCATCGGATAGTCCACTGCCGATGACGACGGGGTTAATGTCAACGACGGTCGCGAACAGTGGGAATGCGCAGGGTTATTATGGAAATATGTATGTTGGAAACTATTATAACTGGTATGCAGCAACGGCGGAGAGCGGGGTTTATAGTTCGACGAGTACTTTGACTGTTGAGGGGAGTGCAAAAGACAGCATTTGCCCGAAAGGGTGGCAGTTGCCGATTAACGGCGCAGACCGTAGCGATACTGATACGAATTTTGAGGATAAATCTTGGTTCAATTTGATTAAGGGGAGCTATGGGCTAATAACCAAGACAGGAGACCAGAGTGCGTCGGGAGCTAATCCGTTTAATAGCTCGACTGAACCGAACAATAGATTACAGGAAATCCCGTTATCTATTATTCTTTCCGGCAACTATTACTGGGTTAAGGGTACAGCAGGCAATCGTGGGGGCTACGGCCGCTACTGGGCTTCTACTCCGGCTAGCTCAACGTACGCACGCGCCTTGTACTTCTATTCTACCTACGTCTACCCCCAGTATGGCAACGTTAAGTTGTACGGCTTTACCGTCCGGTGCGTAGCCCGCGGAATGGAGGCTACGACCGTCGAAGAAGAAGAGGTCGCTACTACCTGCGAAGCTGGGAAGATTTGCTATGACGGAAACGGCGGAACGGGAACAATGTCTGACCAATCTGCTTCCGCGAACGCTTCTGTTATGCTAACCGCTCCGACATATAATAAACTCGGCTATGCCTTCGTCGGCTGGAATACGCAGGAAAACGGTTTTGGAACCACTTATCAGGCTGACGAAACCATCACGACCCCAAGCACTTTAAATTCTGAAGGTCTCCAGCTTTACGCGAAATGGCTCCCCTCCGCTGGCGAGATGCAAAACTGGAGCGGCTGTTCGACTCTCGGTGAGCATCAAACCGTCGCTCTGACTGATAACCGCGACGGAAAGACCTATGCCGTTAGAAAGCTCAAAGACGGTAACTGTTGGATGGTAAATAACTTAAACCTAGAGCTAGCTAACTTCGCTGGAACGCATAATTTGACGAGCGATAATACCGACCTCTCAACTTCTCGAACCGATCTCGTTGACCTCGGAAGCGGCAAGAAAGCTTGGGACCCGTCTGCCTCAACTGTCGCCAAATACCAGTCCGGCGAAACCTTCTCCGACTTTACGCTCCGCGTCCTCGGCCAGTCCCAGCCCGCCCAATTCCAATCCGAGGATCAGACCGGCTACTGGTGGGGTAGCAAAAAGAGCGATGATGGCAATTATACTGACTTGGATGAAGTTACTAACAATGCCAACGCAGAAATCCCCCGATCTTACACTTACGGTGCTGACGGATATTACAACTGGTACGCCGCAACCGCGGAGAGTGGAAAATATTCGACGGCAAAAACCTATAACGACTCAGTATGCCCAGCAGGTTGGCAGCTCCCGACAGGCAGTGACCTTAATACTGATAAAACTTGGGCAAAGTTGCTTAAGAATACGACGAACGGTTATGGATTATTTACTACTGACGGAACTCAATCCGCTACTACTAACCCATATGAGTCTGCGACTGAACCTAGCTTGAGAATGCACCAGGCCCCCTTGTCTATTATCTACTCAGGCTTCTACGGCTGGGTCAATGGTAATCTGGACATCGTGGGCTCAGGCGGCTACTACTGGTCGTCTACTCTGGGCGATAATGTCTACTCTTTCAGCTTGAATTTCTACGGAAACTTCGTGAATCCCCAGACCTACGTCAATAAGACCTACGGCTTCGCCGTTCGCTGCGTCAACCGCGATTAAGATTTATCTTTTCTGAACTTTATGTTATAATACTCCCCATGACTAAGAAGAAAACTATTAAAATTGCGAAGTTAAACCGTAATAATAACCATAAACACAGCGAAAAACGTCGCCACGCCCGCCATAAAGACGGCAGATAACAAAAAAATAACCCGGACTCGTTCCGGTTTATTTTTTGGTACGCCCCGAGGGACTCGAACCCACGACCCTCTGTTCCGAAGACAGATGCTCTAATCCACTGAGCTAGGGGCGCAACAAAATAATTTTATCACTATTTTTCCCGAAAGTAAAACGTTTATGGTATAATAAAATCATGGACGAATCTGAGGTTCAAAGAAAACGACGAGAAAATGAAGAAAGCGCGACCGCTTCTCGAGCGCATATTTTAGGGTTACCCTATCTCGATACGCGGAATTTCGAAGATTCGATTCCGCTCGTAAAAGACCTCCTCCCTGTCGAAGAGATGCACAAAAACTTCATTATCCCGCTCCAACAAGGCGGCGGCGGGGAACATTTCCAGTTCATGATAACCTCCCAAACCCCTCGTTCTCTCCTCCAGAAAATGCGCGACGAATACGATTCCGAGGGCGAGCGAATCGACTTTTTCCTAATTTCCGGTTCCGCTTATAAAGTCTTCATGCTTCGCTATGACCCCCCGAAAGAAGTCGTTTACGACGACATTAAAATCGCCTCCGAAGGCGACTCCGAGACGATTGCCGAAGTTTCCCAGACCTTAAACTCCGTCTCGACCGAAAAAGTCTTCGACTTCCTCCTCGACCAAGCCGACAAACTCGGCGCCTCTGACATTCATATCGAAAACCTCCGCGACGGAATCAGGATTAGAATGCGCGTTGACGGCATTCTCCACCCCGTCGCCAACATCGACAAAGACCGCTACCGAATTTTTATGGGCGAACTTTCTTCTCGCGCAAACGTTTCTGGTGCCTCGAACAAACCCCAATCTGGGCACATGCAAACCGACATCACTCGCGACGGCGCGACTCATACCCTTAATATCCGCGTCGAGACAATCCCGACGATGTATGGTCAAGACGCTGTTCTCCGCCTCTTTAACTTCGACGAATCTCTCTTGAACCTCGATCTCCTCGGACTTTCCGAAGATGAACGCGCCGAGATTAACGAAGTAATTTCCCACCCTCGCGGGCTCGTCTTGATGGTCGGTCCGACCGGCTCCGGAAAATCAACAACTCTCTATTCCATGATTAACGCCCTCAATACAACCGACCGCAAGATTATTACCCTCGAAGACCCGATCGAATATGGAATCGGCGGAATTTCCCAAATCCCGATCAACACGAACAAAGGCGGCTCGTTCGCCGAGGGTTTAAGAAGCGTTCTCCGTCTCGACCCCGACGTCGTTATGGTTGGCGAGATCCGCGATGCTGATACCGCAAAAACTGCAATCCAAGCCTCAATCACCGGTCATCTCGTCCTCAGCTCGTTCCACGCCAACTCAACCGCCGCCGCTTTCTCGCGCATGATCGACCTAATCGGAACTAACCCGATTTTCTCCTCTTCGATTCGCCTCGTTATCGCCCAGCGCCTCGTCCGTAGGCTCTCCGACTCGAAAGAGGAATATGAGCCCGATGAAGCCGAGAAAAAATATCTCCGCGAAAAACTTGCTGGCGTTAAAGATTTTAACCCCGACAACATAAAACTCTATAAACCCGTCCCGACCGACGAAGATCCTTTCGGCTACCGCGGTCGCCTGGTTTTAATGGAACAGCTAATCGTCTCCGAAGAAATCTCGAAGTTCATTCGCGGCGACGTCGAAGACATAAATACCTCCGAAATCGAAAAAGTTGCCGTCGAAAAAGGAATGTTGACCCTTGAACAAAAAGGTCTTCTCGCCGCTCTCCGTGGCGAAACAACCCTCGAAGAAGTCTCTCGCGTAATCTAAGGATTTTTATGTCTCCAGAAAAACCAACCTCCGCCCCTAATCAAACCCAAGAATCAACTGCCTGGGACTCGCTCTCTAAAGTTGAGTTCGCCCCCTCCTCTCAGCCCGAAAAACCCGAAGCTCTCGCCGCGTCCGAAGCGACCGACGTGCGCGAACTTCTCCGGCGTCGAGCTCTCGAAGACGTCAATCTTTATACTAAAGACATTAAAGAAACTCAAAAAACTTTCGCGACCCGCCTTAAAAACCTCGAATCAGAGGGAAAGGCTTTTATGCCTCGAAAGGAGTTTGAAGTTTGGGAAGCTGATTTCGCGGATAGGTGGGAAAAAGTTAAAAGCAGTCTCGAAAAATCCGGCGCCGGCGCGGATAGATTTTCCGCCGCTAAACTCGAAGATCAGATGATTCCTCCTCAATATCGCGGTCAAGATAACCCCAATCTCGGCCTGACGATTGAGGCTCAATCTGGTCGCTATTTTGGCAGTCGCTATGTTCAGCTTCTAAGAGCAATTTCCGAAGCCCCCGCCGATAAAAAGGCGTCAGCAGAAGCGATTTTAAAACATTTTGACCAATCCGTCGATGAACATCTAAATTATAAATATATGCCGCCCGACGAAAGGCAGAGTTTTAGCGGTCAGCAATATTGGGCAGAACGCTCCCGCGCCCACAACGAGGTAATTGAAACTCTAAATAAAATGAACGCCCTTGCAGAAGAATACGGGGTCAAACGTTTTACTCCGCGTGATTTTTGGTCAGGCAACTTCGCCCCTGATAAATCCCGTCGCACCCCCGAAGTCGAAGACCGAATCCAATACGACCGGGGAATTGTTGAGGCTTTTTATGATTATGCTTTTTCTAGTGACGTCGCGAGGAGAAAAACCGCTAGCGGCTATTGACTTTTTCGGCTTAGTGTGCTATAATAGAAAGACCGTCTAGGTAGAAAGGGGGTATTTAATACCTATGAGCGCACTTTACCTCAGGACGTTTTTCCCGAAGCTCCGTGCCGAAGACCCGTCGGGTTACCGCAAAATGAGCAGTGAGATTCTGTCCGTTGTTCCGTTCCACTCCCCGATTATGTTCAGGTCTTCTAGCCTGTCCGAAGAACAGAGCGACGCTCTCCGCGCCATTTTCCTTAGGCACGGAGTCCCCGAAGGTATCATCGCCTCCCCTGAGAACATCGAAGAAGCCTTCCGAATCTTCTACTCCGGTTACGTTCACGACGCCCCCGCCTAGGGGGCTTTTTCCTGTTTCGGACTTTTGGTATAATATTTTTATGACGAATCACGATATTGTCGCCGATTATAACGGCTATGATTATAAAAAAATCTTCTGGGAAGATGCCGACCGAAAATATGAAGACGCCGCCGACCGGCTAGCGATTAAAAGACTTCTCCCGAAGAAAATGAAGAACTTTGTTGATATTGCTGGGGGTTATGGTCGCCTCGCCGACGAATACCTCCCCCGCGCGAAAAAATCGACCGTTTTCGACTACTCAAAAACCGAGCTAAAACAAGCCAAAGAACTTTATGGCGATAAAATCCAAACCAAAGCCGGCGACATTTACTCTCTCCCCTTTAAAGACGAAGAATTTGATGCCCTGATGATGATTCGCGCAACCCATCATTTTAAGGATATGAAAACTGTAATTTCCGAACTTTACCGCGTTCTCGAACCTGGCGGAATCGCCGTTATTGAGGTCGCGAACAAAAAAACCCTCCCCCGGATCTTCCGGTATTGGACAAAAAAGACCGACGTAAACCCCTTTAAAAAGTCCCAGTCCTATCTTAAAGACTTAAATATGTACAATTACCACCCAAAATACATCGAAAATCTCTTCAAAAAACAGGGCTTTAAGATTAAAAAAGTCCTTTCCGTCTCTAATTTCCGCTCCGCGAAACTTAAAAAACTGTTTGGGACAAAAAACCTAATTAAGTTAGAAAAATCCGCCCAAACTCTTCTCGCCCCTGTTCGTTTCGCCCCCTCAATTTATTATCAACTAGAAAAACCGAAATTCGAGGAATAGTTATGAACCCCTCTCCCGCCTCAAAAATTGCTGTACTCGACTCTGGAATCGGCGGGACGACTACTCTCCGAGAAATCAGAAAACTCCTCAAAAGCGAAAATTTTCTCTATTTCGGCGACAGTAAAAACTGTCCGTACGGCGAAAAAACCGATGCCGAACTGCTCAAACTCTCCCGAAACAACGTCGAACGCCTCCTTAAAGAAAACATTAAAATACTCGTTGTTGCCTGTAATACTCTAACGACCCGCGTTCTAGCCCCTCTCCGAAAAGAATTTCCCGAACTTATTTTTGTCGGAACCGAGCCGGCGATTAAACCCGCCCTCGAATCTGGCGCGAAGAAAATTGTCATTCTTTCGACCCCCGCGACCGCCCGCTCTCTTGAGGAAAACCAGCTAAAATCGCTTAATTACTCTAAAACCATCTCTAGCTCGCCCCAATCTACTCCAACTTCCCCCTCCGCTCCCCTAGAAATTCTTAATCTCCCTTGTCCGACCCTCGCCGCCGCGATTGAATCTCGCGATAATCGTCTAATCGACGAGACTCTAGCGACCTTGCTGGGCGATATTAAAAAAGAAACTCGCGCGTTTGTCGAATCTGTTGTCTTAGGTTGTACTCATTACCCAATAATTAAAGAAAAAATCAAGTCATATTTCCCGAACGCCGAGCTGGTCGACGGCAACGCTGCTATCGCTCGCCGCGTCAAGGATATTTTGGAACAAAAAAATCTCCTAAACCAAAATCCGGCTTCAGGAGTCGTAGAATATATTTATACATAAAACCTGGTACCCTGGGTTGGAATCGAACCAGCATTGTATCCTTAGAGGGGATATGTCCTATCCGTTGAACGACCAGGGCTTAAAGAGGTCTAAAAAATATTTTATCATAATTTCCCCCCAAATAAAATCCCCCGGATGTTCAGTCCGGGGGTTCTAGAGCTAAACGCTCGTCGATTAGGTTAGGCTTCAAGCGACGCTACGTCGAGATGAGATCGGCTCGACTGGATAATATGAATCGCTCCCGCGTCTTCGTATCTTCTCAGAATCGCCTCTATCTCGTAGAACGCGCTCTTCGGCAGTTCTGCCCTCAAGGAGTAGAACGTGTCGATTCCCCCAAAATCGGGAGTCTTGCGAACCGGCAGTTCAACCAGTACCTTTTCGGAATGGGTTTCCGGTTCGGGTTCCGTCGAACTGTCGTTGACCGGCTCGAGGTCCCGATTGAGGATAATCTCGCCGGTCGGGAGCAAAGTTGCGTCGCTTTCCGCGACCGGCGGAACTTCCTGAGCCTCGCTCTCCTCCGCCTCTCCCTCGGGACAATTCGTCTCCGAATCGTTCTGGGGGGGGGGTAGAGGGTTCATTAGCAATCTCGGGTTCCACAGTCTCTTCGGCGGGCGCAGTATTCTCAGTCTCGCTAGTTTCAGTTCTCTCCGCGGGAGCTTCGTTGTCTGCCGGTGTCGGTGCTTCGGCGTTGTTCCTTACGAACGCCTCTCGCTTCGCGCACTGCTTGATTGCCTTAACGATGTCTCTGTTGCAGATAATCTGGTCTCTCTGGATGTCGAGATTCTTAACAACCTGCTCGAGCGTAGTCGTCGATACAGTTCCCTTGAACCAGTATTTCGCGATGTCGCCCCAGGTTGTCTTGAAAAAGTTTACCACTCTCGTCAGATACAACTTCTGAACCGAAATGGGGAGCTTCAGGAACTCTTGCCAGGTAATCGCTCGAATCGGACAGAAACGATCTATTACGGCAATCTCCGCATCTTTAAAACGCCCAGTCGAGTTGCCGGTAACGGAATAGATGTCTCGGTTCGGAACCGTCCCTCGCCTAAACAGCTGTTTAAGCAATTCTTTAGGAATCGGCTGCTCTATGTCGTCGGGGTTAGCAACCTGAGGGCTGCGTTCAAGCCAAAGCTCAAACGCCAACTCTAAGATCTCGAACTCTTTGATATGTTCCTTCATGATCCCTGGACGGGGTCTCGGCGACTTAGCTTTGAGCTTAGACATCTTAACCTGAAGCGCGGCAGTTGCAATCTCGGTTTCCGGATTAAACAATCCAATAACCAACTTCTTAGCGGTAATCTGAAAGAAATCCAGAATCCTCTGCGCATAATCGTGCTGCGACTGGTTATCCTGCTCCCAAAACCGTTCGGGAGAAATCCCGTCCAGCTCAAAAGCGAGCGCCAGCGTCAGTGCATCTTCCTCGATCATCTCGTTCAGCGGCTTGCCCAAAACTTCTTCGGGCGTCTTCAACTTGTTCTTCTCGGTCATTGTAGAATACCTCCCCTATTCTTACTTAGCCTAACCTGTTAACTCTACTTAGGTCATCAAACTAGACCTATCTCTACTATTATATCACAGATTAGAGAAAAAGTCAATAATAACCGCTATAACCCCGCGAAAAACCCTCTTGTAAAACCTAGATTTTTATGATAATATAACTTTATACAGTTATCGTCCGACCCGAAAAGGGCCGGAAATTTTCGTTTTAGAACCTAAAATAATTTTAGAAAGGAATAAAAATGGAAGGTCTTGACCTTAAACAGATGTCCGCGATGGTCAAAGTTATTGCGGAAGAAAAAAATCTCCCCGAGGAAACCGTCCTCGACGTAATCCAAATGGCAATCGCCGCCGCTTGGCGTAAAGATAACGGCGACAAAGAAATGAACGTCCGCGCCGTCTTAAACACGAATACCGGCGAAGCTGACGTTTTTGTCGAGCGAACCGTTGTCGAAGACGAAGTCGCTTATAATCCCGCGACGGAAATCCCCCTTAAGGAGGCTAAAAAAGGGAAGAAAGTCGGCGATGTCGTTGAAGAAAAACATAAAGTAACCTCTTTCGGTCGCGTCGCCGCCCAAACCGCGAAACAAGTCGTTATCCAACGCCTCCGTGAAGCTGAACGCGACGCCGTCCTCGCGATGTTTGAGGACAAAATCGGTACCGTCGTTACCGGAACCGTTGCCCACGTCGAAAGAAATATCGTCCGAATCGACCTCGGAAAAACGACCGGAATTATGCCTCGCTCCGAACAAATCGAGGGCGAATATTACGCCGTCGGCTCCCGTATTAAAGTTTATATTAAAGGGGTCGAGCGCGACGATCGTGGCGCCCAGCTCATTCTTTCCCGCGGCTCTGCCGACTTTATTGAATATCTTTTCCGCCAAGAAGTCCCCGAAATCGAGAACGGAACTGTCGAAATTAAGGGAATCGCTCGCGAAGCCGGAAAACGTACCAAAATCGCCGTCATCTCAACTATCCCTGGCGTTGACCCAGTCGGAACTTTCGTCGGCGGTCGTGGCGTCCGCGTCCAGGCGGTTATGAATGAAATCGGCGATCGTGAAAAAATCGACATCATTACCTGGAGCGACAATGCCTCCGAATATATCCGCGAAGCCCTCTCTCCGGCAGAAGTTTCTAAGGTAGAAATCGACGGCAAAAAAGCAAAAGTTTTCGTAACCGAAGATCAACAATCTATCGCAATCGGTCGTCAGGGTCAAAACGTCCGCCTCGCCTCGAAACTAACCGGCTTCGACCTTGATATTGAACTCGCGAAGGCCCCTGAGAAAAAGAAGAAAACTAACGTCGAAGACTCCCTCCTCTCTGCGATTGAAGAGACCGCGGAAGAAGAAAACGTCTAAACCCGAAAAAGCCCGAAAACCCCTTTTCTTGACAAAACGCTAGTTTTTTGATATAATAAAAGAGTAAGCCTCGCTTGAGGTCTCTTAAGGACTTTTTAATTTCGTTAGAAAGGATGATGAACATGCTCCGTGGAGGCCCGCTGTCCTACCATCACTACCCGATTTTTCCCGCCGCTCCCTCCGCTCCAAGATTCTTTATCTCTTCTGGTCACGGTTTTAGCTCTCTCGACCCGCTCGGCGCGTTTGACGTGGCGCTAGCTAACGCAAAAATCGCGAACTATAATCTGGTAAAAATCAGTTCGATTTTGCCGATGGGCGCGTCTCGTCAGGACAAAATCGACGCCCCGCTGGGTTCTCCGATTTGGACGGCTTATGCGACCGTCGCCTCAAATAGTCCCGGAGCAATCCTTGCGACTGCCGTTGCCGTCGGTCTCCCGAAAGATCTATATTCAATTGGCGTTATCATGGAAACCAGCGCAACCATGGACCAGGCTCAAAAGATTATAACCAGCAACCGCTTCGATCTGGATTATAGAGCTCGCGAGCTTGCCTCGGCCCTCGAGGCAAAGATTAAGCAAATGACCGAATCTGCGATGCATCTTCGCGACATCCCCCTTAAAGAGGTCATAGTCTCCTCGACCTTCGCGACCGTCCCTGAGAAGTTAGACAACCCGCCCCACGTCTCCCTGATCTCCGCCGTCTGTATCTGGTAGCTATTTTCCCTCCTCCTCTAACCCCGCCCCGCCCTAAAAAGCGGGGCCTTTTTAAACCCTTGACGAAAATCCTAATTCGCAGTAAAATAGAATTACTAAAATTACTTGTATTGAAAACTTAACCCTAAAAAGGAACTTTTTTAATGAACAATAATCGAAAAGAACAGGAGCGTCGTGCGCGTCTCTTAAAGATGCGCGCTGAGCGGCTCCCTGATATAAAAAAGCAGTTTGAGGAGGCTCAAAAGCGCAATTTTAACTCAAATTTTGCCCCTGGCGGAAAAGATGAAAAATTAGTCCATAAAGGCGGCTCTTTAAAGAAAAACTCCTCAAAAGCCCCAAAAAACGCCTCTAACGGGAAATCCGCCAAAAAATCTACTCAAAAAACCTCAAAAACCCCGAAAACCCTAAAATCCGACTCCGAACGCCGAAAGGTTAATCTCTCTGTTTCGACCCGAAAAGGCGAAATGGTTCATCATCAAAAAATGTTGTCGATGGACGTTAACGCCCAGGCGACCCAACATATCATTGGCATCCCCGTTAATAAGTCGAAATACAACGGCTATGACGGAAAACAGGTTACGAACGTGATGCTGAAATCTGCCCGTCCTGACCCCGAAGCCGTCCGGATTATTCCTATCGGGGGCTTAGGCGAAATCGGAATCGGGAAAAATATGACGATTATTGAGTATAAGGGAGAAATGGTCGTTGTTGATATGGGCGTCCTCTTTGCTGACGGCGACTATCCTGGCGTCAACTATCTAATCCCCGACATTAAATATCTCGAGGATAACCGCGACAAAATCAAGGCAATTCTCTTTACCCATGCCCACCTCGACCATATCGGCGCCTGCCGCCACCTTCTCCCGAAATTTAACCCCCTGACCCCAATTTACGCGACCGAGTTTACGATCGGCATGATTAAAAAACAGATGTCCGAACTTCCCGACGTTCCGGAATTAAATTACTGCCCGATAGACCCCTTTAAACACGAAAACCTAAAACTCTCTGAACATCTTTCCGCCGAATTTATTCATACTCTCCACTCTATCCCCGGCAATGCCGCAATCCTCTTCCGAACCCCGAACGGGAACATCTATCTCTCTGGCGACTGGCGTCATGAAGCGAATCCTGTCGGCGTCCAAACCGACTACGAACGCCTTGATGAGATTGTCAAGAAAGAGGGAATTGATTTAATGCTAAACGAATCGACGAATATCGACTCCCCCGGTAAACACCCCCATTCCGAGTTCGACGTCGGCGAAAATCTCGGTAAAGTTATGGATAATTATGCTTCCGGTCGCGTGATTGTTTCCTGCTTCTCGTCCCAAATCGGGCGTATTGAGCTCATCTTAAAAGAAGCCGCCGCTCGCGGACGTAAGGTCGCTTTCTCTGGCTTTTCAATGATCAATAACGTCGAAGTCGCCCTCCGCGCCCGCGCGATTAAAGTCCCGAAAGATACGATTATGAAAATGGAAGACATTATCAAACTTCCAGACGAACGAATCTGTATTGTCTGTACCGGCTCCCAGGGCGAGCTAAACGCAGTTTTGAACCGCATGATTACCGGCGCCCATAAATATATCAAGATTAAGCCGACCGACTGTATTGTTTTTTCCTCGAATCCAATCCCCGGGAACGAGCCGCACGTCGTCTCAACCGTCGGTGGTCTGCTTCGCGAGGGCGCAACCGTTATTCAGAACGGCAAAAACCACCTCACGAATCTCGGACCGCTCCACCTTTCCGGTCACGCCTACTTCGAGGATCACGTCGAGTTCGTGACCCGCATGAACCCAAAAAACTATATGCCCTACCATGGCGAGTTTTATATGCTCGAACATAACGCCGAGATGGCGGAAAACGTCGTCGGGATTCCCCGAAAAAATATTGTCCTCGCGGATAACGGCGATGTTGTTGAACTTCTCGCCGACAGAACAATTAGAAAAAACGGGCGCATTTTCGTCGGTAACAAACTCTACGACGACGCCGACCAACCCGTCCACGAAGCCGTCGTTAAAGACCGAATCCATATCTCTCGCGAGGGAATTTTCGTGATTGTTTTGACCCTGTCGAAGAAAACTGGTCGCCTGATTAAAACCCCGGATATTATTTCCCGCGCCTTTATCTATCTCGACAATTCCGAAGAACTAATCGGCAAAATTCGCCACTATCTCCGCGCCAAAACCGACAAGTCGATTTCGACCGACCCCGAGCTGAAAGTCCTTAAAGAAGAAGTAAAAGAGGATATTACTCATATCCTCTTCGACGCAACCGGACATACCCCAATCGTTATTCCGGTTATTAACAAAGTCTAAAAAATGGTCCCCGAAGCAGGATTTGAACCTGTACTCTCTTGCGAGAACTAGCACCTGAAGCTAGCGCGTCTACCAATTCCGCCATTCGGGGATATTTTCTATTATATAAAATCCCCCTAAAAATTTTAAGTACTTATGCTATAATTTCCTTATGACCGAAGAAATAGTAAAGTGGATTTTAGTTTTTTTCATTTATTCTTTCCTCGGCTACTTAATCGAAATTTCCCTTTGTTCGCTTGCCGAAAAAAAGTTAGTTAATCGCGGCTTTCTCTTCGGACCGATTCTTCCGATTTATGGCTTCGGTATGCTCGCCGTCCTACTTTCGACCCAAGCGATTAAAGATAATCTCTCTTTAACTTTCCTGATTTCAACGTTAGTTTGTTCAACCCTCGAATACTCGACTAGTTTTTTCATGGAAAAACTGTTTCATATTAAATGGTGGGACTACTCAAAAACCGATAAATATAACCTAAACGGTCGGATTTGTTTAAGAAACTGCCTTGCGTTCGGAATTTCTGGCTCTCTAATCGTTTACCAAGTCCAACCTCTCGTTGGAAGTTTTATCAGTTTAATTCCGGGAATTTACCAAATTTCCGTCGCTTCGGCTCTGCTTGTCCTGTTTCTTGTTGATACCGTCGCCTCGACGTACGCCGTTCTAAAAGCGAAAAAGATGTTCGACTTTAATAAAATCGTTGGCGACCAAACCAACGAGATTAAACGCTTCGCTCGTCGCGCAATCAAAGAACTCTTCCGTCGCAAAAAGAAATTCGAGAAAAATCTCGAAAGGAAACGTAAAAAACTCCAGAAAAAATTAGAAAAGGAAAAAAGAAAGTTAGAAAGGAAGTTGAAAAAATAATGAAAAACAATATTGACCTAGATTATAATTTGGCGCTCGAAATCATCGACGACATCAAAAACGATCCAATGGGCGCTTGGTTCGACTTGCCAGATAATTTTCCAGATTCCGAACTCGCCCGAATTAAAGAAACCGCGAAAAAAATTAACGAAACTTCCGACTATCTCGTCTGTATTGGAATTGGCGGTAGCTACCTCGGCGCGCGCGCTGTTTATGAGGCGCTTCTCCCGCTTAAGAACGGAAAAACGAAACTTCTTTTCTCCGGCAATTCCATGAGCGAACGAGAAATTAAAAAAATCCTCAAAGAAATTGACGGCAAAGATTTTTCGCTTAACGTAATCTCGAAATCCGGAACGACCCTCGAGCCCGCTCTTGCCTTTAGGATTTTTAAAGAAGAACTGATTAAAAAATACGGAAAAACGGAGGCGAAAAATCGCATTTTTGTCACGACCGACCCCGAATCTGGCGTGCTTCGTGAGGAAGCGAATCGCGAGGGCTATACTAGCTTCGAGATTCCGCTTGGCGTTGGTGGACGCTATTCAGTTTTGTCTGCCGTTGGGCTTTTCCCGCTTGCCGTCGCTGGCGTTGACGTTGAAAAATTGCTAGACGGCGCGCGCGAATGTAAACTTTCTCAGACTTCTCCCGAAAAAATCGAAGATTCGACTCTCGTTTCTTACGCTTTTACGCGCTTCTATTTATACGACGAAGAAAATTGCGACGTCGAAGTTCTTGCGAGTTTTGAGCCGAGCTTAATGTATTTTAACGAATGGTGGAAACAACTTTTTGGCGAGTCGGAGGGAAAAGATAAACAAGGGATTTTCCCCGCCTCCGTCATCTACTCAACCGACCTCCACTCTCTCGGTCAATACCTCCAAGACGGTCGCCGTAATATTTTCGAGACTTTTCTTCGCTTTGGCGCGCCCTCGCCGAAACGCGAAAACCCTATCTTCGTCCCGAAATTAAACGACGACTCCGACGGTCTTAAATATCTCGAGGGGAAAACCCTCGCCGAAATTTCTGAAACCGCCCTTTCCGCGACGATTTCTGCCCATTCTTCCGGCGGCATCTCAACTATCGAAATTTCCGTCGAAGACGAAGACGGCTCTGGCGTTTCTGAAAAATCTCTCGGCTTCCTTATTTTCTTCTTCGAAACTGCCTGCGCAATTTCCGCCATACTCCACGGCGTTGACCCGTTCGACCAACCTGGCGTCGAAAAATACAAAAAAGAAATGTTTCGTCTCTTAGGAAAATAGAAAGGAATATATATAATATATATGGCTAAAAAACGTGTAGTTATTGCTCTCGGCGGTAACGCTCTCCAGAAAAACGGCGAAGTTTCTGCTGAGGCGCAGAAAAAAGTCGCCGAAAAAGTTGGCGAGCTAATTGCTGAACTTTCGAAAAAATATGAAATCATCGTCGCCCACGGCAACGGACCCCAAGTCGGTAATATTCTAATCCACGAAGAAACCGCTTCTTCCGAAAAAGCTCCCGCGATGCCGCTCGAAACTGCCGTCGCTATGTCCCAGGGTCAAATCGGCTACTGGCTTTCCCAGTCCATTTCCAACGCCTTTACGCGCGAGGGAAAATATAAAAAAGTCGCGACCGTCGTTACCCAAGTCGAAGTCGATAAAAACGACCCCGCGTTTAAAAACCCAACCAAGCCCGTCGGACAGTTTTATTCCGAGAAAGAAGCCTTAAAACTCGCAAAAGAAAAAGGTTGGGTCGTTAAAGAAGATTCTGGGCGCGGTTTTCGTCGCGTTGTCCCGTCCCCAAAGCCAAAGGGAATTGTCGAAAAACGCGAAATTCTTGACCTCGTTCGCGCTGGAACGATTGTTATTGCGGTTGGCGGCGGCGGCGTTCCTGTTTATCGAACTAAAATCCTCCGCGTTCTAAAGGGCGTTGACGCCGTAATTGACAAGGACTTTGCTGCCGAAAAACTTGCCGAGCTAATTAAAGCCGACTATTTCGTTTCTGTAACTGCCGTCTCGAACGCGTGTTTAAATTTTGGAACGCCCGAAGAAATTAAACTCGAAAAACTTACCGTTAAAGAAGCTGAAAATTATGCTAAAGCGGGCTATTTTAAACCCGGCTCAATGCTTCCGAAAATAACCGCCGCGACTGAATTTGCGAAACTTGGAAAAACTGGAATTATTTGTTCTCTCGAAAATCTTGAACTTGCGCTCAAGGAAAAATCCGGAACGATTATTGAAAAACGCTAGAGCTTAATATATAATTAAAAATATGGATGATTTATATACTTTAGTTAATAAAGTCCCCTCGAAAAAGGATTTTATTGATACGACCGATTTCGACCAAGTGGAAATTCTTGACATCATTAAAACCGCTCGCGTCGTTCGCGACTATCTAAAATCCGGCGGCGTTCTAGATACTCTTTATCATAAAAACCTCGCGATGCTTTTTGAACAAAAATCGACTCGAACTCGCGTTTCGTTTGAGGTTGCGATGTCCGAACTCGGCGGGCACGCTCTGAACCTTGCCCCTGGCGCAATCCAACTCGGCGCGCACGAAACAATCGAAGATACTGCCCAGGTTCTCGGTCGTATGTGCGACATGATTATGGCTCGCGTCGATCGTCATGCTTCGGTCGAGGCTCTCGCGAAATACGCTGACGTCCCCGTTTTAAACGGTATGTCCGACTATAACCACCCTACCCAAGAAATCGGCGACATGATTACCATTCTCGACCATCTCCCAGAGGGTAAAAAATACAACGACATCAAAGTCGTTTTTGTTGGCGACTGTACCCAAGTTTGTGCGTCCTTGATGATGATAACGACAAAAATGGGTATGAACTTCGTCCATTACGGCCCCGAAAATAAATGGCTCTCCGAAGATTACCAAAAAATCGGTCGCGAAAACATCAAAAAATACGGCGGCTCAGTTACCGTAACCGACAATCGCGAAGTCTTAAAAGGTGCCGATTTCATTTATACCGACGTTTGGTATGGGCTTTATGATAAAGAAACCCCGAAGGAAGTCTATATGAAAGATTTCTACCCAACATACCAAGTCAACGACGATTTAATGAACGCAACCGAAAACCCGAACTGTAAATTCATGCATTGTCTCCCTGCGAATCGTAATGAAGAAGTAACTGATAGCGTTATGGACGGGAAAAATTCGATTTGTTTCGACCAAGCTGAAAACCGCTTGACCGCCCAGAGGGGATTAGTTTTACATTTTGGCCACGCCGCACAAGCGACGCTCGATTATATTAAACAAAAGGAGGGCAAATAATGCCTCAGAAAAAACCAAAATTCAGGCTGTTTAGCGCAGTGCTCGCGACGGTCTGTATTGTTCTCGTGATCGACGCCGTCGCTCCGACCGCTTCGATTGGGAACAGTCAATACCTTTGGTGGATTATAATGATCCTAGGGTTCTTCATTCCCTATGCTCTTATCTCCGCCGAACTCGGTACACAATATCCCTCAGAAGGCGGGATGTATACCTGGGTTAAAAAAGCTTTCGGAAAGAAATGGGCTGGGCGCGTCGCTTGGTTCTACTGGGTCAATTTCCCGCTCTGGATTGCCTCCCTTGCTGATTTATGTACAACTCTAATCATGCAAGCATTCGGCGTCGAGCTAACTTTGACCGAGATTCTTGTTATCCAGGTCGTCTATATTGCCCTCGTAACTGTCTTCGGTATGATGCGCATTTCTCAATCCGCTTGGGTTGCGAACCTCGGCGCGATTGTGAAATTTATCGTTCTCGCCGGGATCGGTTTTATCGGAATTTATGTTTTTCTAAGAGAGGGTTCTGCGAACCCCGTCGAAAGTTGGCACGATCTAGTTCCTCTAGCTTCTGCTGACGGCGGGATAGATTGGACTGGTCTTTCGTTCGTTTCTTTGATTATCTTTAATATGCTCGGTTTTGAGGTTGTCGGAACCTTTATCGACGACATGGATAAGCCGAAAAAACAAATCCCCCAAGCGATTATTCTTGGCGGTATTTTGATTGCTGTGTTCTACTTATTACCGAGCTTTGCGATGGGCGTTGCGATTCCTCTCGAAGAAATCGAAACGAACAGCGGGCTTCTCGAAAGTTACGGCGTTCTTCTCTCGACGATTGGACTTTCTGCTGCCGCGATTAAATCGATTATCGCCGTCGTTGGCGGAATGTTTATCTATACTTTGATTGCGAATATTGCTTCCTGGCAATTCGGCGTTTACTCCGTCGTTGCTTACGCTGCGAAAGACGGAATTTTCCCGAAATCTTGGAAAAAACTCAATAAAGACGGCTGTGCGTATGTCGTTTCGCTTTGGACGAGTATTATCGCGGCGATTCTTGCGATTGCTGGCGCACTCCTCGGCGAATATCTTCCCGATTCGGCGTTCTCTAACGCGTTCTGGGCGTTCTTCGATCTCTCGCTCTTCTGTCTCTTGATTGGTTATATCCCGAT
Source organism: Candidatus Saccharimonadota bacterium (assembly GCA_017432425.1). GTDB lineage: Bacteria > Patescibacteriota > Saccharimonadia > Saccharimonadales > Saccharimonadaceae > Nanosyncoccus. Next base: position 17,870 of record JAFRJE010000020.1, read on the forward strand.
GTTCTTCGCCTATATGAAACTCCACAAAAAAGGCGTCCAAGACAAAAACGGCTACTGGATTTCCGGCGGAAACTTAAAACGAATCCTCTTCGGGGTTGTTCCAGTAATCATGCTAGTTATTTCGCTGTTCTTTACTCTAATCCCCGAATTTGATATGGAAGTTATTGCGGATAATTCAACGTTAATTATTAGCTCCGTCGTCTGTGTCGTTATTGGCGAAGTCCTTGTCTGGAACATGGGAAGAAAAGACAACGAGAGAAAGGCGCTTCGACGTGCGAATAAATAACAGTACCCCAAAAGCCGACGGTTTTTATATGCCGTCTGAACTTTCCGAACATTCCGCGACTTATCTTCTTTGGCCCGAACGCCCCGACAACTGGCGGGGCGGGGCTAAACCCGCTCAAGCAGCGTTTAAACAAGTCGTCGAAACGATTGCGAAATACGAACCGGTTATTCTCGGCGTCAACCAAAGCCAATACTCCCACGTTCTCGGTATGAACATGAAAAATGTGCGAATTGTCGAAATCTCGAATAACGATTCCTGGATTCGCGATACTGGACCGACTTTCCTTGTTAACGGAAAGGGCGAACGTCGCGCGGTTGACTGGGCGTTTAACGGCTACGGCGGACTCTATAATGGAATTTACTTCCCGTGGGACTTCGACGATATGATTGCCGCGAAAGTTTGCGCTATTGAGGGCGTCGACCGCTACCGAACCGACGATTTTGTCCTTGAGGGCGGTTCAGTCCATTCCGACGGCGAGGGAACTCTCCTCGTAACCGAAGAAACCTGTCTTGATAAAGGACGCAACCCAGACCTCTCGAAAGAAGAAATCGAAAAATATCTGCTCGATTATTGCGGCGCCGAGAAAGTTCTTTGGCTCCCCTATGGAATCTATAAAGACGAAGATACGAACGGTCATATTGACAACATTTGCCAATTTGTCGCTCCTGGAAAAGTTGTCTTAGCTTGGGAAGACAATGAACAAGACCCCCAACACGAACGCAGTAAAGCGGACCTCGAATATCTCGAATCGGTTACCGACGCAAAAGGACGTAAACTCGAAGTAATTAAAATCCACGTTCCGAACCCGATTACGATTACGAAAGAAGAATCTGAGGGCGTTGATGTTGTCGAGGGGACGTTCCCGCGCAACGAAGGTGATCGTCTCCCTGCTAGCTATATAAATTATTATAACTGTAACGGCGCGATTATTCTTCCGGTCTTTAACGATGAACACGACCAAGCTGCGATTAATATCCTCCAGGGTCTCTTCCCGGACAGGAAAGTCGAACCGATTTATGCTCGCGAGATTTTGCTTGGCGGCGGCAATATCCACTGTATTACCCAACAGGTCCCGAAGCCTTAATAAGTTCGCGATTCGAAGTGTTTCTTTCGGGGATGTCCGGACCGCTACGAGGGAGGATTAAGGCACCCGAGCCCCGTAACGACGGGAGCGAAGGACGCCGGTCCCCGAAAGGAACCTTCGAATGAAAGCGAACTTTTTTTATGCTATAATGTACTTATGGAAAAGAAATTATCTTATAAAGGTCCCGTCGTTCTTGTTGTAATGGACGGCGTCGGACTTGCTCCCGACGGCGACGGGAACGCCGTAAAAAAGGCGCATACCGAATTTCTCGATTTTGCTCTCGAAAATTATCTGAATATTCCGCTCGAAGCCTCCGGCGAGGCTGTCGGGATTTTAAAGGGCGATATGGGTAACTCCGAAGTCGGTCATAACGCCCTCGGCTCTGGTCAAATCATTAAACAGGGAATCGCCCAAGTCGAAGATTATTTTACTTCCGGGAAGATTTATGAGGGCGAAACCTGGCGTCGCCTCATTGATAATGTTGTCAAAAATACAACATCGCCGAAGCCTAAAACCCTCCACTTCGCCGGCATCTTTTCCGACGGCAATGTCCATAGTTCTATCTCCCATCTCGAACGCATGATTGAGAGAGCAGCTAAAGAAAACGTCGAGAAAATCCGCGTCCATCTCATGATTGACGGTCGCGACGTTCCGCCACAGTCTGAGCCGAAATATATTAACCGCCTCGAACAGTTCCTTGAACCGTTTAACGAGTCCGGAAAAGATTATAAGATTGCGAGCGGTGCTGGTCGTATGGTCGCCGTCTGCGATCGCTACGAAAACGATTGGAATATGGTTAAACTCGGCTGGGATATGATGGTTGGCGGCGTTGCCGAAAATCAGTTTACTTCCGCCCTCGAAGCCGTCGAAACTTTCCGAAAAAAAGATCCAAAAATCCAGGATCAATATCTCCCGCCGTTTGTTGTTGTTGACGAAAATAAAAACCCCGTCGGCAAAGTCGAAAAAGGCGACAGTTTTATTTATTATGATTTTCGCGCCGACCGCGCGATTGAAATCGCGATGAGCTTTACTTATTGTGATTTTCCATATTTCGACCGCGGCGCTTATTCCCCCGACGACGTTTGCTTCGCGGGTATGACCGAATACAATTCCGATACCCATGTCCCCGCCTTAACGCTCGTCCCGCCGATTAAAATCGAAAACGCTCTAAATACCTTTCTCGGAAAAAATAATATTTCCGAACTCGCCGTTTCTGAAACTGTTAAGTTTGGGCATATTACCTATTATTTCAACGGCAATTCTTACGAAAAAGCTCCCCTTGAAGAACAACTAAAAGTTGAATCCGATACCCTCCCGTTTAATACTCGCCCATGGATGAAATCCGCCGAAATAACCGATTTAATTCTAGACAATCTCGAAAAATATCAGTTTATTCGCGTTAATTTCCCTGGTGGCGATATGGTCGGACATTTTGCCGAACTCGAACCAACGATGGTCGCGATGGAAGCGATTGATTTGAGCCTAAAGCGAATTGCTGAAAAAGTTGATGAGCTCGGCGGCATGATGCTAATTACTGCCGACCACGGCAACGCTGAAGAAATCGCCGATTCGAACGGCAATCCAAAAACCTCCCATTCTTTGAACAAAGTCCCCTGTATTTTCTACGACAATACCGAAAATCGTGCAAAATATTATTCAAAAAATCTCAAAGACGCCGGACTCTCAAACGTCGCCGCGACGCTTGCGCTTCTTCTCGGTTTAGATAATTACCCGAAAGATATTTGGCGCGAACCGCTAATTAGTATAGAATAATTTTATGGAAACTTTTTTCATTCTTCTTTTTTCGACGATTTTGACGGTTTTTGTTTCGCTCCTCGGCGGTTTCTTCCTGATTTTTAGTCTCGAAACAGAATTCAAAAAAACACATTCCGAAAAATCTTTTAAATTCGCAAAGCTCCTCAAAAAAATCACAACCCCGCTCGCCGCTCTGCTTCTCGTCTATACCGTTTTTTTCGACTTGCTCCCCGAATCGCTCGAAGATTCCGAGCTTTCTCTCGCCGCGGTCGTTACTTTGACTTTGATTGGACTAGTCGCTTGTTTTTCGGCGAATTTTGTTACGAGTAATTTCCATAAACACGGCGACAAAACCGAACTCCATAACAAAACCCAAGCCTATTCAATGCTAGTCGTCGATAGTCTTCATACTATTGTTGACGGAATCGTAATCGGGACGGCGTTTGCCGCCGGCCTCCCGACCGGTCTCCTTGCCGCTCTTTCGACCGCCGCGCACGAAATCCCCCAGGAAATCGGCGATTTTTCGATTATGGTTCGTTCAAAAATGTCCTCGAAAAAAATCCTAAAACTCCAAATCGCCTCCGGTTTATTATTAGTTCCGTCTGCCGTTATTGCTTTCTTCGTTGGTGATTCTTTATTAAAAAATCTCCCCGTCTTTCTCGCGCTAATTGCCGGCTTTTTCTTATATATTGCGATTGGCGAAATTTATGCTATGATAAAAGAATCAAGGAGGTAAAATGTCATTCTCTATTAAAAAAGCAATTATTCCAGTCGCCGGTTGGGGAACTCGCCGCCTTCCAATTACGAAAATTATTGAAAAGTCAATGCTCCCGGTCGGAAATCGCCCGCTCGTCGATTATTCTGTCCAAGAACTAATCAAAGCCGGCGTTACTGATATTTATATGGTCATCTCAAACGTCGAGCCTTGCCAAGTTCGCGAATTTTATAAAGACAATCTCGCGCTCAACCAATATCTCGAAGCTCGCGGAAAAAACGATCGTCTAAAGCTCGCGAAAACCCTCCCTGAAAACGTAACAATCCACTATACCTCCCAAGACCCCTCCGCAAAATACGGAACCGCCGTTCCGATTGCAATGGTCGCTGAAGAATTTAACCTTAATGAGCCAGTTTTTTGTTTCATGGGCGATGATTTTATTTGGAACCCAAACGGCGAATCTGCTGCCGAATCTTTATTAAAGTCCTTAAAATCCGAAACCGATTCTGCGATTTTTGGCGCCCAAGTCTCGAAAGACGAAGTTAATAAATATGGCGTTTTCTTAACTGAAGACGATAAACTTAAATCGGTCGTCGAAAAACCCTCCGTCGATTCCGCCCCCTCGAACTTAATCAACGTCTCTAAATATATTCTCTCCCCGGCGCTTCTAAAAGAAATTGTCGAATATGTTAATAAAAACAATTTCGGTCCCCTCGACCAAGAATACATGGTTACCGACCCGATCGACGACTATATTAAAAACGGCGGCGTCGTTCGTGTTGCAACGAATCCCGGCGAATACCTCGATGGCGGTTCGCTTGAGGGCTGGGTTCATGCCAACGACGTTATTTTAAAAAGCGGAAAATAAATGGCGAAATCTCGCGCGACTTTTACTTGTACCGAATGCGGAGCGGTTTTTTCTGCGTGGACAGGAAAGTGTACGAACTGCGGCGAATGGAATAGCCTAGTCGAAACTTTGCCGAGCGAAGCCGAAGAAGTAGTCGGGAAAAACGCTCTCTCGAAAGGACAAATTTCCGGTAAACTTCTCGAATTTACGAATATAAAGTCGATTGTCCCCTCCGACGCAAAAGAAAGATTAAAAACTGGCTTTACTGATTTGGATATTGTCCTCGGCGGCGGAATTTTAATCGGCTCAGTTACGCTCCTAACCGGTCAACCCGGAATCGGCAAGTCGACCCTCCTAATGCAAATCTGCGCGAAAATCGCCGAGAAAAAATCCGTCCTCTATATTTCCGGCGAAGAGTCCGCTGGTCAAGTTAAACTTCGCGCCGAACGCCTCGGTGCTAACTCCGACAACTTAAGTTTCGCTTCTTCGACTTCCGGTAACGATATTTCTAAAACAATCGAATCCGGTAAATTCGATTTTGTTGTTGTTGATTCAATCCAAACTCTTTCTCTCGCCGAAATCTCCTCCGCTCCGGGTAGCGTTTCCCAAGTTACGAATTGCGGGAACTTAATTATTCGCGCCGCAAAAGCAACCGATACTGCCGTCGTGATTGTTGGGCACGTTACGAAAGAGGGGACTCTCGCCGGACCGAAAGTTCTCGAACATCTCGTTGACGTCGTTATCAATTTCGAGGGCGACCGTTACGGCGGATTTAAAACCGTCCGCGCAGTCAAAAATCGTTTTGGCTCAACCAGCGAAGTTGCGATTTTTGAGATGAATGAAACCGGTCTAAAGGAAGTTCAAAATCCCTCCGCCGCGCTTCTTGCTGAACGCCAAAATACCGACGGCAGCATAATCCTCGCGACGCTTGAGGGAGCGCGTCCGCTTCTTGTCGAAATCCAAGCTCTCGCCTCAACCTCGAATTATGGTTATCCAAACCGTACTGTTTCCGGCTTCGATTTGAACCGCCTAAAACTTCTAATCGCCGTTCTCGAACGTCGAACCCGTCTAAAACTTTCCGACAAAGACATTTTTATCAACGTTGTCGGCGGAATTAAATTAAACGATTCCGCTGCCGACCTCGCAATCTGCCTCGCGATTGCTTCCGCCGTTGCCGAGCGTCGCCTTTCCGAAGATTATGTTGTTTTCGGCGAAGTTGGTCTCGGCGGCGAAATTCGTTCCGCGTTTCGTCCCGACCAACGTATTTCCGAAGCGAAAAAACTTGGCTTTAAACGCGCAATCGCCCCCGCAACAATTAAAGATAAATTCGTTATTCCTGTTAAAGATTTACGCGAAACTTTAATAAAATATGTAAAATAATTGGAGAGAAAAATGGAACTAAAAGAGCTAAGCCCCGCCGAATTTAACGACTTTGTTTCGATCGAAACGACTAATAATTTTCTCCAAAGTTCTTACGCTTTTTCGCGTTATAAAAATAAAAACCAAGAAGCCTATCTTCTCGGTTTAGTTAAAAATCAAAAAATTCTCGCCGCCGCGCTCGTCGTTAAAATCCGCGAACTAAAAGGTAAAAAAGTTTTTTCGGCTCCAGGCGGACCAATTTTAAATTATGAGTTAAAAACTTTTCCCGAAACGTTTAAGTTTTTCGTTAAAGAACTAAAAGTATTTCTAAAAAATAAATCCGGTTCCGTTCTCCAAATTTCTCCGAACATAAAATACGAAAAAACTCTCGCCGAAACTTTAAAATCGAATCATTTTAAAGAACTCGGCGAATATATCCAATGTAAATGGATTTCAACTTTAGACTTGTCTAAATTCAGTTCCGAATCCGAGCTTCTAAGTTCCTTTCGTAAGGGTCATCGTTATAGCGTAAAATATTCTTCTTCGCGCTATCATCTCGAAATCCGCGAATTAAAATTCGACGAGTTAAAAATCCTAAAAGACTTGTCGAATAAATCCGCGAAAAAACATGCTTTTTCTGACCAACCTTTAACATATTACGAAGAAATGTTTACTGCCTTTAAAGACAAAATAAAAGTTCTCGCCGCCTTTTATGAAAATACTCCAATTTCCGCCGCGATGTTTATTATCTATGGCAACGAAATTGTTTATTTATATTCCGGCTCCGATCCCGAATATAATAAATATTGCGGCCCTTTCGCCCTCCAATGGGAAATGATGACGTATGCTCTAAAAAATAAAATCCCGCGCTATAATTTTTATGGCGTAAAACCTTTTGACGGCGACGGCGTTTATGAATTTAAACGCGGTTTTCGCGCCGAAACCGAAGAACTAGCCGGAACGTTTATGCTTCCGCTCGACGCTTTCGGAAAACTTTATACCCTTAAACATAAATATCATAAATATAGCGAGGTCGCGTGAAAATTCTCGGCGTCGATCCAGGAACTGGAATTTGTGGCTTCGGCGTTATTGAAGTTTATCCAAAGCCAAAGTTAGTCGATTGCGGCGTCATCTCAACCCCGCCGCACACTCCGCTCCCCGACCGTCTTCTTGATATCTACGACTCGCTCCACGAAATCATCAAGCAAAATCGTCCCGACTGTATTTCGATTGAAAAACTTTTTTTCATGCAAAATATCTCGACCGGCATTTCCGTCGCCGAAGCTCGCGGAATTGTTTTGCTGGTTGCGAAACAAGAAAAACTGCCGATTTTTGAATATTCGCCGAACGAAATCAAAAAAGCTATGACTGGCTATGGTCATGCGAATAAAAAACAAATTCAAGAAATGGTTCGCCTCCATTTAAATTTAGAAAAAATTATTAAACCCGACGACGCCGCCGACGCTCTCGCCGCCGCCATCACTCATTCTTTAATCTCAAAAGTTGATGTATAATAATTTTCATGATTGCGCATATTTACGGAAAACTTGCGGAAAAATTTAATAACTCAGTCATTGTTGACGTTAACGGCGTTGGCTATGAACTCATTTTGACCGCGCTCGATTTCGAAAACGTTAATCTTGGCGACGAAATAAAATTCTATACATACCATAATATCCGCGAAAACGCCGAAGAACTTTATGGTTTTTCTTCGCTTGCCGCGAAAAAACTTTTCGAATTATTGATTTCCGTTAATGGCGTCGGTCCGAAAGCCGCGATTTCGATTCTCTCCCTCGCCTCGCCCGAAGAGGTTCGTAATGCGATTGCGAATACCGATTCAAATTTCATTTCTAAAGCTGCCGGCGTCGGTAAAAAATCCGCCGAAAGAATTATTGTTGATCTTCGCGACAAGGTCGGCATCCCCTCCCATTACGGCGCAACTACAATAAAACAGCCGGATAAACTCGAAAAGGACGAAGCGCTCGACGCGCTAATCGCGCTCGGCTTCCCGCTTAAAGAGGCAACCGCCGCCCTCGAAAACGTTGACCCTGCTCTTTCGACCGAAGAACGAATCCGCCTCGCGCTTAAACGCTAAAACCCCTTTTCTTTTTTCCTAAACTATGGTATTATTACGAGTAATTGTCTAATAATAAAGGTTAATAAAATGAGTTTTTCTATTCTACAAAAAATTGGCGACGCCCAGAAAAAACAAGCCGTCGTCGACGTCCGTTCCGGCGATACAGTTAAGGTTACCCAAAAAATTAAAGAAGGCGAAAAGTTCCGCTCCCAGGTTTTTGAGGGCGTTGTTATTCGCGTTGACCGAAAAGAGTCCCATACCGCCCGCATTACCGTCCGCAAAATCGCCTCTGGCGTTGGCGTTGAAAAATCTTTCTTGATTCATTCTCCGCTCGTCGAAAAAATCGAAATCGTTAGACGCGCGAAAGTCCGCCGCAACAATCTTTCCTATCTCCGCGAACGTTCCGGTAAATCCGCCCGTCTCGCCGCGAAAGATTTTGACCGCGCCGCGGTTAATACTCTAAAAGAAGCCGAAGAAGTTCTCGAAGCCGAAGAAAAAGCCGAAGAAACCGCCGAAGAAGCGAAAAATCCAAAAGGTTCTGCTGAACCCGAAGAATAATGTCTCGGCTTGAGATTTTTGTTCGAAAAAATAATAAACGAACAAATTTCGCCGTCGCGATTGGGCTTATTAAGTTAAATAACTCATTTTTAAAAGAAATAGCGATTAAAGACGACGCCAAAAACGCCGTCTTTTCGCTTGTTAAAAAATTTAAAGAAAAGGGAATTAGTTTTTCCGAAATCGTTTTAAGCGGAACCGAAAACTATTTCGCCTCAACCCCCCTCGCCACCCACGTTACCGTCCTAAAAAAGCCCGAACTCTTCTTCCCCGACTTCGTCGAGCTAAAAGAAGAGGCTAGTAAAATTAAAAAAGAAAATAAAGAAAAATATAATTTTTATAAAACAAAAACTAAACCAAAAATTACTACCAAGCAACTCGGCGACCGCGCCGAAACTATCGTCGCAAACTACCTAAAATCAACCGGCCATCAAATCCTCGCCCGCAACCACAAAACTCGCTTCTACGAAATCGACATTATTTCGACAAAAAACGACAAAATCTATTTTACGGAAGTAAAATACCGAAAAAACGAATCTCGCGGAACTTCTTTCGAAATGATTACGAAAAAGAAACTCGAACAAATGACTTTTGCCGCCGAATCTTTTTTGAAACTAAGAAAAGATTTAAAAGAAAAATACTCTCCGCTTCTCGCCGTCGCTTCCGTCTCCGGCGAAAATTTTACTTTTAACGGTTGGTTCCCTCTTTCATAAAAACGCTACATTTAGCGTTAAAACCTATTGACAAACACTATATGTAGCGTTTATAATCATAAGCATAATCGATTAGACTTTAGAAAACTTTAAAAGGAAACTCGAAAATGAAAAACATTGTTTATTTTAGCCCAAACGACGTCGAAAAATTCGACTTCACGCGTTATAAAAATTCTTTAGCTAAATACGCCGCCGTTCCCGAAGCCGAACTTAAATCCGCGCTCGAAAAACTCGATTCTTATGAAACCATGCATGTCTCTCTTCTCGTTAAAACCGGCGTCCAGCTCATCGAACAATTTGGCTCTGAAGAATCCGCGAAAAAATACTACGACGACCATAAAATCTATTTTGGCGAAAAATTTGAACGCCTCCGCCGAATTACGGGCTATCTCGTCGGGACGCTCGACCGCTGGAATGACGGAAAGAAAGCCGAAGAAAAAGAGCGCGTGAAACATTCTGTTAACTCTTGCGTCGACGACCTTGTTCGCGCCGCCAAAATCCAAGACCAAATGCTCGCCCTAAACGCCGCCTACGCCGGAAAAACCGAATAGGCTTAAGGGTATTGACTTTTTCCCTTAAATTTGATATTATAGAAAAATGTCGCAAAAATTTTAGTAGCATCTACTAAAATCCCGACTGTATCTTATTTAAGGAGTGATAAAATTGCAAGATTACACCTCAACTCGTCTGACGGACTACCTTATCAACCTGACCACGGAACCAGTTTCCGTCTATGAAGAGTCGAGCGGAGCTATCAAAACCTACCCGCCCCAGCATCTCCCGCTGCCTCCTTTCCGTCTCAAGCGAACGAACGAAGAAATTTTCCACTATATCGTTTCCGGAAAGATGCTGAGGAGAGCCAAGCGAGAGCGGCGTCCTCTCGACGACCTCGCGGTCGTTTCGGATTCGTGCCATGGCCGCGGCGGAATTGCGATAAGTCGCCTGACTTGGGGATTAGATTCTGACATAAAAGTCCTCGTCGCCCCAAGCGCCAGTTCGACGGTCGCTAGACATCTCTAACGTTCCATCTTGCCCTATATCACCACGCCCCAGCTCCGGTCTCCGGAGCTTTTTTCTAGATTTTAATTTAGAAAAATGATATAATTATAGATAAGAAATAACGAAAGGCTGCCTATTAATCTGAAAATTGCCATTGTCGGGCTTCCGAACGTCGGGAAATCGACTCTCTTTAATGCCCTAACGAACGCCGGCGCGCTTGCCGCGAATTATCCTTTTGCGACGATTGAACCGAACGTCGGAATCGTTCCAGTTCCCGACGACCGCCTCGAAGTCCTCGCGAAAATGTACGAAACCGAAAAAGTCGTTCCGGCGACCGTCGAATTTGTCGACGTTGCGGGGCTTGTTGCTGGCGCGAGCAAAGGCGAGGGGCTTGGCAATAAATTCCTCGCGAACATCCGCGAGTGCCAAGCGATTTGTCATGTCGTCCGCGCGTTTAAAGATAACGATATCGTTCGCGCCGATAATAAAATCGAAGAAGATATTTTAGCTCAGGCAAAAGAAGATATTGAAATTATTAACCTCGAGCTCCAGCTCGCCGACGAAGAAACCAAAGCGAAAATCGCCGCGAAACGAAAAAAAGACCCTGCGGACGAAAATATTCCGTTTTTGACTGAAAAACCAGTGATTTATATGTTTAATGTTGATGAATCTGGTCTAACTGACGAAGCCTTAAAATTAAAACTTAAAGATTTAATAAAACCTGCTGAAGCCGTCTTCGTTAATGCTAAGCTCGAAGAAGAAATGTCCGGCATGAACCATCTCGAACGCCTTGAATTTCTTGAAAGCTATGGCGTAAAAAACGACGCTCTTGGCGAACTAATTAAAGCCGCCTACTCGACTCTCGGGCTCCAAAGTTTCCTGACCGCTGGGAAAAAAGAATGTCGCGCCTGGACAATTAAAAAAGGCGCAACCGCCCCCGAAGCCGCCGGAACAATTCACTCCGACTTCCAGCGTGGCTTTATCTCCGCCCAAATCTGTAATTTTGACGATTTGAACCGCCTCGGCTCCGAAAAAGCCGTTAAAGAAGCTGGTTTGATGCGAACTGAAGGAAAAACTTATAAAATGCGCGATGGCGATGTCGTCGAATTCCGTTTTAACGTTTAAAAAAGCCGGCTCTTCGCCGGCAAAACCTCCTATCCTATAATTTCCAAATCAACCATCCCGTTTCGCCAACCCCGAATCAGACCTTTTGTCCGATTTAACGTCGAAAGCGGGTCTTTTTCTTGGCGACGATACTCGACCAAATCGAGCGGCACTCTCGCGTTCTCGCGTGCCGTCGGCTTCAGCTTCTCCATTGCTTCCCCAATCGGAAAGCCCTTTTTGACCAGCTTCTCAACCTGCATGATAAACATTCGGTCTTCGTATTCGGAGAACTTTTCCGGCAGTTTCGGATTCAAAAGTCCAAGCTCTTGACCTTGATAGAGAACAATCGTCTTCGCGCGCGACTTAAACAACGTTCGGATAATATCTTCTCCGGAAAATCCCGAATACGACGTAAACCGCGGGTGGTCATGCGACTCCAAGATAATCCCGACTCTTTCGTCTCGCCCCCAACGGTTAATCGCTCGCGAAAGCCTCGAAAGACTTGGTTTCGCTGGAAAAACAATTCCTCTGTGATTGACGGATTCTCGAATCAGAACGTTATACATCGCGCTCAAAGGCCCGTTCGGTTGAACAAGTCTCAGAAGTGTCGATTTAAACGGGCTTCCGCCTTCTCCAATCGTATAGAGATCCCTCCCCGCGAACAGCTCATTCAGTAGCGTCAGCGTTTTCGGATTCATGTAATACCGCGAAAACCCCGAAATCGGTGTTAATCGCGAAATCGGCGGTGAGGGAATCATCGTTTCCTGAATCAGCTGCGGAACGTCGAGCCGAAACCCAGCGACTCCGTGCTTTAACGTCCAAAAAGAGATAATCTTCTCGAACTCTCGAACAACGTCCGGATTATCGAAGTTTAAATCCGGCTGCGACTCATGAAAAAGATGAAAATAAAATTCCTCTCTCTTCTCTGAGAATTTGAACGCCGACTCGCCGTTAAAAAAGTTCTTCCACCCTAAGTCCCTCTTTGTCCAACGGTAATAATCCTTATAGTTTGGGTCGCCGGCTTCCGACGCCTTAAACCATGGATGTTCAATCGAAGTATGGTTCAAAACCAGGTCAATCAAAACCTTAATCCCGAACCTTTCCGCCTCTTGAACGAACGCGTCAAAATCTTCCATCGTTCCGAATCGCGGATTAACCGCTTTATAATCAGAGATGTCATATCCGCCGTCCTTCCACGGACTCGGATAAAACGGACTAACCCAGACATAATCAACGCTCAGTTCCCGTAACCTCGGCAAAAACCGCGTCATCTCCGGAAACCCGCCTACCCATGTGCTCGGGTAAAGCTGATAAATCAGCCGTTTCAAAAAAATCGCCCCCTTAATTCTAGAATAGGATATTAAGTTACGAGGAAAACCTTATTCTATTTATAACATATTTTCCAGTTAAAATCAATCTTCCTCCGCCCCTCTCTATCCGCTATAATAAAGCTAATGCCGAAGAAGAAATCAACCCAAAAAACCGCTAAATCAACCAAAAAATCGTCCAAAACCAAGGCGAACTATAAAACCCGCCGAGTCGTCGCTGCTGCTGTTGGCGTCGCGGCGGTTGCTGGCTATTTAATCGCGAGCCCAAATTCCTATGAAACCGTTTTTCAAAGCGCGGAGCCAAACTCCGCAAGCTCTAGAGAAGCGACCTCTGTTGGCTCCGCGGACAACGAAGCCGCTTCCGAGCCAGCTTCCGAATCCGGAAGATTAAACCCAAAAGGTGTTTCCTCTTCCGAAACTTCCGCCGAAAAACTCGCCGTTGACTACCTCGAAAAACTCGCCGTTAAAGGTCGCGCCCCTAAAACCGGCTATTCTCGCGAAGAATTTTATAATTCTTGGCCGAGCGTTGACGGCTGCTCCTTAAGACAGAGAATCATTAAACGCGAACTTGGCGACTCCGCCGTCCTCTCTTCCGAAGATAATTGTACCGTTATCTCTGGCGAATATGACGAACCCTATACCGGCTCCCACCTCGTCTTTTACCAAAAATCCGACCTCTCCTCCGGCGTCCAAATCGACCACGTCGTTGCCCTTTCTGATGCTTGGCAAAAAGGCGCTAGGGAACTCTCGAAAGAAGAACGCTATTCTCTCGCGACCGACCCCTTAAATCTCCTTGCCGTCGACTCAAAAACGAATATGGGAAAATCCGACGGCGACGCCTCGACTTGGCTCCCCCCGAATAAAAAATTCCGTTGCCAATACGTCGCTCGCCAAATTTCCGTTAAATATAAATATTCCCTCTGGATTTCCGCCGCCGAAAAATCGACGATGAAAACCGTCCTCGAAACTTGTCCAAAAGAACCCGTAATTGGGGTATAATTAGTTTAATGGAAAGACTATTAGATTATTTTATCCCCGAGAATTATCAACTCGACCTCTTTATCGACAAAACCAAAAAACTCCTCAAAGGTGTTGTAAAAATTACCGGTCAAGCCCTAAAACCAGAAATTCGGCTTAATTCCGTCGATAATAAGCTAAAATTCGTTAAAATTAACGGCGAAAACTTTGATTTTAAACTCGAAGATAACGTTCTGAGCGTCGCTGATGCCCCTCTCGGCGTTTTGACCCTCGAAGTTGGCTATGACCGCGCTTTAAACGAAAATATGCAAGGAGCTTATCTCTCGACCTATAAATATAACGGGAAAGAAGAAACAATCGTCTCAACTCAGTTTGAGTCCCATTACGCCCGCGAAGCGTTCCCCTGTCTTGACGAGCCGGAAGCAAAGGCAACTTTCGACCTCTCGATTACGATTCCGGACGGAGACGACATTGTGCTCGCGAATACCGAATTGTTGTCTAAAAATGGTCAAACTTACGTTTTCGCGCAAACTCCCCGAATGTCGACCTACCTCCTCGCGTTCGTGATCGGAAAGTTCAACTCCAGAACCGTTACAAACGCTCACGGCGTCAAAATCACTTCTTACGCCCCCTTAAACCAAGACCCCTCCTCGCTCGACTTCGCGAATAAAATCGCTGCCGCCTCGCTCGACTATTATGACGACCTCTTTAAAACCCCTTACCCCTTGAAAAAACTCGACCAAGTCGCTATCCCCGACTTCGAAGCTGGCGCGATGGAGAACTGGGGGCTCGTAACATACCGCGAGTCGATGTTTCTCGTTCCAAAAACCGCCCCTGTTGCAACCAAGAAAACCGTCGCTCTAACCGTCTCTCATGAACTTTCCCACCAATGGTTCGGCAACCTCGTTACGATGAAATGGTGGGACGACCTCTGGCTAAACGAATCCTTCGCCTCGGTCATGGAATATTTTGCGACCGACCATATCTGCCCCGACTTTAATATTTGGGAAGATTTCTTTACCGGCGATTGCCTTGCTGCCCTCCGTCGCGACTGTCTTTCTGGCGTCCAATCCGTCAAACAGCCCGTCTCCGACCCCTCGGAAATTGCGACTCTCTTCGACGGCGCGATTGTTTACGCAAAAGGTGCGCGCCTGATGTTGATGCTGATTCGCCTAATGACCCCGTCGAAGTTTTTTAAGGGAATTAAAGATTATTTTGAGAAGTTTAAATATAAAAATACCGTCGGCGACGACCTCTGGGATTGTTTAACCCCTTACACCAACTTCGATGTAAAAACTTTCATGAACGCCTGGATTTCCCAACCCGGCTACCCCGTTCTGACCGACGAAAACCAACAACGCTTCCTCCTCTCTGGTGAAGACTCTCCCGAGGTCTATCCTCTCCCCGAAATAAAAGACGATATGTCGGGTCATTATCTGATTAACCTCTCTGGGCCGGAATTTCGCGAATCGCTTGATAATTTCGGTTCTCTCTCCCTCGAACAAAAACTCCGCCTCCTAATCGACCGCGATTTGCTCGCGAAAACTCCGCTCGTTTCTTCTGGCTCGCTCGTCGAGTTAGTCGAAAAGTTTAAACTCGAATCTTCCGCCTCAGTTTGGGAAGTTGTTTCGACTATTATTGGTAGTTTAAAACTCTTTTTCTTCCCCGATATCCCCGAAGAAGAAAAATTCCGCGCCTTTGTTTATGATTTAGTAAAGCCTCGCCTTGACTCTCTCGGTCTTGTCCCCCGAAAAAACGAATCCCTAAACGACCTTGAACTAAGAAATACTTTAATCAGTCTCGGTCTTTATTCCCGAAATCCTGAATTTCTTTCGACCTTGTCCGAAAAATACTCCGAAGATTATTCCTCGCTCGACCCCGAACTTCGCGCTGACGCCCTCTTCGCGAAACTTCTGACTTCCGAATCCGAAGTTTTCGAAAAATATCTAGAAACTTATCAAAAAACTTCCGACCCAGATTTAAAGTTCGAGCTTCTGTTTGCCCTGACCGAGGTCGAAAATCCGGAACATATTGAAAAAATGCTCTCTCTCCTCGAAGCGCCGAAAATCGTCAAGCCCCAAGACCATCTCTATCTTTTCATTTATCTCCGCCGTAATAAAAACATCAAAGAAAAAGCGTTCGATTGGCTTCTCGAAAACTGGGCTTATGTCGAAAAAATCTCTGGCGAAAAATCCCTCGAAGATTATCCTCGTCTCCTCGCCTCGACGATTAAAACTCTCGCCGAAAAAGAAAAATTCTTCGGCTTTTTCGATCAGCATTCCGAAAATCCCGTCCTAAAGCGTACTCTAAAAATCGCCGAAAACGAAATCGATTCTCGCCTAAAACTAATCGCCCTCGACCAAAAATCCGTCTTTAACGCGCTGAACCGCCTAAAATCCTAAAAAATCTCGAAAAAAGTACTTGCAAAAGTCTAAAAAGTGCGATATACTTATCGACAGTTAATCAAGTCGGTGTGCCCGACCTCTGAATGGAAAAGTAAAGGAAAAAGACTGCGAGAAAAATCGTTGATTTTGTTTCCTGTTTTAACAATTTGGTTAGACAATAGATTTTATTGACGGAATCAAAAGCAATCGAACGTCGATTGCTAGATTATGTCAATGCATAAAAAGGTAAATAAGGGCACTAATAGTGGATGCCTTGACAATCAATACCGAAGAAGGCCGTAGGACTCTGCGATAAGCCTCGGGGATCTGAGAACGAGAATTGATCCGGGGATTGCCGAATGGGGAAACCTAATATGGGTCATACCATATTGCCGTTATCTGAACACATAGGATAATTGAGCGGGAACCAGCCGAACTGAATCATCTTAGTAGGTTGAGGAAAAGAGAGTAAACAACGATGCTGAAAGTAGTGGCGAGCGAAATTGGCATAGCCCAAACCTTAAGGAAA
>JAFRJE010000021.1 GCA_017432425.1 Candidatus Saccharimonadota bacterium
ACGCGAACGCGAGGTACGTTTTTCCCGCTAAAATGCGACTTCTTCGTCTTAACAAACGCAACCACTCCGTCTTTTTTCGCATGAATCGTAAAATTACGAGACATATACGTCCCCTCGCCGGCTAATTTCGTCGAACCGGTTTGACGAACGAGAACTTCTCCCGCTTTAACTTTTTGCCCGCCAAAGCGCTTAACTCCGAGCCTCTGACCAGCGTTATTATGGACGTTCTTAGCGGTACCGCCCGCTTTGACATGTGACATCTTATTTCTTCCTTAAACTTATTATTTCTCGCGCGACGATCTGACCCTCTCGAAAGTAGAGCAGGTCTCTCTGACTCGCAGATTTAAACTTTACTAGATTATAACCCAGCTTCTCAATTTCGTCAAGGATATTTAACCTTGAATATTCTCCCGTTCCCCTTAGCCACGCCGGAATCGCCAGCGTTACCGGCGTCCCCGCCTCGACCTGTCCGGAAAGATTCTTCAAAAACCCCAGAATAATCGCCCGGCAGTTTTCTTTTTCCTCTCTTAACTTAATCTCAGCCGGCGATTTCGACATCGGCGACCCCAAAAAAACCTCCGCCGCTACCGCGTCAATTTTTCCCTCGTCTAAAACCCCTCGCCAATCTACCTCTCGCGCGTCCCCCGCAACAAAACAAGCATCGTTATATCTTTCTATTATACTACTTTTTTCTTCTTTTGTCAATCTCCCATCAATTGCTCCTAGAAAACCCTCGCGAGAAACTAGCCAATCCAGATTCCGCTTCGAATATTCAACCATCTTCTCGCTCAAATCCGACCCCAGAATTCGATAGCCCGAAAGCATCGCTTCCTGGAGAACGACCCCAGTTCCGCAAAACGGGTCTAAAATCCGCGCCCCTGCCGAAAGCTCCCCGTTTAAGTTCAATAAAATCTGCGCCAACTTCGGCGGTAACATTCCAACCCGCGCGTCTCGCGCCGGTCGCGCCTGGTCGCGCTTCGCATATTCGGAAATATTTTGAACCCCAATTACTCGATAAAACTCTTTCCCGACCTTAATTAGCTCAACGTGATTTTTCTTCTCCGCAATTTGGTTGTGATGAGACGTTGCGGTCGAGAGTATAGCCTCTTTGTTCGGAATTACCCGAACGCTTCGCCCCTGGCGCGCTAAAATCTTTTTCAGCTTCAAAGCCTCGCTTAAAGCC
Organism: Candidatus Saccharimonadota bacterium; assembly: GCA_017432425.1. Classification (GTDB taxonomy): domain Bacteria; phylum Patescibacteriota; class Saccharimonadia; order Saccharimonadales; family Saccharimonadaceae; genus Nanosyncoccus. The sequence goes on from JAFRJE010000021.1 coordinate 1,184, forward strand.
CTCCGCGCCGAAGCCCCTCTCGAATAGTCCGAAACCCCAAGCGTAATTTTCCCCTCCGGAAGATTTTTCAGAAACTCTAGCGGCGTTTCTTCTAGCTTCTCCGCGAACTTTAGACTCCCCCCAAACCGCTGAATTTGCGGAGTTTCGCTCCGCGCTTGAAATTCCGCTAAACAGGGAGAAATCTCCTTTACTGACCCAAAAACCGCCTCTAGCTCCGCCAGAGAAATTTTATAGAGCCGCCCCAAAACCGCTAAGTATTTTTTCATTAAGCCCATTTTACCATATATGTTATAATTTTTCTATGTACGAAGATTCTCCGACCCCTAAATTTACCGTCTCCGAGTTTCTTGCTCTAACGAACCAAACCCTCGAATATGCCCTCCCGTTCGTCGAAGTTGAGGGCGAAGTTTCCTCTTTTAAAGTCTCAAAAGGGAAGTGGGTCTTCTTCGATTTAAAAGACGCCGATTCGACTCTAAGTTGTTTTATGACCGTTTATAACCTCCGCCAACCAATCGAAGACGGTATGAAAATCGTCGTCTCTGGCGCGCCGAAAGTAACGAACTTTGGAAAATTCTCCTTTACCGTCTCAAACTTAAAGCCCGTCGGAAAGGGAAGTATTAAAAAGAGTTTCGACCTCTTAAAAGAAAAACTCGAAAAAGAGGGGCTTTTCGCTCCCGAAAAAAAGCGTAAAATCCCGAAAAACCCCGCAAAAATCGGCGTCATCTCCTCCGTAACCGCCGCCGGCTATAAAGATTTCTTAAAAATCCTCGACGCCCGCTGGGGCGGAATCGAAATTCTCGTCGCCAATACCGGCGTCCAGGGGTTAAAAGCCGCGAACGAAATTATTCGCGCCCTCCAATTTCTTAACGAACAGTCCGGTCTCGACGCGATCGTCATTATCCGCGGAGGCGGCTCAAAAGACGACCTCGCCCTCTTTAACGACGAACTCCTCGTCCGCGAAATCGCCCGCTCGAAAACCCCCGTTCTAACCGGAATTGGACACGAAGTCGATACTTCTCTTTCTGACCTCGCCGCCGACGTCCGCGCCTCGACCCCCTCGAACGCCGCCGAACTCTTGACCTCCGACCGCGCCGCCGAACTAAAAAACCTAAAAAACCTCCTTTCCCGCCTCAATTTCTTCCTTTCTGAAAAAATCGACGCCTCCCTCTCCGCTAACCAAAAATCCCTCGAAAAAATCAAAGACCTTCTCCTCGAAAAAATCGACTCAACCCTTAGCCTAGTCGAAAAAGAAAAACGTACTCTTTCCGCCCTTAATCCCGAAGCCGTTTTAAGACGCGGCTACTCAATTCTCTCTGGTAAAATTTCCCCTGGCGCGCTCGTCGAAATTATTACGAAAGAAAACTTAATTAAAGCGGAGATAAAAAATGTCAAACCCCGAACCCCCCTCTCTTAATCAAAAGCTCAAGACCCTCGAAGAAAACGTCGAATGGTTCTATTCTGACGATTTTTCGCTCGATTCTTCTCTCGAAAAATATAAAGCCGCCCTCGCCCTCGCCGAAGAAATCGAAACTGACCTAAAAAGCCTAAAAAACGAAGTTAAAGTCCTCGGAAACGACTTTACGAAAGAATAATTTTTATGCTAAAATAGGTCTATGAATCCGAATCTATCTTCGTCTAAAATCCCCCCGTACCAGCCTATTCCGACGGCGCCCCTGTCGCCGCCGCCCGCCCCTGCGCGCGCTGGAAAATCGGGAAATCTCGTTTTGATTATTGTTTTAGTCTTTATTTCTCTCGCCGCTCTCGTTGCTGGGTTCTTCGTTTATTATTTCTACTCTGAATATGTCGAGGCGAAGTCCGACCTCGATACGAAAATCTCCCTCGCCGTTGCCGAAGCTGAAAAGAAAAAGACCTCCGAACTCGAAGCCGAATTTGCTGAGCGCGAGAAAAACCCCTATTCGACCTTTTCCGGCCCCGAAGATTACGGTAGCTTGACTTTTGAATATCCCCGAACTTGGAGCGTTTATATTGGGAAAGACGCCGCGAAAGGCGGAGATTACGAAGCCTATTTAAACCCCTCCGAGGTTAACCCTGTCTCGACTACGACGATTAACGCCCTCCGCGTAACCATCTCAACAAAAACCTTTGAAAACTCCCAAAAAACCTATGAAGACCTCGTTAAAAAGGGCCAACTTTCCTCCGAAATCCGAACAGTTAACGGCGAAAGCGCGACTTTCTATCGTGGAACTTTGCCAAACAAACTCGTCGGTGCTGCCTGTCTGATTAAAATCCGCGACAAAACCGCCATCCTCCAGACCGACGCTGAAATCTTCCTCGAAGATTTTGAAAAAGTCCTAACTTCCGTTACATATAATTTATAAACTGTGCTATAATAAAAACATAAGGAGAATAAAATAAAACATGGCGCATATTAAACGTAGTTACATAGATAGTCATTGGCTAATTTTCGTAGTTAAGGGAATCGTTGCTGTTCTGTTCGGCGGCTTCGCTCTTTTCAGCATCAACCACGATTTCAATAGCTTAATTACCCTGACCGGAGTTTTCCTCTTGACTTTCTCAATTATCGAATTTATTAACGCCCTCTATAAGGCGCATCAAAAAACCGGCTGGGCGGTTTCCGTCGGAATCGCGATTATTGACGCCGTCGTCGCTCTCGCGCTCCTCTTTACCCTTGAACAAGATGCAACTTGGCATCTTATCCTCCTCGCGGCTTATACCTTCCTCCGCGGTTTCTTCGAGATTATCTCCGGCTTCCGAACAACAATCGACCCGACTGACCGCTTTACTTGGGTTTTTGGCGGGATGTGTGGCGCGATTATGGGGCTCGCAATTTTCAACTCCGGAACTTATTTTATCCGCTTCTTCGGCGTTTATCTTCTCGTTCTTGGAATCTGTAGCTTAACTTATGGCGTCCATAACCGCGCCCAGAAACTTGAAGACCACGAAGCTCGCGTCGAAGCCGCCGCTTCCCGAAAAAAATCTTCGAAGAGAAAGACCTCTAAATCCGCAAAAAAGTCGAAACGCTAGAGAAAATCCCCCTCGAAAAGGGGGTATTTTTCCGGCAGCTACAATGTTATAATTTATCTCATATTTAATAGGAACTCAAACCATGAATTATAAAAAACCTACTAAAGCCATTATTACCGACGCCGGTTTTGCAAGCCGCTATCTCCCAATCACGAAAACAATCCCGAAAGCCATGATGCCGATCGGCAATCGCCCCGTTATGCAACTCGTCGTCGAAGAATGTGTTAAAGCCGGAATTACCCAAATCATCATCGTCGCGACCCCCGAAGGGAAGCCGATTTACGAAGATTATTTTAACAATGCCTGTAACCATATCAGAAAACAATTAGCTAGCCAAGGAAAGCAAGATCGCTACGAGTCGATTGAAAAAGTCCTCGATTTCCCGAAAATTACCGTTATCGTCCAAGACCCCTCTTTCCCCTATGGAAACGGCTCCCCAATCGCCTCCGCTCGCCCTTATATCCGTGACGACGAAGCCTTTGTCGCAATCTATTCCGACGACGTCGTTTTCGGAAAATCTGCCGTTTCTGACCTCCTCGACGCCTTTGAGGAACACCCTGACGCTGCCGCTATTATCGCCGGTCAGCCTGTCCCCCACGAAGAAATTAAAAAATACGCCTCGATTTCCCTCGACGGCGACAAAGTTACCGGTTTAATTGAAAAGCCCGATCCAAAAGACGCCCCGTCCGACCTCGCCTCCTATGGTCGCTACCTCTTAACTCCGGAAATTTTCGGCTTCTTGAACCCCGCGAATACTGGTCTCGATAACGAGCTCTGGACAGCCGACGCAATCGCCCGCCTGATTCCGACCGGTCGCGTTTATGCGAAAAAGACCTCTGGAACTTGGATGACAACCGGCGACCCGAAAAACTATTTCCTTGCCCACCTAAAACACGTCCTCGACTCCGAAGATTACGCCGACGACGTTAAAAAATTCATTAAGGAGGCGAAATAATGAACGTCGCGGAATGGATTTTAGTCGCTTTCCTCTCGCTCGCTCTCTTAGTTTTCTTAATTGTCAGTATTATCCTCCTCGTAAAGTTAATTGAACTGACTAAAGAGGCGCAAAAAATCGTCGTCAAGGGTCAAGACATCGCCGCCAAAGCCGACGACGTAGTTGATAATGTTAAAGATATGACCTCAATCGGCGGCGTCGTCAAGACTTTCTCGAAAAAGATCCTAGAAACAGAAGACAAAAAAGAAACCAAAAAAACTAAAAATAATTCTCGCTAGCCGAGAATAAGAGTCTAATAAGGGGATGCCCGGAGCTTACGAGCGAGGATTAAGGCGCCCGAGTCCCGTAACGACGGGAACGAGGGACGCCGGTCCCCGTTTAGACTTTATTCGAGGGCTTCGATTTGCTTTTACTTCTTCTATATGTTATTTCCCCTTGACTTTTTTAACTCTTTGTGCTATAATGAAAGCATAATAAGTTTGGAGGTAGAGAAACCTCCGACTTGGAACCTTAACTAAGGTTAGAATGACAAGGAGGGGGATTTCCATGTCTAAGCGTTACAATCGTTACAACCGCCGCAGGAGCTGGTTCTCCGAGAACTTCGAGAACTTAAAGCTCTACCTGTCCGAGTATTTCTACGATATGCGCCCGATTTTCATCGGCACAATCTTAGGAATCGCTCTGATCGTCAGCATCATCATTGCCTCCGGCACCTTTAAGCCGGCAGCTTCCGAACCAACCACAACCGTCAACACTCTCGCCCTTGAGGCGGCCCCGACAATGAAAATCGAGATAATTCCCGACGCAACTTCGACCCCAATTCCCACCCCGACCGAAACCCCGATCGAAACTTCCAAGCCGTTCATCACGTTCGACGATTCCGACGACCTTAATTCTGAAGAAGTCGAAATCCCGAACTTCGACGACGAAGAAGATGATCTAGACGCTCTCTGGGACGCTTTTGTCGAATCCGACTCAAGCGACGCTACCGACTACGACGATTACGACGGCTACGATCCGTTCGCCGCTGAACTCTATGGTTATAATTACCAGACGGCTTCCTCCGAACCGAACGCAGTCATCACTTCCGACGTTTTCCCCGATTACGTCGAATACTATCAGCCCGACGTCGTCGCTATCCAGGAAGCTCTGAACTCCTGGGCAGCGAAAAAAGGACTTTCTGGTCGTCTGACCGTCGACGGCATCTTCGGACCCTCGACTGCGAAAGCGATTAAATATTTCCAGAAGTATAACGGCATGACGCCCGACGGCGTCGTCGGACCAAAGACCCAGCGGAAACTCAAGGTTAACTTGGTTTATCCGGAAACGAACTACCGGTACCAGGTTAATCTCGCAAGTCTCCACAGCAAGACTAATTACATGGTTCACATTGCATATCAGTCTTGTCGGACTACAATCTACAAAAAGTCTCACGGGACTTGGGTTGTAGTTGGGACGCAAAAATGCGCTCCTGGTCGCGAGGGAAAATCACCCGTTGGCGTTTTCGAAATCCTCCGGAAATCTGGTAGCTTCATCCACGGCGATTACACTTATCGCTACTGCTGCTGGTTCCACGACGAGAAGATGCCGACCTCCGAAGACCCGAACCACATCGCTTGCTTCGGTCTCCACTCGACCGGCGAAAAGGACGGAAAATACAAAAATTCTGTTCTCGATAGCCAAGTCTCCAACGGTTGTATTCGCCACAGCGACACCGCAGCTAGGTGGATCTACGACAACTGCCCGAAAGGGACTCTGATTGTCATCGACGACCGCTAACCTTAACCTCAAAAAACTCCCCGAAAGGGGAGTTTTCTTATACTACTTTTACGCTTTCCTCCCCGACCAGACTCTTTAAATGCTCTGATAACTCCTCGGAGACTTCAACATGAAACGGCATTTTTATCGCTCGCTTCTCTCCGTTGCTCTCCAAAACCAAAACTACCTCGTTCATTCCCAGATTCCGGTCGCAAACCCGCTTAATCTCGTTCAGCGTTTCCGTATCATCCGGATTTTTAATCAGAATAAACACGCGCGTTTTTCGCGGGTCTTTCGGCGGCTTAATCGGCGCTCGAACATGCTCGAATTCCGTCGCTTTTTGCGGAGTTTCGCTCCGCGCCGTAAAATTCGCTCCGCCCCTGTTAAACGTCCGTTTTCCGCCGGAAATTTGTTCGGCATTCGACCTCGTTTTTGAGCGGAATTTCGGAGCTTCTTTTGGCGGTTCAATTCGCGTCCCCGTCGCCTGATAATTCTCCAAAATCTCGTCCGTAACAACCTCAATCGTCTCAGCGAGAACCTTAATCTCGCTCGTTGGATTTCCGTTTTTATCTTTCGCGTTCACTCTCCCCGTAATCTTAACGACGTTATCTTGAACCAATTTTCCGCCATATTCCTCAAACGTACTCGGGAAAACAATCACTTCTTGCTCGCCCATCTTCGACTCCAGCTTAATAAACGCCATTTTCGTATTCGACTTTGTCAAAATCGTTCTCACCCCCGAGATAATCCCCCCAACCACAACCATTCTCCCGTCATTTTTCTCGTTCACGACCGAGAACGGGTGCGTTTGTTCCTCAAAATAAACGTCATATTTGTCCAAAGGATGCGCAGAAACATACAGCCCCATCAAATCCCGCTCCCAGAGCAACTGCTCCTTTTCGCTATGTTGCGTCGGCGCCGGTTTTATTTCGACTTCCGGAATCGCCGCTGCCGCCCCAAACGCCCCGAACAAATCCGTCTGCCCGCTCGCCGCGTCTTTCTGCATTTTTGCCCCGTATGCCTGAATATTCTCAAGATTATAGAGCAAATCGCTCCTCGTTCCGAACCGGTCGAACCCCCCAGTCTTTATCGTCGACTCCCACGCTTTTTTATTAAACTTCGTCGAATCAACCCTTTTCGCAAAGTCGCAAACCGACTTAAACGGGCCGTTTTTATCGCGCTCCGGAATCACTTTTTCCTCAACCAACGCCTTTCCGACCCCCTTAATCCCAGAAAGCCCAAACCGAATCGTTTTTTCTCCCTTAACAATCCCAAAATCCCCGTAACTCTGGTTGATATCCGGACCAAGAACTTTCAACCCCATTCTCTTACACTCCGCAATCTCAATCGCCAACCGATCCGTCCATCTCATATCCGCCGTCATCAACGCCGCCATATACGCGTCGGGGTAATGCGCCTTTAGATACGCCGTCCAATAAGAAACCAGCCCATAACACGCCGCGTGGGACTTGTTAAAACAGTAGTTCGCAAAATCCAGCAACTCTCGCCAAAACTCCTCCGCAATTTCCTCTGTCGCGCCCCCGACCTTAATCGCCCCCTCAATAAACTGCGGCTTAACCTTGTTCATTAGGTCAATTTTTTTCTTCCCGACTGCTTTTCTTAGCGTATCCGCCTGACCGCCCGTAAACCCGCACCATTCTCGACTAATCTGCATGAACTGCTCTTGATAAATCAAAATCCCGTAGGTATTTTTCAGAGAGTTTTCTAGCCCCGGATGGAGATAAGTTATTTCCTCTTGTCCGTGTTTACGCTTAATAAACGATTCAATAAACTGCATCGGTCCCGGACGATACAGCGCAACCATCGCGATAATGTCCTCAAATTTATCCGCTTTCAGGTCTTTCAAATAGCGTTTCATTCCCGCCGACTCTAGCTGGAAAACCCCGGTCGTCTCCGCCCTCTGTAATAGTTCATAGGTCAAGGGGTCATCCAGCGGAACGGAATACATATTTACGTCTTCGCCATAAACTTTCCTGACCATTCTCAAAGCGTTGTTAATTACGGACAAGTTCGACAGCCCCAAAAAGTCCATCTTAAGAAGCCCTAGCTCCTCAATCGTCCCCATCGGAAACTGCGCCGCAATCGGGCCTTTCGCGGAAACCTCCAGCGGAACGAATTTAACGAGGTCGTCCGGCGCAATCACAACCCCGCAAGCGTGAACCCCGTGCCCCCGAATCGTCCCCTCGAGCCGGCTCGCAAAATCCAAAACCTCTTTCGCCGTCGGGTTTGAATTGTATTCGTTATTAAGATCGGGAACGTCTCGAATCGCGTCGGAGAGGTGAACGTGATGACCCATTACCGGATCGGGAACCATCTTCGCCAACCTATCCGCCTCCGCATAGGGGACTTCGAGAACTCGCGCAACGTCTCTTACCGCGTTCTTCGCCATCATCTTACCGAACGTTGCAATGTTCGAGACTCGCCCAAACCCATATTTCTCCGTACAATATTGGATTACCTCGTCGCGTCGCGTATCTTGAATATCGGTATCAATATCAGGCATAGAAATTCGGTCTGGGTTCAAAAATCGCTCAAACAGGAGGTCATACGTCATCGGGTCTAGCTCCGTAATCCTCATTGCGTACGCCAGCAGCGCCCCCGCCGCGCTTCCTCGTCCTGGACCATAAATAATTCCTTTCCGCTTTCCCCAGTTAATAAAGTCCCAAACAATCAAAAAGTACCCGTTATACCCCATTTTATCCACGACCGACAGCTCATAATCTATTCGCGGGAGCAGTTTATGAAGTTCGTCCCGCCCCTTGTCGACTTCCTCTAGAATTTTCCGACATTCCTCGACACTTAATTTTCCCGCTTCCTCCTCTGTTTTTCCGCCATACCTAAACACTAACCCCCTAAAAACCAACTTATCAAGATAACTTTTTTCCGTCTCCCCCTCCGGAACCGGGAATTTTGGAATCAAAATCCGCCCCAATTCTAGCTCAACATTACACCTCTCCGCAATCCGTTTTGAGTTCAAAACCGCCTCTGGGCAAGTTTTCTGCCATCGCGCAATAATCTCCTCTGGCGGAATGACGTGAAGCTGGAAATCTCGGAGAGAAAATCGATTCGTGTCTGACAAATTCGCCGCCGTCCCAATACAAAGCAAAACTTCGTGCGCCTCTTGGTCTTCATGTTTAAGATAATGCGCGTCGCAAGTTACAACTAGCGGCAACCCCAACTCCTCCGCGTGCGCCATGTGCCACTCGTTAATTTTCCTCTGGTCTTCCCAATGCGTCGGCGAATCTGGGTGCCCGTGGTCTTGCATCTCGAGATAGAACCGGTCTTTAAACACGTTTCGATACCATTCAATCAACTCTCGCGCCCGTTTTTCGTCCCCCGCCCGAATCGCCTCGGAAATCTCCGACCCCGCGCAACCAGACAGACAGATAATCCCCTCGTTATACTTCTCTAGATCTTTATGGTCTGTCCTCGGTTTATAATATTTTCCGTTAATTTCGGCGTTCGACATAATCCGACAAAGATTCTCAAACCCCTTATTATTCATCGCGAGCAAGGTAATATGGAACCTCTGTTTATCATGCGCCGGGTCTCTGTCCTCTAGATTTCTCGCCGCGACATACGCCTCTAGCCCTAAAACCGGCTTAATCCCGTTCTCCTTACAAGTTTTATAGAGTTCAACCAGCCCCGACATCGTTCCGTGGTCAGTTACGGCGACCGCTTCCATTCCTTTCTCTTTAACAAACTCAACCAGCTCCGGAATTTTCGTCAACCCGTCAAGCAGGGAATAGTGGGTATGATTATGGAGATGAACAAAATCGCTCGGTTTTAAAACAATTTCCTCTTTCTTCTCCACTTTTTCTTTCATATATCTTCTATTTTATCATAATTTATGCTAAAATTGACCTAACTAAAAAGCTTAAGCGAGAAAAAATATAATGGATGAAAATAACGAACATCAAGAGGGGCTAAATATCCCCGTAACCGACAATAACTCCCCCGAACCTCCCGAAAACAATTCTCCTGAACCCGCCCCCTCCGAAGAACCCGCGACCCCTGAGTCTGCTGAACCGGAAAAGCCGGCGGAAGAGCCCGCTCCAGAAACCCCCGCCGAGCCAGTCGAAGAAGCTCCCGCCGAGTCGGAACCTGCCCCGGAAGCGACGCCCGCTCCCGAGCCGACCCCCGTTTCCGAGCCTGAACCTCTCCCCGAACAACCCTCGAAAGAAGACGTAATCGCCGATATTCGCGAAAAGGCGAAAGATTCCGAAGTTAGGGACGTAATGACCGACTTTAACGGCGAAAAAACCGAGCTAATCGAACAAGCCGAGTCTGAGCCCGCCGCCGAGACCGGCGTCAAACCCGTTACATTCGGCGAAAACGTTAAGAAAAAATCCTCCGGTCTAATCATCGTCTTAGTTATTTTATTCGTTCTTCTTCTTACCGCCGGCGGAATTTTCCTCTTCGCTCCCGATTTAATCTCTAACCTCTTCGGCGGAACGACTTCCTCCCCCGCCCCCGCGAAAATCGCCCTAGACGACTCTGAAGAAGAGGAGGAAGAGGAAGAAGAAACTGAGGAAACCGAAACCGAAAAAAATAAAACTGAAGAAGAAGACGAAGAGGAAACCGAGGAAACTACCGAAGAATATAAAGAATACTTAGAAATCTCCGAATGGGGAATCAAATTCAAAAACCCCGAAGAAGTAGTTTCAGTTTCCTACGCCGAAAACTCTGAATTTGATTATATGTTTGATCTCTACGTCAACAAAGAAAGCATCGGAGTCAGCATCTCTAAAGTTCCCTCTGGAGCTGGCGCGCTCCCCGATACAACAATCGCCAGTTATATTATTGATGGTCAAATGTACGTCATAACGACCTATACTCTCCCGAAAACCGCCTCAAAAACCGCTTCTGAGCTCCAAACAACTTTTGTTAACTACATTAAAACCGAAGCCGATATTATCTTAACATTATAACCCAAGTGCAAACAACGCTATCCCCGCCGCAACGGAAACGTTAAACGACTCTTTTCTGCCTCTCATCGGGATTTCTAAAAACTTGTCAATTATATCATAGAGCGAATTAGAAATCCCGTTGACTTCCTCGCCGAGAATTAAAACAACCGGTTTCCCAGTTTTTTCAAGCGCGTATAAAAACTCCGCAAATTCCGGCGTTCCTATCTGTAAAAGTCGCGAATCGCGAATATTATTTTCTAGCCCTAAAATCGTCGCTCCATCTTCCCGCTTTAGCCGGCCTAGTTCCGTTTTTATATCATCAGACGCATAAATTTCCAACATTTTTTCCGCCCCGAGCGCCGTTTTCTCGATTTGTTTATTTAACTTCTCCCTAATATGCGGGAGCAGTCTCGCGTCATCATACCTCGGCGTTACCCCAGAAAGATAAACTCTCCCGACTCCAAACCCCTCCGCCGTCCGGAGGATCGCCCCAACGTTATAAGTCGAGCGAATATTGTCTAAACTTAAATAAATTTTCATCAAAAAATATGATACAATAAAAAGAGTTGTTAATCAAACGCTAAACGGAAATCTTTATGGACAGATATAAACCCTTAGATATTGAGAAAAAATGGCAAAAAAGATGGGAAACCGAAAAACCTTTTCGCGCCCTCGACCCGACCGCTAAAGATTTTGACCCGAAAAAGCCGAAAAAATTCCTCGCTGAGATGTTTCCGTACCCCTCTGGCGCCGGTCTCCACGTCGGACACGTCCGCAATTTTACGATTGTCGATGTTTTGACCCGTTTCTACGCCCAACAGGGTTTTAACGTCCTCCGTCCCTTTGGCTATGATACTTTTGGTCTCCCTGCCGAGAATTACGCAATCAAAACCGGCGTCTCCCCGAAAGTCGCGACCGAAACCAACGTCAAAAATTTCCGCACCCAGCTCAAACGTCTCGGCTATTATATCGACTGGGATCGCGAAATAAATACCTCCGACCCCAACTATTATCGCTGGACTCAGTGGTGTTTTTTGGAACTCTTTAAAAAGGGTCTCGCCTATCAAAAAGAGTCTTATCAGTGGTGGTGTCCGGAGGACAAAACCGTCCTCGCGAACGAACAGGTCGAAAACGGTCATTGTTGGCGTTGCGGCGCTGAAGTCGAAAAGAAAAAAATGAAACAATGGTTCTTTAAGATAACCGCCTACGCCGACGAACTCCTCGACGAAATCGACTCCCTCGATTGGCCCGAAAAGATTAAAACGATGCAGAAAAACTGGATCGGTCGCTCCGAGGGCGCCGAAATCGACTTCGAAGTTGCTGGGGCTTCTACCTCTATTACCGTCTTCACGACCCGCCCCAACACAATCTCCGGCGCAACTTTTCTCGTCCTCGCCCCTGAACACCCTTTAATCAAATCCCTCGTAACCGAAAATACTCGCGAAGCCGTCGAAGCCTATTGCGCCTCCGCCCTGAAAAAATCCGAAATCGAACGCCAAGAAAACAAAGAAAAAACCGGCGTTTTTACCGGCTCTTACGCAATCAACCCCTATACAAAAGAAAAAATCCCCGTCTGGGTCGCCGACTACGTCTTAATCGGCTATGGAACCGGCGCAATCATGGCGGTTCCCGCCGGCGACGACCGCGACCGCGAATTTGCCGAAAAATTTGGGCTCCCGGTTGTTGATTGGGAAAAAGACATCCCGAAAAAACCTCTCGGAACCCCGAAAGTAACCTATCGTATGCGCGACTGGCTAATTTCCCGCCAGCGTTATTGGGGCTGCCCAATCCCAATCGCCTACGATAGCGACGGCGACCCCCATCCTATCCCCGAAGATCAGCTCCCTGTCAGAATCCCCGAAGTCAAAGACTTTAAACCCGACGATTCCGGTCGCTCCGCCCTCGCAAAAGCCGAAGATTGGCTAAAAGTTAAAGTTTTTAACGAAAAAACCGGAAAAGTCGAGGAAATGACCCGCGAAACCGATACCCTCGACGGCTACGCTTGCTCCTCTTGGTACCTCTGGCGCTATGCCTCCCCGACCGAAAAGTCCGCCGCCTGGGATCCAGAAAAAATTCAATATTGGGAACCGCTCGATATCTATGTCGGCGCCGACCACGCCGTCGCCCATCTCCTCTATATCCGCTTCTGGGCAAAGTTCTTCGCCGACGAGGGTAAACTCCCGTTCCGCGAGCCCGTTAAAAAACTCCTCTATAACGGCTATATTAATGCGCCCGACGGAAAAAAGATGTCAAAATCAAAAGGGAACGTAATCGACCCGCTCGACGTCATCGACCAAGGCTACGGCGCCGATACCCTCCGAACTTACGAAATGTTTATTGGTCCTTACGACCTCGATGCCGCCTGGAACCCCCGCTCCGTCGGCGGCGTCTACCGCTTCCTCTCTCGCATCTATAACTTAGCATTCACAAAATTAGAAAATTCTTCTAATAACATAATTACTAGAAATAAAGTCATCAAGAAAGTAACCTCCGACCTCTCCCGCGCCAGCTTCAACACCGCCGTCTCAACCCTAATGGAATACGTCAATACTCTCTATAAATCCGGCGCCGAAAAAGACGACATTATCGTCCTCGCAAAACTCCTAAAGCCTTTCGCCCCCCACCTTTCTTCCGAAATCCTCGAAAAATATAACTCCGACGACTCTTGGCCAAAGCTCGACGAATCTCTCCTCGAAGAGGAAATCGTCCAAATTATCGTCCAAGTCAACGGCAAACTCCGCGCCCGCCTTAACGTCGAAGCCGATCTCCTCGACGACGAAGCAAAAATTCTCGAAACCGCTCTCGCCGAAGAAAACGTTAAAAAATTCGTCCCGAACTCCCCGAAACGCGTTATTTACGTCAAAAAATCCAAACTCCTTAATCTCGTCGCCTAAAACCCCCGAAAATATTGACTCTATAAGCGTTTTGTGATATAATAGAAGCATTAGTTCTATCAAGACTAAGCAACTTCAAAAGGGAGGGAAAACGATGTCTGTCTTTAACTTGACGCTTCTCGCGATTGCGCTGATTTCGGTAGTCGTTATGCTGATCGTTTTCATTATCAGTATGCGCACGACGTCCTACGCAACCTCGTTCATCACGACCGTCGTCCTGATTTTACTGGCGTTTCTTAGTGCGTTCATCTTTAACGCCTACGCCCCCATCTCGACTTCCTACGACCAGAAAACCTTGAACTCCGTCGCTAGCGACCGCTACCTCGAACCCGTCGCCTATTACAGCGACAACGCCCCGATTTATCTGGTCAAAAAGAAGGGAGGAACATATAGCTTTAACTACTATTACTCCGACCCGACAACCAACGAAACGAAGCACGTCAACCTAACCAACGTCCCCGCTCGCCAGATGGAAATCGTCGAAACCGCCGAGGGAACTCGACCGACGTTCTGGATTTTCAACGAGAACTTCCGAAAAACCGTCCGCATCTTCGGACTCGAATTTTCCGCCAGCGACAACGACGTCGAAAAAGGCGTAATCGTCTACCACATTCGCCTCCCGAAAAGCGCCCTCTATATCGAATAGAGCGGCTAAAAAAGACCGGCTACCCTAGTCGGTCTTTTAATTTTCCCTAAAATCCTCCCCCTTGACGTTTTGCGAGTTTTAGTGGTAAAATAGAACAAATTTCTATTATTAAAAGGAGCATTTAATGCCTGAACCTAAAAAACAGAGCAGCGCGCGCAAAACCGGTCTCCGCAGGAGCCATATCCGCCTTGCGCTAGCTCGTACCGTTAACAAATATTCCCCCGTTAAGGCGTTCGAAACTAAAAAGAAAACCCCTAACGTTAAAGTAAAAACCGTAAAACCGACTAAATCTACTAAATCTAAAAAGGACTAAAAAGGTGGCTTCTAATCGACATTTAGGCAGAATCATAACGCTTCAGAGTCTATACGAATACGAATTCCGAAGTAAGGCGGGCGATGCCAGTGCCGAAATTGACCTTATCGTCGCCAAAAACATCGTCCCCTATGAGAAAGCCCTCGGGGATACCGAATTCGTTTATAGCCTTAGCAAAGGCGTTGCCGAAAAGTCTAAATACCTCGACGAAGAATTAGCGCCGCTCGCTCCTGAGTGGCCGATTGAGTCGATTGCCGCGATTGACCGTAACGTCCTCCGTATCGGGCTTTATGAACTCGAATTTTGCCATGATAAAGTCCCCCCAAAAGTTGCCATCAACGAAGCCGTCGAGCTTGCGAAAGCCTTCGGCTCGGAAAATTCGTCTAAGTTTATTAACGGCGTCCTCGGAACGGCGTTTAAAAAGCTAGGCTTAGGCGAGTCCTCGGAAAATAACAATGAACCAAAACCAGAAAAAGTCGAAGCCGAAAACTCCGACTCTAAAGCGGGGAACGCTTAAAGTTCCGGAAGCTCTTCCGAAGCAATACAAACCCTCCCCTTTTAATAAAATCCGCGAGACTGTGTTTAAGAAAAAACCAGTCATCCAAGAAATCGTCCGGGAACCGACCTCTGGCGGAATTGTTTTTCGTCTCTCGAAAGATAAAAAAGATATCGAAATCCTCTTAATCCAAGATTCAAAAAACCGCTGGACAATCCCTAAGGGTCATATCGAACCCGGCGAAAACGCGAAACAAACCGCGATTCGTGAAATCGGCGAAGAGGCCGGGCTTTATCATATCTCTGTCCTCTGTTGGCTCGGCAAAATCCATTTTAAATACCGCCGCCTCGACAAACTCGTCCTCATGACAACCCAAATCTACCTCGTCCACTCTCTCGACTCCCATGAAACCCCCCAAAAAGAAAAATGGATGAACGGAATAAAATGGTTTAAATTCGCCGACGCCCTCGACAAAATCGAATACGAAGATATTGAAAAACTAATGTTAATCGCTAAGAAAAAGATAAGGAGTAACGAATACTAGAATAAAATGGACAAAAACATCATTAAAAAATACCAAGATTTCGCCAAAGAAAAACTTGGCTTCGAATTTAAAAACATTGACCTCTTAATTACCGCCCTGACCCACCGCAGCTACGTCAACGAACATAAAAAAATTGCCCACGACCACAACGAACGTCTCGAATTTCTCGGCGACGCCGTTCTCGAGTTAGTTTCTTCGGATTTTTTGTTCAAAAACTACAACGAACCCGAGGGAATTATGACTTCTTGGCGCGCCGCGCTCGTCCGAACTGAGTCGATTGGCGACGCTGGTCGCGAACTTGGCTACGAGCCGCTCGTCCGTCTCTCAAAAGGCGAGCAACACGGTACAGCCCGCGCCCACAACGTCATTCTTGCCGACTGTTTCGAGGCGGTTATTGGCGCAATTTACCTCGACCAGGGCTATGAAACCGCTAAACATTTTATCGAAAAACATATCCTCGTTAAGATCGACGAAATTCTCGAAGACGGCTCTTGGCGCGACCCAAAAAGTTATTTCCAGGAACTCGCCCAGAGATATGATAACGAAACCCCCGTTTACCGAACGATTAAAGAAGAGGGTCCCGACCATGACAAAACCTTTACCGTCGGCGCTTACGTCGGCAGCTCCGTTAAAGGCGTTGGCGTTGGTCATTCCAAACAAGAAGCCCAAACCGTCGCCGCTAAAGAGGGAATTAAACTTTACAAATCCAAAAAAATACGCTAAAATATAAAAATTAAACTAATTAAGGAGAAACTATGCTCGCGATTCGCATGCAGCGTAATGGTCGATCACATTTACCAGTGTATCGAATAGTCGTCCAAGAATCCCAGCGCCATCCTCTTTCTGGACGCGTTGTGGCTGAAGTCGGCAACCATAACCCAGAAACCAAAAAAACCGTCCTCGACAAGGAAAAAGTCGAGTTCTATCTTAAAAACGGCGCAAAACCGTCTTCTCGCGTCGCCTTTATCTTTAAGAAAGAGGGAATAAAACTCCCGTCTTGGTATAAAGCCGCCCCGAAAAAATCTTCTAAACCAAAACACGCTGACAAACTTCGCAAAAACCAGCCCAAAGAAGAAGCACCAGTAGAAGAAACTAAAACAGAAGAATAAAAATCTATTCTTGAGCGGTTTCCGCAGTTTACCCAAAAAAGATAACAACTATTTCCTTATATCGAGTAAATCGATGCCCGGTGTTACCCG
This sequence comes from Candidatus Saccharimonadota bacterium, assembly GCA_017432425.1. Lineage (GTDB taxonomy): Bacteria > Patescibacteriota > Saccharimonadia > Saccharimonadales > Saccharimonadaceae > Nanosyncoccus. The sequence continues at coordinate 17,926 of JAFRJE010000021.1, forward strand.
AATCGCATTTACGAGATATTAAGTGAAATACGTTGTTATTTTTTAAGGGCTAAACGAGGAC
>JAFRJE010000022.1 GCA_017432425.1 Candidatus Saccharimonadota bacterium
AAATAAAAAACAACGCGAGGATAAAAATTAAAAATGCGAGAATCAAGTTCGAGCTGGGTTCGAAACAGAAATACAGTCAGGCATACACCGAAGACGCTAGGTTCTATTTCTCAGAGTATGATTTTAGGAGTTTTAGTTCTTATCGTCGGGTTGATTTATGTTACGCAAGGAACGAAAGCGACGGGATATGATTATCAGTTGTCGGAGATTGAGAGCGAAATTTCTGAGCTAGAGGCGAAAAAAGAAGATTTAGCAGTTGAGAGGGCGAGATTAACGTCGCTCGCGACAAGCGAAAATAATGACGTTGCGGTCAATATGGAAAATGCGAACGTAACGGGTTATGCGGAATAGGAGGAAAGGGAAATGTTAGGGATTCGATTTTAGAAAAAAGATTATGGTATAATTAAAGGATATGGAACTTAGGCGCGCGAAAATATTTCGGAAGATTTTATTTTTAGTCGTAGGGGTTATTTCTCTGCGACTTTTTTATGTTCAGATTCTTCAACACGGAGAGTGGGTCGCGAAAGCGGAGGAGCAGCATACGCTAGAGAATACGATTTCGGCGAAACGGGGGGAGATTTATATGATGGACGGGGACGAGCCGGTCGAGGTTGTGATGAATGAGACGGTTTATACGGTTATTATTGACCCGATGATTGTTAATCGAGAGAAGCTAGAGGCGGCGATTTCTAAAACCGGAATCGAAACGACGACGAAAGTTAGCGAAGCGTTTTCGAGCGGAGAACTAAGGTATTTTATTCTCGCGAAGAAAGTTCCGCGAGAGAAAATGTTGAAACTGCGCGAGGAGGAGCTTGGCGGGGTTTATATTAAGGAGGAAACGAGTCGGGTTTATCCGGAGGGGGAACTGGCGGCGCAGGTTTTGGGGTTTGTTAACGCGGACGGCGAGGGACAATATGGCGTCGAGGGGGCGCTTAATAAAGAGTTAAAAGGGAAAGACGGGCTTTTAAAAACGATTGCGGACGTAAACCAGGTTGCGTTGTCGATTGGAGACGAGAACGTAAAAATTCCGGCGGAGGACGGGGAGAACGTTGTTTTGTCGATTGACCGAAATATCCAGAAAAACGTTGAGAGGATTCTTCGGGAGAAGCTAGAGGAATATGGAAAAGATAAGGCGGCGGCGATTGTAATGAACCCGAACAACGGGGAAATTCTCGCGATGGCGAATATTCCGACCTATGACCCGGCGAAATATACCGAAGTTGAGGACGCGGGGGTTTATATGAATCGGACGGTCGAGGAGCCGTATGAACCGGCGAGCGTTTGTAAGGCGTTTACGTTTGCGACGGGGATTGAACTTGGGGTAATGACGCCGGAGACGACTTATTATAATCAGCACGTTACGTATATTGACGGGTGGCCGATTTGGAACGCGAGTTTAAACGACAGTCTTTACGGGACGCAGACGATGCAGGTTGCGTTGAACTGGAGCTTAAATACGGGGAGTATTCAAGCGTTAAGGTTGATTGGGGGAAATGCGGAGCGGATTACGGAGGAGGGGAGGAAGAGGTTGTATGATTTTTATGTTAATCATTTCGGGTTAGGGACGTTCACGGGGATTGAGTTGTATGAGGCGGAGGGGCTGATTGGCGATCCGGTTGAGGGGGACGGGCGTGATTCGCTGTATGCGAACATGACTTTTGGACAGAACTTGCAGGTAACGATGATTCAGGTAATTTCTGGGTATGCGACGTTGATAAACGGGGGAAAATATTATACGCCGACGATTGTTAAGGGGAAAATTGAGAATGGAAAGTTGGTTGAGAAAGAAAAACAGGGGGCGGTTCGAGAGGCAATTTCCGCGGAAACGAGCAAGACGATGCGGGGAATGTTGTATGGGACGAGGGCGATGCAGAGGCTGTATGGGAACGACCGAGCGGGGTATTATATTGGGGGGAAGACAGGGACGGCGCAGGTTATTCGGGACGGGAAATATGTAATGGACGAGTCGGTCGCAACTTATGTTGGATTTGGCGGAAATAGTCAAGACTTGTCAGATTATATCGTTATGGTTAGAATATGGAAAGACGGGCAGACGACGGACGCGCAAATGTATGCGCTCCCGACGTTTACCGCGATTTCTAACTATTTGATTGATTATTTAAAGCTAAAACCGGGCGATTTTTAGGCGCGGAGAAAGGAAAGAATGTTAGGCGGAGTAATAAATAATGAAATATTTTATGGGCTGATTCTGACGCTTGGGGCGTTTTTATTGTCGATGTTTTTGACGCCGGTTTATACGAATATTGCATATAAATATAAGTTTTGGAAGAAACAGAAAAAAACGACGGCGGACGGGAACGCGTTGCCGATTATGACGAAGCTCCACGCGCACAAGTTTAAGCGAAAATTTCCGACGATGGCGGGGATTGTTGGGGTCGTTGCGGTTTCGATGGTAACGCTGATTTGTAATATGGACAGGGGTCAGACGTGGTTGCCGCTCGCGGGGTTTTTGGGCGGGGCGTTGATTGGGCTGGTTGATGATATGATTAACGTTTTTGGGACGGGCGAGGGAGCGGCGGGGCTTCGGGCGCCGGTTAAGTTTTTCTTGATTTCAGTCGTTGGGCTGGTTTTGGGCTGGTTTTTTGCGTTTAAACTTGGCTGGACGAGCATAATGATTCCGTTTTTTGGGGCGTTTGAGATTGGGGCGATTGCGATGATGCTGTTGTTCGCGTTTGCGGTTGTCGCGACGAGCAACGCGGTCAATATTTCCGACGGGTTAGACGGGCTAGCGGGAGGACTAGCGATGATTGCGTATGGGGCGTATGGAGTGATTGCGCTGTTTCAGGGGCAATGGATGTTGTTTGGGTTTTGTTTGACGGTCGTGGGGTGGCTGCTTAGTTACGTTTGGTTTAACGTTCCGCCGGCGAGGTTTATGATGGGGGACGTGGGGAGTTTTGCGTTGGGGGCGGGACTGGGGGTTGTTTCAATGATGACAAATTCGTTCTTGTTGTTGCCGGTTATTGGGGTAATTTTGGTTGTTGAGGCGGGATCGAGTTTGATTCAGATGTTCTGGAAGAAAGTTTTTAAGCATAAATTGTTTATTTCTGCGCCGATTCATCATCATCTTGAGGCTAAAGGGTGGGGGGAGGCGAAGATTGTGATGAGGTTTTGGGTGCTTGCGGGGATTGCGGCCATACTCGGGATGTTTCTCGCTTCAGCGGGGGGAATCGTTTAATTTTCGATGCCCTCGTCCAATGTCCAAACGGGGACCGGCGTCCCTCGTTCCCGTCGTCACGGGACTCGGGCGCCTTAATCCTCGGTCGTAACCTCCGGGCATCCCCTTATTGAACATTTGGACTCGGCTAGCGAGACAAAACATTTGGACTCGGCTAGCAAGACAATATGATATAATATAGGGTATGAGAAAGCATAAGAGCGATCGAGTTATTACGATTTTGACGTTGTTGTTGCTCGTGATTGGGCTGGTCGTTATTTATGCGATTGGACCGATGCGCGTGAATTTTATGAACGCGGCGTATGGGAGTGAGCTAGAGGAAAATTATTTTTTTGTTCATCAGCTAGTTAGCGTAGCGTTTTCGGTCGGGGCGTTTGTTGTTGCGTTTAAGTTCCCATACGAGAAGTTGAGAAAATTCTCTAAGGTCGTGATGATTTTTGGGTTGGTTATGTGCGCAATATTGGAGGTTGCGGCGCTCGCGGGGTCGGGGTTGGCGAAATGTGAGTTGGGAGCGTGTAGGTGGATAAATTTGGGGAGTTTTGGGAGTTTACAGCCGGCGGAGATTCTTAAGCTGGGGCTAGTTTTGTATCTTGCGCAACTAGCGGCGGTTCGGAAAAAAGAGGGAAAGCTAGAGACGAGCGACTTTTTCGTTCCGGCGGGAGTTTATTCGGGGCTGGCGCTGTTTTTTACGGTTATTCTCCAGAAAGATTTAGGGACGGGAGTCGCGATCATGGCGATTATTCTCGGAATTTTGTTTATGAGCGGGATTAAGACGCGGATTTTTATGATGATTCTAGGGGTAATTTTGGTTGGCGGGGTACTTGCGATTATAACGAGTCCGCATAGAATGGAGCGGATTTTAACGTACGCGAATGGCGACGAGGCAGACAATTATCATATTGAGAACGCGTTGATTGCGATTGGAACGGGCGGCGTAACGGGGGTTGGGGTCGGAAATTCGGTTCAGGCGACGGGGTATTTGCCAGAGTCGATTAACGATTCGGTTTTTGCGATTATGGGGGAGACGTTTGGGTTTATTGGGTTGATGGCGGTTGTGATGATTTTTATGATTCTCTTAAGTCGGATTTTGGGGGTTGTTGAGAGAGGGGAGGATATGGAACATAGACTAGTCGCGGCGGGCGTTTTTTCCTGGGTTCTGGTTCAGACGGCGGTTAATATGATGGCGATGACGGGGCTGATTCCGTTGACGGGGATTACGCTGCCATTGTTGAGTTATGGGGGGACGAGTATGATGTTCGTCGCGACGGGGTTGGGGTTGATTGCGCAACTTTCGTGTTATACTAGAAGAGTAGTTAAGAAAAATGAGAAGAAGAGTTATAGTTCGAGGGGAGTTAGGGAGGCTAGAAGATGAAAGTTTTGGTTGTTGGCGGGGGAAGTGGCGGGCATATTACGCCGGCGATTGCGACGGTTAGAGAACTGATTGAGCTAAATCCGCGAACGAGGATTGAGTTTTGGACAGACAGGAAATATTATAGAAATGTTGTAAAATTAACAACATTAGGCGAAGCGGCGGAGGAGTTTCACGGAGGGGAGGGGAAGAGGACGGCGCGACCGGTTCGGGTTCGGAAAGTTTTGTCGGGGAAGTTTAGGAGGTATGCGGGGTGGGAGTTTTTGGACTATTTTAGGAATTTTCCGATTACGGTTAAGGATTTGATAGTTGGGAATATTTTTGGGTTTTTTGGATTCCTCGGCGGGATTTTCCAGAGTTTTTTTAGGTTGCTGAATGAGCGACCGGACGTGATTTTTTTGAAAGGCGGGTTTGTTGGATTGCCGGTTGGGCTGGTTGCGAGACTATTGAAAATTCCGTATGTTGTTCATGAATCGGATGCGGTTCCGGGGTTGGCGAACAGGATTTTGATGCGGAGGGCGGCGGTAGTTGCGACGGGAAGTTCGTTTGAATCGCCGGAGTTTGAGAAAAAATTTAGGCTAAAGGGAAGAGCGGAGTTTGTTGGGATTCCGGTTGGGGAGGAGTTTAGGAAAGTTTCGGCGGGGAGAGCGAAGAGTTTAAAGAGGGCGTTTTCGTTTGATCCGGAAAAGCCATTGACGGTTATTACGGGCGGAAGTCAGGGGGCGAAGCATATTAACGAGGCGGTTCGGGAGATTTTGCCGGAGTTACTGAAATTTACGAGCGTTGGGCTAATCGCGGGAAGGAAACAATACGAGGAGCTGGTTGAGTTGAAAAAATACGAAGATTGGGAGGGGGCGAAGCTAAAGTCGAACTTTAGAATGTGGGCATTTAACTCGACGATGGATGAGTTGATGGGGGCGGCGGATGTAGTTGTTAGTCGAGCGGGGGCGACGACGATTGCGGAGCTGGCGGCGTTAGAAAAGGCGGTTATTCTCGTTCCGTTCGAGAGGTTGCCGGGGGCGCATCAGTTGAAGAACGCGGAGAAATTAGAAAAGGAGGGGGCGGTTTCGGTTATTCGAGACGAGAAATTGATAAACCAGCCAGGGCTTTTACTCGAGGAAGTTAAGCGACTCGTTCGCAGTCCGAAGAAAAGGGAAGAGCTAAAAACGAAACTTGGGGGGACGGCGAAAAAGGGTGCGGCGAGGAGACTTGCGGAGATTTTGGTTGAGGTCGGGAAGAAAAAATGATTGAGAGTGGGCGAACGATTGCGGGGAAGCTCGACCGACCGAAGTCGGAGTCGGAGCGGGCGAGGGCGAAAAAATATTATAAAAAGAAAAAGTTGGTTTCGGTTTCGATTGTGGTTTTGCTTGCGGGGGTTTTGGGTTGGCTAGTTTATCTCGCGGGGACGCAATTTTATGAAATAATTACTCGAAAGGAGGAGGTCGAGGAGGAGATAATCGCGCCGACGATTGAGGTAATTGACGAAACGACGGGGGTTTCCGCGAATTTGAGTTCGAGAATGAGAGAGTTTATTGCGAATTTAGAGACGGAGCTTAAGGAGCGGGGATTTACGGTTACGCAAGCGCGGATTCCGGTCGGGAAAATTCGGGAGGTTGATTTGAGCCTCGAGGAATATAACGGGGTTTTTAAGGTTAGTTTGGACAGGGGGATTGGGGTAACGGCGGAGGATATTGAGAGAATGGTTAAGTATTTGAAAGAACAGGGGGTTACTGAGGTAGAATACGTCGATATCAGAGTTGAGCGGAAAGCGTATTGGAAGTAAGATTTTTTTAAAATTTGTTATAATATATTTATGGTTAACGAGATTAAGAAATATCAAGAGTTTTTAGAGAGGGAATTGAAACGGGGAAAAGGAGGGGAGAAGCTGTTTCGGTTACATCAAGAAAAGGTAAGCGAGTTTCAGCATGAGCGGCTAATACATCTGATTATCATGTTGTTCTTTATTTTCTTTACGATTGTTTTTCTTGGGGTAACGGTTGGGCTGTTTGCGGTTCTGGCGGTAAAAGGGAACGAAGTTTTATTCGTTTCGGTCGGGGGAGTTGATTTGATTTTGATTGCGTTGTCGGTTGCGTATGTACGGCATTATTATTACCTTGAGAACGGGATTCAGAAGTTATATAGGTTTACGGAAAAGTTAAACTAGGGGCGGGGAAGTCTGGTTTCGTTCCCTAAGTTCGGTTTTTGTTCTAAGGTTTTTTCGGGAGGGTAGAAATAAAGGTTTTCTCGGGAAAAATTTTTCTTGAGAAAAATTCGAAAAAAGCGGCGGGGAAGAGGGAAAAAGGGGAAATTTGGAGATTTTTGTTGGGGATTTTTGGGTTATAGGGGTCGAGGATGATTTGGAGGGTTTAGTTCGGGTTTTATTAGGGTTTTGTTAGGGGAAAATGTGTATGATTCTCAAAATCAGCTCCTTAGAAACAGGCTCCTAAAGCGCCCTAAATTTTTACAACATATTTCTTTCAGTCCTCGCAAATGCGATTCGGGTAACACCGGGCATCGATTTGCTCGGACGAAGGAAAATGTTGTCTAAAATTTTG
>JAFRJE010000023.1 GCA_017432425.1 Candidatus Saccharimonadota bacterium
TATCATAAATCCTTTATTTTTAGAGAAAATCGTGTTAGAATAAGGGGGTCTGGGGTATTAGCTCAGTTGATTAGAGCGCTTCGATGGCATCGAAGAGGTCGTGGGTTTGAGTCCCACATACTCCACCATAATGTTAATAATTGGTTAAGTTTTGTTCAATTACCCCTGTAAAATGGGGCATTTTTTGTGCAATCTAAACAAATTGGCATAAGCGGAATACTTTCGTAAAACACGGCAAAAAATAAAAGTTGGTCAAAATAAAACTCGTCATTAATTCTCCCGTGTAAAAGTCGTCTACCAGCGCTTCTTCCATAACCGCTATAAGTATGGTATAATTACACCAAAACTAAGGATATATAGTTGTTATGCTAACAATAGATGAGATTAAAGAAGTTGTCTCTCAGGTAAGTAAAAAATATGGCGTAAAGTCCGTATACCTTTTTGGTTCTTATGCCAAAGGTATAGCAAATGACCATAGCGATGTCGATTTAATTATTGATAAAGGCGAAGCCCTCCATAGATATAAAGATTATTTCTATTTTTGCGATGAGCTAGAAAGCAAATTAGGCACAGAAGTGGACGTTACGACCGAAGAAGGGATGCTCCCTGGTTTTTTTGATTTAATTAAAAACGATCGGATTCCTCTTTATGGCGTCTAGCGATAAAATTCTTATAGAAACCATAGCAAGCTATTGCGAGACGCTAATGCTCGCCTTGTGCAATTATTCTATAAATAAAGAAACAATCGCAGGGAACCTTGCCTTCAGGGGAATGGTAGCATTCTTTGTTCAACAGGTTGGGGAATGTGCCAAGAAACTCAGTCAAGAGTTTAAAGTAAATAATCCGGAAATCGATTGGAGAGCGATGAGCGGTCTAAGGAATAGAATCGCTCATGCATACGGCAGAATTGATATAGAAATCCTTTGGGATGTCGTCGAACACGACATTCCTGTATTGTTAGAGTTTTGTAAAACAGCTCTAAAAAACGAGGATTCAGCCGCAGACAATATAGCGGCATGATTATAGAACCATCAGGGGTAATCTCTCATCTCCTGTATATAGTCTTGCTTAGGAAAGAAATTATCATCAAGATGCATAGTCCTACCATCGAACACGCTATAGTGTTCCATTTGTTAGTATCATGAAGTTGAGGCTTGATCCCTTTTTGCGATAGTGGGAAAAGGACAAGAATATGATAAATACTAATCTTCCCTCCATTCCGATCATGCTCGGCGCAAATAGCTTCTCCTCTGTTCTACACGGGAAATCAAAAAATAGAAAAAGTTGGTGCAGCATATACTCGGCTACACCAACTTTTGGCTTATAGCGATTTTTACACGGCAAAAGAAAAAGGCTATAGCGTTTCAAAAGTGACGTCTTTAGCCATGATGTTTTTGTATGTCCTTCCCCCGTTGGGGATTTTTGTTTTTATAGCGTTTTGTAGATTTCTATGAGTTGTTTTCCGACCGAGCGGACGGATTTTTCTTCGGCTTTTTTATAGCCCGCTTTGGTTAAATCGGGGAGATTTTTTTCTAAAATATTTTTCGTTAAGGTTTTAAATTCGGCGAGGTTCTTCGCTTTATAGACTTCTTTTTTATTTTTAAGAAAATCAAAAACAGGAATATCGCGGAGAATCATTGGGGTCTTACAAGCAAGGGCTTCGAGCGCGGGAATTCCCTCGGTTTCTTCGAAGGTCGGAAAAATATATAAGTCGGCGCCGGAAAGCGCGGCTTTAATTTCGGGCTGAGGAACGTGTCCGGGGAAAATTAAATTCGGTAATTTAACGTTTAGAGCTTTGCGGATTTTATGCGGAATTAGACTTTTATTAATGTTGCCAAACCAAATAAATTTGTATTCCGGAAAGGTTTTTGCGAGTTCAATAAAATCGAGGATTCCCTTTCGCTCAAAAAACAAACCAATTCCCATAACGACTTTATCTTTTTCGGAAAAATGGTATTTTTTTCTAAACTTTTTACCCGCAGATTCGTCGCGGGAGAATAAATCTAAGTCGATTCCGTTCGAGATTGCGTAGATATTTTTTAGACCATAGCTTTCGAGAAGTTTTTTCGAGTATTCGCTCGGCGTAATAATAACGTCGCCGAGTTTATAACATTTTATAATCCAGCGTTTAAAGAGCGGCGAGATTAAATTCGCGAACCAAAAAGAATTTTTAAAGTCCTCTTCGGTCGAATGAGCATGATAAACAACTTTCTTTCCGCGATGTTTTGCGCGTTTCGCGGCGAGGTAGCTTTTTGGACCGTAAAAGTTAATATGGATAATGTCAAAATCGTCTTTCGGGTTTAGGGTAAAAGGAATTTGATTGTCTTTTAGAGCCTGTTTTTGATGATCAATTGACTTTCCGAGACCAGAAACTTTCAAGGTTTTCTCGAATTCGGTATAGAGGAGGATTTTTGGAGTAGGCTTAGACATTATAGATAAAATATATATTATATATGGCAAGTTAGCAAGGTTCTAAGGCGTATAGAATCTTGTTCTGTCGGCGTCGGAAGCGCGGCTAAGCATATTCGGGTCATTCATAATCTGGTTAAACTGTGATGCGAATTTGGTACGAATGGCGGTATCTGCCCCTGCATCACCTACGTTAACGCCGGCAAGGGAGCATTTCAACTTATAATCAAGACGGAGAACTTGTTCAGCAGACATTTCGCCAATAATTTTATCACGTCTAGCCTCGTCCATCGTACGCTGGATAAACTGAACTTGAGAATTTACTCCTTTATCGTCGGTCATAGTAGCAAAAGCAGTAGCGAGTCCCCTTGGATTTGCTCCGCTCAAAAGGTTTGGATTAGTAGCAGCTTGGTCGGCAAGCACTTTCCAGTTGTCCTTAGTATAACCAGCGAATCCATCGACGCCATGCGCGTTTACCTGAGCCTCAAGTCCATCATTAGAACGATAGAAATCTGCGAAATCTCGTCCTAAATGGTCTGCGCTAGCCGCCTGCCATTTTTGGAACTCTTTAAATTCCGGACTAACGCCACTCAAAACTTGGATCATTTCAGGACGAAGGGTTTCGGCATGGTCAATAGCGTATTTGATTAGTTCATCACGACCGCCTTTTGAGTCAATATCGCTTATTGCGGTTGCTGCTTGTATAGCTAGGTCGTGTTGAGATCTAACTTGGGCTGGAGTAAGGGGTCCGCCGGAGGCGTATAGGGCGGCAATACTATCCGAGATTCCATTAAGCTCAGTAATGACATCCGCTCTGTCGCGAACTTTGTAATTTTCTTGATACATTTTGATAAGCTCATTATCCCTAGCTCGATCGACGTTAGTCATACGTTGTCCAACGTAATCGTCGTTATTGAAGAGTTCTGTCTCGTTAGAAATTCTTCTATTGTCTATTGCGTTTCTGTTTAATCCAGCAGTAACAAAATCGCCAGTAGCTTTGTGCGTAATGTCGAGGCGGGCTCGATCTTCCGCGATTTCGTTTTCGTTTACTCCAGCAGTTCGGAAGTCAGCAGTAGCTTTACGAGCATCTTCGCGCCTCGCTCGATCTTCCGCCACAATGTTTTCGTTCCTACCAGCTTGTCTAAAGGCGTCAGTAGCATGTTCGGTCATAGTTCTTCGCTTTTTGTCCATTTCTACCGCTAGCTCATTCCTACTGGCAGTAGAAAAATCTTCGGAAGACATTAAACGACGCTCCTGTCTTAGCCTTTCGATATCCGCATTAGATTTACGCGCTCTCGCCAAACGTTCTTCTTGGCGTGCGCTACGATTGGTTATGCCACTAAGCCGACCGATTACGCGGTTGTTAGAAGATTGACGCATTCTCTGAGAAAGAGGCGTTTCTCCGCGTAAAAATCTTCCTTGAGTAGTGCGGCCTTGAGTACGGGCGAGATTCGTACCCCGTTGTTGGAGACTCTGGAGTCTTGCTCCGATATTTCCGACGCCATTAAGCGCCTTAATAACTAATGTCGGCGCGGCGTAAAACGGAAGGAAACAAGCAATCGAAGCAATAACCATCTGGAGAAGACTGGTACTGGCAGGGTTAAGCGCCAAAACTTCAATCACACACGCCATTCCATATAATAAACTGCAAATCGGATAAATGACAAGCACAGACTGGAGAAGTTTAAACCAGCGTTTATAGAGATTTTCCGTGTTCGGGAGAATCATACAAGCGATTGCGAGCGGAGAAACAGCAACGCAAGCCATGGCGAGGATTTGACGAATAGCAAGCATAGCAAAGAAAATCAAAACCGCTAGGAGGAAGATAATGACGAGAACGACCGCAGCAATAACAAGCGCGAGGGTAATGTTTCCGGCGCCAGAACCGAGCGAGAGACCTTGAAAAATAACTCCAGCTCCACCAGCAGCAGCGACAATAATGATGACAACAATACGGATGAAGTTCGTCCCTGTATACGTAACACCAATATTTGTGGCAATAGTTTGAGCAACGCCGTTAAGCTGGCTTCCAACCGAGGAGCCAATAATATTAGAAATATCTACAGCAATTTGGCAAATATAAAACGAGAGGTTAACGAGGATTGCAGCAATAATAATTTTTGGGAGCATACGTTTAATCCCGTAATTGTTGATTCCGTAGCCGGTAATTTGAGACAAAATGACGATAACCATAAAAATGATAACAAAAATATTCGCCGCGCCGCGGAAATAATCCCAAAGAATATAGGTTGCACTAGTATCCTTGTCGGTTGAAACAACGGTCGCAGCATTTAAATTCAGCTCGTCCGCGAGCATATTGTAAAGTCCGTTCGTTCCCTCGGAAATGGTTTCGATTCCAGGACAAAGTGCCCAGGACATTCCACCAAAGCCAGAAGCACACTGTTCGCTCGGAAAAGGGGTATCGTCATCAACAGTTATTGTTCCTCCAGTTCCAGTTCCGCCACCTGAGCCATCGTCGCTCCCGCTATCACCGCCACTATCACCATCATCTTCTTCTCCGAAAGCATCGTCAAAACTACTGTCGTCATCCTCGCCGTCGGCAAAGGTATTGAGCGCGACAGAAGAGACTACAGAGAAAGAAAGAAAAACACAAAGAATGATCGTGGCGAGTCTTTTCAGTTTCGAGAAATTTTTTGTCATAGTTTCCTTAATTATAACATAACCTTTTTCGTTTTAGACAGAAAATACACGATTCCGGACGTCGTTATATATTATATATTTCGGTTCGAGAGCAAGGGTCGAGTCTTCAACTTCGTTCGTATCTTCAAAGTAGATTTTTTCGGCTTCGGGCTTTCCGAAAGCAAGACGCTCCTCTGGTTTATAGTTAGCGATATAATATAAGCCTTCTAAGGTATCCAAAGTAGCGACAACGTCGTCTTTTGACATGCCCGACCAACGCGCCAAAACGCCCTCAAAAGAATTATCCAAGGGATTCTTTTGGTAGTAGTCTTCTAAATATAGGGCGATTGAGTTTTTCTCGACGGTCCCGATACTTTCCAATAATCGCTGATCTTCGGCAAACCTCTGATAGTATTGTCCTTCTTCGTTCCAGAACCTTGCGTTCTTTTCACTATCGACACAGTTCAGTCCACTAATCCATTGCATATTTTCTCTATTATCAACGATGTCAGCAATACTCCCGATTAAACTACCGATCAACGGGATTTTTCTCCACCAAGCAGAGGCGGCATTTTCCTTAATTTTGTCGGCAATATTAGAATCGGCATAACCCCAGTTTGATAACCGCTGACCGCAGAAGTTAATAAACTTTTCGAGATTAGAATTCTTTTTGATTTCGTAGGTTTTTGTTTCCGAATTATAATCTCCAAGTCCTCCGAGGGATTGTACTTTTTCAATAATCGCTTCCGGCTTCGTAGTTTGAGTTGATGATTCGGAAATAATGTACGGACGGCAATAAGCGTCTCCGGCAATTCCTAACGAATCAAGAACGGGACATTCGCCGAATGAATCGATGAGCTGAGTCTCGGCAATTGCGCTAGCGGACGGAAGTAATTTCGTAACGGAATTAACGGTCAAACTACTAATATTTTTTAATATATTCCCAGAGGAAGAGGTTACGGAAAATGGAATCAAGTTATATGCTAGACTACCGAAGAAAGTGTATTGAGAAGATACGTCGAACGGGCTTCTAATAGAGCGTTGGTATTCTGCTTCCTGCGCAATAACGACTTCTTGGCTACGCTTAAAGTCTACGACCTGATTCTTTCCGGCTGGCGTCCCTCCGCCGGTTTGATGGTTTGAGCTTACGTATAAGTTTGCCCCCGCAACAAGCGCATTGCCCAAGTCGGGACCGAGCCATTCAGCCGCCATATCCTTTAGAAAGGTATTGCCGAACTTATCCCATAGCCACGTTAGTACTTTTTCTGCTAGTTCATTTTTGATTCCATTTATAACTGGGCTAACTGCTAAGGTTACGATGGTCTGGATTCCAAATTTTATTAAAGCTCCGACTCCGCCCGTCGCAATTCCGACAACTGTAAGAACCGTGCTTATGACATTAAGCGTTCCACTAACGTAATTACACATTTCCATTGCTTTTACGATATTAGTAAAACCACTGGCGGCTTTTCCCAACAAGTCAATGACCGCATTCCCCGATTCCGAAGAGCCCATATTCGCCATCGCCGATTCTGAATTAACAGCCATAACGCTTTCATCATTACTCTTGATTTCTGTTCCAGAAAATAGCGCGGTCATTCCGCTCGAAGCAAATGAATTTTTACCGGTATCTGGGTCTTCCTCCATAAGGCGGTTATTATAGGTATTCATCACAGTCCCGTCACTATCGCCCGCTTGAACCATTTGAACTGACTCTAGATAACCGGACAGCAAGTTAAACAGTTGGTTATTTTGAAAAGCAGTTACTAAGGTTTGGGCTTTACTGACTATCTGTAGCGCCTGACAAGTTATATTCCCTAGCCCAGATAGACCTGACGTGATTGCTGCGGCAGTAAGTATGCCCTTTCCAGTTCCGGTTACCGTTTCGCCACTGCCGTCTGAATTTGCCGCTTCAGTTCCCCCAAGGGTGCTGCCACGCATCTTCCCTTTTACCCAATTCATTCCGTCTCTAAAGGTATAGCGCATTCCGGTGCGTCCAGTATAAAGAGCGCCAAAGCTAGCAATGCGGGAAGTATTTGTCTGGAAGTACCTGCTTCTTGAAAAATCTCTAACGATTTCATTAATCGACATCAAAGAGTCATACCAACCTGAACTACCTCCGCGCCACGTTTTTGAAGCGGTTGTATAAGGGTTTTTAAAGTCTTTGTCGTTTAAGGCGTCGGAATAGAGGACTGCGTCGCCAAGGTCGCCAGGGACGTTAGAGCCGGCGGAGGCGAGAGCGCGATCTTCGGAGGAAGAAGAACCATAAACAACGTTATATTCTTTCCCTTTTTTATAGGCGAGGGCGACAGTTCCGTCGGAGACATTAAACGGGATTATCCCGACTTCGCGGAGAGAGGATTTTTGGTCTTCGGAGATTCCGAAAAGCCCGCCGCCGGAAAGTTGGAGATCAAGGATATTGTCGGAGCGGAGGACGGAGGAGATTCCGTTTGTATTAAACTCTTCGATAAAGCGATTGACGATTGCGAACGGCATGAGGGTCTGGGAGCCGAAAATCAAAAAGCCGAGAGCGCAAAGAAGAAAAACTAGGGCGACGATTGGACCATGTTTTTTCGCGGAAAAGCGAATTTTTCCTTTCGGTTCTTTCCTCGCAACGCCGGCGACGGAATTTTTAAACGAAAGTTCGGATTCGGCGGACAAAGCGTCGGACTGGCCGCCGGAAAGATCGGAAGAACCAGAAGCGGACGAAGAGGTTTTTTCCGCGGCGAGAAGATTTTCCGCGGCGGATTTTTTGCGAGCATCGTCTCCAGGGAGAGTCGGGCGAAGACCGGCGCGAGTACTCTCGCCGATTTCGCGATATGGGTCATGCTCCGCTAAACCGGTTGAACCGTTATTATCATCCATTCTAGTTATGATTATAAAGCGAGGAAGAAAAAAAGTAAACATAAGAAATCCCCCGCGAAAGCGGAGGAAGTTGGAGCAATTAGTCGATTCGACTCGGAAAACTATCTTCGGGGTTAAAATAGTTCGAGCGGACGGCGTCGAGAGCGAACTTCAGAAATCTCTCGAAAAAGTCAACGCCGGTCGGGTCGTTTTTCTTGAGTTTTGGAAGAACGCTGTCGAGCCAGTTGTCGGCGGTCTTCTCGGATTTAGTGCGCTCGAAATTCTGCTCGTCCTGTTTCGTAAGTCCGAGATGAACTCGCTTGTAGCGAATACTGCCGGGGAAGCCGGCATATTCATAAATCAACGCTTGGAGGATTGCCTCGGACTTGTCGATACAATAAGCAAACCGACCGAGTAGCGTGTTCTTCTTCTGGAACGCGCGGAAATTTTTGACGAGCTTTGTAAAGCCGGGCGTCAAATTCCCGAAAATCCGAAGAAAAACACTAAGTTCTTCGGCGTCCTTTTTGACCTCGTCGCGATTGCCGTCGTCGGAAACGTCGCCGGACGCGATTTCGCCAAAATCATGTGTTAAGAGCAGTTCGTAAACCTCGGCGCGTTTATACCTATGAGTATATTCGGGGAACAGCTCGAAGAGGAGAAAAGCGAAGAAGGCACAACCGCCCTCATGTTCATTGTCGTATTCTGGACGATCGGGCGAGGCAAACAGCGGGTAGGCATGATCGAGGACACCCCAGTCGCGCCAACCCTTGCGCAAAACAAGACGACCTTTTCCCTTGTAGAGAAAGTAAATCAATAGCAAAATCGTGAAACGGGTTTCTTCAGAAAGAGTTCGATAACTCTTTAAATCCTTAGAATCCAAAAAAATCAGCTCCTTTTTCTAAGATACTTTCCGCCCCAACTAACTCTAGATTATATGATAATTATTCTAAGCTCGCAAGAATATCAGAGGCAGAAATTTTAAGTTTTCCGCCAGAACTGAGTTCGCCAGAGAGAACAGCTTTTGCGACGATATTCTCGACGGTTTTCTGAACAATGCGACGCATCGGGCGGGCACCCATGACTGGATCATAGCCTTTCTCGACCAAAACATCTAAACCAGCATCCTCAACTTCGACTTCGATTTTTTGGGAGGTAAGGGTTTTGTTGGTCGACTTTATCATTAGTTTTGCGATTTCCCGAAGTTCAGTTTTCCCGAGCGGGCTAAAAATACAGATTTCGTCAAAGCGGTTCAAAAATTCGGGCTTAAAGATTCCTGATTTAATCAGTTCTTCGGTTAGTTCTTCTTTTTTCAGTTCCCCGCCAGATTGGATAGCTGCGCGAATTTTATCGGCGCCGGCGTTCGAGGTCATAATAACGATTGCGTCGCGGAAACTAATTTCTTTATTTTTACTGTCGCGGAGAATTCCCTCGTCGAGAAGTTGGAGCAGAGTCGTCAAAACTTCTGGGCTAGCTTTTTCGACTTCGTCGAGAAGAACGACAGAAAACGGGCGTTTCGAGATTTTTGCGACAAGGCTATTTTCGTCTTCCTCGCCAGTCGCGATTAACCTTTCGACGTCGCCGGCCTTGACATATTCGTTTAAATCAACTCGGACGATTTCTGACTCTTTCGAAAAATAAACCTCGGCGAGAGCTTTTGCGAGCTCGGTTTTTCCGACGCCGGTCGGTCCGAGGAAAAGGAAAGTTCCAATCGGGCGGGATTCGTTACGAACGCCAGCCGCAGCGCGACGAAGCGCGTCGGAAACGGTTTTTACGGCGCCGACTTGATTAATCATTCGCTCATGAATCAAACTCTCTAAGTTTAGAAGTTTCTCGCGGTCTTCTTTATCTTCGGTTACGCCGACTTTAACGCCGTTCGTTTCCTCGATTGCGCGATTAACTGAATCTGCCGTAACAAATCTTCCCTCGGGATATTTAGCGGCGGCTTCGAGCAGGTTCAAAGCCTTTCCGGGCATTTCTAGATCATGAACATAGCGCTCGCTCAATTTATATGCCTCTTTAAGCGCAAGATATTCAAAAGTAATTTTATAATTATATTCGAGATAGGGGACTTTATCTTCCATAACTTTCATAGTTTCCGCCTCGTTTGCGGGTTTAACCATGATTTTATTAAGCGCGTTTGCGAGGCTCGGTTTTCGACTAGAAATTTCAAGATATTTTTGTTCGTTCATTGTTAAAATAATTCGGAGTCCGCCTTTTTCGAGAATCGGGATTAGAAGATTCGATATATCAACGCTACCCGTTCCCTCCTCGAAGAATAAATGCGCGTTGTCGAGATAAATAATAATATTTTTCGCGGAATAGGCTTCGGAGAGAACTTCGTTAACTAGTCCCTCGATTTCTCCGCGGTTTCCGGCGGCGGAAATTAGAGTTCCGGAATCGAGCATGAAAACTTGGCGATATTTTAAATTACCGGAAACTTTTTTATTATCGGCGTCAAGAATTTCCTCAGCAAAAGCCTCGACAATCGTCGTACGTCCGCTTCCCTCCGGTCCGATCAAAGCGATGTTTTGGCGACCGCCGGAGTTAAAAGTTTCGATTATTTTGTCGATGATTTCGCGATGCTGGTTTTGGTGGATTTGGGTTTTATAATTGCCGCGTTCGAGGGAAATATTACGGCCATATTTAGAGAGTTCGGGAATATAGCCGAACGCAAGGTCGCGTCCGATTCCGCCGTCACGACGACGCGTCTTTTTCGCAAGACCATATAAATAACTATACCAAGT
The DNA here is from genome assembly GCA_017432425.1 of Candidatus Saccharimonadota bacterium. Taxonomy (GTDB): domain Bacteria; phylum Patescibacteriota; class Saccharimonadia; order Saccharimonadales; family Saccharimonadaceae; genus Nanosyncoccus. Next base: position 10,638 of record JAFRJE010000023.1, read on the forward strand.
CAACCCCTCGATTAAATCTTTTTTCTCGAGCTTCATTTCGCCGAGAAATTTTTCGTAATCTGGGTAATTTAAAATCAGGGCGAGGGCGAGAAAACCGCCAGAAACTTGCGCTGCGCCAATTTCGGAACGAATTTCGCGTGCGGTTTTAAAAATTTCTGTCGGGTCGTCGGGGAGAGACGCCGCAATAAAATCTAACTTTTCCGGCGTTAAACGAAAACGGCTCGCGAGAAAAACACCGCTTCTTGTTTTATAAACCATTTTCGCGATTTCTTTTGCGGTCGGATTTTTGCTGAGGTTCGAAATCACGTTATGAGAAAGAATATCGGTAATGTTTTCGGTTTTACCGTTTTTTAACTTCTTTAACTCAAGCCGAGCGTAAAGAAAAATAATCAGAAAAACAACCGCAGCGCCGAACCCGAGCCAGCCGAGCGGATTTTTCAAATAAAGAAAATAAAGACCACTAAGAGCCGTTACGAACCCACAAAGAACGAGAAGAAAATTAATGAAAAAATTATTTAGAACGTTTCCGAGACGAGCTTTTCTCGCGCGGAGGGAAAAATAATTAAAAGTATTTTCGTTCATTAAATTAAAACTCCGTTAAGATAAAGAAAAACGCAGAGAAAAGGAACGAGCGGAAGAAAAGGCCAGGCGAGAATCAAGACTAAAATAATTCCGAATTCGACTAGGAGCGCGACTAGGCCGACCAGAATCAAAAAAATTCGAATAAGCGCGCCGAAAAAGCGGGAGAAAAGACGATCGAAAAAGGCGCGGAGACGAACATCGAGCGCAAGGCTAGAAGTTCCGCCCGCGGAGATTTGATGGAACGGAGCAAAAAGGGTTTTTAAGAGGTCGAGAATCGAGAAAAAGTCCGCGGTCGATTTCAGTTTATCAAAAAGTTTAGAAGCAAAAAAGCCATAACCTCCAGAATACCACCAACTAAACAAGTCCGCGACAATCATACATAACCATTGTAACACAAAAACAAAAATGGAATAAAAAATGGTGGAGCGTGCGAGAATCAAACTCGCGACCTCGGCAATGCGAATGCCGCGCTCTATCAGCTGAGCTAACGCCCCGACCGATTTTTATTATATCACAAACTCTAGATTCCGGGAACCGGGAATTTTAAGGCGAGAGTTTTTACTTCTTCGCGAATAGCGTTTAATTCTTTTTCTGCGGCAAAAAGATTATCTTCGTCGCCAACGCCGACGCAGATATCCGCGACGCGTTTCATCCATTCCGCGATTTTTTGCATTTCTTTTTCGCCGAGTCCGCGAGTCGTAATCGCCGGCGTTCCGAGGCGAACGCCAGACGGACGGAATGCGCCACCGGTATCGTCGGGAGTCGCATTGGCGTTTAAGTTCAAGCCGATTTTGTCGAGGGCTTTTTCATAAAACTTCCCGTCGATCCCGAAACTCTTTTTAATATTAACGAGGATAAGATGGTTTTCGGTTCCGTCGCCTTGAAGAATAAAGCCGAGGGATTTTAGCTCTTTCGCTAGAGTTTTCGCGTTTCTAACGATATTTTTCGCATAAACTTTAAACTCTGGCTTTAGGGCTTCGCCGAACGCGACGGCTTTCGCGGCGATGATATGTTCGAGCGGCCCGCCTTGAGTTCCGGGGAAAACGGCGCGGTCGATTAAAATCGGGATATTTTCGAGCGTCTTTTCCGGTTTTTTGAGCGGGGAGGCAATATTGCCTTTCGAGAGAATGAGTCCGCCGCGCGGCCCGCGGAGGGTTTTATGAGTCGTCGTCGTCATAACATTAAACCCGAAGTCGAGCGGGTTTGGGTGCGCGCCGCCAGCGATTAAACCTGCGACGTGTGCCATATCCGCCATTAAAAGACAGTTATCGAGTTTCTCGGCGATTTTTTTAACGCGTTTAAAATCGGGGATTTTCATAAAAGCAGAATAGCCGATTAAAATAATTTTCGGTTTTTCTTTAAGCGCGACTTTTTCAAGCTCGTCGTAATCGATGTCGCCGTCGGAGTTAACGCCATAGTTGATAAATTGATAAATATGCGCGGAGCGAGTTACGGGAGAACCGTGGGTTAGATGACCGCCGGCGGATAAATTCATCGCGAGGATTTTGTCGCCAGGCTCACACCAAGCCCAATAGACCGCTTCGTTTGCGTTCGCGCCGGAATGAGGCTGGACGTTAGCGTGGTCGGCATGAAAAAGGCGACAGGCGCGAGAAATCGCAAGACGTTCAATTCGGTCGACGTTTTCTTGCCCGCCATAATAACGATAATTTTTTAAAACTTCGCTTTCGATTTTTTCTTCGTCCCAAAACTCGCCGTCTTTACCGACGCCAGTAAAGTTCGGATAACCCTCGGAATATTTGTTCGTTAAAACCGAGCCAGCGGCAGAAAGGACTTCTTTCGAGACGTAATTTTCGCTCGGAATTAACTCAAGCCCCTCTTTTTGGCGATTTTCTTCGTTTTTGATTAGCGTAAAAACAGGATCCTTCATTTTTCCTCCTTTTCTAGTATATTTAATAAATTTAAAGTTGACGTTGTTTTCTTCGGCGGCAGCAAGAATTTCTTTTTTAAACTTTTTTCGGTCAAAGTTCGGAAAGAACGCGTCGGCGGTTTTTTCTTCGGCTTCAACTTCGGTTAGAAAAAGTTCATTCGCAAACGGAAGAAGTTGGGAATAGACGCTAGCGCCGCCAATAACGAAAACTGTTTCCTCGGCGTCTTTATATTTTTCGATAAAGGCGGGGAGGTCGGAAACGCATTTTAGCTTTCCGGAAATTTCTAAATCGCCGAGCGAGCCGCGCGAAAGAACGTAATTTTCGCGATTCGGAAGCGGGCGACCGATACTTTCGAAAGTTTTATGCCCCATTAAAACTTTTTTATTAGAAGTTGTTTCACGGAAGAATTTCATATCTTCCTTAAAATGAAAAATTAGATCATTTTTTTTTCCTAGTTCATTATTTTTTCCGATACAGGCAATAATAGAAAATGACATAAATAATCTCGTCTAAGCCGTGATTGGCATTTTAATCTTTCCCTGATGCTGATAATTTTCTAGGCGAATATCTTTTAGCTCCTTAGAATTATCGAATTTAAAGAAGTCGGTAATTTCCGGATTTAACCAAAGAGTCGGAGCGGGAAGCGGCTTTTTCGTCATTTGCTCCTTAATTCCGTCGATTTGGTTTTCGTAGATATGGGCATCATTAATCGTGAAGGACATTTTTCCCGGTTCGAGCCCGACGGTTCTCGCGATTAGAGAAAGGAGAACGGCGTACTGAGTAATATTAAAGGGGAGCCCGAGCGGAGCATCGTTCGAGCGGGAATGAACCATTAAATTTAAACGTTTTCCCGAAACAATCCACTCATTGCTCCAGACGCAACTCGGCAACGCCGCAGTTGGAATCCACTCATTTTGCCAAAGCGACATGACCATGCGACGATTCGTCGAATCTTTTTTTAGGGTTTCGATTAGACCTTGGGTCAGTTGATAGCGGTTAACAATCCAGCCGTAAGCCGTACCGATTGTTCCGACAGGGTTCTCTTTAATTCCTTTTTCTTTATAGAGCTTTTTAAAATCGCGCTCATAATAAATCCCGTCCTCGGGGATTTCCCACTCGTTCCAAATCTTCACGCCGCGGTCGGTTAGCCATTTTACTTTATTGCTCTGGACTTGCCAAATCCAAAGCATCTCAAGAACCGCCGATTTAAACGCAACGAACTTTGTCGTTAGAATCGGGAATTCTTCGGAAAGGTCGAACTCGAGAAAATAATGAGGAATGCGAATCGTCGCGGATTCGCTTTTAGCTTGGGCGAGGTGGTTCGGCATAGAGAGAGACGACATTTTCGAGCGGGAAGAATCAGATTTATCCTTATAGTTAACGACCCGTTCGCCTTCGGTTAGAATCTTGTTGCATAAGTCGAGATATTGCTCATCAAATTTCGACATAACACCTCCTTAGTTACCTCTTATTTTAGCTTATGTCGAAGATAAAGACAAGTAAAAGTTTTACTTAAATTCTGCCCAAAGACGGTCGAGCTTTTTAATTTCGGCGCCGACGTTTTTAACGTAGCTGCCGTTTTCTAAAACTTTTTCGAGTTCGGCTTTATTATTTTCGACAAGTTTTTTATTTGGAGAAACATACGGATATTCTTCGACAATCCGCGCCGCAATATCGTCGCGAAGAAGAAAGTCAATGAATTTATAGGCGTTTTCGGAATTTTTTGCACCTTTCGCTAGACAATAATTATCCATTGATAACGCGAAACCCTCGGTCGGAAAAACGATTTTTAAGTTTTCGTTCTCTAACTGAGCTAGCGTCGCTTCGGCGTTCCAAATCAAACCAATTTCGGCTTCTTTTGTGATCAGAAAAGTTTTCGGAGAGTCGGAGTCGAACGCCTTTATATTCGGCTTTAAACCGTTAAAAAAGTCGAGCGCGGATTTTAAATCGGAATCGTTAGTTGAGTTCATATCCGCGCCAGAAGCGAGAAGCGCGGCGCCGATAATAATACGTTGGTCGTCGATTAAAATAATATTATTTTTATATTTTTCGTTTAGTAGGTCGCGATAGGAGCGGAGATTCTCATTGATTTTTGAATTGTCATAAACCAAAACTGAATAAGCGAGCAAAAACGGAAGCGAGTAGGCGTTTTTGTTATCATAAATTTGGTTTAAGAAAAGCGGAGAAATATTCTCGGCATTCGTTAGTTTCCCGCGGTTGAGCGGGGAAAGTAAACCGCGTTGAACCAAAAGATCGACCATATAATCGCTCGGAAAAACTAAATCATACGTTCCCTCAACAGAGCTTGAAAGTTTTGCGAGGAGTTCTTCGTTTGAGGAATATGTCCCGTAGTTTACTTTTATATTAAACTCTTTTTCAAAATCAGAAATCACGTCATCGGGAATATAGCTAGTCCAATTTAAAACATTCAACTCGCCATTTTTATAATTATTGTTTCTAATATTTTTGTTTGAAAAAACCAGAACGCTAGAAATTAAGATAATTATCAATAAACTTAACAATAAAATCTTCTTTTTCATAACTACTACCTAAGCCCCCCCCCGCGCGACGTTATCTTTCGCGACTGGTTAAAAGCAGAAATTGTTAAAATGGTTGCGGTTACAATTAGCATTAGCGTCGTTAGGGCGTTTACGTCGGGCGTAATTCCGGTTTTAATTACGGAGTAAATATAAAGCGGGAGGGTATTCGTTCCGGGTCCGGCGGTAAAGAAAGAAATAACGACATCATCGAGACTGAGCGTAAAACTAAGGAGCGCGCCGGAAACGATTCCGGGTTTTATTAGCGGGAGCAAAACATAAAACAAAGTCTTAAATTTTCCAGCACCAAGATCTTCGGCAGCTTCTTCGTATTCGGGCGGAAGCGTATCAAGCGCAGAGCGAACGCTAGTTATGACGAACGGAATAGAAAAGGCAATATGGGAAATTAGAACGGAAAAAAGACCGAGGTTTAAGTTAACTAAAGTAAAGCTAGAAAGGAGCGCAATTCCGAGAACGATTTCCGGCATTACAATCGGAATATAAATTAGTTTTTCGATAATGTTTTTTCCGAAAAAGTTATATTTTTTTAGACCAATCGCAGACGCAGTCCCGATTATGGTTGAAATAAGCGTAGAGATTATCGCGATAAGTAAAGTATTTTTAAAAGCATCGAGAAGATTTTCGTTTTTAAAAAGTTCAACATACCAATCAAACGTAAAGCCCTCAAACAAAATATTCATCTTCGAGGTATTAAACGAGTAAAGAACCAAAACTCCAATCGGGAGAAAAAGAAAAATGAAAACGAGAATGATAAAAAGATTGCGGCGGAATTTTTCGGCAGTTTTTCGACGCGACATTTATGCTCCTCCTCCGAGTTCATCAAGACGACCGCCAATTTTCTTATAGACTTTCAAAAGCAGAAAAGTCAAAAGCAGAAGGAAAACGGAAAGCGCCGCGCCGAACGGCCAGTTTCTCGCGGTTAAAAATTGATTTTTAATTAAGTTCCCGATTATCATAACTTTTCCGCCGCCGAGAATATCAGCAATAAAGAAATAGCCAATCGCGGGGATAAAGACCATCAAACTCCCGTTAAACGCGCCGGAAAGCGTCAGCGGCAAATAAACTTCTTTAAAAACTTTCCACTTCGAAGCTCCGAGATCTTTCGCGGCAGCAACGAGATTTTTATCGACTTTCGAGACGGCGGAATAGACCGGAAGAATCATAAACGGCAAAAGCGTATAGGTCATTCCGATTATAATTCCGAAGGTGTTATACATTAAACTAAGTGGCACGGAAATTAGACCAGTCGAAAGGAGCGCAGAGTTAATTAAACCGTTTTTTCTAAGCAAAATAATCCAACCATAAGTTCGGATTAAGGAATTCGTTAGGAATGGAATCATGACGAGTTTAATCAGGAGATTTTGGGACTTTTCGGATTTATCCATTAAGAAAATCGCGAAAGGATAGGAAATCAGGAGCGCAAGAAAAGTTACGACAAGGGCGATTCCGGAGGACTTTAGAAACATCAAAATATAAGTCGGGTCAAAAATTTCAGCGTAATTATTTAGCGTAAAATCGTAAGTAAAACCGCCGTATGAGTCGGAAGTTAGAAAACTTAAGAAAAAAATATAAAGAATCGGGAGAAGAATCAAACCGAGACAATATAAAATCGCGGGGAAAGTCATTAAAAAGCGAAAGAGGCTCAACTTAGGCTTTTTTCGCATCTTTCGTTCCCTCTCGCTCGGCGCGAGATTTTTTATAATTTATTAATTCAATATCAGAAATAAAACTTTTTACGAAATCGTTTTTCGGATTTTCGTAGATTTCGTCGGGCGTTCCGATTTGGACAATTTTTCCGGCGTTCATAATCGCGATTCGATCAGACATCGTTAGGGCTTCGTCTTGGTCATGAGTAACGTAAAGGAAAGTCATTTTTAATTTTTGTTGGAGTTTTTTCAACTCAAACTGCATTTCCCTTTTTAGTTTTAAATCGAGAGAAGCAAGCGATTCGTCGAGGAGGAGGATTTTATGGTTCATGACAATTCCGCGAGCAATCGCGACGCGTTGTTGCTGACCGCCGGAAAGTTGGGACGGGAGACGATCCTCGAAACCTTTTAGTTTTACGAGATTTATTGCGGAGCGGATTCGGCGAGCAGCTTCTTTTTTCGGAACTTTTTTCATTTTGAGTCCGAAGTTAATATTTTCCCAGACGGAAAGGTGCGGGAAAAGAGCGAAGTTTTGGAAAATTGTATTGACTGCGCGACGAGAAGCCGGAACGTCAGTTACGTCTTTTCCGTCGATAAAAACTCTTCCGTCGGTTACGTCTTCGAGACCAGAAACAAGGCGGAGCGTTACGGTTTTTCCGCAACCAGAGGGACCGAGAAGCGTCAAAAATTCGCCGTCAAAAACGTCGAGGTTTAGATTTCGAATAATATATTTCTTCCCAAAAGCCTTATCGACATTTTCGAGTCGAACAAGAACGTTTCTCTCCATTTCCTCCGCCATATATTTATATATTACCATAAGCTATATAAAAATGAAAGAACTGGTCTCGCTTAGATTTTGACAAGTTCGTAATCGGTTGAGCCGAGACCGAGCTTTTCCGCGTAAGGGAGAATCTCACGACCGAGTTTTTCGTCGATTCGAACTTTAAGTTTTTCGACGCCGAGGTCGGTTGAGTTCCAAACGAAGTCGATAAACGCCTGGTCGTTCGCGACGGGGTCAAGCGAGCCGACAATTCCAATATCTTCCATGACTGGGTCGTCTTGGTTCGAGTCGCAGTCGCAAGAAGTTGAAATTGCGTTCATGACGGTTATATAAATAATTTTCTTTTTGTTTTCTTTACAGTAATTATGGACAGCGGTCGCGGCTTCCGCCATAGATTCGATAAAGTCGATTTGTTTGTAGTCTACGCGCCAACAAGCGTCGGGGTCTTCGGTTTGACTGCAAGAATGGATGTAAGCCTTTCCGTTTCGGGAGGCAATACCGATGCTTTGGTTCTTTAGGTTTGCGCCAAAGCCGCCCATCATATGACCTTTAGCATGAGCAAGGTTTAGAATTGAATCATAGTTCGCGAAATTTTTGCCGATTAAATCGTATTTTAGGTGTTTTGCGTTTTCTGGGGTCGAGATTTTAAAATCGCCGGCGGCGTCCATAATATCAATTGGGGCAAAGTCAAAACCGTGTTCGCGCGCGGTTTTTAGATGCTCGTTGACTTCGTTACGCGAGCCGGGATAAGCCGTATTGCATTCAACAATCGAGCCGTTAAGTTTTTTAACGAGCGGGGCAATCAAATCGGCTTTTAGATAGTTTTTTGCGCCGCGTTCGCCGGTCGAGACTTTTACGCCAACTTTTCCGTCGAGCTCAACGCCGAGCGCTTCATAGATTTTTATTAAACTTTCGGGAGTAATTTCTTTTGTAAAATAAACTTTTGACTTCATATATATTATATTAACATCTTTTCGAAAAGAAATAAACATAAGTTATATCATAAATTGGCTATGCTTGCTAATTTATTTTGTTTTTAGTAAAATTCTGTTTTAAGAATATTTTAAGGTTAACCAAAGGAAAAAATATGAGCTTAAAGAAAAGAATATTAAGTTTCTTTACGGCGTTCTTGATGATTTTCGGAAGCACTCCGTTTGTTTTTGAGAACGCGAGCGCGGAAGAAAACTCGCACGAAGGCGCATTAAATGCTGATGGTGAAGCATTTAAGCCGGACGCATCGAAAAAACTAGATTCGAACGGAGACGGAACTTATACAATTACATTGTCCGTTACCGGAAAGGCACAATCAACTACTACGACGACAAAAGCTAATGTTTTAGTTGTTTTTGACACGTCTGGGAGTATGGGGGATCGGGAATGTCTAAGATATACTGGAACTGGCTGGGGTCGACGTTGCGCCGAATATTCGACGAGGTTACAAGTAGCGAAAGACGCAGTTAATTCCTTAGCTGAAGATTTACTCAGCAACAACACCGAAGCAAATCCTGATATGGTTGAGCTCGCCTTTATTGATTTTTCCTCTAATGTTAACGATAAGACTTCCATAATAACTTCTTATGATACCGGTTCGAATAACGACGCCAAAAATTGGATTAACGGACGAGGAGCCACTGGAGGGACGAACTGGGAAGCCGCGCTAAAAGCTGCGAATGAATTTTCTTTTGATGACGAGGACCAAACTTATATCATTTTTGTTTCTGATGGTAATCCGACTTTTAGGTTAACTTCTCACGAGGCGACGGATGACCAGCGCGTTTGGATTGGTAATAGTTGGAATGGTCATTATGAGACTACGGACACGGATGAATTCTATTATCCAAGCTATAGTGGCGGAAATGACACGCTTCATGATTCCAGACGACATACCGACGGAACTTATGGAACCGGTGTTGGAGATCACTATGGCTGGAACTTATCTGACGCAAAAACGCAGGCGACTGCTATTACGACTGCCGGGAAAAAGTTCTACGCGGTCGGAACCTTTGGCGACGCGGATAATATGAACGAATTGGGCGGAGAATATTACGACGCGACAGATTCAGAAAAGTTAAACGCAGCTTTTTCGAAAATTGCTTCTCAGATTACCAATAGCCTTAACCTAAAAGACGTTGAGTTCGACGACGGAATTACGACAATGACTCAAGTCGCGTCTTCGATGGTTGACGGCGAGCCGACTGGTTTTACATATACCTTAAACGGAAATACTGTCGATAAAATCGGAACTGTAAGCCTAGACAATAACAATGTCGCGTGGGAAGTCGGAGACTTAGGAAACGGAGACGTCGCAACGCTATCCTTTATCGTCTGGCCAAAACAGGAAGCCTACGATTTAATTGCCGATTTAGACAATGGAGTAAAAAACTACGACGACCTGACCGATGATGAAAAATACCAAATTGAAAAAACAGCAGACGGTCATTATAACCTAAAGACTAATACCGAGAGTCCGAAACTTTACTATAAGACTATTGAAACGATTGATGGAGTTCCTGGCGAACTCAGCGCAGAAAAGTATATTACGATTGAAAATCCAGACCCAGTTCCAGTTAATGATCTAAAGGTTCCTCTAATGAAACTTTGGAATGATTCGCTGGACAATACCCAAAGGCTAGACAAAAATAATCCGATTAAAGAAATTACGCTCGAATTGACAAGAACTGATGTAGAAACTGACACAACGCAAACCGTCGCAATTAAACATGACGGGGAAACTATTTCTGAATTTAAGTTGACGAAAGATTCGACAGTTGATGAACAAGTTTCGTTCGAGGGCGAGAGTTATGATGCATGGGTTTATGAACACGAAATCGCAATTGCGCCTGGCGAAATGATTTCTAATAGCTCCGATAACTATGAATTATTAAAGGGGACTGGAAAGTTTAAAGAAATCGACAATTATCTAATTCTCGACGAAGGATATGACTATAAATTTAACGAGATAAGTGGTGATTATCATTTTGAATTAGAAAATATAATTTATCATCCGATGATTATTGATGGAGAACTTAAGAGCGTCGTTATTGAACGCGATTCTAGCGGAAAAATTACCGAACTAAAAATTGAGGATTCGGTAGCAATTTACGCGATGAATACACTAAAGGGCGGGATCAATGTTTCTAAAGTCGTTTACAAAAATGATAGTGATAAACCTTACGAGACTAATGAATCGTTTAAAGTTAAAATTACTTTAGAAAAAGATGGCGAACCTTATAATTACGATTATAGAGTTTATACTTATTCTAATGTCGAACATACCGGCGAAGCGAATGTTAGCGGTCATATTTGTAGTACTGGGAACGAAAACGGTAACTGTGGCGAAGTTACAAATCAAAGTGGAATAATCGAAGCAGAAATCACTCCATACGATGTAATTCGAGTTATCAACGTCGAATCAGGAGTAAAATATAAAGTTGAGGAATTGGATGCAAATTCTAAACTAGGATATAGTCCTAAAACGATTAATTATTTCTTGAATGACGAAGAAGTAGAGGGCGAAAACGGTTTTTATACGGTATTCGGGAATACCGCCTCAAATGCAGTCGTTGTTAACAACTACTATACTGGAGCGTTAAAAATTTCTAAGACCGTTACGGTTGAGAGCGGGAACGAGAAGGCCGCAAAAGCAAAAACGTTTAACTTTACGGCGACGATTAAAGACGGCGAAAAAACTATTAAAACCGAAACTTGCGAACTTAAACACGGCGAAAACTGCGAAATTAAAGATTTGCCTGCTGGCGCAACTTATGAAGTTTCCGAAACGGAAGTAGAAGGATTTACGATGTCCTCCGAAAACGAAACCGGAACGATTGAAAAAGAAGAAACAAAAACAGCCGCATTTACGAACACTTATAAACTTTCGGGCAGCGAGGCGACGATTACTGTTAAAAAAGACTTCGGGAGTTTCTGGCATACGGATTTGAAGAGCGGGCTTGCGGATACATTTATCTTCATTCTCAAAGATTCTAAAGGGGAAGTTATTGGGCGAAAAGAAGTTACGGAAACTTTGAAAGACAGCGTAAAGTTTATTGTTCCGATCGAGATTAACGAAAAAATTGACGAAAACGGAAAGACGTTTAACTTCACGGTTACGGAAGACGAGAATTTTACGCGCGGCGGAATTAGTCGTGTAAAAGATGACGAAGATATAGAAGTAGCGATTGTTGCGAAAGACGACGGAAAGGGCGGGATTACGTTCGAGGAAGCGGAACTTTCTAAGGATACGATTTACAATACTTACGAAGCGACCGGTTCGCTTACGCTTCAGGCGAAGAAAGTCTTAGAAGGACGCGAATGGCTGGATTCTGATAAGTTTAGCTTTGAACTTAAAAACGAAGACGGCGAAACTTTAGATACCGCCGAGGTTTCCATGAAAGACGTCGAAGACGAGGTCGCGGACTTTAGCTTCGAAGAACTAGAGTTTACTGAAGCTGACGCCGGAAAAACTTATACTTATACGATTTCCGAGACCGGTACGCTTCCGGCTGGCGTCGAAAATACGACCGGAGACATTACTGTTACGGTTGAGATTTCCGACAATTATGACGGGACGTTGACCGTTACGGCAGAATATTCAGAAGAAAACCAGACGTTTATTAACGAATATTCAACAAAAGCGACGGACGCGGAAGACTTTGTCGTTAAAGTTAGCAAAGAGATTGTCGATGATTCCGAAGACCAGACGGCGGAAGATACAGAATTCGCCTTTATAATCAAGGGACTTTGTGAAGAATTTGAGGATTATAGCGAGACAATTTATGTTACGACGGAAGATCTAATCGGAAGCGGAGCGTTTTCTGGAATTAGCTTCGACGAGGTTGGAGAATACCAGTTCGAGGTTTCCGAAGTCAATGACGAAAAAGAGTATTTTGAGTATGATACGTCGACTTACGTCGTTACGGTTGTCGTCGAAGACGACTATGAAACCGCCCAGCTTTATATAGCTTCGAAGACGGTTGACGAAGAAGAAAAAGAAGAAATCGACTTAGACTTCGAGAACCATTATAACGAACCTGGACGCGGAGAAGTTGAGGAACCTGAAGAAACGGAAACGAATCCATATACACGCGATAATATTTCCCTCTTTATTTCACTATACATCATTTCCTTAATCGGATTTGTCGGGGCGATTGTCTACGCGAAAAAGCGAATCTAGATTCCTCCAAAGAGTTCAAATAATCCTCAGGTAAACTAATCTGAGGATTATTTTTATGGTATAATATATTATATATGTCAAGAAAAGTTAATTATAATAAGTTGGCGGCGTTTGAGCCGGAGAGATGCTGGGTCGGGGAAAGTCATAAAATCTCCTATAAAACGCGCGAAGAAGCGGAACTAGCGGCGCGAGTCGCGGAACATGACCACGGGATTTCTGGGCTAACGGTTTATAAATGCGAATTTGGGAAACATTGGCACTTATCCTCGAAACAATAACTTAAGACACAAAAACCAAACTATAGTAAACAAAGAAAGCAGTAAGCATTAGAAGCCCCTCAAGGCGGGAGATTTTGTGTTTCGTTAAAGAGAAGACAAAGAGAAGGAGCGCAGAGCCAATTAGAGCGACAAGGTCGAGAACGGCAAAACTTTCCGGAGTTACGGTTCCGAAAATTGCGACTGGGATTCCGAGAACAATACAGATGTTAAAGATATTTGAGCCGAGAATATTGCCGAGAACGAGACCGGTTTCCCCTTTTCTTGCGGCGACGACGGTCGTTACGAGTTCAGGGAGACTCGTTCCGAGCGCGATTACGGTCAAAGCAATTACGCGTTCAGAAACACCAACAAGAGTCGCGATTTCCGAAGCGGAATCGACGACGAAATTTGAGCCAAAAATAATTCCAAGTAACCCAATTCCAGTAAATAGTAGCGACTTTCCGAGTTTCCATTTCGGTTTTTCTTTCGACTTTCTCTCTTTTTTATGTCCTTTAATCGCCATGGAAATTAAATAATAAAGGAAAACTGCGAAAAAGAGGAGAATCGTAATCCCGTCAGAGCGAGTAATAACGTCAGCGGAGCCGGATTTTAGCTCGACGTCGAGGAAGAGGGTTACGAGAAGAGTCGAAATCAGAATACAAATCGGGATTTCTTTTTTTATTGTATCGGATTTTATCGAGAGAGGGTGGATTAGAGCGGCGAGACCGAGAATCAGAAGAATGTTAAGAATGTTCGAACCGATTACGTTTCCGAGAACCATATCTGTGCTGCCAGAAGCGAGGGCTTTAATCGAGACGGCAAGTTCCGGCGCGGAAGTTCCGAAAGCAATAATCGTTAGGCCGATTAGGGTTTTTGGGACACGAAAGTTCGTTGCGGTCGAGGATGCGCCGTCAACAAAAAGGTCGGCGCCTTTAATCAGAAGAACAAAACCGAAGACGAGAAGCAGGGTTTGGAGAAGAATTGTCATATATATTTATTATAACATAAGCGAGAATATAAAACATAAAAAATAACGCCATATTTTAGACGTTTGTCAATGGTGCGCGAGAGGAGACTTGAACTCCTACGCCGAAAGGCATATGCTCCTAAGGCATACGTGTATACCAATTTCACCACTCGCGCAGTAGGTTTATTATATCACGAAGAGGAAGATTCGTCGAGCGATTTCTTTTTGTCTAAGCCCAACTCAAGATAAGTTAAGCCGCCAAGAGCGATAAAGAGATAATAACTGAAGAAACGCCAAGTTATCATTGCCCAGAAAGTATAACCAGAGGAGAGAGCAGAAAAGACAAGGTAGAACGAGCCTTCGGCGGCGCCGGCGTTTCCGGGGGTCGGGACAAAGGAAATTGCCGCCATAATCGAAATTGTCGTCATTGTTGCGGCGAGGTAAGAAATTCCGCCGCCAAACGCGGAGATAACGAAAAACGGAATACTCGTCATTCCGAGTTGATAGACGAGCGAAAGCCCCATCGTTTTTCCGAGCATTTTTTTATTTTTTACAACGTCTTTAATACACTTCGAGTATTTTTCGATTTCGGTAAACACTTTTTCTTCGGTCTTTCTAACGTTTTTAACGACATGAATTTTATTAAGGAATTTAAAGAGAGCGGAGAGGAGTTTTTTCGCGGTTTTTGGAGTTAAAGCGAAGAAAAGAATCAGAACCGGAAGCGAGGCGTAAAGAATCAAGCCGAAGTAAGCGGCGGCGTAGGTTACAGGAGAGAGGACGATATTTGCGCCAAAAATCAGGGTTAAAATCCCGAGAAGAACGAAAGCAAGCTGGGTCGTTACGAACCCAAGAATAGGAACCATCGCGGCGTGTTCGCTAGGGACGCCACTCTTTAGCATGTGGGAAATCTGGAACGGCTGACCGCCAATCGCGGCGGGGGTAATATTGTCGTAATAGCGACCGAGTAGAACGGTCTGGCGGGCGAGTTTTTTATTTCCCTTTCCGGTAAACCGCTTTAGGAGCATGTTGTATTTGTGGATTTCGGCGGTCAGAGCAACGAGAAAAGAAAGAATCGCAGGAATTAGAAGCCACCAATGGAGCTTTACTTCGGAAAATTTAACTTTGTTGTTGCTAGAGAATTCTTGGCTCGCAGTCCAGAGGATAATCGCGATATTTGCGAGGACGAAAAGGATAACGAGAAATTGTTTATAACGTTTTTTCTTTCGGGTTTCGGCAGGTTTTTCCGGTTTGATTTCGCTCATGGAAAGTATTATAGCCGAAAAAGAGAAAAATTAAAAGAGAGAGTTTTAGGCTAGTTCGTTTTTATAGGCGCGAGAGAAAAGATACATTGCGACCGAGCCGAGAAGCAAGGCGAGCGAGACGACTTCGCGCGGTCCGGTCGAGGGGAGCGCGGAGTTCGATGAGCTTGAGCTGGAAGACTCGGCGTTAGCGACGGCGGAGGAATTTGAGACCGGAGCGAGATTGCCAGCTTCAGCAGACTCGGAGGATTCGGAGCTTTCGCTATTTTCGGCGCGCGAGACTTCAGCGTTTTCTTCGTTGTCTTCTAGTTCGACGTTTTCGGAAGCCGTTTCTTTCGAGACTAGGTTATTATTTTTTCGGACAATCGCGTTAATCAAAACGACGGCGAGAAAAAGGATAATTAGCCCCATGATAACGGAAATGATAATTAGTTTTTTGCGTTGGGTATCGGATTCATTGACTTGACCGTACATAATAAAATCTCCCTAATTTATAGGAGAATTATAACATACTTTTATATCTTTTTAAAGAGGGAAATTCGAGCGGCGGCGTAAGTATGACTAGAGAGAAGCTCAAGACCAGAAAGTTCGGGTGCGATTTCGTTTAAATCTGGAACTTTAGGGGAGGAAAGAGCAAGGATTCCGCCGGGTTTTAGGAAGTTGACAAGATTTTTTATTTCTTCTATTCTAAAGTTATCGTAGGGCGGGTCGGCAAGAATAATATCAAATTTATTAGACGGGAGGTCAAGTTTATTAACGTCTTTAGCTAAAATTTCGTAAGTTTCGGGAGGGATTTTTAGAGTTTCGCAGTTATTTTTAATTGTTTTTGTGATTTTTTTATTTTTTTCGACAAAAACGACTCTTTTTGCGCCGCGAGACAAAGACTCGAACCCCAGCGCGCCCGAACCAGAAAACGCGTCTAAGACGATTTTTTCGGACAAATAGGGCAGAAGCATATTAAACAGGGCAAGTTTTTCGCGATTTCCCATGGGGTGTGTTTTTATGTCGTCGGGGGACGAAAATTCGCGATTTTTATAAATTCCGGAAATTATGCGCATTTTTCCTCCTCACTAAGACTTGAGAACCAACTCAAAACAATTAGTTTTACGATTTCGGGGAGGAGGATTTTTTTCGTTTCGACGGTTAGTTTTTCCGTCCAACCTAATTCGAGGTAGCGTTCGTACATTTTTAGACTCGCAATTTTTTCGACGGATTTATAAAATTCGGATTCGAGGTCGAGATTCTTTAAATCTTTTCGGGAGAGGTTTGGGTAGAGATTTTTATTTTTCATTGGCGTAATGATTTGGGCGATTTTAAACTCAAAGAAAAAATGTTTCGTCATCGCGCCGCCTTTTCCGTAATATTGCCAATTATTTTTTACGGTTTTGAGCGGGGAGTCGCCGCGCATGACATGACGCAGGGGACGCCCAAAAATTTCAAAATATTCATTATCAGACATCAACTCGTCGCGCACGTCATGAAGCGGAAAATGATGCGCCGGAGTTAGAGCGTCGGTCAAATAATGCGCCAGCCAAGCCGCCTCGAACGCGGCACGTTCAGGATTGTTTTCTTTCAGGGCGATTTTAAGATTTTCTCGACAGTCAAAAACTTGAGAAAAAAGGACTTTATCGTCGGCGTCAGGAATGATGAAATGCGACGGCTGGGGAGAGTCGGGACATTTTCGTTTTAAACCGTCTGGTCCGCGCATGCCCTCAAAATAGACAATTTCTTTCGCGCTCGGAAAGTAAACGTCAGGTTTTAAAAACTTTCCGAAATAGCGCCGAGAAACGCGGTCGAGTTTTTGGTGCGTCCCGACGAGGCGAACGAAACGGTTTTTTAGGGGGAGAGAATGCATTTTTTAGTTAAGGGTAGTTAGTTGTTGATACTTTTTTATACATAAGCCCAGTTCAGGATATTTTAACATAAGTTCGGGGTCTTTGGCAAATGCGCGGGCGCAGGCTTTCGCGTTTTCGGAAGCGGCGGCGACGAGGCGGGAATCGGTCAGAGAGGCGAATTGGAGATTAAGCGCGCCGTGTTGGAGCGAGCCGTAGATTTCACCAGGGCCGCGAAGTTTCAAGTCGGCTTCGGCGAGATAGAAACCGTCGTTTGACTTTTCGAGAGTTTTTAAGCGACGGGAGGGTTCGACTTCGGCAGGGAGGGCTAAGAAACAAATCGCGGCGTCGCTTCCGCGACCAATACGCCCGCGGAGTTGGTGAAGCTGGGCAAGACCGTAGCCGTCGGCGTCCATAATAACCATTAAATTCGCATTCGGGACGTTTACGCCAACCTCGACAACAGTCGTCGAGACGAGAATATTGATTTTTCCTGCCGCAAAATCGGACATAATTGCGTCTTTTTCGGCGGGCTTCATGCGACCATGGAGAAAAGTAATAACTTCGGTTGGGAAAACTTTTTTCAGTTTTTCGGTTTGTTTTTTAACGGAAGCCGCTTCGGAAACGGAACTATCTTCGATTATTTTACAAATCCAATAGATTTGTTGACCCTTTCCTAGATATTCGCGGATTTTTGGATAGAGCTCGTCCGCGAAATTTAGTTCGGAAATAATTTTGGTCGCGACGGGCTGACGACCGGCGGGGAGTTCGTTTAGAATCGAAACGTCGAGATCGCCAAAAATTGTAAGTTGGAGCGAGCGCGGGATTGGCGTTGCGGTCATCATTAGAAGATGGGGAGCGGGGACAAGAGTTTTTTCAAGCAGTTTTTGACGCTGGTTAACGCCGAAACGATGTTGTTCGTCAATAATACAGAGCGCAAGAGATTTGAATTTCGTATCGTCGGTTAGGAGCGCGTGTGTTCCGACGATTAAATCGACTTTTCCCTCTCTAATCTTTCTTTTTAGAAAATCTTTCTTTTTCGTTGCGCCGGTTAAAAGTCCGACAGAGATTCCGAACGGAGAGAGTAATTTTTCGAGGGAGTCGGCGTGTTGGGTTGCGAGAATTGCGGTCGGGGCGAGGAGGGCGACTTGGTAGCCGTTCGTGATTGCTTCGAAAGCGGAAATTGCCGCGACGACAGTTTTTCCGGAGCCGACGTCGCCCTGGAGCAGACGGTTCATCGGAACGGCGCGTTCCATGTCCTTTATAATTTGGAACGCGGCTTTGCGCTGGGCGTTAGTCAGGGCGAACGGGAGAGAGTTGACGAAACGTTTAATTTTTTCCGGCGAGAATTTTAGGGGGACGCCGCGGAGTTTTTGGTTTTCGATTTTGTTTAAACTCGCTGCGAGAATCAACTCAAACAACTCTTCGTAGGCAAGATATTTTCGCCCAGATTCGACTTCTTTCGAGTCTTCGGCGTAATGAACTTTAAAGAGCGCGTCGGCGCGCGAGCCAGGATAAACAAAGTCGGGATTCGAGTCGGACAGAGGGAGCAGGTCGGGAATGAAAGCGAATTTATTGCGGAGATTATCGAAGATTTTTTTAAAGTTCGCGGATTTAAATGAACCTTTGGTTGAATAAATTGGCTGAAAACCGCCGCTAGTTGTTTTGTCTTCGACTTCGGCAGCGAGGCGAGCGGTCGGAGAAGTTAATTGATAGCGACCGCGATTTAGATCATAATTCCCAATAAAATAATATTCTTTGTCTTTGTCAAATTGTTTAACGCGGTAGGGCTGATTAAACCAAACAACGCGGATTGCGTCGGTTTTATCGCGAATAACGCCCTCGGTTATCGTCAAATTCCGGCGAGAAGTCCGCTTTACTATTAAATCGCTAATTTTTCCCTTAATAACAACGCGACCGGGGCGAATTTCTGAGAGATTTGTTGTTTTTGTATAGTTTTCGTAAGTTCGGGGGAGAAAATATAACAAATCGCGGACGGTCGAAATCCCGACTTTTTCTAATAATTCGCGAGATTTCGGACCGATTCCTTTTAGAGTTTCAATTCCGGCGAACAAGTCCATAAGACTATTATAACTCTTAATAGGGGGACTTTTTTGAGTTCGCTTTTCGCCATTCGGCGATTTTGCCGTGATTGCCGGAGAGGAGAACGTCGGGGACTTTCATACCGCGGAAGTCGGCTGGTTTCGTGTATTGGGGATATTCTAAGTTGTCGCCGTCGGAAAAACTCTCGATTTCGGCAGAAGTTTCGCCGCCGAGAACGCCGGGGAGGAGGCGGACAATCGAATCAATCATAATCAGAGCGGGGAGCTCGCCGCCGGTTAAAATATATTTTCCGAGAGAGATTTTGTAGTCGACGAGGCTTAAAATGCGCTCGTCGTAGCCCTCGTAATGGGGGCAGAGGATAATGTAATGTTGAGGATTTTCGGCGGAAGTTTTAGAAAACTTTTTAGCCATTTCCTGATTCCAGACTTCGCCGACGAGAGTCGGGAGAATAACTTTCGCCGAGGGGTCTTTTTCTTTAACGGTTTCAATCGCGGCAAAAACCGGTTCGCAGCGAAGCAACATTCCGTCACCGCCGCCGTATGGCGTATCGTCAACGGATTTATGCGCGCCGAGACCGAACTCGCGCAAATTTATAAATTCAAATTCAACAATTCCCTTTTCTTTTGCTTTCCACATCATCGAGGCGTTTAAATATGGCTCGATTGCTTCGCGAAAGAGAGAAATAATCGTAAATTTTAGTTTTGGCATAAAAATATTATACCATAAAGCTAAAACTAAAGCAAAGGAGAGAATCGTGCGGAAAAGCAATTATACTTTTTATGACCTATTAAAACTTTATAAGTTGCGCGCGGCGGCGAGAGGATTTTCGCCAAAAACAGTTCGGGCGACGGAATCGAACCTTAGAATGATTAGTCAATTTTTTAATTTAGAAACGAAAGTCCGGAAATTTCGGGAGGAAGATTATAAGAAATTTTTAATCGCGCTTCGAAAATCGGATTATTCGCGAGAGACGATGTATGATTTAAACGCAACTTTAAGGAAGCTAATTAACCTCGCGAGAAAACAGAAGTTAGTTAAATTTGATTTTTCGGAAACGGGAAATATTCGTTTAAACAATTCAGAAGAATATAAATTAATTTCGGGAGAGGATTTTCGGAAAATTAGAGAATATTTTAATGAGCGCGGAGAGCGGGAATTTGAGTTTCTGTTTTTGTTACTTTATTATACAGGAATCCGGATTGGAGAGGCGTTAGCGTTAAGGCGAGAGGATTTTAAAATTTATCCGCGGGAAAGAGACGGACGAATTTTAGTCAATAAATCATATCTTTATGAATTCAAACTAATCAAGGAACCGAAGAATAAAAAGAATCGAGTCGTTCCTATTCCGAGAGCTGTCGCGAAACTTTTTCAAGAGACTTTCGAAAAAACGCCGGTGGGAGAGCGGATTTTTCAGTTTTCGCCAAATGCGGCGAATCTTGCACTAAAGCGGGCGGCGAAAGTAAAAGGGGTTCCGGAGTTTCATTGTCATTCGTTTCGACACACATATATTTCCAATTTAGCGAGGAAGAGGGTTCCACTTCCGGTTATTTCGAGCGTTTCGGGAGATACGCAAAAGACGGTTTTAAGTCGGTATAGCCACATGTTTTTTGAGGACGAGAAACTAGTTCTTAAGGCACTTTCGGCTGCCGAATATGCAGCGAAGCCAGAGGGATACCGCTCGTAGAAATGACTACGCAGCCTTTTCCGCAAATATCACGAACTATATTACGAATAATAACGGCAATTTACCGGCTGATTACACGACATGGTGTAGCAACACTAGCACTAACGCAAAATGTCTAAATCCGAAGAAATATATTAACACTGAGGGGGTTGACCAGTCTGGAAAGTCCTACTTAACGGCAATCGTAACTTGCGATGGATCAAGCGCTGGCGACCAATGCAATAACAGCCAAATAAGACAAGGGACCGGATCTAGCACCGGAGTAATGATGCCAATTTCGCAAAACGACCAAGCGCACGTTTTACTTGTAAAGTCGGCTGCTTGTGGTACTAATCAGGGGACCGTCGTGAAGTCTAGCGGCAACCGCGATTATGCTATTCTCGGTCAGCTCGAATCCGGCGTTTATTGCCAAGACAACGTATAAGAAGCGACCTTTAAAAATACCCCTCGCGAGGGGTATTTTTTTAGTGAATTTTTATTCTATTGAGATGCCATACAATAAGTACCATTCTCTAACTGACCGTAGATGGCAAAGTTACGAGAACCGGTTTTGAAAGCTGGTTTCGAGTAGCCAGTAGCATCATCCGTACCGCTACAGTCAGCTTGTTGATAAACGATAACTATGCTTCCGGCATCGGTCGTAGCCTCCGAGAGAGAAGCCACTGTGTTGCTACCAGCCGACAACTGTTTTACGCTAAGTTTATACTTATTTCCTGTCGGATCCTCGCCGGTTGAATTTAGGTAGCGATCTTGCTGCGCACAAATCCCACTTAACGTCGCGGCAGAACCGTCACACGCAGCGGGGAACTTTCCGTTATTATTGGTCATATAGTTAGAGATGTTCGTATTGAGGGTCGAATAATCATTTCGTCTTTGCGTATCCCTCTGGCTTCGCTGCATATTCGGCAGCGCAATGAAGACCATCAAGAAGATAAGACCAGCAATCGCGAGGACGAGAACGACTTCGATAATCGTAAAGCCTTTTTTAGAGTTTATATTTAGGGTTTTCATAGTTTTCAACTATTCCTTTCTATTTTTAGTACTTAAAGATAATATACTAAATTTTCAAACAAATTTCAATATGTTTATGATTATTTTAAGGCTCTAAATTACCAGTCTTCGACTAGCGGAAATTCTTTTCCGGCAATCGAAATAATCGAGGACGGTTCGGCGCCGAGAGACGTTAGTTCGGCGCGGATTCCGAGTTTTTTCATGATGTCGCGGAGGCGATTAACGGAGGCGTAGTTGTTCATGTCGGTTCGACGGGCGAATTTTTCGATTTTTTCGCCAGAGACGAGGAATTTTCCGTCGTCAAGTTTTTCGACTTTGAAGGTGTTTTTATAATCAGAGGAGTTTAAAGAAATTATATTAATTTCTTTAATAGGAGAACTGGACTTTTTAATTATTTTTTTATTATTTAGAGAATTTTTTAGTTCTCTCAAGAGCTCGGCTAGACCCTCGTGAGCGGAGGAGGAGATGGCGAAGATTTTTGCTTCTGGGTTTTTTGAGAGGATTGAGGTTTTTTGCATCTCAATTAGTTCGGGGTCGAGACCCTCGCATTTTGTTAAGGCGACGATTTCTGGGCGGGATTTTAGGTCGGAGTATTTCTCTAGCTCGCGACGAATCGTCGAATAGGCTTCGCCAGCGTCGGGGTTATAGACGTCGATTAGATGTAACAAAACGGCGGTTCGGTCAACGTGGCGTAAAAAGACATTTCCGAGCCCTTTCCCCTCAGACGCACCCTCAATCAAACCGGGGATATCAGCAATCAGCAAATCTTTTCCGTCAATTGTCGCGACGCCGAGGTTCGGAGTTATAGTCGTAAAGGGGTAGTCGGCAATTTCTGGGCGGGCGTTCGAGACAACCGAGAGAAAAGTCGACTTTCCGGCGTTCGGCAACCCAACCAGACCGACGTCAGCGAGGAGCTTCAATTCTAGCTCGGCTTCAAATTCTTCGCCCGGCTCGCCGACTTCGGCGACAATCGGGGCTTGGCGAGTCGAAGATTTAAAATGAGCATTGCCAAAACCGCCAGAGCCGCCTTTCGCGACTACGGCTTCTTCTTTGTCTTTCGTCAAGTCGGCAACGACTTTTCCGTCGCGTTTAACGACTGTTCCGATCGGAACTTCGACAATCAAATCTTTTCCGGAGCGCCCGGCGGAGCGAGTCCCAGAGCCATTTTTTCCGTCTTCGGCTTTTAGCTCCGGATTGTAACGAAAATCGAGAAGAGTATTCGTATCCTTATCGGCGCGAAAAATAATCGAACCGCCGCGACCGCCGTCGCCGCCGTCCGGCCCGCCCTTAGGGATATAGATCTCACGACGAAAAGAGACCGCGCCGTCGCCGCCTTTTCCAGCTTTTAAACTAACTTTCGCCGTATCAACAAACATATATATATTATAACATTTTAATGGACAAATTGCCAGTATGCCCACTCGGACTGGTCGACGGTCTTCGAGCCGACGCGACCCCAGCCGGCGACGCCGTTCATATCGGTAATTTGGATCGAGCCATCGCCGTTAACACCGGTTACGATTCCGACGTGTCCATAATAGCCGGCGCCACTAACGAAAACATCGCCGTATTGGGGGGTTTTATCGACGGCAAAGCCTCGCGCCGCGAGCTGGGACGCCCAATAGCGCGCGTTCCCTAAGCCGCCGGGGAGCGGTTTGCCGTTATCATAACGCCATTGCCAAGCATACCAAGTACACCAACCCCAAGGCATCGGGTTACTGCTTGTTGAATAAAGGGTTGTTGCGTAATAAGTCGGGGTATAGGTCACGGGTTTCGGGGCGACATATTCCGGGCGTTCGGTTTCTGGAAGAGAACCAGAGGGGAGAATAATTCGCGCCCCGTCGGTCAAAGTTCCGGAGGTTTCGAGGTCGTTATAAGCGATAATCTGTTCGGACGAAGAACCGTATTTTTCCGCAACGGAGTCGACAGAATCGCCGGATTTAACGGTATAGATAATGCCAGCGACGCTCGGAAGATAAAGAACGGAGCCAGCGGAGATTTCGGTCGTTTTTAAGTTATTTGACCAACGGATTTGGTCGGTCGTTAGACCGAATTTTTCGGCAATCGCTTCCATCGACTCGCCGTCAGAGACGGTATATTCGATGATCCCGCGGGAAAGGTGGGATGTGTCGACGATATTAACTTTTTCGATTTTCGAGGAAGTTGTTTGGTTGATTGCATACTGAGTCTGGGCGGAAATATAGTCCATGTTAAGATAACTGCTCGACTCAAGATTAACATTGTTCGCGATTTCTGCGACAATATAGAGCTCAGACAACTGGTCAACAGAGACGGAATAGTTGTTTTCGGTTATTGAGAGCATAATCGGGGTATTTGAGTTCTCGGTCGTTTTATCGATTGAACCAGCAAAAACCGTTCCGATTATGACAGCGGAAGCGAGAAGATAAGAGAAAATTCGAAGAAAATTATTTTTCATAAATCAGCGTTACAGAGTTCCTGACAATGGTCGCGGATATTCTGGAGATGTCCGGAATCTGTGTCACTATAATACATCACGCCATCGTCTCCTGTCAAGAAGTAAAGGTAAGAGGTTTCAGAGGGATTTGCGGCGGCAATCAGAGCGAACGAACCGGGGTTCGAGATCGGCCCGCAAGGGAGACCGGAGTTTTTGCGGGTATTATAGCAGGAGTCAATTTCGAGTTTCGCGGCGTTATCGGTATATTTCGCGCGTTCCTCGGAGGAAAGCAGGCTCAAAGCATAGGACACGGTTACGTCGCTCCCGAGAGGCATTCCGTTTTCGAGGCGATTATAAAATACACTCGCGACGTTTTTCTGGTCTTCGAGAGAGAGATTTCCCGCCTCTTTTTGGATAATTGAGGCGAGGATAATTCCCTGATAGAGGGTTAAGCCGCGGCTTTCGAACTTGTTTTTTAAGTTGTTTTTCGAGACGACTTGGGTTAGCTGATCGAGCATTGTTGTGATGATTTTTTCAATCGAGTCGGTCTGATAGAATTCATAGGTATCGCCGAAAAGATAGCCCTCGAGATTTTTGTCGGCGGGTTTTCCAGCAAGAATAGGGTGGGAATAGGTTTTTGAGAGAGCGGCGGAGATTTCTTCGTCGGAATAGGACAGGTTCGAGAGACGTTTTTTAAAGTCGGCGAGAGTTTCGCCGGGGAGGACTGTTAGGCGAAAGACAATCGCGTTTGTTGTTCCGTCAACGAAGTTTTTAACGAGTTCTTCGACCGAAAGAGCGCGACTAAGGTTATAAACGCCCGCCTTTAGCCCGGCGGAAGTCCCGTTCAATTTTACGAAAAGTTTAAAGGCAAACGCGGATTTTATTAGCCCAGTCGATTCAAGACGGTCGGCAATCGCAGAGACGGAGTCGCCGTCCTCGATTTTAAACTCGACGACTTTACAGGATTCGTTCGCAACGTTTTCTGAGGCGGAGCAATCTATTCCGGCAACGGACGAGAGAGCGTTTTTATACCAGATTTTAAAAGAAATAAAGCCAATTCCGAGAAAAATTAGAAAAATAATCAAAACTCGAATAAAAAGCCATTTTTTATAACCTTTTTTATAGGGTTTTCCCGTTAGAGGGCGTTTTTTCGCGGTTTTAGGGGAGTTTAGGGCGGAGTAGGGTTCAAGGGCGATCGGGTCTTTTACCTGCGTTTTTTCGGCTTTAGGAGGTTCGGGGATTTTCAGGGCGGAAGCCGGAGAAGTTTCAGCGACGGGGGCGGGGGCTTTCGGCGGGAGAGGCTTCGAGGCAACTTTAAAGGCGGGGGTCGTTGGGCGGGAGAGGCTTTCGAGAAAATCTTGGAGAATTATGACGGCGGCTTCCGTATCGACGTCGCCACGTTTTTTATTGATTCCGCCCTTTTTGTTTTTTAAGTTTTCTTTCGCGAGAACGGACGTCAGCGACTCGTCTTGGAACTTTATTTTCGAGTTCGGGAGTTTTAATTTTAAGTTTTTCGCAAAATTACGGACGTATTTTGACTGGGCGGTTTCCTCGCCATTGTTATTGCGCGGAAGCCCGATTACGAAACATTCGGCACCATAAATCCGCGCAAGTTTTTCGATTTTTTCAAATTCAGTCCCGTCGACGCCAACCATGCCGTATGGGATTGCAATTCTTACGCTCGAATCAGCTTTCGCGACGCCGATTCGCTTTGTTCCGACATCTAGTCCGAGGATTTTCATCAATCTTCGACCTTAAGCTCAATCGTTATTTTATTTACGTCGCTCGGAACGGAGTTGACCCAGAAAACTGACTTTTCGATATTGACGCTACTAATTCCGTTGATTGACTTCAGCAAGCTCTGGACCTCGCCGATTTTCTTTCCCTTAGCCTTTTCGAGGACGTCGGTTTCGGTTACTTTCGGACCGACTTTATAAGTCGTTTTTAACTTCGCAGTATAGCCGGCGTCGGTTTCGATAAAGTATTCGAGGAAAGGATTGCCGACGGAATAGACCTCGCGGTCGTCAGCGATATTCGCTTTTTTCTTAATAAAGTCTTCTATTCTAACGTAATCTAGGGTAAACATCGTATAGGAAGTTGAGGTCGAAATCGAGGGGGTCGTTCCCTCCTTAACTTCTTCGCCAACGGCAGGGGTCGAAACTGGGTCGGAAACCTCCGCCTTAAAGCTCGACTCAATCGGGAAAGTCGTCTCGGAGAGTTTTTTCAGAATCTCCTCTTTTCCGGTTGCAGAATTTTCTTTCGTCAACTTATCGCAGGCGGCGTCAACGTCGGACTGCTGGACGACGGTTATTATTTTCGAGGTTCCGCCAGCAATCGGCTCTTCGTTACGAATCGAGGCGGAGACGTCGAGAATTTTCCAATCGGAAGCCTGGGAGGAGACGTTATAGTTTTCGCCAGGGGCGGAAGCCTCGATTTTTACGAGGGCGGATTTTAGACAACCCTCGGAGGCGTCATAATCGTCGGCATTCTCGCAAGTTTTCGTTTTCTTTCCGTCCCAATAAATCGAAACGTCGGACTGGGTTATGTATTCGAGGTTATTATGATAAATAATTGAGCCGGCAGGGAGATTTAGGGAGAAACTTTCCGTTCCCTGGAGATAGATTCCGAGCGAGCCGGTCGCTTTTTCGCCAACGTCTTTCTTTCCGGTCGCCGTGAATTTTACGGAGGCTTCTTTTGTTATTTTTTCTTCGCGAATAAAGAACTTCCCCTCGTCGATATTTTCTTCGGACTCGGTTTTTGTAAAGGAGACGCCCTCAGAGAAGTTAGAGGAAGTTGTTTTAATCGAAGCGACGATTTTTACGGCGGGAGCGATAATTAACGCCCAGATAAAGAACGCAATTACGGCGACGCCGGCAATACTCCCGAAAATAATCCATTTTTTTCTGTTCGACTTAAACGGGTCTTTTTCTTTTTT
Organism: Candidatus Saccharimonadota bacterium; assembly: GCA_017432425.1. Classification (GTDB taxonomy): domain Bacteria; phylum Patescibacteriota; class Saccharimonadia; order Saccharimonadales; family Saccharimonadaceae; genus Nanosyncoccus. The sequence goes on from JAFRJE010000023.1 coordinate 37,692, forward strand.
CTTCTTTTCTTTTTTAGACTTTTTCGAGGATTTTTTTTCGGAATCTTCCACTTCTTCCTCAGACTCTTCGGTTTCGGAATTTTCCGCCGAAGTCTTTTCGGCTTCTTTTTCCGACTCAATCGACTCGATTATTTCTTCGACGGGTTTATTATCGGAGGTAAATTCCTCGACGATTTCTTCCTTAGACTTTTCCGGAGCTGACTCAGGAACGTCCGCTTCTTTTTCGGGGACGACGGGGCGAGATTGGAGATTTTCGGCGACGGGGATTTTCGAGGTTTTTGCGAGTTTTAGAATCGCGGAGTCGTTCGTTACGAGAACGACGACTTTTCCGAGTTCGGTCGCGGTTTTTTGAATCAATTTTATGTTTACGGAACTATGGAGAACGTTCGACTTTTTCGGGGGAACGAGGGCGACAATTTTGTTTTTTACTTTTTTTAAATCAGAGAGAATATCGGTTATGTCATCGTTCGGGTCGATATAAATCGTAGCTTTATTCATAAATTAAATATATCACATTTTATTACGTTTGTGCTAAAATTATATGTAATGGGCATTTTGAATTTAAAAATTGGAGCCAAAAAAGGCGGTACGGTAGAAAAGCCAGTTGATAATTCAGCGATGGCGCAGTTAGCGCTCAATACAATCCACGACGGGGTAGTGATTGTTAATAAAGACGCGGTTATTCGTTTTATAAATCCGGCGGCGGTTGAGATGACTGGTTGCGGAAGCGCAAATAACGCAACGAATCTAGATTTTTCCCTGATTATGAAGTTTGAGATGAAGGACGGCGCAAAAGTCGAAGATGCGGACAACGCCATAATTAAAGCAATTAAAACAAATCAGGCGTTTGAGTCGCGAGATTTCGTTCTACTGGCGGGGCAAGACGAGAAAAAGACGCCGATTGCGATTTACCTGACGCCGTCGGGCGACGCGAGGAGCGACAGGATTATTACGTTTAGAAATATCTCAAAAGAGCTTGAGGAAGAGGGGGCGCAAACAGAGTTCGTTTCGACCGCGAGCCATGAAATGCGAACGCCGGTCGCGTCGATTGAGGGGTATATTGGGCTAGCCTTAAACCCCCAGACGGCGACGATTGACGCGAGGGCGCGCCAGTATCTCGAGGCGGCACATTCCTCGTCGCAACATCTAGGGAGGCTGTTTAAAGATTTGCTCGACGTTACGAAACTCGATGACCATCGAATCCGTCCGCATCCAATTCCGCTCGAATTAAATGGATTTGTTAAGAAGTTCGCGGACGAATATGCGACGAAATTTAGCCAAAAGCGAATTAAATATAGTTTTGGGGCGGGAGATGCGAAACAGGGATTGTTCGGGGGAAGAGTGCTCGAACAAGTCGTTTATACATACGCCGATCCGGATTTCTTAGGCGAAATTTTGGCGAATTTGATTGAGAACGCGATTAAATATACGCCGGAGGGCGGAGCGGTTTGGGTTAATGTTCAGGGGGACGGCGACCGCGCGCTGATAAATGTAACAGATACGGGGATTGGGATTGCGTCGGAAGATTTACAACATATTTTCCAGAAATTTTATCGCGCGGACAATTCGCATACGCGAACGGTCGGCGGGACGGGACTAGGGCTGTATTTAGTTAAACAACGAACCGAGGCGATGAACGGACGAGTTTGGGCAGAGAGCGCGTTTGGGGAGGGTTCGACTTTTTATGTTAGTTTGCCACGATTAACGGGCGAAGAATATGAAAAGCGTCAGCTTGCGCTCCAGAATCAGAAAGCTGTCGCAATGTTTCAAGACCAAGTTAAGACCGCCGAGGATATTGCGGCGCAAAACGCAACCGGAGCGGCTGTTGGGATTCCGACGCAGCAATTTGACCTTAGTTTAGTCCAGCAACAACCAGTCGTCGCACAACCGACTATGGCGGCGCCAATTCAACAAGCCCCGGTTCAGCCGGCGGTAGCCCAGCAACAAATTTCGTCCCGACCGGCGCCGATTCAGCAGCAGGTTCCGGTTCAGCCGATTCAACCTGTCCAGCCACAACAGATACAAACACAGCCGGTTCAGCCGCAGCCGATACAACCGCAACCCGCGCCGTTCGTTCAACCAGCGCCAATTCAGCAACCAATTCAAACACCACAACAACCGCCAACCGTACAATACGGGCAACTTCAGTACCAACAACCCCCTGTTCAAAATAATCAAAATATAATACAATAAGAGAAAGATGGAGGAATTATGACAAAAATAATGGTAGTTGAGGACGATCAGAGCCTTAGAGAAATTTATAGTATTCGTTTGACTGCTGAGGGATATGAAGTTGTTTCAGCGGGCGACGGAGAAGAGGCTTTGGCGATTGCCGTAAAAGAGAAACCGGATTTAATCGTTTCGGACGTGATGATGCCGAAAATTTCTGGGTTTGATATGCTAGATATTTTGCGCTCGACGCCGGAGACGAAAGACGTAAAAGTGATTATGATGACGGCGCTTTCTTCGGATGACCAAAGGAAACGCGGAGAAAATCTCGGGGCAGATCGCTATCTTGTTAAGTCCCAAGTTGGGATTGAGGACGTTATCAACGCCGTTAAGGAGGTTTTGTCTGGTCAAGCGAAAGAATTAGCCGAAGTAGCGGTAGCGCCAGCTGCGCCAGTCGCGACGCCGTTGCCGAATCCGGCGGACGGTCCGCAATTCAACCCAGAGGTAATGGCGCAACCGAATCCGGCAGTTCCGAGCGCACCAGCTCCAGCACCCGCTCCGCAACCGACGGCTCCAGCAGCTCCCGTGCCAGCGCCAACGCCAGTCGCTCCGACTCCTCAACCAGTCGCGACCGTAGCCCCGCAACCAGTTACGCCGGCTCAACCAGCTCCAGCACCAAGCGTTCCAACGCCGCAACCGGTCGCGCCGGCTAACCCAGCGCAAGCTCCGGCGACTCCAGCCCAGACGCCGACGCCAGCTCCTCAACCAGTAGCTCCGATGACCCCTGCGCCAGCGCCAACGCCACAGATGCCACAAGCCCCGCAAGCTCCTCAAGGAAATGGACAAGTTAATCCGGCTCAATAAATTTCTCGCCGAAAGGCTCGGTATTTCTCGTCGCGAAGCAGACGATTTAATCGCTGAGGGGAAGGTTTTTGTTGACGGAAAGCCGGCGATTCTAGGGGAGAAGGTTGACAAATCTAGGGAAGTATGCTATAATAAGAAGAATATACCTTTCTTGAAAGAATACACTTATCTTTTGTTCAATAAACCGGTCGGGTATGTTTCTTCGCGGAGGAAACAGGGCGAAACGCCGACGTTGTATGAATTGTTGCCAGAAAAATACCGAGAGTTAAAGACGGTCGGGAGGCTAGATAAAAATTCGTCAGGATTGATTTTATTGACAGACGACGGGGATTTTGCGTTTAGGATGACACACCCAAAATTCTTGAAAACTAAGGTTTATACGGTCGAGCTAGACCGCGCGCTCGAACCGTTACACCAACAAGAAATCGCGGATTTTGGAATTCGGTTAGAGGACGGAATTTCTAAGTTAGGGCTAACGAGATTAAACGACGAACGGACGAGATTTGAGGTTTTGATGACGGAGGGGAGAAATCGCCAAATCCGGCGAACGTTCGCAGCGTTAGGCTACGTCGTCGTTAAACTCCACCGTAAAAGTTTCGGGAAATATCAGCTCGGAGAGTTAAAACCGGGGGAGTTTCGGGAGATTAAGATTTAAATTAGTTAAATTAGTTCGAGAGAAGTTTTTCGATTTTTGACTTCAGACCAGTTTCTTCGGGAGATTCAGCGTTCGTGTCGAGGGCGACGCGGAGAAGTCCGAGAGCGGTAAGATAAGAATGGTCGAGTTTTAGATCGTCTGGGTAAGAGATTCCGGGAAGAGTTTCGGGGTCGATTAAGTTCACAAGCGGGCGACGCGAAAAAGAAAGTTTTTTATACCAATCGTCGAGGGCAAGGGATTCTTGGAGCGCGGAAAGACTAGCCCCGCCGCCACACAGAAAAATCTCTTTCGGGAGAACATCAACGTGTTTAAAGTCGCCAAGAGCAAGTTCAACGCCGGCAAGCCAAACGGAAAGATTTTTAGAAATCGCGGCGGCGGCTTTGCCGCGGAGAGCGTCGTCGATTTCGTTGTTTTCGAGGTTCAGCTTTAAATCTTCTGCTTCCTCAAATTCAATGCCAAGCGATTCGGAAATCTGGCGGGTAAAAGTTCGACCGCCGATATTAAACATCTTTGTTCCCTCAACTCCGCCGTTGTCGATAATTGCGACGTCGGTCGTTCCGCCGCCAATATCAAGGACAATTCCGGAGAACTCCGACTCGGAATCGTTCCCGAGACAGGCGCGACAAACCGCGAACGGCTCGACGGCGACCGCTAGAAGTTCGAGGTTGAGTTCGGCGCAGACTTTTTCGATTGCGGAGATATGGACTAGCGGAGCGAAAGCGGTATAGTATTGGATTTTAATGTCGTTTCCTTTAAATCCGACGGGGTTCGAGATTTTATAGCCGTCAATCGTTAAGGAAACAAGCGCGGAATTGATTAGGCGGATTTCGACATTTGGATTATCGGTTTCGAGAGCGAGCTCTTTTTTTGCCTTTTCTTCGGCGCGTTTTTCGATTTTCTCAAAAATCAACTTGACTTCGGACTCGGTTAGGGGCTTTCCGGGAGAGTTGCGACGATAGCGGACGGTCGAGGTATTTCCCTTTACGAGCTCGCCAGCAATTCCAACAACGACTTTTCTCGCCGAGCGACCAACAAATTTTTCCGCTTTTTTTAGGGCATCTTCGCAAGCATCTGCGACTGCGGGAATATCGGCAATTCCGCCGTTATACATATTTCCGGGAGATTGGCGAGTTTTCGCAGCGCCGAGAATTTCCAAATCGCCAGAGTCGGCAGAGTCGGATTTTATGGATTTTTTCGCGACAACGGCTTTGACGAATTCGGTTCCAATATCGAGCGCAAGAATTAAATCGTCAGAAACACGACGTTTTTTAACGGGTTTTAGACGGATTAAACTCATGGTTAAATTATATCTTATTCTTTATTATTCGGCAATATTTACAGTTGTACAGGGGTACACTTGACTATTTTAGGAATATGTAGCATAATTAAAGTATGGGCGTTGACGCCGATTCTATTTCGAGGAAGGTGATTTTAATGTCTGCTCTTTTCAGGTTTTTGACGGCTTCTCCCTGGAACTGGATTCCCTGTCTCTTGGTCTACTGGTTGATTTGGCCGGGTCTGATGTTCTTGGTTGCGGCGATCTTCGAGTCGCGGGCAGTTTATCTCGGCAAAGGTCAGAGTCGGATGTTCTTTCCTGGCGACTTTTTCCTTGGGGTTTGGATTATTACCTTTATGGTAATGGACGCCCGCTATCCGGTACAGCTCGACTGGGCGTTCACTCCGACCTATTGGTTGATAGTCGCGGCGGTTTTTATCGTCGTGATGATTGGCGTAAGAATTCCCGACTCTAGCCGCTACCCAGTTCGCTCCGCGAATAGCCCGACAAAATTAACCCACGATTTTATCGGCTATTTTCTGTCGCCGTTTCTGATTTCTGGATTCGGAGTCCCCCAGCTCGTCTATCCTTTCGTCAATTTTGATCATCTCAAATTGACTTGGAAGTTATGGGCGTTGGTGTTCGGATGCTTCGCGGTTTTTCTTGGGCTAATCATCTACGATTGCTCGAATCCGCCGACTAAAATCGATATGCTCCGGCGCCATCCGGACGACTGGAAGCCGATTTGGCGGAAATAAAACGAGAAGCAGAAACCTTGCCCCTAGCCACGCTAGGGGCTTTTTCATAGTTTTTATTCTAAAACAGCTTTAATTCGGCGGACGCCGGCGGAGGAAGATTCTTCTTTTTTAATCTTAAACGTTCCGAGTTCTTTCGTATTTTCGACGTGCGGCCCGCCGCAGACTTCACGCGAGACGGGATTCTCAAAATCGCCGATTGTATAGACTTTTAATTTTTCTGGGTATTTTTCCCAGAACTGACCGTGCGCTTTAAGCGTATTTTTCGCGTAATCTTTTTCATATTCGGCGAAAGAAACGGGAAGTTTTTCGGAAATCCAGGAGTTGACCTGATCTTCGACGGTTTTAAGTTCGTCGGGAGTCATTTTATGGTCGAGGTTAAAGTCGAAACGAAGACGGTCGGCGGTAATATTTGAACCTTTTTGGACAATATTTTTATCAACGTGTTTTTGGAGGGCGGCGAGGAGAAGATGCGTCGCGGTATGGTATTTGGTCGTTTGAGTGCCGTGGTCTTCGAGACCGCCTTTGAACATACCTTTCGAAGCAGTCTTTGAGCGTTCGCGCTGTTCTTTAAGCGCGGCGTCGAACTCGGCTTTATAATTCTCGGAAAGTTTTAGATTTTTACGATAGATTTCTTCGATTGAGATTTCGAACGGGAAGCCGTAGGTATCTTGGAGCTTAAAAATATCATTTCCACTTAAAACTTTATTTTTTTGATAAATCTTATCTAACTCTTTAATTCCCTTTTCTAGGGTTTTTCGGAAAGCCTTTTCTTCTTTTTCAAGAGTTTCAAGGGCAGTTTCGCGGTTCGTCAAAATCGAGTCAGGGAGAGAATCGTATTCTTTTTCGATTGTCGAAATAGTTTCTTTGAGAAAATCCTTTGCAATTCCAAGATCGAGGGCTTTCAAAATCGCGCGACGAATCAGACGGCGGAGGGCGTAGCCTTGCGCCTTGTTTGAGGGGACGAGACCTTGCGCCGAGAGGAGATAAGCGCCGCGGAGATGGTCGGCGATAATTCGCATTTCGTCGGTATTGTTTTCATAACTTTTTCCGGAAAGGCTTTCGAGCTTTTCAATAATCGGTTTCATTAGAGAAATTTTAAAGACGTCAAAACTCTCAATCGACGCCGCCGCAAGACGTTCGAGACCGCCGCCAAAATCAACGTTTTTATGTTCAAGTTCGGAAAAGCTGCCGTCAGAATTGCGGCGATATTGCATGAAAACTTGGTTCCCGATTTCCATAAAGCGGGCGCCGTCAGAGGCGGGATGACTTTTTCCGTATTTTTCAACGTCCTGTTTGTCTTCGCCAAAATCATAAAAAACTTCCGAATCTGGCCCGCAGGGGTCGCCGATTGGGGTCGTTTCGATACCGCCGCCACGGCTCCACCAGTTTTCTTTATCGTTATAGAAGAAAATGCGCTCGCCGGGCTTTATTCCGCGTTTGTCGCCAGCTTCCGCCGTGTCGATTTCCGCGATTTTCGCGTCGATTCCGGCCTCTTTAAAGACTTTCTGCCAAATCTCCGCAGCTTCGGTATCTTTCGGGATTCCGTATTTTTCTGAGCCAATAAAACAAGTTACGAAGATTTTTTCTGGATTCAATCCAATAACTTTGGTTAGAAATTCAAAATAGTTCCTAATTTGTTCCTCTTTAAAATAATCGCCGAGCGACCAGTTTCCGAGCATCTCGAACACAGTCGTATGGCGCGGGTCGCCGACGTCTTCGATGTCCTGGAGACGGAGGCAGGGCTGGGAATCGGTTAGGCGCGTCCCCTTAGGGTGTTGTTCACCGAGAAGAAAACGGAGGAGTGGCTGCATTCCAGAGCCGGTAAAGAGGGTCGTCGGGTCGTTTTCAAGAACGAGCGGGGCGGGAGGAATGACTTGATGACCCTTAGATTTTTGAAACTCAAGATATTTTTGTCTAATTTCGCTAGCATTCATACGGGTAATTATAACATATTTTTAAGGGGTTTAGGGGACTTTCGGAAACCTTTATAGATTTGACTTTTTATCTTGTTCGTTGTATAATAGAGAAAAGTACCTTAATAATCTAACTAGGGAGGGAGCTTATGGGTAGAGATAGAACTATATCTAGACGGAAACTGGCGACTGTCTTTTTCGTTAGATTTATCTTCTTTCTGTTTTGGCTAACAATTACGCTGATTCTTTCGAGCCAGGAGGGAGGCGAGAGCGGAATTCTTTCGCGGAAAGTCGCGAAAATCGTGCTTCAGTTTTTGAGCAAATTCGGCTATACGCCGAGTTCGTTCGCGAAGTTCCACGGGGATTTAAGAAACTTCGCGCACTTTTTTCTCCATTTTACTTTCGCGTTCGTAACCTACCGAATGTTAATAGCGTTGGTAGTTTATTTTTATTCCAGTAATCCCGCGAAAAAGGCAATCGGATTTACGCTTTTACTATCTGGATTTATGGCGATGTACGACGAATCGGCTCAGGCTTTTATCGCGGGGAGAGTGTTCGAATCTTCCGACATCCATCTCAATCTTTACGGAGTAATGACCGGGATCGTGATTGGGATTTTGCTGACAAGACAACCAAAAATCAAAAGAGGGGGAATGAAGTTTGTTCAAGGCTTTAATCACTAGCGTTAAACGCGCGATTTGGGGGACGCCCGCTCGGTCTAGCGGCGAAAGTCGGTTTTTAGGCTCTTACGTCGAGGGTTACGGAAGCGAAGAGATAATTCAGTTTTTGAACGCCGAATATACACTGATGTGCCAGGGGAGGCGGTACATGACAATAGAGATTATCCGACCGATAGGTCTGTGATTTATATGACCCCTAATTCCCTAGTTTACCTACCCCCGAGGAATCGGGGGTTATTTTTTATTAGCATTAGGGTTATTGACTTTTTTAATAAAGTATGATATAATGTAAGTATAATCATTTTAGGAGGGGTTAAAATGAAGTTTTTTAAGAAGACCATGCTGTTTATTGTCGCCGTCGTCATCTTCGCTGTCGCGCTCAACTTTGGGTTCAACATCGTCAATGGTCTCCGCGTCGCCGCTGCCGCTAGGACGGTCGAATCCATGACCGAGAAAGTCAACAATGCCGTCGTTCAGGAACTCGACCTTGACTACGCTGCTGAACCGATTTACAAAATCGGGGTTTGCCTCGACCAGTATCCGACTCGCGAGGGGGAGGAATGCGTTTATGGATTCGATAGCCTCTGGCAAGCGATTCGCTATACTGAGTTTATCGAGGCCTTTATACAGTCTGTCGATGGGCATCAAGAGGAGCTCGGTATTAACTGGGCAACTAAAACGAACTACGAAGCTAACCACGATGAGTTCATGGAAGCCTATTGCGATTTGATGTGGAAGTCAATCGGCAAAGGAACTTTGAACAAGGATTCGCTTGTGCACTTCATGAGCAGATCTTCCATCGAGATTAAACGCCGTGGAGCGACGAAGACTTATCAATTCCATTATTACAATGACGAACTGGACAGAACTATCTATCTGCCGGTAGCCTATGTAGAGTATATCCATGCGTATTCGTACGATGGAAAGGTTTATGAGTCCGGAATGGCTGCCGTTCAGGTTTTCGACCCCAAAACAGCAACTTCAACCTCTCCCGCTGAGTCTTAGCGGGAGATTTTTTGTTCCTGCTTTTTTTGTTTTTTAAAAACGATAGAGGATTGGTTAATCTCTAAAAGTATAAAAGTTTATTGTATAATTTTAACTATGGACAAAAATTTAGAGAAAGTTAGCCCGAAAGTTCGGGAGCATATCGAAAAAGCGGTTTTACCAAGATATAGCGAGCTGCGTGGGCATACGGTTGATCATATAGATTATGTTATTCGGCGAAGTTTAAAGTTCGCGGGAGAAATTCCGGAGATTAATTTTGATATGGTTTATATTATCGCGGCATATCACGACCTTGGGAGGTTAGTTAATAATGAAAATCATAATTTTGAGTCGGCGAAAATGCTTCTAAAAGATAAGTTTTTAGCGGAAAAATTTTCAGAGGAGGAGCGGAGGATTATGGCGGAGGCGGTCGAAGACCACCGCGCGTCGCTAAAACGCGAGCCGAGGAGTGTTTATGGAAAAATTGTTTCGTCGGCAGACAGAAATACCGAGGTTTCTCAAGCCGTAAAGAGGTCGTTTAATTATAGCCGAGCATTACATCCGGATTATTCGGTTGAGAAGACAATCGAAGACGCGCGGGTTCATCTTCGCGAAAAGTTCGGGGCGGGCGGGTACGCGAGGGGGAAAATGTATTTTAAAGACTCGGAATATGAGAAGTTTTGCGAAGAAATTGAAGAAATTACAAAAGCTCCGGAAGAATATCTAAAAGTAGCGAAAAGAATTTTAGGAGTTTAAGACAATTTTATATCTCGGCTAAGTACGTTTTCTTGATAAAAGTGATGTAATTTGTTATAATTAAGGAATAGTACTTTAAGATTCTCGACTTACTCTAACGACCTTTTTATCTTTAGCGAGGAGGAGATTTTGATGACGAACTACCAGTTGAAGTTCCCCTATTCCGAAGAAGAAGAGAAAGAGCTTTTTGCCATCCGGCGCAGGTTTCAGGACGAGCTGATTACCTCGTCTATTTCCCGCGAATACCAGACGGCGATTAGGGAGCAGATTCCTCTGACCGCGGTAGCGGCTCAGGAAGAGCTGGCGCGGCGCGGCGACTACAACTACATCGGCGACATTCTGCTCGCTGCGCTGGCCGACAACCAGATTCAGTACCAGACGGCGCTCTGCGAGCGCATCGCGAAGAGCCTGTCGCGTTTTGAGGACGGCGCTATCCTGAAGCGGTTTGGCAACCACGTCTTGTGGCGCATGGCGAATGGCGATACCGGTCCGGTCAGTTTCAAGTCGTTCGTCGAGAGTTTCTAGCCCAGTTCCCCAGCATCCTGCTGGGGTTTTTATGAGCTATTTAATAATGCCGCCGCCGAGACAGAGGTCGCCGGAATAGAAGACGGCGGATTGACCGGAGGCGGGGAGTTTGATTTCTTGATCGAAAAGGAGAGTCGCGGAAGAGAAGGGATTATCGGCGTTTAGAGTTAAGTTTTCCGGGTTCTTTAGAATGAGTTTCGCGGGGAGGAGGTGGGCGCGATGACGGAGGCGAACGGAGATTTTTTCGGGGATTTTGTCTGGCGTTTCGCGGAGGAAAAGGTTTTCGAGAGTCAGTTCTCTCGACCACAGGTTCGCGTCGTTAAGATTGCGAGAAACATAGACGATATTTTTTTTCAAATCTTTTTTGACGACATAGTATGGAAGCCCGCCGCCAAGATAAAGCCCGTGGCGCTGACCGAGGGTATAGAAAACCGCGCCGTCGTGGAAGCCAAGAACTTCGTTTGTCGAAACGTCGCGGATTTCTCCAGGGTTTAGGTCGATATACTCGCGGAGAAAATCTTTCATGCCGACTTCGCCGACAAAACAGACGCCCATCGACTCTTTTTTATAGGCGTTTTTTAGTCCGTTTTTTGCGGCAAAGGCTTTTACTTCGGGTTTTTTCATTTCGCCGAGCGGGAACAGGGTCTTCTCGAGAGCAGAGGTCGAAATTCGATAGAGGAAATAGGTTTGGTCTTTGTTTTCGTCTTTTGCGAGGAGAAGTTTTCCGTTTTCGGCTTTAGCGTAATGACCGGTCGCGATAAAATCAGCGCCGGAGGCGAGGGATTTTTCGAAGAAAAGTTTGAATTTTATTTCTTCGTTACACATAACGTCAGGATTCGGGGTTCGACCGGCTTTAAACTCTTTCAACATATATTCAACGACTTTTTCTTTATAATCTTTTTCGAAGTCAAAAACTTTAAAGTCGATTCCGAGCTTTGTCGCGACGCGTTTTGCGTCGGCAAGGTCTTCTGCCCAGGGGCATTTCATGCCGGGGAGGTCGCGCGACCAGTTTTTCATATAGACGCCAACGACTTTATAGCCCGCGTTTTTTAAAAGAAGCGCAGAGACGGAGGAGTCAACGCCGCCAGACATACCGAGATAGACGACACCACGCTCGCTTGCGGTCGAAAGTCCTTTGTCGAGCTTCGCTCTCGCCGCGTCCCAAGGGGCGGAACGGAAAACGGCGTTCTCTCGGCCCGTCGTTACGGGGCTCGGGCGCCTTAATCCTCCCTCGTAGCGGTCCGGGCATCCCTCAAAGAAGCTATTCATCTCCCTCTCCTATCCTATTGCATTCTTCATCAACGGCTTCACGAATTAGACGACCGGCTTCACGGACGTTATCCTCGGTATTGAGTCTTCCGAGAGAGATGCGGAGCGAGCCGGCGATTTCGGCGTCGGAGAGACCGATTGCTTTTAGAACATGAGACTTTTTTCCTTTTGAGGCGGCGCAGGCAGCGCCGGTCGAAAGAAGGACGCCCTGTTCTTCGAGTTTATAAATCAAACGCTCGGCGTCGAGACCCGGAAAACAGACGGGGCAAAAATTCGCAAGAGAAGATTTTTTATGTTTTAGAAATTTTGGTTCGATTTTTGATTGTTTTAGTTCGGTTTCGAGAATTTTAGTTAGTTTTTCGTAAGTTTTGCGGTTTGAGGAGAAGTGGGACTTTGCCTCTTTAAACGCGGTCGCGAAGCCAATTACGCCAGGGACGTTCTCAGTTCCGGAGCGCAGCCCGTTTTCCTGACCGCCGCCGAGAAAAACTGGGGAGAGTTTAACGCCGTGCGCAACATAGAGCGCGCCAACGCCTTTCGGGCCATAAACTTTCGCGGAATTCAAAGTCAAAAGATCGACGCCGAGACGGGCGACGGAAATGTCGATTAGATTAAGGGCTTGGGAGGCGTCGGAGTGGAGATAGAGCGGGGTTAGGTTCCCCCTTCTCAAGCGATTCATTCTTTCGCTTCGGACTAGTTCGGCGATTTCGGCGAGAGGCTGGATAGTTCCGAGTTCGTTGTTCGCAAGAGAGACGGAAATCAGGCGAGTCGCGGGAGATAACTTTTTCTTCAAATCGTCAAGTATAATTAAACCATTTTTATCAACTTTAACAAGGGCGTTCGAGAAGCGTTTGGCGTTCTCTAAAACCGCTGCGTGTTCGGTTTCTAGAACTAAAACTTCCGGCAAATTTTGCGGAGTTTGAATCCGCGCTTGAACTTTTTGATTAACAGGGGTCAGGAGGCTTGAAAAAGCGAGTTCGTTGCTCTCGGTCGCGCCAGACGTCATAACGAGATCAGTTCCCTTTGCGCCGATTAAATGCGCGATCTCGTTTTTCGCGGTTTCGTATTTTTCGCGGACGAGTTTCGCGGGGTAGTAAGCGGCGGAGGGATTAAAAAAATCTTCCGTAAAAAACGGCTCCATCGCGCGAAGAGCTTTTTCTGAGACCGGCGTCGCGGCGGCGTAATCGAGATAAATCATAGAAATATTATATAATTATTCTTCGGAATTTTCAAGAGAGGCGTTCGAGTCGGCAGTCGTCGGAATAAAAACGCTTTCTTTTTCGTCGGACTTTGCGACGACGGTAAAGTTTTTTTCCTCGCGATTAAGCGTAAAAGAGAAATCGTCTTCGAGGGTATAGAGCCAATCGGTCGAGATTTTTAAATCTTCGCCGTCCAATTTCCAGGTAAAATCATAGAAATTCGTTTCGTTTGTCGTTAAAGTTCCTTTTCCGTCGGCTTTAAAAATCCATTTTACTTTCGGGCTTCCCTCTTTTTCCCAGGTTCCGACGTCAACCAAAAACTCCGCGTCGGAAAACGGAGGGGTCGTATCGCGATTTAGGTAAAAATAAAGACCAGTTCCGCCTAAAATCAAAAACAAAAAAACTCCGACGGAGATAAAAACGATTCTTTTGACTTTTCTTCCTCTAGGATTAAGAGACTTTTCGTTCATGGTTAAATTATATCACGAACGCTAGTTTTGATAAAGATTTTGCTTAATTAAGTTAAGATAGGCGCGGGCGGCTTTGCGGAAGTTAAGGAGTTCTGCGCCCTTTAGTTTTGTATAGACGCCGCCGAGCGGTTTTTTATAGACGCCGTTTTCGCGAACTTCATAGCGAATCGTCGTTTCTTTACGACTGCCAAATTCGTTCCAAGATTCGTGCCAAATCCAGACGTTCTTTTTATGTTCAAAAAACTCGCGTTGATGACCCGCCGGAATCGGTCCAAAAAGGGTTCGCCCAAGTTCGGATTCGGCGTTAATTAAATCTTCGACAGTTGGGCGAAGTTTCCCGAAGGTTCGATAAGCAGCTATCGAGCGTTTAAGCGACATTGTTCAATCTCCTCGGCGATTTTATTCAGTTCAGAATAAACCTCGAAATCTTCTGGGTCGGCAAAATTATAGGCTTCTTCGCGTTTAAAGCTCGGGATTCGGAAGAGAGAAGAGGGTTCGGACATTTTCGGTCGTTTTCTCTGTTATGGTTTCGAGAGAGACTCCTAATTTAGCTGATAACCATTCGGCGATATGTTTAATATACGCTGGTTCGTTTATTATACCACGTTTCGGAACAGGGGTCAAGAACGGGGCGTCGGTTTCGAGCAAAATACGCTCCAAAGGAACGATCCGTTCGAGATTTTTATAACAGTCGAGATTTGCGAACGTCGCGAGACCGTTAACCCCGACATAAAAGCCTCTTTCGAGAACTTTTTTCAAGTTTTCTTCGGAGTCGGAGAAGCTATGGAAAACGCCGGTTAGCTTCGGAAAATTATTTAAAATCCCGAAAATATCTGGGAAAGCGTCGCGGACGTGGAGAGAGACGGGAAGATTGAGGCGAGTTGCGAGGGAAAGCATTTCTTCGAGGAGTTTGATTTGGGCTGGTTTATTGAAGCCGTCGTAGTGATAGTCGAGACCGACTTCGCCGATAGCGACAAGTTTAGAATTATAGAGAGTATCATCATTTTTTCTCGCTAGTCCTCGGCTCGCGATATTAGTCTCCTCTGGATGGATCCCGTAAGTCCAAAAAACGTTTTTGTGGCTTTCGGCGAAACTTTGCGCTTTTTTGGAATCTTTTTCGCTCGTTCCGATACAGATAACCTGGCGAATGCCGGCTTTTTCGGCGTTTTTTAACATTTTTTCCGCCAATTCGGGCGCAAAAAACTCAGGATCGTGGAGATGGCAATGAGAGTCGATTAGATAAGACATATCTAATATTATATAATTATTCTTCGGAATCGCCAAAAATTTCTTCAGCTTGTTCGTCGGTCAGGACGATGTCGTCGCCGGTATAAGAATCTTCGCTATAGCTAAAGACTTCCTTTCCGTCTTCGGTTTTAATGGAAAGGTCTGGGAATTCGGCGTCGGTCGAGGCGTAAGACAAATCAACGAGATAAACTGCGCCGGTACTTACCTTTAGCTTAAAGGAATTATTTTTTAGACTATTCGGGAGAACCGTAACGGAAGAATATTCTGGATAAACCGAAACAAGGAACTCATAAAGAGCCTCTTCGACATAACTTTCGATATCTTCGCCCTCGAAAAAGCCCTCTTTAATATTAACGGAGAGTTCTTCGTCGTCGAAGATGCTGCTCTGGGAAATAATCTTACCGTTTTCGTCCGTCGGGAGGTCGAGTTCGGCTAGTTCTTCTTCCGTTAAACCGTCCGGAGAGAGTTCGGAAGTCGTTTCTGATTCTGGCTCCGAGGGGCTATTGCTCTTGATTATAAAAAATACGCCTAAACCGATTAAGATCAGCCCGAGCGCAATTCCACCAAAGAGAAAAAGTTTTTTATTATTAGGCTTTTTAGGCTCCTCGGGCAGCTGGGCGTCGAGGGGTAAAGTCGGGGTAGGGTTTTCGTAATTATTGTTTTCCATATAAAACTCCTTTATTTTCCGCAAATATTACCGTAGCTAGGGATTGAGCCAGCATTTCCGACATAAGTCAAAGCGGCGCGGGCTTTTTCGGCAGCTTTCATAAACTTCGTCGCGCTTCCAGAGCCGGTACCGGATTTAGAGGTTGATGTACCGGAAACGATGACGCCGTGGAACTTAAAATCGCTCCATTTACCGTTTTTCTTCGTCGCGGAAACTTTGGTAATGAGCGCATGTTTTGAGCCTTTACTAACAAGGGCGTATTGCCCGGCAATAATTCGCGCAGTTACGCGCATAACGTTTTCGCAAGTTGTTTTAGACTTGACTGGCTGAAGCCCGCCCTCAACGCCGCGAGAGTTGCTGACGCCGAGTTTATTCAAGAAGCAGCGGACTTTTTCGACTCCGCTTTTCTTAAAACAGTCGCTATAATCGCTGGTCATGTTCTCAATATCCCAGCAAGAGATTTCGCCGCGACCCTTAACGTAGTTCAGAGCGACAGCGGCGATATAGGTTTCGGCACTACAGCCGGACGGAAAGACGCTCCAGGAGCTATTTAGCTTTCCGACGCTTTTAGCAGAGACGTTACCGCCGAAGACGACCGAAAGACCTAAACATAAAATAATAAATAATGATTTAGAAAAAGTTTTCATATATTTATATTAACATAAAAATAACATAAAAAGAATGAAAATCCTCCCTTTCGGGAGGAGATTAGGAGAAAGCAGGGTGAGGAGGGTTGTTGGCGAGTTTATCGACAGGGAGGGGAGGCTCGCGACGAGCGATTTTAACCCAAGTATAGTCCGGGACGCGGACTAACTTCGAGACAAACATCTTGTGGTCATAGGTCGTAACGAGGACGATGTCGTTTGAATTGCCCTCGCCCTCGTAGCGTTCAAGCCAGACAACTTCGCCGTAAGTCCGGTAGGGGTGCGTGCGGACGCCGACGTAGTAGAAGTTTTTCGACGGTTGATGGTCGACTTCATAATAGCCGGCTTCACGGAGAAACGCAACCCAGTTATTAGCGTCGAAGCGCTTCCCTTTAGAGACGCGCTTGGGCCAAGAGCCGGTTGTTTCCTTGATCTTATAGGCGCAGTAGGAGGTCGCGTAGCCGACAACCGAACGTGAGGGGTCGGGGACAAGCGAATAATTATCTTCGTCGTCGGACTCCGTCCAACTGGCGCTGGCCATACGCGAGATGTTCTGGTAGAAACGCGGGTAGGTGTCGAGAATCTCGCCATTCTTCATCTTGGCAAGATTGCGACGATGGAGCGGGGAGAAAAAACAGTAGAGTTCGCCGAGGAACCAGTAACCCTGACGACACAAGATCCTCAGCTTTCTGTGCTTGTTGAATCGAGTGAGTGAATATCGAACAAGGAAGTTCGTAAGAGACACAGAAATCGCCTTCTTTCTTAGTGAAAATGCTAGGCGACTAATCGCCTCGTATCTCTCTATTATACACCAAAACGCCTAAAAAGTCAAGTTAGGCGCGGTTTTCGCGTTTGCGTTTAATCGGGTCAAGTTGGCGCTTTCTGAGACGGAGAGACTTAGGCGTAACCTCGAGGAGTTCGTCGTCGAGGAGAAAATCAAGACATTGTTCGAGAGAGAGTTGAGTGTGAGGGGTGAGTTGGATTGCGCCGTCGGAAGCGTGGGTGCGCATATTCGTTAGTTGCTTTTCGCGGCAGATGTTGATGTCAATGTCCTCTTTTTTGTTAGAGAGTCCAACAATCATACCTTGATAGACGGGAACTTGGGGAGGGATAAAGAGAGTTCCGCGGGCTTGGGCAGCGTCGAGAGCATAAGCGGTTGAAGTTCCGGATTCGAAAGAAATCAAAGCGCCGTTTCGTTCGGGTTTGTATTTAGAGTCGACGGGTTGGTAGCCTTTCGGAATTGAGGACATAATGACCGTGCCCTTAGTTTCGGTCAGGAGATTATTCCTTAAACCGATTAGGGCGGCGGTAGTAATATGATACGTAAAGCGAGTCGTTCCGGAAGAAGTTAGCTCTTGGGAAACGAGATTCGCTTTGCGGACGCCGAGCTCCTGGGAGACGGCGCCAACAAACTGGGCGTCGACTTCGACGCTTAAAGATTCGACCGGTTCTTGTTTAACGCCGTCGATAATTTTATAAACAACTTCTGGGCGTCCGACTTCGAGTTCATAACCCTCGCGGCGCATGGTTTCGATTAAAACGGAAAGATGAAGCTCGCCGCGACCGGAGACTTTATAACCAAGTCCGTCGGGGGTAATTTTTAGGGCGATATTCGTTTCGAGTTCTTTTTCGAGGCGTTCGGCGATTTGACGAGAAGTCGTAAATTCCCCCTCTTTCCCTTTTAGGGGGGAGGTATTTGGTCCGATATAAATCGAAAGTGTCGGCGGTTCGAGTTCGATTGTCGGGAGGGCTTCGGGGACGTCGCCAGTTGCGACCGTGTCGCCGATGTTTGCTTTTTCGATTCCGGTTAAAGCGACAATATCCCCGGCATAAGCTTCGCTAACTTCCTCTTTTCCGAGACCGCGATAAGTAAAAAGGTTTTCAATTTTCGCTTGAACGCTAGAGTCTTTTTGGAGCAGTTTAACCGTTTCGCCTTTTTTAAGTTTTCCGCGGTGGATTTTGCCGATAGCATATTTTCCGAGATAATTATCAGCGGCAAGAGCAGCAACAAGAAGCTGAGCGCCTTTTCCCTCGTTTTCGTCAATCGAGGGGGCGGAAATATCGTTGATGATTGACTCAAAAATAACGTTTAGATTATCATCAAGGTCGGTCGTCTTTCCGGCGCGGCCGTCGCGGGCGACGGCGTAGTAAATCGGATAGTTGAGCTGAGACTCGTCAGTCGCAAGTTCTAGGAAAAGATCAGAAATTTCGTCTTTGACTTCTTCGATGCGGGCGGCGGGTTTGTCGATTTTGTTAATAATAACGACCGGTTTTAGTTTGAGGTCGAGAGCTTTTCCGAGGACAAATTTCGTCTGAGGCATCGGACCTTCTTGAGCATCAACAATCAGAAGGACGCCGTCCGCCATATTTAGCGTACGCTCGACTTCGCCGGAAAAATCGGCGTGGCCTGGGGTATCAATAATATTGATTTTATAACCATTGTAAAAAACAGCGGTCTGTTTCGCGGTAATCGTAATCCCGCGCTCATGTTCCTGATCCATGCTATCCATGATAAGGGTCTGGGACATTTCCGCCTGATTGTCGCGAAAAGTATTTGACTGTTTTAAAAGTCCATCAACAAGAGTCGTTTTACCGTGGTCGACGTGCGCGATAATCGCGACGTTTCTGATTTTTTCTTTATTCATAGAACTCTTATTTTACCACTTTTAGCGGCAAAAAGCAAGAGTTTATCTTTATTTTAGCTGGGAGAGGAAGCTAGAAATTCGGGAGTTAAAGGCTTCGACGCGTTCGTCCGTCCAATATTCTTCGGGAGTTTTCGCATCGGCGGTATCTTTTGAGGTCTCGAAATCGTTGCCAATGATAACGCCGTCTTTAACAAAAACTGCGTCGGGGACGTAAAGATGGCGATTGCCGGCTTCGTCATATTGGAGATTTGAGCCGAGGAGTTCGGTCAGTTTATGGTATTCCTCGGTATCGTTTTGCCAATCGTCGTAAGTATTATGGTAATAAATTTTTTCGATTCCGGCTTCTTTTGCGAGAGAGTTCAACATCGGCGCATAAGCCTGGCACCACGGACACTGCGGAAAACCGAGAAAGACGACGCCGGTTCCGTGTTCAAGAATTTCGATAACTTCTTCGCCGGTTTGGTAAACGAAAAGATTATCTTTTTCGACTTCGGAATATTCGGCAGAAAACCTTTCGGCGTCAGTCATGAGGTTTATTTTTGCGAGATAAAAAGCGAGCCCGAGGACGAGCGAAAGAAAAACAACAAATCCAACCCCAATCATCATAACGCCAAAACAGAGATGATGCGCTTCGGTTTTTCCGGGTTTATGACAAGTTTTGGTTGGTTTTTTAGAATTTTGAACTGGTTTTTTAGCGACGGTTTTTGGTTTCGCAGTTTTTTGAGAAGATTTAGTAGATTTTTTAGTAGCCATATTTTTATTTTAACATAAGCAGAATAGTTTTTTCAATAAAAATAAGCCCGCTCTAGGGGCTTATTTGTTTTTCTAGGCTAAGGGTGGTGAGCCGGGAGAGGCTCGAACTCTCGACACCGGGCTTAAAAGGCCCGTGCTCTAACCAACTGAGCTACCGGCCCAGAAAGTCTAGAAAATTGACTGGTGGACTCTAGAGGACTTGAACCTCTGACCTTTTCTACGTCAAAGAAACGCTCTAGCCAACTGAGCTAAGAGTCCCTAGCCTTTTTATTTTAGCTCAATTTTAGAGTTTTGTAAAGACTAGAAAAGTTTTAGAGAAGCGAAACGAACTCGTCGTAGTATTTTTGGAGTTTCTTAGGGTCGGTTCTGAAAGAATTGCCGTTAAAATAGTCACAAAACTCCTCGCGGGCGCGACAAACTTCTTTTAGCTTCCCAAACTCCTTTTTCTGTTGGAGCGAGTCGATTGTAAAGTCGAAGAGTTCTAGGGCTCGCTCGAAGCACCCTTGAAAGCGACGGGGATTATCTTTGTTTTTAAGAGAGCGGGAGACTTCGCTACCGATGTTCCCCATTTGGTAGGCGAGGGATTTCTCCGACCAAGATTCTCGGAGGGTTTTATGCTGGATTATTTGATCCATTTTTTAACGACCGCTTTAATTTTTTCGCGAATTTCGGGATTTTCTACGTCGACGACCGCTTTAACCATTTCGCCGTTCAAAACGTTTTCTGAATTTTTTAAATCAGATTTGTTGATTTCTTCTTCTAGAATTTTCATATGATATATTATATAATATCTTTTACTCCAATTCGAGTATTTTGCTTACTTTCTCGAATAAAACTTTAAAGGACGAAAAATCTTTTTTGTTGTAATTGATAGTTTCTCTCCAGAAGACCGCTTTGTTCCCTAGAAATTTTGATACTCTCCCAGGCTTGTCGGGATTTATGCCGTAGTGATTTTGCCCTAATGTCTTATTTTTGAAATAAAGTTCTATACTAAGACAACTATAGCTCTTAAAAATACTGCTAGCAATTTTATTTCTATACTTAGGAACTGGTAGAATCATGGTTGATATACCAATTTCGGTTTTGTGCTTTCTATAGAGCCCATCCTTATCATTTCCTAAAATTCTACTCCAATTTTCTTTCAATAGTCCATCGAACGACGAATACGCTTCGTCAAAATCAAATAAACCCAAGACTTTTTTGCCACAAATAGTACTAGGAAAGTTAGACCGGTTCAGGAAACCATAAAGATTCCTATGACCATTAGCTGAGATTATTTCGAACGGGGCTTTCGTAACAAATTTTTGTCCAAAATTTGTTTCATTGAATTCTATATCATGGACTTTGAGCCAAGCAACTTTATAAATTTCGGTATGTTGGTCTTCAACCAATAAAACTGGTTTATTAGTTACCTCAATATTGTTTATAATGTTTTTTATTTCTGCGTTGGTCGTTTTAAGTCGTTTTCGAGTTTCTTCTATTTCTCGGAAATCCTTTGCCAAAATTTCTTCCCCGAATGGCAGTTCGATAAGTTTTATTTCTGTATGGTTTTCAATTCCTACGACGGAGATTGGGTCGTGAGTAGTGATAATGAATTGTATTTTGGGAAAACTTTTGATAATTTCCGGTATTACACGCGACGCAATCTCTCCAGTCGTATGAGCGTCAATTTCATCGATTATCACGAGCCCTTCATTTTCTGTTGGAATTTTATTTTGATTTCCGATACGTAAAACATTCAGTAAAAGGTTCAAGGCGGTTAATTGCCCCATTGATAAATTCTCAAAAGAATTTAAAACGACTTGTCTGCCGGCATCTATAATCGATAGCCTGTCGTAATGGTTCGTACTAACATTTAGAAGAACGGGCGTTTTTTGTTCTAAAATTTTACTCAGAAAACTAGTAATCATATTTATTCTGAGTTCACAAAAGGGATTACCCCCATTCACTACATAGTGGTCAAGGACTTCATTCGTGAGCCAAATATAATTATCTTTCAGCGAGTTTATTAATTCAAGTTTTCTGCCCAGTTCTCCGACGTACCAAGTTTTCTGAGAAAAATCCTCATTAAAAAACACTTCGGTTCGCCAGCTTTCATCTTCAAAGCGATTTGCCGGAAGAAAGAAAACACTTTCGCTCAGCATTTTTTGGCGCAAATCTTTTTTGTTTTCTTTTTTTATATCAAGTATATTTTTCGCCTGATTTTCACTCCAGGGTATTTTTGACTCTTCTACATTGAGCTCACTGATTAGTTCTTCTTTAGAATAGCCATATTGCTCAAGATAAGATATTTCTTCTTTGTCAATATTCCCACTAACCCAAATATAACCTTTATTTGCGCCAACTCTAAGAAATTTTGGCGAAGCAACTCTGAAATATGTATGGTTCAATCCGTTCGCCGGCGGAGTAATGTCTCGAAAACCAAGTTCAGTAAAATATTCATGGATAAAATCTACCAAAGAAGAAATTAACAGAGTTTTGCCGCTACCATTACCGCCGATAAAAGCAACAGATTTTCCTTTTAGCTCAATATCTAGGTGCTTAAAAGGCCCAATATTCTTTATTATTATGCGATTTATTTTCATGCTATTATTCTATCATAATTTTCTTGACTTAAATAGCATACTATTTTATAATTTTTATGTTTTTAAAAAACATAGTTCGGCTAGCTTACGCCTGTTATAAACAGCAAATTATCTGTGATGGCTACTTATTTATTTTCCTTCTTTCCATTGAGGATTTTGAAGATAGTAAGGAAGATGACGACGGCGATGATGAAGAGGAGCCAGAGTGGGCAGACGATAACTATCTTATCGACTTTCTGATTTACACCTTCGAACTCGACGTTATAGATGACGTGGAAGATGCCGATAGAAGGAGTTTGATCCCATTCGATAGATGTGTATCGCGTATTGCCCGGCATAATTAATACCGAGTCTGGGTTTTCTTCGTTTGTAAACACCTCCTCGTTAGAGAAAAGCGGAAATATCTGTAAAGTATGAGTGGCACGCGAATGAACATTGCCGTTATTTTTAATTTTTGAGCTACCAGCAATGCTCCCGGAGAATAAGAAACTTGGTACGTCAATATCGTTAATTTCCCCTTTCCTGACCGTTTCACCAACTACATCAGCGTAAATAAGATGGACGGATTCGTAGATTTCTCGTAAGTCAACGGTAGTATTGTCCACTCTATGTTCAGCAGAAGAAACCACAATCGAGGCGTATTGTCCGCCAGCGGGGGCGTCCTCAGGGACATTAATATAGAAGCGAACTTCCTTATTTGAATTCGGAGGTATGACTCCCTCTGTTTCTTTTAGCTCGATCCAATCAGTTATCATGTTATAATCACCATTATTATATGCGACTAATGAGCCCTCATTATTATCGTCCACACTAAAAGGCTCTACCCGTAGAGAATAGTAAAAATCAGACTCGCTTGTCCCTGGATTTACTATGTCGAAATTCCCAACATATGTCTCGCCTGGGGACAACGTTATAAACTGGTACATCGGAGATAAGGAAAACTCGCCAGCAAAAGCTGGGATAGTGGGGACGCAAGAAGCTCCAAGAATTACCGTCAAAATAGCGAGAGCAATTTTTGATATTATAGTATTTTTGTTACGTTTCACTTTTATATCCTTTCTATTCTTCTAGTGAAGTCTTACAGCTAAACCCTTTAGCTTCATAGCTATTCTTATATTCCACGAGAGTTACTGGTAATTCTCCTGAATCTAATCCATCCACGACAAAATAGCTTTTCGCTCTATCGTCCATTTTCCCGTCAGAGGTATGGAGAGTGAGCACCAAATCACTATCGATAATCGAAAACTTATTGCTGAATTTCTCAAAAGAATAGCCAGATTCAGCAAGGTTTTTAGCGAATTGAGCATGAAGAAGAGATTCGGCTTGGGCCGCTTCTAGTCTTTCAGAAAAGTGGAGTGTATATTTTAGGTTGGCAGAGTTAAACTCTTTGTCGCCATAGAAAATCATGCTTATCTTGAGTTCTTTATCATCAGAACTGATTTCGTTAGCTTTATCGTAAGTAATATCATTAGATATACACTCGACATATTCATTTTTTAGGTTTTCCGGATAGCGACCGGAAACGGTTCTAGTTCCTCTTAGTAACCAGACAACAATTAAGATTATAATTAGTAATAATAACAAAGAAGAAAACAGCTTCAACAATTTATGATCTTTTTTCTTTTCTTTGGTACGTTTTTTATTGCCCGACGTCTCGGGCTTAAAATATAAGGTTTCTTCCAAAATACCTCCTGTTTGTTATATTAATTATACATAAAGAAACAGAAAAATGGAATAAAAATCTCCCCATTGCTGAGGAGATTTAGGTCGTCAAATCGCTTATCGTGATTACTCTGCTAGTTGAAGGAGAGTATAGACAACATCGCCTTGGTAGGTAGCGGCTTTCTGATCTGGTTTGACGCCAATACCGTAAGTAACAGTAATAGAATCACCGGTCTCAGCTGTAGTGACTCCAGCTTTATGAGCAATTCGAGTCGGAGCGGCCGTAGCGTGTTTAGCTTGAGCATCGACAGTTACTCCACCAGTTTGTGCTACCCCAAAGAGAGCATAACCAGAAACGGACGCAGAGTAAGAAGCACTCGGTGCAATCGTTGCACCTTCACTAACAGCAGCGTTATTCTCCCATTCCTGGAGCGTACCTAAAGCAGCTTTGACTTCGTAACCAAGATTATTGTTACAAACGATTTTCATAGTCGTTGTACCAAGATCGTCACGAGTAGTACCGGCGAACATGGAGTAGGTTAATTTATCGACGGATTTGTTGGCATTTGTACCAGAAGCGTTGTCCGGGGTACGACCAGTACCGTCAGAAGCAGTAACAGTAGACCAAGTCGGAGCAGTTCCACCATCAGTTGCAGCGACAGTAGAGCCAGCGGTATGGGAAATACCAGAAACCGGATCGAGAGGAAGCGTAGCGCTACCGAATGTACAAGACGGAAGAACCGTAATGTTTAGAGTATCGGTATGTTGGTCGCTTTCCGTGTCTGTAGCGAAAGTTGCTACCGGAGCTAAAGCAACTGCGAGGCCGGCAATGACGCCGAGACCGGCAATAATTCTTTTGGACATAATAATTATTATTTCCTTTTTATAGTTTTTTAGTTTATATTAAATAATTGACCTTTGTGATTTCTATTTTACATTAGCGGAATGAGGCTGTCAAGGATTATTTTTATGGTTAAAGATATTCGTCTTTATATGCTTTCGATAATACAAATCAATATCTCGATTGAACGTTTTATATCTTCAGCATTAGGCTTTTGTCGTATCGGATTGGGCTCTATCGTCGACTCCGGATGATGGATGCAGTTTCTTATATAAACCGGTAATGTTCTGTCACCGCGTCCATTTATCCATCCGGTAGGCACTGCGTAATTTCCTGTTTGCCCGTCAATAAAATTATCTACATCGTCTATATTGGTGCTAACACCGGTAATTTGGTTGAGCCGCTCCTGAAGAAACCCAAACAAATCATTGTGAAAATCGCTTGTTGGCAGATTGAATGCTCCATATTTTATTTCGTTATATGTCGGACTATATGGAAAAAGATTTAGATTCTCAGCTTTTTCGGCTACGATATCACCACTAGCATTGCGCTTCATAATAAAAATGAGGTCTTTAGCCTCATATGCGTCTTTTATCACGTATTCGGAGTGAGTTGCAACGAACAATTGTGCAATTTGTCTGCCGTTTTTATTTAATAGTCTTTTATAGTACTCAAGTATCCTGTCTTCCCATAGAGGGTTTAGAGATTGTTCAGGTTCATCCAGAATAGAGATGAAAGGGTTGTCCAAATTAATATCTTTTAAAAAGAAAGCTCCATTTTGAACTATATTTTTTTCTCCAGAGCTTAAACCTTGAACTTTAAATTTTTCTCTATTCTTCTTGAAAATAATTTCAAAATTGTCTATTTTTGAAAATTCCAGTCCATTGTCAAAAAAATGATTAAAAGCACTTCTGAAACGTTTTACTCTATTTTCCGCGTCTTCTACAGCGACCGTCCCTGTTTCTAATAATTTATTTTGAAGTTCCGACGCATCTTGATAGTTTATATTAGTAAGTAGTTCGGATATATTCAAGTCATTAGAGGAAACTATCCGATTATTCTGTTTATAGTCATCTGGGTTATCTATAGTAAGAGTAGTGGTTTGACTAACTTCCCGGAACGATGGTTCTTTATCATTTTTCTTAATTTTTGCAACTACATTCGACAACAAAAATCCTATAGATGACCTCGTTTCTCCATAGGGAGCATATAAGATATTTTTTTCATTTTCTTCAAACGAATATCTAGCCATGCCCCAATACCCCATATTTCTTCGTCCTGGTTCCGATATTGTTATATGGCTCAATTGTGACAAAATCTCCTCTGGAGTCTTATCTTTGAAACCATCATTGACCAAAATTTCTTCTGAAGCATTTTCTAAAACAAACAAGATATCCTCTATATCTAGCCGAACAATAACTTCCATATACTTGCCGTGCAAATCTGATGAGATTTGGGAAATGCTGTTGAGAATCGTCGTTTTTCCGTTCCCGTTTTCACCAGCAAAAATTACAGTGTCATAGACGCCACCGGCAGTATCCGTAAAATCTAACTCTAAATTCTTAAGGGTAGGGTGGTTGAGGAATTTTAATTTTGATATCTTCATATCTGCTATTACTCCAATTTTATTCGCGAAACCACTTTATCTACATCCGTCGTTGGTGACGATTCTAGAATATTGCTTCCATATGTTTTTCTAAGCCTCTCTGCTTCTACGAGCGCCTTGTTTACCATATCGATTGAAAATCTGGACTCGTTTATGATTTTGCCATCGTCTCCTTTAACTAGCCTTGCAGTCTTAGCCATTCTTTGGGCTTCTTTTCGATTACTCGCTTTGCTGTCTACTTTTTTGTCAAGGTGAGCTAAAAGCCAAATCTCAAAAGATTCATTAGAAATACACAGGATAACACCAAGCCCTTTCGAAATTTTTATCGCGGCATTTAGTTCAGTCTCTTTATGCTGGTCTTTATCGCATACGACAAAAGCTAAATCGTAATTACCCTTATTTCTTATCTCACTAGCACGTTTTATTACTTTTAAAAGGTTGCCTTTTATATATTTGGGATAAATTATGTCGACAGCTTTCTTTTTTAGCCATTCAAAATATCCAACTTCTGTTCTTTCTCCGTCTGTTGCTACTAGAAATCGGCGTCTTTCTTCCTTTCCTTTGGCGTCGTTTCTACCAGGCGCCGTAGGCCACTTGTTGCTCATTTTTTCTGTTCCTTCCAGTAATTTTGAATAACATATGACAATGAGACTTTTGGCGTAGCACCATATCTTCCCTCTATATATTTTTTATATACATTATCATCTTTTTTCGTAGTGTATTTTATGCTAGATAGAGGATAAAGTTCGGATGATCCGTCTTTATGTTTCTCCGTAAACCATATTTCGTCCCTATCTAAAATATTTTCTCCGTATATAGACGAATCTAGTAAGGTTGTATCGTGGGTAGTAAAGATTAGCTGCGCTCCATTTGGATTCGTTTTCTTATTATTAAACGCATCTATTATTTGAGACGTGATAAATGGGTGTAGACTTTTGTCGAGTTCATCTACTATATATATTGAGCCGTTTTTTAGAATCGAAAGTAAATCAAGAATTAGGCTTGCCCCCGTAAGGGTTCCGTCTGATTCTTGATCCAAATTTAAACTGGCCAATTTCCCGTCAACGACGTGGCGAAAAATCGCTTTTTTGATTTTCGCCTTGAACGGCTCATTGTCTATTCCTTCTAACATTTTCTCGTCAGGTTTTTCATCTCCAGCTCTGAGAATCTTTTTCATCATATCGGTAAAAATATTGTATTGCTCTTCATTCAACGCAGTATCTTCATCTACCATTTCAACCGAATCGATTCCCATGTCTAATACCGGAATAATCTTATTCAAGAAATCGAACTTTTCTTCGTCCTGGGTAGCCTTATTTACTGTTATTTCGTTATTTATTTTGCTAGATTCTAATAGTTCCGTCCTAAAGACCAATTCATCATCAAAAAAATTATATGCAGCTTTAGCGTCTTGGCTATTAGAATCTTTCAAGAATGACAAAATCGGGACAAACGGGTTCTTCGTAAAATTATATTTTAAAGCAGTTTTTTCGTCGTTGTCGAATGCTTTAAGAGATATAGGAATGCCAGATTTACCATATTCAAACATCGTAGTAGGCTGATTAGAGTTGTAAACTTCTAGGCGTTCGTAATCGATTAATTTTTCTTTTACTATTAATGTGTAATTATATTTTTTACCGTTCATAGCGAAAAACGACAAGTAGAACGATAATGGCTCAGCACTTCCAATAAAACTCTCAAATTGAACCTTGTCAATTGAATACTTCTTTGTTATAAAATTTTTGAGAGATAATAATGCATTCAGAAAATTAGATTTGCCCGACGCATTCGCGCCATAAATTGCCGCAGCTCTAGATAGCCCCTCTTTAGGAAGCCCGTCTTTGATGATCGGGTCTTTTTCTAGGTCAAGATTAGTATTACGACGCATAGAAAAAGATTGGTCGTCTTTGAAACTTTTATAGTTTTTGAATGAAAAATCAATTAGCATACATTGCTCCTTGCTGATTATTATATCAATAAAAATGAATATTATCAAGTTTTTTTATTTAATTTTAGCAATTTATTCCAAATCTTCTGTAGAAAACTTTATTTTTTATTTTTTTCTTGTTAATATTATTTTGTGGATAGGATTTCTTTTGTCAATAGAACCTACTTTGGTGATTTAAAAAGTACCGAATTCGACAAATCTACTGTAAATTTTTTGCCCGACGACTTTAAAGAGGTTTTGAAGATTTTACTCCAAAGAGAAATCTTAATTTATTTAATCAAGGGGTCAGGAGAAAAATACACCAGTTCAAGGCGAGATTCTAACGGTGCAATTGTGTACGGCGATTTTGACCCACTTGGATGTTTAGAATTTCAAGAACTTTACAAGAGTACGAATATCCGTTTGGTAACGTCCGTTAGGCAGTTAATTAAACCGGAAAGAAAAAGGAAAGACAGTTTTTTCACTGGAAAGATCGGCGGATGTACTGGTGGTGATTTTATAAAAGATCTTCTACATTTACAACGCAAAGATTTTGAAGACTATATCAAAAAACGACCATCTTTTTTAAGTTCGGCTGATGATGGGGATAGAATTTTATTTAAAGCCTTGTCGGAAAAAGTTACTCGATTCAACTCAAAGAATTACTCGAATCTTATTCTTTCCGATTTAGAGAGTATTACCTTACACAAAGATAAAGAACCCGCCAAGCGAAAATTGCTTCATAGAAAACTAGTAGAATATTCTCCTGATTTCAAAATGAATTATAAGACTTATCGAGATAAGTTAGAAATCCCGGTTAAAAGCCTGAGTAGTTGTTTAAATGAATTCGGAGAAATAATTGACGGTTATAATACGATTTTTCGCCCAAGATGTTTATTATTGCCCAAAAAGCTAGAATTACCTGTCAAGCCTTATATGGAGAACTTTTCTAAGATTTTTAGAATTCAATTGACATTAGAGGACAAAAATAGACTTCTAGAGTCGCTCAAAAATAACCTAGGAAATAGCTTTAACGTAATTTGCTGGAAGTTTTTGTAGTTTATATAAACTAGGTTTATTCCGCTTTCAGGATTTTCCCTGTCCCATGCTCGAGATGGAGGAGGCGTTGGTTGCGGGAGCCGCGGAATTTTAGGGTAAGGTCGCGTTCGGCGAGAATAAAGGGTCCGTCGATGAGCGCATCAAGACTGCACAGAAAATCCCACTGCGCACCACCTTGCTTTTTTAATTCTTCGTAGGTGTAGCCACTAAACGACCAGACGTTCCAGCCAAGTTCTTTACGACAGAAATCAGCAATTTCCTTACACGCCTCAGGTTGGAGGAAAGGCTCACCGCCACAAAACGTGATGCCGGATTGTCCCTTGAACTCAGAGAGGCGCTTTTTTATTTCTTCAACGTCAACCTCAAAACCACCGTCAAGATCCCAAGTCTCTGGATTTTGGCAACCTTTACAGTGCTTTAAACACCCTTGCGTCCAAAGGACGGCGCGAAGACCATAACCATTCACAATATTGTCGTGTTCAAGAGGACCGGATAGGCGAATTTGCATATATATTATATATCCTTTCTATTCTTTGCCTAATGCGCGGTCGGCATAAAGTTTTTCTACTTCCCTTTTACTTTTCTCATCAACCGTATAGACGCCGTCGACGTTATGTTTTACACGTTCGCGTTCTTCGGCTTTCTTTCCGTCATTCCAACGGTCGAGCGTGCCGACGAGATAGCCAGTAATCCGGCGAAGGCGTTCAAACGGAATTTCTCCCTCTTCGCGTCCGCAACTTGGGCAGACAGAGCCAGAGATGATCCCGGAGAAGCCGCAGACGGGGTCGCGGTCGACCGGGTGGTTGACACTGCCGTAGCCAATGCCACAATCATGCATTTTCCTGATGACTGCTTCGAAAGCCTCGATGTTTTGAGTCGGGTCGCCATCAAGCTCGATATAAGAAATATGACCAGCATTACAAAGCTCGTGATAAGGGGCTTCGATTTCTATTTTCTCGAAAGCGGAGATGGGATAGTAAACTGGGACGTGGAAAGAGTTAGTATAGAAGTCGCGGTCGGTTACGCCTTTGATGACGCCGTATTCTTTACGGTCAATCTTTGTAAAGCGACCAGCAAGACCCTCAGCGGGCGTTGCGAGAAGCGAATAGTTGAGTTGATGCTTCCTAGAAAATTCGTCGCACTTCTCGCGCATGTGAGAAATAATGTCGAGACCGAGTTCTTGGGAGTCTTCGGACTCGCCGTGGTGTTTGCCGGTCATGGCAACGAGAGTTTCCGCAAGACCGATAAAGCCAATAGAGAGAGTTCCGTGTTTGATAACGTCGCGGAGAGTGTCGTTCGGGGAAAGTTTTTCCGAACCAAACCAGTTGCCTTGCCCCATCAAAAACGGGAAATTGCGGACGTGCTGGTTCGCTTGGAACTCAAAGCGTTCGTAGAGCTCGCCCTCAACTAATTCCATCATTTTATCAAGGTCGTTAAAGAAACCGGTCCAGTCCGCTTCTTTTCTCTCGTCGAGACAAATACCATGTTTAATTCCGAGACGGACAAGGTTAATTGTCGTAAAGGAGAGGTTCCCGCGACCAGTTACGATCCCGTCGGATTCAGGAAAAATCGAGGCGAAGACGCGCGTTCGGCAACCCATCGTTGCGATTTCTGTTCGGTAGTCGCCGGGTTTATAATACTTTAGATTATAGGGCGCGTCGATAAAACAGAAGTTCGGGAAGAGACGCTTTGCGGAAACTTCCATACTGCGTTTAAATAAATCATAGTTCGGGTCTTCGGGATTATAGTTAACGCCCTCTTTGACTTTGAAGATGGAAATCGGGAAGATTGGGGTTTCTCCCTTTCCGAGACCTTTATCGGTCGCTTCGAGAAGCATCTTAGAGACGAGACGACCCGCCGGAGAAGTATCGGTTCCAAAGTTAATAGAAGTAAATGGAACTTGAGCGCCAGCGCGAGAGTGCATGGTGTTCAAGTTATGGACAAAGCCCTCCATTGCTTGTTCGGTTTCTTTTTTCGTATCCTCGTTCGAAACTTTAATGACAGCTTTCGGGACTTTCATGCGTTCGAGTTTTGCGTCGTCGCCAAATTCAATATAGTCGCCAATTTCCGCCTTGACTTTTTTCTCGGCGAATTGGTTGTATTTTTCTAGATTACGACGGAGAGATTTTCTAAAGGTTTTATCAACGCCGGGCGCCATCGCGTAATCGAAGTTCGGAATTGACTGACCGCCGTGCTGTTCGTTTTGGTTTGCCTGGAGAATAATCGCAGCGAGAGCGGCGTACGAGCCGATCGACTGAGGAGTGCGAAGATGACCATGTCCGGTATTAAAACCATTTTTAAAGAGGCGGAGCGGGTCAGTCTGACAACAAGTCAAAGTTCCCGTCGCATAGAAGTCGAGGTCGTGGACGTGGATGTCGCCGTTGTTGTGGGCATAGGCATATTCGGGTTTCATGAGCGAAGTTTTAGCGAAAACTTTTGAACCCTCGGCGCCGAACTGGAGCATCTTCCCCATCGCGGAGTTGCCATCGACGTTCGCGTTGCCACGTTTAACGTCGGAGTCTTCGGAAGCGTCAGCGCAGGCGATCGTGCGATAAATGTTCATTAAATCAGACTTCGCGATACGAATGTCAGAGCGGGCAGCGCGATAATCGGCGTAAGCGCGAGCGGTCTTTTTAAAGCCGGCGTCTTTAAGGGTCTTTTCGACCGCGTCTTGGACTTGTTCGACGGACGGAATACGAGATTTTATAACGTCTTTTGAGATTGTTTCAAATTCAATCGCGAGTTCTTTCGCGCGCTCAGCGTCGAATTCGCCGGTCGCTTTGCCGGCTTTAGCGATTGCTTCTTCTATTTTTATGAGTTTAAAGTCAACAATTTTTCCGTCGCGTTTAATGATTTTTTTGAACATAAGAAATATTACCTCCTTTTCTTACGTCTTTATTTTTCTATATTTAGTGTTTAGATTTATTTTAAAGCACTATATATAGTGTGTCAATACTTTTTATGTTTATGTTGTAAATTTTACAATAACTATAGGTAGCGAGATTTTTCGACGAGGAAGAGCGCGAAAAGCGAGCAGATGAAAAGGAGAGAGTAAAGCGGGAGAGAATCGAGAGTGTTTGGGTTTTCTTCGGTCTCGGAAGTTTCTTCCGTTTCGACTTCGCCGCGACCGCCGTCTTCGAGAATAATAATTTTATTTGAGAATAAGTCGCCGGCGTCCCAATAACCCTGGACTGCTTTGTCGCTCATAAACTTTTTAAAGCCGTAGCTAATAGTTTCCGAATCGTGTTCAAGGTCATAGATATATGAGCCGGGAGCAAGATAACTTTCGATTTCTGCTTTGATTTCCGCTTCGGTCGTTTCGTCGGAAATGTCAACATTAAAAATACTTGGAGTTTCCGCGGAGGAAGTCGATTCGAACGTTCCGGCGGAGATAGTTAGATTTTTGCAGCCGAGGCTAGTCCAAAGTAAGCCGTCGTCGCTTGAGCCGAGATAAGTTCCGCCGTTAATTTCAACTTTTGTTTCTGAGGAGAGGCAAAGATCGTTTACGAGCGAGTTCGCGACGGTAACAGAGGGGTTGTTAAAAATAATTGTTGAGCTTCTTAAGTTAGCAAAAGAGCCGGTTTTATAAGTTCCGCCGTTAATCGTTAAAGTTTCATTAGCTCCTAAATCGAAAACCGTAACTGAGTCGGAGGTTTCGAGCTTTAGGTTATTAAACGTTAGATTCGATTCTTCGGAAATAATTAGCGGGTTAAAAAGATTCCTCGTCGCAAAGTTCGCGGTTATCGTTGGGGCGGAGTCATCAGTTAAATCATTAACGACTAATGTTGTATTGTTAATTAAGAGCGGTTCGGAAAAGTTGAGTTTTGTTTTTAGGTTAATCGTTAGGCTGTCGCTAGTTTTGATTTCGAAAGCCTGCGTAATGTTGATTGCTTCCGAGGAAGAAAGAGTTAGTTCGGTTCCGGAGAGTTCGCAAATTTCGGAGCCAAATTCGGCACAAATAGCCTGTGCGCTTGAGAGAACTTTGGCTTCGGCGAAAGCTGGAACGCTAAAAAAACTTAAAATAAAAAGACTTAAGAAAATCTGAACTGTTTTTCTCATAATAACTCCTTAGATTAGGAGATATTTTACTAGAGAGGTTAAGATTTCGCAAGTTTTTTATGAACCTCAACAACCAAGAGCGGAATAATAAAGGAAATAGCTATGGTTAGAATAAGGTCAAGCGTTGGAACGCTTACGGTTCTAACGAAAATTTGGAGCGGTCCGAAAAGCGCAAGCACTTGGAGCAAAATCGCGGTGATGAACGCAACGACAAAAAGATAGTTGCGAGTTTTTAGACGTTTAAAAATCGACTCGTAAGTTCCGCGGACGTTAAGCGCGTTCGCCCATTGTGTAACGACGAGAGCGGTAAAGGCGAGGGTATTGGCGCCGTCATGCCCTAGTTTTCCTAAACTAATATAATAGACGGCGAGAGTAATAGCTGACATAGTTAGACTCATAACAACCATACGAACAATCAAAGTCTTCGAGAGAATCGGGGCGTCTTTTTTCTCGGGTTTAGTCGTCATATAACGGTTTTCCGGCGGCTCAAGTCCAATCGGAACCGCCATTAGCGTATCGGTTACCATGTTAATCCAGAGGATTTGAATCGGGAAAAGAAGTTGGGCGTGAGAAATTAAGAGCGCGAAAATTGTTACGAGAACTTCGCCAGCGTTCGTCGAAAGCAGATAAATCAACATTTTTCGGATATTGGCGAGAATAACGCGTCCCTCTTTCATTGCGGAGACGATGTTCGCAAAATTATTGTCAACAAGAACAATGTCGCCCGCATCTTGGACGATGCTAGGAGAGTTTCCCATTGCGATGCCGATATGGGCATTAGTCAGAGCGGGAACGTCATTTACTCCGTCGCCAGTCATCGCAACAACTTCGTTTTTCTTAATAATGTTTAAAATCCTAAATTTATCTTCCGGAGTTACGCGCGCAAAAACTGAAACGTTTTTAATTTTGTCTTCTAAATCAGTCTCCGGAAGATTGCCGAGTTTCGAGCAGTCGAGAACTTCGGAAAAATCCGTACAAAGTCCGAGTTCGCGCCCAATCGCAAAAGCGGTTTGGGCATGGTCGCCGGTTACCATTTTTACTTTAACGCCAGCGTCGGAAGCCTGTTCAATCGCAAGAATCGCTTCCTTTCTGATTGAGTCGGCGATTGCGATTAAGCCCTCAAAATTAAAGACGTCGGTTTTTTCGAGACGACCTAGCTCGTTGATTTCGCGATTGAGTTTTAAGCTAGCGAGCGCGATAACTTTATAGCCGCGATCGGAAAAATTAGAAAGTTTTTTCTCGGCTTCTTCGCGGATGGTTCGCGGAAGTTTTGAACAATAATTCAAGACAGTTTCGGGCGCGCCCTTAATTACGATTCTTAAAGCGCCGGATTTATTTTCATAAAGATTCCCAGAAATTTTTAAATCTTGGTCGAACGCATAGGACTTTAGAGGGTTAGTTTCGGCAAGATAGCTTCCCTCGGTTTTCACGAAATTTAAAATCGCAGTATCGAGCGGGTCGTTCGCGCTAGTTTCTGGCAACGCCGACTCAGCGATTAACCGGAAAAACTTTTCGTTATTTTTTAGAGTTTTATCGGTTTTTGGACTCCAAAAATCTTTGAGGCGAAGTTGGTTTTCGGTCAGAGTACCGGTTTTGTCGCTCGCAATAGTCGTAACGATGCCGATTGATTGAATAGCGCGAAGCTCCTTAATCAACGCGTTTTTCTTCGCGAGACGAACGGCGCCGAGGGCGAGAATAATCGCAGTTACAATCGGAAGGTCTTCCGGAACCGCCGAAACAATCATTGCTAAAGTAAACTGAGTCGCAGCATAGAAAGAATAGCCGTCAACGATTTGGATAATGAAAATTATAACCGCGGCGATTAAAACTATAGTCGCAATCGCAACGACGAGTTTATTGATTTTGTCTTGGATTGGAGAGGAAGTATTGCCGTTTTGGGCAAGGGAGGCGATTTTTCCGTATTCGGTTTCGTTCCCAGTCGCAGTCACTAACATTTTTGAAGCGCCAGTAATAACGAACGAGCCGGAGAAAACCATATTTTTTTGTTCATAGACTTTTTTCTTGCCAGAAATTGCTTTCGCATCTTTCGCAATCGCGTCGGATTCGCCGGTCAACATCGATTCGTTCGTCAAGAGTCCGGACTCGAATATAATTCGACCGTCGGCAGGAATGCGATCACCCTCATGGAGAATGACGATGTCGCCAGGGACGAGTTCGGAAGCGTCAATGTCTTTTTCTTTGCCGTCGCGGAGAACGGTAATTTGTTGGACGGTCTTTTCTTTCAGGGATTTAAGGACGCGTTCGGTTGAAATGCGTTGGATATAAAAAACGCCGGCGTCGAGAATAATGTCGAGCGCGATTACAGCAACTTCAGTCCAGGATTGCTGAATGATCGACAGGACTAGTGCAAAAATCAGCATCAACATGAACAAATCTAAAAACGGTTCAAGAATTTTTTTCCAGAGCGAAGTAGTTTTTATATTAAGGACGTTTTCGCCATATTTTTTACGACGCTTTAAAACTTCTCGTTCGGAAAGCCCTCGTTCTTTATCAACCCGCTGCGAGAGCAAGGCTTCTTTGACGGATTCGTTGTAGTAAATTGTCATAAGTTAAGTATAACCGATTTTCGGGGATTAAGGAAGAGTCGGAGAAGTCGAGCGGTTCGACGGAAGATATTGTTTCGTTAAAATTAAAGCGAGAATCTGGGTCGTACTTAGCGAGATAAACTAAGCCGTCGATTATGTCTAGCGCTGCGACGACGTCGGATTTTTCAAGACCGGAGAAG
The DNA here is from genome assembly GCA_017432425.1 of Candidatus Saccharimonadota bacterium. Classification (GTDB taxonomy): domain Bacteria; phylum Patescibacteriota; class Saccharimonadia; order Saccharimonadales; family Saccharimonadaceae; genus Nanosyncoccus. The sequence continues at coordinate 73,649 of JAFRJE010000023.1, forward strand.
CGGGCGATAATGCCGGCGCGGGAATTGTCGAGCGGATTTTTTTCGTAATATTCTTCGAGCATCGCCGTAACGGCGGATTTTTTAACAAGACCGGCAGATTCATAAAGACGCTGGTCTTCGGAAAAGCGTTGGTAGTATTTATTTTCTTGCCAAAGCGGATTTTCTTCGGACGCGGTACAAGCCGAGCCAGAAATCCAGGGCATATTTTCCGCCCTAGTCGCGGCGGAGATTAACTGAGAAACGTCGCCAACGAGCGGAAGATTCGAAACAAGCGAACTTGAGCCTTGGACAATTTGGTTAGTAATACTGGCGTCGGCAACGCCAAAACTAGAGTTTCTTTGACCGCAGTATTTAATATATTTGCCTAAATTCGAGTCGGGATTAATTTCGACGGCACCGTTCTCGGAATAAGACTTAAAATTATTATGGTCTAAATCATAGACGGCTTTAATGACGTCGGTCGGGGAAAGTTCTATGGTAGTTTTGTCGGTTATGAAATATGGATTACAATAAACATCTCCAACCATGCCAACGCTTTCGAGCGTCGGGCAGTCGCCAATCGAGGTTAACAAATTTGTCTCGGCGACAGCGTTGGCGGTCGGCAGAGTTTTAACAACTGAGGAAGAAAGGAGACTACTAAAGGAGTTAATCAGACCGCCAACGGTAGTTGAGGTCGCAAATGAGAGAAAACTATGGGCAAGACTGCCGAGGAAAGTGTATTCGGAAGTTATATCGAACGGACTTTTAGTTTTTCTTTCTTGGTCGGCTTCTTCGGCAATAACGGTTTCCTGTTCCCTCCTATAAACCGCGAGAGCTTTCGCGTCGGCGCCCGAACCGCCGCCAGTCTGGGCGTTGCCGCCAATATATTTATTAGCGCCGGAAGTCATTGCGTTTGAAAGGTCAGCACCGAGCCAGTCGGTCGCGGCGTCAGAAATAACGTTTTTAACAACAGAATCGAGAATTTTCGGAACGACAAAAGCGATAATTTCACCGACGGCGATTCCGAGCGCGATTTTTCCAACAACTTTGGCGACGATATGGATCGCGGCGACGGATTGTCCGAGGACAGGGACAAAGTTCATAATTGTTGTTGCGAAATTAAGCCCCGCAACGCCCATATTTATATATGCGCAAGTTTCAAAGGCTTTCGCCGTAAAGGCGATATTTCCAGTCAAACTGCCGAGGCTTGAGCCGAGCGACTCGAAGTTAGTTGTTTTTACGCTTTCGTCAGAACTCGACATTTTGTTTCCTGTAAACAGGCTCGAAATTCCGCCAGAGTTCATTGCGGTTTTTCCGGTTTCGGGATCGGTCGCGACGAGACGGCGGTTATAGTCGTTCATTGGGCTTTCGCTACCAAGTCCGGCTTGGGTTTTTTGGACAGCCTCGAAATAGCCGGACGCGACATTAAGATATTGAATCGACTGTTGGACAGACATAATGGTTTGGATTGTTGACAAAACTTCAACACCGACACAACCGGCGGTTGCCGCAAGTTTTGCGGCGCTAGTGATTTTTGAATTTAAAACTGCGCGGACTTCGTCGGCAGTCGTCGCAGCAGTTAGCGAATCGGAGTTGACGACGCCGTTGGTTCCGGAAGTCGTTTCGGTTCCGTCTTCGGCGGTTTCGGAATATGTTCCATAATCGGAGAGACCGCCGTCGGAGACTTTTTTCGAGGAAGCGAGTTTATTAAAGGCTTCGGTCTCGCCGGAATTAAGAACGGCGGCAGTCCAGTTCGCGTAACGACTACGGGTTATACTGAGGCGCGCTTCGGTTAAATTGGTTAAAGTGTCATACCAGCCGGAGTTTCCGCCGCGATAGGTTTTTGAGGCGGAAGTATAGGCGGTTTTAAAGCTGGAGTTTTCGAGCGCGGACGCGACGGAAATTGGCGAACCGAGATTTTCGAGACTCGAATTCGCGGATTTAATCGCGGAGAGAATATTCGACTCGGAAGATTTTTCTAAAACATTTTTCGAGACGACTGGCGTTAAAGTTCCAGAACTGTTTTTAAAAATTAGCGCCGTCGAGCGAGAACTGTTTAGAACGAAATCGACCGGCTTGAGCCCGTGTTCCGAGAAATTGGTACGTTGGGGCTCAGAAAGCGAGAAAAAACCGCCAGCATATTCGAGCTGATAATCGAGAATGTTATCGGCGCGAAGAGTCGAAGAAATACCGATTGTATTAAACTCCTCAATAAAACGATTAACAATCGCGAACGGCATTAAACTTTGGGAAGCAAAAATCAAACCACCGCCAATAATAAGAGAAAGGACGAGCGCAATCAACGGGGACTTTTTCTCAAGACGTTTTCCGGCGGAAACGCGGGCGGTTTTTCCGGTTACGCTGTTTTTAAACGAAGTCTCAACTCCGGTTTCGGCGGATTTTTCAAATTCAGCAAGGGTCTTTCGCGAATTAGGCATAGATATAGATATTATATCATAATCTGCCGGAATTGGGAGCTTTCAGGACGACGGAGGCGGAGGTTTCGCGAGAGTCGCCGAATGATTCTGAATAGTCTAGCGAGATTCTCGCGGACGTTCCGCGATAGCCGTCGGCGGAAAGCGGGGCGACGAGAACGATATTTTCTTGACTAAAGTCGAGGTCAGTTAATTCGATTTCGGTCGAGTCGAGAATACCGAGGATTTGGTCGTTTAAAAATAAAATATTACGCGCGCCGGTCGAGTCGAAAGAAATTTTAGCGGAGGAATCGGAAGTGATTTTATAAGTTAAATTCGAGACGGTCGATTCGGTTTTAGTTGTTCCGAGATTTAGAATATTCGATTCGGAATGGTTAAAAATATCCTCGATTAGATTCGCAAAAGTCCCAGTATCATAGCCCTCGTTATAGATCGCGCCGTCGTCGAGATAGACCTTGCCGTTAGTTCCGGAGGCTAGTTTTTTATATTCGGCTTCGTTTTCGCGGTTACCGAGAATATAAAAATTGACTGGGTCAATTTCTTTGCTGAGTTTAATAACGTCGGCGAGAGTTTTGCCGTCATAGTCGGGATCGTGGAAGCCGGCGTCGGTCATGACGACGACGGATTTATTCGCGCCAGTTTCCCATTTTAACTTTTTCATTAAAGTATAACTCGCGGAGAGAAGTGATTCGGGCGAGTCGCCGCTACCGGTACTTGGGGTATCTAAATTGTTAATGATTCTTTTTAGGTCGGAATAAGAGCATTCGTCGAAGCCACAAAGTTCGACCGGTTCATAATCTCTCAAGTCGCCGTAAGTATAAAGCGCGACTGAGCCGCCTGCGTCAAAAACGCGCTTGATTGCGCGAAGAGCCTCGGCGCGATATTTTTTCAAAAGTACGTCCATCGAATCCGTTACGTCGAAAAGAAAGGCGACGTTTTGTTTTTTCGATAAGCTAGGGTCGGTCGGAATCGGAGAAATCATTTTTAGGAGCGCGGTATTTGCCGCAGCTTCATAAAGTCCGCCGCCGATATAGTCCGCGTGTCCGTCATACCAGTTATTTAAATCGGTATAAACGCCACAGATAACATCGTGGTAGCGACAATAGGCGCCGACTTTACCATAAAAATCATTCGAGACGTCGTATGGGTTATAACCGCCGAGAACCCCCTCGTAAACATGGCAATCCGGAACGAAAGCGCGGTAGCTCGAAAGATTTTCGTCGCGACAAGCTGGCGGGTTAATTCCCTTTCCCTCTGGGAGATAGAGTTTCGGATCGCCGAAAGTCGCGGCATAAAACAAATTTTTCGGGTCAATTTTTTGGAGGGTTAGAGAAACGACTTGCGCGCCCTGGGAAAAACCGCCGAGGATAATTTTTGAATTTGGACAAGTTTTAGAAAATTCGCGAATAAAAGCAGCAGCTTCGTTCGCGCCAGCTTCGACACTTTTGCCGTAGCCATAAGAATTGCCGCCAGAAACCAGAGCGCCGAGCGCAGTATTAAAGCGGGCGGTAGAACTAACGCCGATTCCGGGAGCAGGATAATAATAGCCGCCAAAACCACCCTCGCGCGAAAGTTCGTAGAAACTATAACTGAAATTTGAGTTTTCAAAAACTTTCGTAAATGCTTTTTCAAATTCTTGGTAGTTCGTGTCGTTTTGGCTAGCGCCGGATTCGCGCGCCCAAATAATTTTTACGTCAGTACAAGAAAAATATTTGTTGCGGACAGATTCGTCGGAAGCGGAAGCGGAATTGTTGAGCGGAAGCCCCGCGAAAGAGATAATGATGGCTGTTGTAATTTTTACAACATTATAAAATACTCCGCGCAGCTTCGGGGAAAAGAAAGATGTTCTTAGACGCATAAACCTCCTTAATTTTCTTTAAGATAAATCAAGGAGGTTAAAAACGCAAACTTAACCGCTTAAAATTCGGGTCTATTTAATGAACTTGAAACCGCCAAGAACCGGAAGGTCTTTATATTCGCCGTTAAGGACGTTAACGATTCCGATAATCGAAAGGACGAAGAAGGCTAAATTCCCAAGCCAGCTAACGGCGTTAACTAACGCGATTCCGCCCCAAGCAAGACCGGCGCCCGTAAAGATTCCATAAAGCGCGGACGGGGCAAAAATTGCGACGAGAAAACTAACTAGAACGCCCCAGATAATTTCGAGAATAAAGAGATTTAAGCCGGCTTTAGCGTGCGCGCGGACGAATTTATTATTTTTCTTTAAGAAGAACGGAACTAAACATAAAATTCCGAGATAGGCGAGAACCGACATAACTTTTCCGGACTCAATTTCTTTTTTCTCAAACTTAGTTTTAGCTTTCGTAGCCATTTTACTCCACCTTAGAATTAGATATTATTATATATAATGTATATTATATATGCTTTTTTTATTTTTTTAAAGGTTTTATAATTAAGGAAATTAGTAGGAGGGTTTATGGGAGAAATTCCAAGTTGGGATGAATATTTTATCGGAATTGCGGCGGAAGTCGCAAAACGTTCAAAAGACCCGTCGAGTAAAAACGGGTGTGTGATTGTCGACGAAAAGCACCGCCCGGTTTCGTTCGGCTATAACGGGACAATCCAAAGTTCAGACGAGTCGAAAATGACGCTGTCCGAACGACCAATGAAATATTATTTTTCAATCCATTCGGAAATGAACGCGGTTTTATTCGCGCGAAAAGATTTAACTGGCTGTACAATTTATAATACAATCGCAACGTGTGAGAACTGTTTAAAGTATTGTCTCCAGGCGGGGATTAAGCGATTTGTTTATAAAGAACTCCGGGTCCATTCGCACAAGACGGACGCGAAAAAGTCAATGACAAACATCGACACGGACGAGGCGGTTATTCGCTTGCTCGCCGCCTGTCCCGACGTCGAAACCTTGAATATTTCAAACGGAAAAACCTATACAGAAGATATTTTGGCGCAATATGAGCCAGGGACGGAAGAAAGAAACCGACTGCTGAAGTGGGTTTAGTTTACCAGTCGATTTCTTCGAGACCGTGTTCGCGGAGATAGGCGTTGGTTTTCGAGAAAGGTTTACTGCCGAAGAAGCCGTTATAGGCGGAAAGCGGGGAGGGGTGCGCCGATTCGAGAATGAGGTGTTTTTGCTGGTCGATTAAGGGCTTTTTCGAGCGAGCGTCGCGACCCCAAAGAATAAAAACGAGATTTGATTTTTTGTCGTTAAGATATTTAATCGTCGCTTCAGTAAAAATTTCCCAGCCATGCCCACGGTGAGAGCCGGCTTTATGCGCCTCGACGGTTAAAACATTATTTAGAAGTAGAACGCCTTGTTTTTTCCAAGCGTTTAAGTTTCCAGTTCGGAGTTTATGGGTTCCGAGGTCGGACTCAATTTCTTGATAAATGTTAATCAAGCTCGGCGGGATTTTTTCGGTCGAGGGGACAGAAAAAGCAAGACCATGCGCCGCGCCAGGCGTATGATATGGATCCTGACCGAGAATAACAACTTTGACTTTTTCCAAATCGGTCGTAAAAGCGTTAAAGACGAGTTCTTTCGGCGGGAAAATGGTTTTAGTTTTGTATTCTTGCTTAAGAAACTCGGAAAGTTCCCGAAAATACGGTTTATTAAACTCTGATTTTAAGAAAACTTTCCAAGAGTCGTGCATATATATTTATATATGGTTATTTACTGGCGGAGCGAGCGGTTTCGAAAAGATAACCAAAGCCGAACGTAACCGCAAAGAAAGAGGTCAGGATTCCGAGAACCGGAACGAGAGAAAGCAATTCAATAATCGCGATTCCGAGGGTCGCTTTAAGGAACGCGGACATTTTTTCTTGTTTAAAAACTTTCCTCGCGAGAATATCGCCGAAAATAAGTCCGGAGACAATTCCAGAAAAGAGAAGCGAGAGCGACCAAAGGGCGAGCGTCGTCGCGCCAAGCGGAAGACCGATTCTAGTAATCATAGCAAAAATCGAGAGAAGCGGGACAAAAATCAAAAGCGCGAGACCGATTAGAACGTGTTTGAAAATGTTTTTCGGGAGAAAATCTTTCGTCATTCGCGTGACAGTTTTCTTAAAGACGGCGCAGAGGACAGCAGCGAGAATGACTAGCCCAATAATCGTTAGAACTTTATCGAGGAAACGAGAAAGGGGGCTCGGAGAGCCAGAGGCTTCGGCGTAAGTTTCTTTCGCGCCAGTTGCAAGATTCTCTAAACCGACAACATTCGCGTTTTCGTTATATTTAAAGGTTCCGGAAATTGAACTTTTTCCGTTAATTACGATTTCGTCGAACTCGGCGTCGAAGTTTCCATCAATCGTAACGTTATTAAGGACGAGGCGATTCCCTCCCGCAAAGACGTTTCCGGAGAGATTCGCGGAAATGTTAACAATGTTTCCGGCGGCAAAGACATCGCGTCCAATAGAAGCGTCTTCTTTAATGTTGATTGCGTTTCCAGCGACAAACAAATCTTCGGAAACTTCGCCAGAAATTTCTATAGAGTTTCCAGCGAAGAAACCGTAATCATAAGAACCAGCTGCCGTAACAAAATTGCCGGCGAGCAAGCCAATTCCAAACACGGAATCTTTCGAGGAGACTTCGTTTCCGGCAAGGAAGAGAGAATGAGAAACGTCGGCTTCGGAATTAACGTTTGCGTCGGCGCCGAAATAGTATTCGTCGCTTTCTTCTTCGGAATCTTCGGACTTGTCGAGAACTTTCGCGTCAGTCGGGACATCTTCGCAATTCGTTACGTCGCCGTTCTCGCTAGTTAAGCCGTCGCCGCCACACGCGAACGAACGAGGCGGAAAAACCATCATCGCCGCGACAAGCAAAATCGCCGCAAACAGGCTCATAAAAAGTTTATGATCTTTTTTCATATTTTAACTCCACTTAGTTAGCTTAATTATAACTTAAGCAAGTTTTTTGCGCAAGATTTCTTGGACGGCGGAGGGATTTGCCTTACCGCGAGATTCTTTCATGACTTGACCGACGAGAAAGCCGAGGACTTTTTCTTTCCCTGCTTTAAAGTCGGCTTGGGCGGATTTCGTCGCAGGATTTTCGAGAACTTTATCAACAATTTTTTCGAGCGCGGCGGAATCGTTTTCTTGAATTAAATTCAATTCCTTTGCGAGCTCGCGAGCGGATTTATTGACGTGTTTAGTTTCAAAAAGTTTTAAGAAGACTTCTTTCGCGGCAGTCGAGGAAAGTTCGTTTTTTGACTTCATCTCGGAGAGTTCTTTAAGCTGGGCGGCGGAGGGGAGATTATCGTTTAATAGACTTTGGTTTTCTTCGGCGAGAAGAACGGACGCGAAAAGATTTGCAGTATATTCTACGGCGTTTCCGCTACTAGCGGCGCTTTCTACTTCAGCAAGGCGACGAGCGAGTTCGGGATAATCGAGAATGACCTCGAGAGTTTCGGCGGGGACGGAAGTTTTAAATTGTTCGCGATAATCCGCGGGGAGCGCGGGGCATTTTTTAGCTTCGGTTTTAACAAAATCTTCGGACAGGTTTAGCGGCGGAAGATCGGGTTCGGGCATATAACGATAATCCTGGGCTTCTTCTTTTGAACGTTGGGAAGTTGTTTTTCCGGTTGCATCAGACCAACCGCGAGTTTCTTGAATAACTTTTTCGCCAGCGTCGAGCAGTTTTTTCTGGCGCGAATATTCATATTCAACGGCACGCTCAATACTGCGGAAAGAGTTTAGGTTTTTGATTTCGGCGCGAGTTCCGAGAGTTTTTGAGCCTTTCGGGGCGAGGGAAATATTAACGTCGAAACGCATATTGCCGTTATATAAATCGCCCTCGGTTACGTCGGCATAAGTCATAATACGCCAAAGTTCTTTACAATAGTCGCGCGCTTCGGCGGCGGATTTGATGTCTGGCATTGAAACAATTTCAATCAAAGGCGTATCAACACGGTTTAAATCGACGAGCGAATAATCGTCAAAATGGGACAATTTTCCGGCGTCGCCCTCGAGATGGGCGTGTTCGATTCTAACTTTTTTTCCGGAGGGGAGAGTAATAAAACCGGCGCCGATAATCGGGGAGTAGAATTGAGTGATTTGATAGCCTTTCGGGGAGTCAGGATAGAAATAATGTTTTCGGTCGAAACGCGAACGAGGATTTATTTTACAGTTCATCGCGGTTCCGGCACGAACGGCGATTTTAACTGCTTCGCCGTTTAGACGCGGAAGCATTCCAGGTAGCGCGTAGTCAATTGGTGAAACGCAAGAATTCGGCTCTTTTCCGCGGGCGTCGTTATCGACTTCGGAGAAAAGTTTCGTTTTTGTTTTTAGTTGGACGTGGGTTTCGATTCCGATTGTAATTTCATATTCAGTTTTTTCAGTCATTTTAGATTGCTCCTAAATCTTTTAAGGCTTGGCGATAAACTTTCATAGCGCGGGCGGCTTGGGAAAATTCGAGAGTAAAGCCGGGCTCGTGGGCGATTTGGTTGCGAAGTTTATGGACATACCAAACGGAATTAAGCTGGGAAAACTTTTCTCTACCGACGCGTTTTAATCTTTCTCCCATCGTTTTTCCCTGGACGCCCATTTCGCAAAGGGCTTTGTCGAGAAGCTTATCCGCTTCGACGACCGACATATTATAAGAAGCGGAATTTTCGCGGGTCAGAGAGTTTTCGATTCGGAGCAAGTCGGTTTGGTATTCCATTTTGTCGAACGAATAATTGCGATGATTTGTTAGAAGAATAGCGACAAAAACGAGCGCGCCGACAATCAAAAGCGAAATTAGAAGCGGGATCATCGAACTCGTCATTAGTTTAGCTCCTTTACGAGATTGATTAGTTGTTTATCGCTACGGCGAGGACCGATGAGTTGGGCGCCGAGGTCGAGACCGGACTTCGACTTTCCGAGCGGGAACGCGAGCGCAGGGAGGCCAGCGAGGTTAACCGGAACGGACATTACGTCTTCAAGATACATTGAAACCGGATCGGAAACTTTTTCGCCGAGCTTAAAGGCGGGATTCGGGGAAGTCGGCGACAAAATACAATCGACTTTCTCGAAAGCAGCATTAAATTCTCGAATTATCAAGGTTCGAGCTTTCGCAGCTTTAAGGAAATAGGCATCGTAGAAACCGGAACTTAAAACGAAATTTCCGATCATAATTCGGCGTTTGTTTTCGGGCATAAAGCCCTCACCGCGAGTATTTTTAAATAAAGAATCGAGGTCTTTTGAGTTTTTTGAGCGGAAAGCGTAACGAATTCCGTCGTAGCGCGAGAGGTTCGAGGCAACTTCGGCAGGCTGGATTATATAATAGGCGGCGAGCGCGTATTTTAAGGTCGGCATTTCAAGCTCGATAATTTCGAAGCCTTTTTTCTTTAGAGAAGCGACCTTTTCTTCGAGGGCGGATTTGATTTCGGGGTCGAGTTTTTCGGACTCCATAAAATCTTTGATAATTCCGATTTTCTTTTTCGGGAAAGTTTCGGGCGATTCTGCGTAAAAATCAGGAAGCGAAGTTAAATCTTTTTCGTCTCTTTTCGCGCAGATTTCCATAAGTAGATCGAGGTCGGACGGAGTTTTTGCGAAAAAGCCGATTACGTCGAGCGAAGACGCCATCGCAACGACGCCATAACGCGAAGTCGCGCCATAGGTCGGTTTTATACCATAGACGCCGTTGAACGACGCGGGTTGGCGGATCGAACCGCCTGTGTCGGTTCCGGTCGCGAACTCGACGCAGTCGAGAGCGACCGCTACGGCGGAACCGCCGGAGGAGCCGCCAGCGACGCGGGACTTATCTTTTGAGTTTAAAGTCGGTCCAAAGAAAGAGTTTTCGGTCGAGGACCCATGCGCAAAAGCGTCAAGATTTACGCAACCAACGCAAATCGCGTCTTCGTTTTCGAGCAGTTCGGCACAGGTTGAATTTAGTGGCGAGGGGAAATCAGTCAGGATTTTTGCGCTTGCGTTCGCGGGACGGTCTTTCGAAAGAAAGTTCGACTTCAGAGCGAACGGAACGCCGGCAAGACGACCGACGGGTTCGCCGCGTTTAATTTTTTCGTCAATTTTTTTCGCTTTTTCGAGAGCGCGAGCATTATCAATAAAAGTAAAAATATTATATTCTTTTGTTTCTTCAATCCGCTTTAGAGATTTTTCGACAAGCGAAACGGCAGAAGTATTTTTATCGGCAATTTTCATAATTATAAAACTTTCGGGACTTTAATTTGGTTATCAAAACTTTCGACCGTTAACGCTAAAAGGTCTTCGCGAGAAGTTTCCATCGGCTTTATTTCGTCATCGCGCCAAACATTTTCCATTTCAAAAACTTGATAAGTCGGAGGAACGTTTTCAACGTCGAGTTCGTCGAGTTGGGAAATGTAGCTGATAATGTTTTTTAAATCTTTTTTTAAGCCAGTTTTCTCCGTCTCAGAGAGAGAAAGATTAGAAAGACTAGCTAGATGTTCGAGTTCTTTTTCCGTAATATCCATTACAGGATATTATATCACATTTTTTATTTACTGGCTTTTGAGTTAGCTTCGAACTCGGCTTCTTCGAGCAGATCTTCTAGTTCGGAAATTGAATTTTCTTTTTTCTCAATTTCACGTTCGAGCGCGGAAATTGTTGCGTTTTTAGAAAAAAACATAATTCCGAGAAAAATATTCAGAACCAAGCCAACGACGGCGACCGCGAGGGCGATTATGAAAGGAAGGGATTTATTTTCGACGCGGGCGGCGGAAAGAATCGGGGACGGAGAAAGTTCAGCGGGACGTTCGGTTCGCAATTTTTCCGTTATATCGTGTTTAACTTTAAGATCAAAATCGGAATTTAAGTTTTCTTCGGATTCTTTCATAGGTCAATATAATAATATCATAAAAACTCGCTTAAAAACATAAGAATTTTATTTTTTGCTCGCGAGAGACGTTTCAAGCTCGGAAATTTGGTCGCGCAGAAGCGCAGCGCGTTCGAATTCGAGATTCGCGGCGGCGAGTTGCATCTGGGAAGTCAATTCTTTAATCAAACTCGGATATTCTTCTTTCGGGATTTTCTTAACGTCGAGGCGAGATTTTTCTTCTTTCTCGGGAATAATCGCGCGAAGACCGGCGGAAATTTCTTTTGCGACGGTTTTTGGGGTAATATGATGGTCGCGGTTATATTTTTCCTGAATTTCGCGGCGACGGTCGGTCTCGCGAATCGCGTTTTCCATTGACTCGGTTATGTTGTCCGCATACATGATAACTTTTCCCTCGACATGGCGGGCGGCGCGACCAATGGTTTGAATAAGAGCGGACTCAGAGCGGAGAAAGCCCTCTTTATCGGCGTCGAGGATAATAACGAGAGAAACTTCGGGAAGATCAAGCCCCTCGCGGAGGAGATTAATCCCGACAAGAACGTCATAAGTTCCGGCGCGGAGATCGCGCAAAATATCGCCGCGCTCAAGAGTATCGATATCGGAATGAATGTAGGCGGTTTTAATATTGCGCTCTTTAAGGTGGTCAGTTAAATCTTCTGCCATGCGCTTCGTTAGAGTTGTAATTAGGACGCGCTGATGTTTAGAAATGCGTTGGTCGATTTCTTCCATTAGGTTATCGATTTGACCCTCGGAGGGGCGAACTTCAATTTTCGGGTCGAGCAGTCCGGTCGGACGAATGACCTGTTCGGCGGGCTTTGGACAATTCTCTAGCTCGTAAGGACCGGGGGTCGCGGAAACATAAACCGCGTGGGAAATATGGTTATAAAATTCGTTAAAAGTTAAGGGGCGATTGTCGAGCGCGGAGGGAAGTCGGAAACCATAATCAACAAGAGCTTCTTTCCTAGCGTGGTCGCCGTTAAACATACCGCGGACTTGGGGAAGAGTCATGTGGGACTCATCGACTAGGAGAAGAAAATCTTTCGGGAAAAAGTCAAGGAGAGTCGAGGGCGGTTCGCCGATTTTGCGACCTTCGAGATGGCGCGAATAGTTTTCAATTCCCTTAACGAAGCCGGTTTCTTTTAGCATTTCGAGGTCGTATTTAATACGCTGGGAAAGGCGCTGGGCTTCGAGATATTTTTCATGACTCTCGAAAAACTTAAGCCGGTCTTTGTATTCTTTTTCAATCGAAACGAGAGCGCGAGCCAAATCTTCTTTCGGGGTCGCATAATGAGTATTGGGGAAGATATGAATATGATCCGGTTTTTCGCGGACTTCGGCGGTCAGAGGGTCAATAATTTTTACCGACTCAAGAACGTCAAAGCCAAACTCGAAACGGTATGCCCATTCCCCAGAGGCGGGAAAAAGGTCGACCGTGTCGCCCATGACCCGAAAATTACCACGCTCGAAAGCGAGGTCGTTGCGGTGGTATTGGATATTGACGAGCTCGCGAATAAAAGAAAGTTGGTCGAGCGAGATTCGGTTTTCGCCAGAAGTCCAACCGCCCGGCGTTTTCCAGAGCGGAAGCGACATAAGCTCATAGTTCGCAGGCGAACCAATCCCGTAGATACAGGAAACTGACGCGACGATAATTACGTCGTTTCGGGTCAGGAGAGCTTCGGTCGCGCCGTGGCGGAGGCGGTCGATTTCTTCGTTAATCGCGGAATCTTTTTCGATATAAGTGTCGGTCGAGGCGATATAGGCTTCGGGCCGGTAATAATCAAAATAGGAAACGAAATAATGTACCTCGTTTTTCGGAAAAAACTCGCGAAACTCGGAATAGAGTTGGGCGGCGAGGGTTTTATTGTGGGCAAGCACGAGAGTCGGCTTCCCAAAATTCTGAATCAGGTTCGCCATCGTAAAAGTTTTTCCAGAACCGGTTACGCCGAGTAAAACTTGTTCCTTAATTCCCTCTTTAAGACCTCTGGAAAGCTGTTTAATCGCGGCGGGTTGATCGCCGGTCGGCGCATATTTCGAGACGAGTTGGAAATTCATAACTATTTTATTATAGCATGGAACGCTCATGAAAAAACCGGATTTCTCCGGTCTTCTCGCGCTGACGCGCGCCCACCCTGGGGCACATATATTTGTTTTAATCCGCTGTTTTTGTTTTTTAAAATGTAGTCTCCACACTCCACTTTTAGATCAGTGGAACCCCGTGAAGCGTATCAGCTTAAGTTAATTTTAAATAAGTTTATGGTTATTGTCAAGGACTTTTTTATATTTTTAAACAAAAAACGGACGCCCTCGCAGTTTTGAGCGTCCGTTTCTTTTAAGTTGTTCTAGCGGCGGGATTTATAGTTCTTGCGATAATTTTTCTTCTGTTTTTTTCCGACAATCATTAGGGCGATAACCGCAGCCGTCGCGAAGACGATAACGCCGGTTATCATATAGTCGGAGGTAGAGATATTGAGCGAGGAGAGAAAGCGACCAGTATTCGGAACTTCGGGGGCTTCCGGAGCGGTATAGTTCAAGCGGAGAGCGTCGTATTCGCCATTAAAGATTTCATCATACGGAGCGTTGATTTCTTCATTTTCTTCGTCGTAAGCCGTTAAAAGGAGGCGATAGGTTCCGGTCGCGGCGCCGTAGCTACCGAGAGGGATTGTAATAGTTTTTGTTCCGGCAGGATATTCGCCATTTTCGTCCGCGTCGTTTTTGACAACAATCGGTTCGCTATTGAGTTTGTTACCGTTTTCGTCGTAAATATCATAGCTAACCTCGGAAACGCCCTCGGCAAATTCGACTTCTGCCGTCGGATCGCCGTCTTCGTTGACTCCGGTTTGGGTAATTGCGGCGGGGATATAGAAGAATTCAATTTCATCTTCGTCGTGTCCGACCGGGCTACTAGACTCAACATGGAGATAGAAGTGATTGTAGCCAGCTTCGCTAGCAATCGCCGCTAGGTCTATGGTATAGGTCGTTTCGCCGGAAGCGTAGTTGAAAACTGGGTCGAGCTCGCTAGGCGTAAAATCCGGAAGAGGAATTTCAACAACTTCTTCTTCGCCAGTCGTTTCGTTTAACTTATAGTATTTTAATGTAAATTTTACAACAGAAGAATTTTCGTATTTGACGCCAACGTCAATCGAGGGGTCTGTTGTTACGGCGCCACTTTCCGGCGATTCAACAACGACGCTCGGATATTGGTCATAGACGACTACTTGTATGGTTTGGGTAACTGACTCCGCCGCCGCGTTCGGCGTCGGAAGATAATAGGCTACGATAGTCATGACCACAACAATCACAAGACTAAAGAGCCCTAAAAGACGTTTTTTCGCTTTTTTCATAACTCTACACTCGCTTTTTTATTTTTAGTTTTTATTTCGGAAGAAACGTTTTTCTCGACTCTCTACACAACTAACCGAGAACTACGTTCTTTACGCTTCCTAAGTAGGATTATAGACCAGATTATAATGCTTGTCAATAGTAAAACCATAATCACAATCACGAAAATCGGCAAAATCAATATGATATGGGTTTCGGATTGGGAGGCGTCGAGCGCAGTAACTTCATAATTAACGTTAAAAATCCCGAAAAGCGGAGCGTCGGTCCATTCCGTCGAGAACTTGCGTTGGGTTTCTGGGAGGACAGCAAATCCCTCCTCGTTCGTATAAAGGGTTTTACCGAAGATGCTTTTAACTAGGAGTTTATATTTTGCGGTAAAGTCGGTATTGCCGTTATTCTTAACGGTCGCGGAGGCGGAAATATTGCTGCTCGTAAACATACCGGTCAGTTTATAGTCGACGATTTCCGCGGTTCCGTTAGTCTCGCCGGAGCCATGTCCGAGGAGATAAAGTCCGACGCGAGAAGCGGTTTCGATATTCATGCTTAATTCTTCGCTTCCGCTCGAATCGTCTTTAACGGTTTCCGCCATGATAATTCCGTATTGCCCGCCGTCGGGAATATCGTCAGGGACGGTAACGCGATAAACAATAACTTGTTTTTCGCCAGGTTCAATTGAGAAGACTGGGTTCGCGACGAAACTGCCGGATTGGTCTTGGAAAGTTACCCAGCGAGTTATTTGGTTATAAGCGGTTTCTTTCGAGAAATCGTTTGTATAGTCTTCGTCGGAAACGTTATAAGGAATGACGTAGAGTTTATAGGAATATTTTTCGGTTCCGGTATTTTCGATTGAGAAAGTATAGTTCTGGACGTCGCCGGCTTTAATTGAGAAACTGTTGACGACGGGAGAGATTTGCATGGCATTTCCCTCGGCGAAGGCGTTATCTTGGGCACCGAGGAGAGAAGTTAGGACTAGGGCAAGCAGGAGAAAAAGTTTCTTCATTAAAATTCCTTTAGATATTAAAGTTATTATTTCCTGGTTTCTCGAAACCGCGCGAGTTTGAGCGTTTTTTCGAGTTTTCGCGTTTCTTTATCATAATCCTCGCGACGAGAATAACGATAATCGAGACGAAGATAATAATAAACCAAATCGGACAGATTACAACGATTCGATTAAAGATTTGAACGTCGTCGAGATATTCAACGCGCATCGTTAGGCGCATGACGCCGAGACGGAGGACGTTATCAAATTGCATTTCAACGGTTTTTTCGGTTTCAGGGAGGAGATAGGACTCTTTCGGGCTATCGGAATTAGTATAGAGTTTTGCGCCAGTAATTGCGTTTTCAATATCGACGGTAATCTTCGCGGCAGTATCGACGTTTCCGGTATTAGTCAATTTTACGCTCGATTTAATCGGCGGAGCGAGGAGAAAGCCGGATGCTCTAACGTCAACGATTTCGCCGGTTTCGCGAGTCGTCCCAGAAAGGCGAGCGGAGATAACATAATTTATGCTAGCATCAACGCTAACGCTTTGTCTATCTCCAGTTGCGTTTCTAGTTGTAACCGAAATCGCAGCGTATTGTCCTCCGCCAGGAGCGTCTTTTGGAACGGTAATCGTATAATAGATAATTGCTGCTTCTCCCGGTTCGAGAGTATATTTATCGGCTTCGGTTTCAATCCAGTTCGTGATTTGGGTATAGGAATTTTTAACGTTAAAAATAGGCTTATAGGTCTCTTTTTCTACCTGAAACGGAAGAACATCAATTTCAAAAGTTTTTTCTTCTTCGCTTTTATTGACTATCGTAAAGTTGTTTTTGTATACTGCGCCAGGGTCGAGCGACATCCTATCCTCGACTGGGGAGATTTGAAGTTTTGTCTCAACTTCTTCTGCCGCAAAAACTTTTCCATTAAGAAAAACTAAAGAAAATAAACTCAAAAACAATACTGAAAAAATATATTTTAGCCTTTTAGAACTTTTTGTCATGAACCTCCTTAAACTATTAAATATTATATAAAAGTTAAGATAAAAAAACAACCGCTTTTTTGCGGTTGTTTTTTATTTCTTGACTATTTTAACCGTTGTAGGCGGTAGGTGTAGCCGTATAGGTAATCGTTGCTTTATAAGTATCAGCAACTTCATCCGTAGCGGTTACGATACCGAAGTTGACGTATTTGGTTTCGTCAAAGGAGGCAGAACGAGCCGCAGTGTCGGCTGCTCTTAAGGTGTCGCCATTTCCAGTAGGAATATCGTTATAATCCTTTCCGGAATAGTCGCCTAAGAGGGTCGCACTAGAGCCGCTCGCAGCGGTATCGGTAACACGATAGCCCCAACCATGTCCATTAGCCTGAACTGTTCCAGCAGTCGGAAGAGCGGTAGCGGTAGAACTAATTGAAGGGATTTGTTTACTGGTTGCTTCGCCTAGAAGATAGCTATGATCGGCAGACATTGTTAAGACGTAGCCAGCACTATAGTTACCATCGGCTTTAATTCTATGTTCGAGTTCTTCGTTGGTCGTACCACGATCCATTGCAACTTTGTTAATCTCGGCGGTAGTAGAAGCAGCTTTAAAGCTTTCTACCGAAAAATTAAAGACCTCATTAACTTCAACTTGAACTTCTTCTTCGCCGGTTACCGCGTGAGATGCTAACGGGAGAAGAGCAATTCCTAACCCAGCAGCAACGCCAAGCGTAGCAATAATTTTAGAACTTTTAACCATCGTTTTTCCTTTTTATTTGTGTGTTAAAATTTTATATTTTTATTTATGACCTTTTGTATTTCTTATTATACGCTTAAGGTTTTTAAAGTCAATAGTTTTTTATTATATTTTTTCGTTCCCTTACCCGCATGATAAACCAGAAGATTAAAGAGAAGACAAAGAGAAGACAAAGAAAGAGAAACCAACCCGGACAAGCAACGACGATTCTTTCTCGAGAACTATAAGAATCGGCGGCGGAGATTTCTTGGACAACGCGGAAAACGCCGAGGCGCGGAGTTTCGTCCCAGGTTTTTTTCGAGAAAAGGACAGTCTCCGGGAGGAGAGTATTCTCGACGGGCGTTTCTTCGTTGGAATAGATTTCTTGGTTTGAGAAAAGCGGATAGACTCTTAAAATATATTCCGCTGGGGTATGGATATTGCCTTTATTCTCGACAAGCGAAGAAACTTCAACGGGGTGGTCGAGATTGAAAATATTGATATTATTTTCTAGAATTTCTATTTCTTCGACGGTCTCTCCGGCGACCGAAGCGTAAAGAATGGAGGCGACTCGGCTTTTTGTCGAAAGACTAAGGGTCTTTTCTTTAGACTCGTCGTTTTTTACTTCAACGAGGAAACTGAGATATTGACCGCCGGCAGGGGCGGTTTCTGGGACGACGATTTGATAAGAAATCGTCTTTCGTTCGTTTTCCATAAGCTCCCCGCTCGGAGTATCGACGGTCGTCCAATCGACGATTTGGTTATAGTCATCGCGGTCGTAAAAGTTCGCATCGTAGGTTTCGTCGTCAACGCTATATGGGGAGATTTTAACGGCAAAAGAAACGGATTTGGTTTTGCTTAAATTTAGAATATCAAACTCTCCGGAATAAACTTCTCCCGGAGAAAGCTCGATTTTTTCGATTCCTTTCGAGACGCCAATCGAAACTACTTCATCGTCCATTATATATATTATATATTATATTTTTACGAAGCGGCGTTAAGCGAGAGGGTATAGGTTATTGTCCCGGTATAAGTATCGGCAGGGGTCGCTCCACCAGTCGAGACGCCATAGGTTACGGTAAATTCTTGGTCGCCAATATAGGTATTGGCGACGGAGTTGATGGTCTGGAAAGTGTTACCAGAGACGACAGTTGCGCCGCCAACGACCTCGCCATCATCAATACTTCCGGGAGGAACTAGATTCAAGACATTATAACCAGGAGCGTAAGTCGGGGGAGTCGTGCTATAAGAGTTTCCGTTGATTGTAACGGATTTCGCGCTGCCAGCGACACGCATCTGCCAGTTTGACTCGGAGGAGGAGAGGGTCCCGGATTTTGAGTAGATTTTCGCAGGGTTCGTCGAGGGGTTAGTCGGCTCCATAGTTGCGTAGTCGACTCCGCCGATTTGAGCCTTATTATTAGAGGCGGCGTTCACTTTCCAACCATAAGTCGAGCAACTGTTACTTCCGCTACCGATATAATTACATGTTACGCGAAAAGTCGAAGTTCCGAAGCTAGACTTTGTACTGCCAGCGTCGAGAGTTGCACTATAAGTTCCGTTTGAATAAGTAACGTCATTGTCGCCGGCTACGCCGCTAACGAGAGCGAGAGCGAGGACGTTGTTGACGTCGAGAGTAACGGCATTAGTATGGCTAACGACGGAAGTCGAAGCAAACGAGCTAGACGGAAGGACGGCAGCGCTTAGTCCAACCAGACTTCCTAAAATCGCAACTAATTTAGTCGATATTCTCATCTATTATCCCAATTAACCTTTTATTTGGCTTATATTTATTTTACATGAGCGGTTTTCCCGCGTCAAGACATTTATTTTTCAGAAAATATATTATAATAAAAATAGTCCCGATTAGGACATATTTTTCTTTTTTGTCAATAGTTGGTGCGCCCGACTAGATTTGAACTAGCACAGCTTAAAAATCGCCACTACCACCTCAAGGTAGCGTGTCTACCAATTCCACCACGGGCGCGTAACGTTCAGCGGAAAAACCGCGTATATATATTATATCATACTTTTAAAAGTTTAGGGAGTCCGATTTTTTGTAGTTTTTTCGACGGACCAGTATTTGATGTCGCTAAAGCGGTCGACTGGGGAGACGAGGGTATTATCTTCGGAAAAAGTTTTCGCGGTTTTGTCGAAATAATAACTCATATTAACCTGATAGAGACCGATCGAGGGAACGTCTTCAATCCAATGTTTCAGGAACGAGAGATATTTCGCGTTTTGGAGCTCTGGATCGACAGTTTCGCGGGTCGCGAGAATCAGATCGTCAACAAGAGCGTTATTATAGTTCGACAGGTTAAGTCCGCTCTGAGTCGCCTGGGAAGAATGATAATAGGCGAGGATATCTGGTTCGGCGCCAAGTTCAACTTCGTATAATAGGAGGTCATAACTGCGCGGAGCGATAATGTTGACGATAAAATCTTGCCCCGGTTCATAAACGGTTACATTAACCTTGAAACCGAGTTCCTCGAGCTGCGCCTTTAAATCTTCAACGAGAACTGGAAAATAGCCGGTCGAAACGGTCGCGAGGTTAAGACTCTTTCCGACGCCGTCGGCATTTTTAACCATTTCTTTTGCCTCGTCGAGATTATGCTCAGGGAGAGCAGGCCACTCCGCAAGCTCGATTTGTTTCTTTAGAATCGGGTATTTTAGCTCGGGCTCGTCGCCGACAAGGCTTCTTAGCTCGTCGACGTTAATTCCCTTTTGGATTGCTTTTCTTAAATCTTTATTCGAGAGAACCGCGCTACGGGTATTTAGGAAAAGATAGGCGCCGGAGTTTATCGTCGTCTGTTTCTCGTAAATTGTTTTTGAGGAAACTTCTTCGGAGTCGGTCGGGAGAAGTTCGGCGGTCGCGGTAATCGTTCCGGATTTTAGGGCGGTTTTGATGTCGTTGGTCGAAACGTAGGCGTGGACAACAAAACTATTGACGTTCGGTCTTCCTTTATAATAGTTTTCGTTATTGGTTAAATAGACGACCGCTTCGCCGTCGGTTCCGATATTTTGGGTTGCGTTAAAGCTGAACGGCCCAGAACCGACAGGATTCGTACTAAAGTTTGACTCAAGTAGCCGCCCAGGCTCAACCGACTCTAAAATATGTTTCGGGAGAATCGGGAAGCCGAGGGCGGACGCGAAATCAGCATAACTCGACTTTAAAGAGAAAATTAGGTTTTTATTATTGTCCTCGGAAACGCTAACGCCGGAAAGGTTAGAGGAGTAACCGGAGGTGACGGCGCTGTTTTTTATTAAATTAACCGTAAAAATTATGTCTTCGTTCGTTAAGGGTTCGCCGTCTGACCATTTTAAATTCTCACGGAGTTTTACGGTCCAAGTTTTTCCAGAAGCGTCGGAGCTAACAGACTCGGCAAGGGCGTTACCAGTCGCGCCGGAGGAGTCAGGCGCAGTTAAGGAAGAAAAGAGAAGACGAGAGAGAGTTTTTTCGGTTTCGGTCGAAGCAAAAAGCGGGTTTAGGGAGTTGATTTTTCCGAGCGTCGCTTCGGTATAAGTTCCGCCGGAGGTATAAGCGGAGGTCGAGAAAGATTCGGAATACCAGAAAACTTGGGTTAGGGCGAGCATTAGAAGCGCAAAAACAAGCAGTCCCCATTCCAAAACAAATAGACGAACGTCGCCAACGTGAGAAAGGCGAGAAAAAAAGTTTTCTTTAATATGGCGTTCGGAAACAAGGCTCGCTTTTCTTGAGAAACGAGAAAGGCGAGTTGATAACTTTTGCCCACGCTTTTTTTTGAAAATACTCATATTAAGACGGGATTAGTAAAATTCCAAAAATCGACAAAATAAAAATAACGATAAAGACAATCGTCGCGTTAAAGAGAGATTTATCAAGTCCGCGGCGAGTCGTATAGAGTTCGCCCGAACCGCCAAGCCCAGCACCGAGAGAAGCGCCACGTTGTTGGAGCAAAATCAGGAGAATCGTCAAAACTCCAGAAACTAAAACTAATGTTTGAAAAATTGATCCTAAATTCATGATTAGTATAATTATATATTCTAGGGGGATTTTTTACAAGTAGTTAGTTCAAAAGGGACTTACGTTTCAGGAGAGTATGGTAGGTAATCGCGAAACGATGGGACTCTTCGTCGATCCGGGCGATTAGGCGAGCGACGTGGGAATCTTGGGCGAGGGGGAGGAGCCGATATTTCTCTCCGCTAGGAAGCACAATTTTAACTTCGGCGGATTTGGAATGGTCGCCGGATTTATCACGACCGATTACGGGGATTTTTAGCTCGGCTTCGGCTAGAACCGCTTCGACCGCGGAAACTTGGGGGATTCCGCCGTCGAGAATAATTAAATCGGGAAAAGTCCAATCTTTATGTTTTAAACGACGCGAAATGATTTCTTTTAAACTCTCCGTATCGTTATTTTGTTGTTTTTTTAACTTAAACTTGCGGTATTCGGAGCGATCGGAAACGCCGTTCGTAAAAACAACCATTGAAGCAACAGCGTTAGTGCCGGACTGATGAGAAATATCATAGCCCTCGATTCGCCTCGGGGGAGTTTCTAGATTAAGGAGTTTTTTCAGTTCGTTAAGCGCGCGGTCGGAAGAAATGTCGAGAAATTCTTTGTCCGAGAAAACAATTTTCTTTTTTAAGCCGAGAAGACCGAAGTATTCGTTTCGGAGCTTCGCGGCAGCTTCAAAGTTCGCCTGAGCGGACTCATATTCCATTTCTTTTTTTAGCTCAGAAATTAACTTTTTGCGGTCGCCCTCAAGGTAGCGAATTAACTTTCGGAGATTATCTTTATATTCTTTCGGAGAGGTTCGATTAACTTCGATCCCTGGCGTCAAACCTAAGTCGGTATTTAGGGTTTTCTTTCCGTCGTATGGTTTATCATAATAAGGAAAAACTTTGCGCAAAATACGGAGCGCGCGGGTAATTGTTGTTTTTGAGTAGAACGGTCCGACGTAGCGAGCTTTGTCGCCGAGCGGCTGGCGCGTAATCGAGACGTGGGGGATTTCTGAATTTAAATCGACGCGAACATAGGAAACGTTTTTGTCGTCGCGAAGCAGAATATTCCACTTCGGGCGGTAGCGTTTTATCATTTCGCTCTCGAGAAAAAGTGCGTCCATTTCTGTATCGACAATAATCCAATCCGTATCAAAAATTTCTGCCTTTAGGGCTTCGGTTTTTGGATCTTTTAAATCGTGGTGGAAGTATTGGCGAACGCGATTTTTTAAGACGGCGGCTTTTCCAACATAAATAATCTCGCCGTCTTTGTTTTTATGGAAATAAACTCCGGGGGAAGACGGCAAGGTTTTTAGTTTCGCCTTTAGACTATCGTTCATGACGATATTATAACATTTTTATTTTCAATAGCGAATTAGAAAGGGTTAGCGAGTCCGAGACGGGAATTCCCCTCGGCAATTCTGATTAGTTCGTTGTATTTAGCGAGTCTCTCCGTTCTCGAAAGTGAACCGGTTTTAATCTGACCAGCGCCAAGCCCGACGGCAATATGAGCGATTGAAACGTCTTCGGTTTCGCCGGAGCGATGGGAGATGATTGTTTTGTAGCCGTTTTCTTTCGCGAGTTTAACGGCGTTAATCGTTTCGGAAAGCGAGCCGATTTGATTTGGCTTAATTAAAATTGCGTTACCGGCTTTTTCTTCGATTCCCTTTTTCAGGAGTTTCGTGTTTGTTACGAAGAGGTCGTCGCCGACGAGTTGGGTCGTTTTTCCGAGTCGCTCGGTCATCATTTTCCAACCCGCCCAATCGTTTTCCGCCAGACCGTCTTCAATCGAAACGACGGGGTAGTTATTAACAATCCAATCGTACCAGTTCGTTAAATCGTCGGCACTTTTCCAGTCGCCGTTGGTTTTTAGGACGTAATGGTCTTTGTCGTAAAATTCGCTAGAGGCAATATCCATCGCCATTACGACGTCTTTTCCGAACTCAAAGCCGGCGCGTTCGACGGCAAGTTTAATACATTCGAGCGGTTCGTTATTTCCCTCGCGGACTTTCGGAGCATAGCCGCCCTCGTCGCCGACAGTCGTCGGATAGCCGCGGTCTTTTAGGACGAATTTTAGAGCGTGGAAAACTTCAGCGCCGATACGGATTGCGTCGGAGATATTTTCGGCACCTTTCGGAATAATCATGTATTCTTGAAAATCGGTCGCCCAGTCGGCATGTTCTCCGCCGTTCATTACGTTCATCATCGGCATCGGGAGAGACATTTTTTCGGTCGTCCCAGCGAGCTCAGCGACATAAGCGTAGAACGGGAGACGTTTCGCACGAGCGACAGCTTTCGCGGTCGCAAGAGAAACGGCAAGAATCGCGTTTGCGCCGAGGCGGGATTTATTTTCGGTTCCGTCGAGGTCGAGGAGGATTTGGTCAACGGTTTCTTGGGCGGCGGAATTACCGACGAGAACGTCTTTAATCTTCGAGTTTACGTTCCAGACGGCTTTAAGGACGCTTTTTCCGTTAAAGTATTTTTCGTCGCCATCGCGAAGCTCTAAGGCTTCGCCCGAACCAGTCGAAGCACCAGAGGGAGCGGCGGCGCGACCGGCGTAACCAGATTCAAGAAACACATCCGCCTCCACGGTCGGGTTGCCGCGACTATCGAGAATCTGCCTCGCTTTAATATTAGAAATGATAAAATTATCCATAAGCATTATTATATCATAACGAATCAAGTTTTTGTGATAAAATAAAATTATGAAAGAAAACGCAGAGAATGATTTTGATTTGGTCGACGAAGCTAAGGAGGATTTTAAGAAGTCGGAAGAGTCGAAAATTTTGTCAGTTGAGCCAGTGAAGGAAGAACCTATTTTAACCGAACCTCTTTCGACGGAACCGAAGAAAAAGTCGAAAAAGGGTCTTCTCGTTTTTTTGTCTTTAGTTCTGATTTTTGGGTTGGTTGGCGGGGGAGTTTTTTACTTTTTCTTCTTTATTTATAATAGCCCAGAAAATATTGCGCTCGGAGCGGTTAAAAATCTGTTGATGGCAGAAAACCTAGTAGTTGATGGAAAAATTTCTATTATTGATACGGCGATTGAGGAAAACGGCGACAAGCCAAAATTCCCGTTTGAGCGAATTAAAGCCGTTTCGGTAAAGTTTGATTCTGACGCGGGAGGTCGTCTTGGATTTGGAGCGTCAAATATCGACTTGACAGTCGAAATGAGAAATGAAGATGTTGATCCGCTCGAATTTACGATTGGGAGTATTTTACCGTCGAACGGAAAACTATATCTTTATATCGACGGATTACACGATGCATTTGCGGAGCTGGTCGAAAAGGAGCTAGAGGGAGAGGGATTGGATTTTGAGGAGCTAGAAGAACCAGAAGATTATGAGGATGTTTTGTCGACTGAAGAATTTACGTTTATTTCTGAGCTGTCCGAAACTTTAGAAAAATTAGACGAGACTTGGGTTGAAGTTACGGCGGAAGACGCGGTTGAAATTGCGGGCGAATATTTTAGGTTAAATTCCGCCGAAAAAGCGAAAATAACTAAATATTTAGAGTGCATTGGGAATGTTGGGAGAAACTTTAAGACGAGACTGACGGAGATTTCTGACTTATATGAGAAGTTTAAATTCGTTGAGGTCGGAAAAAATTCATATCATCCCGACGGGAGTAGCCAAGATAAACTTGCCTTGACTTCGGATTTTTATTATTTAAGGTTTAGTCCGAAGACGCTAGCGCAGTTTGTTACGGAAGTTAGGAACTCGCGAGTCGGGAAAGAAATTTGGAGTTGTACGGAGAAATTTGAACGAGAGAATGAGATTGAGGCGTTGGCGGGGGTCGAAGTTGGAGATTTGAGCGAGGGCGAGATTGTTGAGGTGGTCGAAAATTATAATAGCGATTTTTATACTTATACGGAGATTAGTAAAGATAGAGTGCTGAAGAAATTTGTCGCCTCGAATGTAGCCGTAGCGTTAGACTCGAAAGGCGAAAAGCCGTTTATCGACGTTAATTTAGATTTTAGTTATCCAGAGTCAATCGAAGTTAAGACACCGAGCGAATATACGTCGCTGTCGGATTTATTTAAAGAGTTTATAAAAAATACTGAGCAGGGGGATTAGGATTCTAGAAGAGCGAGAAATTCCGATTCCGAGAGGGTCGGGATTTCTAGCTTTTCAGCCTTGGCGAGCTTTGAGGCGCCGGGTTTTGCGCCGAGAATGAGAGCGGTAGTTGATTTAGTGACGGAAGAGGTGACGGTTGCGCCGAGTTTGCGGAGTTCATCTTCGGCGGCTTCGCGACTGTAGCTTTCGAGAGTACCGGAAATAATATAGCTTTTTCCGGCGAGAGGAAGTTTAGAGGTGTCTGTAAAGGTTGGAGAAAGTCCGAGGGCGGTTAGTTCGTCAAGCATTTTTAAGTTATCTTCGTCAGCGAAGAAAGCCAAAATTGATTCCGCAACAACTTCGCCAATGTCCGGAATTTCGAGAAGATCGTCTTTTTCGGCGGTTTTTAGGTTTTCGATAGACTTAAAGCGGTTAGCGAGAGAAATTGCGGTTTGGGTTCCGACGTGGCGAATGCCGAGCGCAGTAACGAATTTTGCGAGGGGGGGAGTTTTTGACTTTTCGATATTATCGACGAGTTTTTTCGCGGAAACTTCGGCGAAGCGTTCGAGTTTTAAAAGTTTTTCTTTTGTTAAACGATATAAATCGGGGAGGGATTTAACAAGTCCAGTCGAAACAAGTAGCTCGACATTTTTTTCGCCAAGCCCCTCAATATCTAGCGCGGATTTTGAGGCATAATATTCAATACTACGCTTTAGAATAAAGTCGGAAGTTTCGCCTTTAACGCGATAAACAACTTCGCCAGCTGGACGTTCGAACTCGAGTTCGGGATATTGGGTTTTTAAAGCGGTTTCATAGTTAAACTTTTCAGTTTTTTCTGGGCGAAGAGAAACTAAAACTTCTTTGATTTGGGGGATAATGTCGCCGGCTTTATAGACAATAACTGTGTCGCCAATACGAACGTCGAGACGAGCAATTTCGTCGGCGTTATGGAGCGAAGCATGACGAACAATCGAACCGGCGATTTCGACTGGGTCGAAAATCGCGACGGGAGTCGCAGCGCCAGTACGTCCAATCGAGATAACTATGTCGCGGACTTTGGTTGTTGACTCTTCGGCGGGGAATTTAAAGGCGACGGCGGCGCGGGGGGTTTTACCAATGATGCCGAGGGACTGGTAAATTTTTCGGTCGTTGATTTTAATGACCATGCCGTCGGTATTAAACGGGAGATTTTTTCGGTAGGCGTCGAGGTTTTTAATATAATCGAATAATTCTTTTGTTTCAGAAGTTTTAAAAACTTTGTCTTCGTTCGAAGTTCGGAAACCGAGAGCGCGAAGTTTTTCGTAAGCGAGGCTATGTTTCGGGAGATTCGGAGAAACTAAATCATAGGCAATGAATTTCAGGTTGCGCGAGGCAGCGATTTTTGGGTCGAGTTGGCGAATACTGCCGGCAGCGAGGTTGCGTGGGTTCGCAAATTCTTTTTCGCCGAGTTTTTTCTGACGCGCGTTAATTTCCGCGAAGTCTTTTTTAAACAAAATTATTTCGCCGCGAACTTCAACGTCGCCGAGTTCGGAAATCCGGAGTGGAATGTTTTCGATTGTTCGGACATTATTCGTTACGTCTTCGCCAACAAGCCCGTCGCCACGCGTAATGGCTTGGGAGAAAAGTCCGTCTTTATATTTCAGGGCGCAAGCGAGCCCGTCCATTTTTATGTCCGTAAAAAATTCTTCGATTTTTCCGCCAGGAATTAACTTTTCGTTTCGAGAAATCCAATCTTTTATTTCCTCCTCGGAAAAGACGTCGGCGAGGGAAATCATACGTTCTTTATGGGTCACTTTTTTAAATTTGTCGAGCGGTTTTCCGGCGACGCGTTGGGTCGGAGAGTCGGGAGTTATTAAATCGGGGAACTTTTCTTCAAGCAGAGAAAGTTCATGTTTTAGAGAATCCGCCGCGGCTTCGGACATAATCGACTCGTCGAGAACGTGGTAATGATAACGATAATCGTTAATTAGTTCGCGGAGTTTTTTAATTCGCGCTTCAGCTTCGGGTTTGTTATTTATCATCTTCATAATCTAACATTCTCCTATAAAACATATATAAATAAGTCGAAATATAGATAAAGGAAAAACAACTCATTAAAAGCAAGAAGAACGGAATGACGGGCCAGCCCTCAAGCCAACTAACGAAACTCTTAAGCCAGAGGTCGAGAGTTATAATCGGCATCATGATAATAACCCAAGTTAGCGCAAGAACAAAAACTAAGTAGAGCAGGCGAATAATAAACCTAATTCGGCGACTCGCCATTAAATCGCTCGCGGTTCGGAGCGCCGCGAGAGGATAAAGCCCAGGAGCAGTTACGGCAACTAACGCGACGAGACTGCTTGACAAAAGATAGCCAGATAAAATTAACATCAAACTCGCGAAGATAAAATAAATTAGCGCGTAGAACGGGGTCGAGAGAAAGTCGGTCGAGACGGCGGCGGAATAGGTAATAATAACGAGGAGAATCGGAATTGCCTGGACGAACGCGACGGCGAGAACGACGAACGTCGAAATTAGCGGCGTCAAAGCATTATAGAAACCGTCTTTTAGTTTTACTTTGTGTCCGGCGAGAATATGACGCAGGAGATAGATCGTGATTAGCCAGATTAGAAGAAAAATAATAACAGCGAAGATTTGTTGTGACTCGGAAAGTCCGGAAGAAAGTCCGCCGCTCGTTACGGTTGAAACAAGCAAAAGTCCGGCTTTCGCAAAGTTTCCGAGTTTTCCGTCCGCAAGATTTTCGTTGGTTTCTTCGAGGACGGATTGGAACTGGACATAAGTCGATTCACTCATTAGACCGACGAGGATGATATTCGCGACGGTCATAATCAGAAGCAGAGGAAGAAACAGCTTCCAGTTTTTAAAAATGATCTGGAAAGACTGGATAGCGTGGGACAGGAGACCCGGAACTTTTAGTTCCCTAACATAATCTTCGTGATAACTGCGCTTAAAGGATTTATGAAGTTTTACTTTTTTGCGCGATTTTTCTTTTTTAACCGCGGATTTTAGTTTTAAATAGAGTTTATAACCGGGGTTAGTTAAAAGAATAAACAGTCTCGCAAAAAAATGTTTAAACTTAGAATTTGTGTTTGCCATTTTCAAGTCTTTCGATACGTTTTTCAATCGGAGGGTGGGTACTGAAAAGATTATTAAAACTTTTCTTTCTTAGGGGGCTACTAATAAACATTGCTTCGGTCGCAGGGTTTTGCTGTTGCATAGGCTGGGCATGGGACTCAAGTTTTCTTAGAGCGGCAATCATTCCCTCGGGATAGCGGGTTAGATGCGCCGCGGAAGCGTCGGCAAGATATTCTCGCTCGCGAGAAACCGCCATTTGGGCCAGGACGGCGACGAACGGCGCAATAATAGACGTAATCAGAACCAGAATAATAGCGACCGGCGAAACGTCGTCGTTGCTACTGCGGCGACGTCCCCGTAGAGCGATACGCCAACCGATGTCGGCGATAAAGCCAATTAGACTAACAAGCCCAAATACCATCGTCGTAAGGCGAATATCATAATTTTTGACATGGGAGAGTTCGTGCGCCATGACGGCGGTTAGCTCTTTATCATCCATAATGTCGAGCAGACCGGTTGTTGCGGCAACGAGAGAATGTTTTGGGTCGCGACCAGAAGCAAAAGCGTTTGGCGCGGGATCGTTAATGATATAGACTTCTGGCATTGGAAGTCCAGCAGTTAAACTTAAATTCTCGACGATATTATAGAGTCGGCGATTATCCTTTTTTTCGATTTTTTTCGCGCCGGTCATCGCAACGGCAATCTTCGAAGCGGCGAAATATTGGATAACGACGTAAATAATAGCAAAAACGGAGAACCCGAGCATTGTATAATGATTAAATTCTCCGTTAATAAAAGCAAGCAAAATCCCAATCGCGACAATCAAAACTACAAACCCAATCATAAGAAAGACGGTATTGCGTTTGTTTGCCGCGATATTTTTATACATTCTGAGGGATAGACCCGATTAGAATTTAACTTCGGGAGCTTTCTCGATTTTTGTACGTTCGCCCTCAGCAACCTCGAAATAATCTCGGGTTTTAAAATGGCCGATAAGGTTGTTGATTAGATTTGTCGGGAAAGTTTTAATTTTTGTATTGAGTTCTTTCGCGCCGGCGTTATAGAAACGGCGAGCGGCTTGGATTTTATCTTCGACGTCCTGGAGTTGTTCTTGGAGTTTTTGAAAATTCGTATTCGCTTTTAATTCAGGATATGCTTCAGCGATTGCGAAAACTTTCGAAAGAGCGGCAGTCATCTCGCTTTCGGCTTTCGCGGCGGTCTTTACGGACTTCGCGCCCATGACCGCGGAACGAGCAGCGGTTACGCCCTCAAAAACTTCTTTTTCGTGTTTCGCGTAGCCCTTTACGGTTTCGATTACGTTCGGGATTAGGTCGGCACGGTATTTTAGCTGGACGGTAATATCCGACCAGGCTTCGTTGACCTGTTCGTCGAGCTTTACGAGACCGTTATAGGTCGACCAAAGCACGCCGATAATCAGGACTAAGACGATTAAAACAATTATTAAAGCTGTCATTTTTAATTATTTCTCCTTTTATACATATATATTATATATGGTTTTATTAGAAAAAACAATCGGTTTTACTCTTCGAAACTTTTATGGTAAAATGGAAGAAATAACCATAAGTTTAAAGGAAAAGTGATGACAACAAAAAAGTCAACTGCGAAAAAATCAACAGCAAAGGCGGCGAGGGCGGATTTGTCGACAAAAGAATTGATTGCGAAATATGATTGTCTCCAAACTCACGTTAAGATTTTAACTTGTCTTGCGGCGGCGATTTTTATTTTGGTTTTAGTATTGGCGATAGTCTGGGCAAAGTGCGATACCTGTAAAGTCGGCGGCGCAAAAAGCGACTCGAGCGCGAAAGTTGAGCCTCCCGAAAAACCAGCAGAAGAAACGGAAGAAGAATAGACTTGAAAGCTACGGAGAGTTTTGGTATAATATCTCCGTAGAACTTGCGAGCGTAGCTCAGTTGTTTAGAGCGCTTCCTTGCCAAGGAAGAGGTCGAGAGTTAGAGTCTCTTCGCTCGCACCACATGTTGACAAATTCCGTAAATGTTGCGGAATTATTTTTTGTTTTAGGATTGGCTATGTTATAATACGATTATGCTAAAAAGAATTGTTTGGTTCTTGGTTGTGTTTTCGCTCGGGGCGTTGGCGCTTTATACTTATGAAAATCCAGAATGGTACCGAAACTTAGGTTTTAATACATCGGACGTAAAGTTGGCGGTTAATAATTGCGATAAAATAATCGCCGAGATTGAGAAATATGATTGGGATAAAAACGTCGCGACGGCAGTCATGAAAGCCGAGAGTAAATGTAACGTAAACGCGAAAGGCGACGAGGATTTGATTTATGAAGAAAATGGAAGGGAGTATGGCTATTCGGTTGGAGCGTTCCAGGTTCGAATTTTGCCAGGACGGGAAGATTGCGATACATACGTCTTAGAAACAAATGTAAAATGCGCATATAATATATATGTCGCTAAGGGGAGAGAATTTACGGATTGGAGTATGTTTTTAAACGGAAAATATCTAGATTATTTAGAATAAATATGTTATAAATCTTTTAAAGGTGGTCGCACCTTAATTTTTTTGAGAGGAAGTGGGACTGATGCTTGGAGGTTATTCTTTCCTGTTGGCAGCGAGTCTACTGGTTCCGGCAGCTCTGGCGATTCTCTACGTGATTTCCAATTACGTGAAAATGTTGCAAAGAGACGAGGGGACGGAGGAGATGCGCGAAATGGCGATGATCATTCGCAGCGGAGCTTCGACCTTTATGGTCAAGCAATACCTGACGATTATGGTCGTCGTAATCGTACTGGCGCTGGCATTCAGCCTGTTTATCGAGGCATCTTGCGGCGTAACATTCGTGTTCGGGACGTTGATGAGTAGCGCGGCTTGTATTCTTGGAATGAAGGCTGCGACTTATGCGAACGTCCGAGTAGCGAACCGCGCGAGAGAAACACTTTCGGTTGGAAAAACCGTAAAACTTGCCTTGATTAGCGGAAGCATTCCCGGTCTTTCGGTTCCGGCGTTCGGAATCCTAGGGCTGGGGGCGCTCGTGATGATCTATGGTTTTGTTGAGCCGGAGGCGACCAGTAACGGAATTTTGAGTAACTTTGGAATCCTTGAAGGACTGACTTGTAACCCGACGACGATGAGAATTGCGACTTATTCGCTGGGATGTTCGGTTGTCGCAATGTTTAACCGCGTGGGCGGTGGAAACTATACGAAAGCGGCGGACATTTCTTCGGATATTCTCGCAAAACAACGAC
This sequence comes from Candidatus Saccharimonadota bacterium, assembly GCA_017432425.1. Lineage (GTDB taxonomy): Bacteria > Patescibacteriota > Saccharimonadia > Saccharimonadales > Saccharimonadaceae > Nanosyncoccus. The sequence continues at coordinate 105,195 of JAFRJE010000023.1, forward strand.
ACGACTTGCCCGAAGACGACTCACGAGTTCCGAACGTGATTGCTGACTTTATCGGCGACAACGTCAACGATATTGCCGGAAACTGCTCGGACCTCTTAGAGAGTTTTGTCGCGACGATTTCCGCTTCGATCATGGTCGCAGTTACGAACTATCGCGGCGCGCTCGCTAAGGGGTTGGAAGTTTCCGAAGAGTTGCTGGTTAAAACCGCAATCTTTCCACTAATCATAGCGGTCTGGGGGTTAATTAGCTGCGTCGCGGGAATCTACATTGTCTCTAGGCGGAAGATGGGAGATAATCCCTCGAAAGAGTTGGACGTTTCGACCTATATCTCCGCAGGACTGACCCTGGTCGGAGTAGTAGTTGCTTCGGCAATTTTGTTCTCGAATTGTTCGCTCTATCCGGAATTTAAGGCAGGATGGCTGAGCCCGTTCGTCGCCGTGATTCTTGGACTCGGAAGCGGAGTCGCGATTGGCAAAATTACCGAGTATTATACTTCGACCGATTACCGACCGACGAGAGAGTTGGCAGAAATCGCGACCGAGGGCGACCCGTTCGTGATAACGCTGGGCGATGCGATTGGTTCAAGAAGCTGTCTGCTGCCGATTCTGCTGATTGGTATTTCCCTGTTCGTTTCCGGAAAACTCTGTGGGACTTACGGAATTGCGATTTCCGCGCTTGGAATGTTGTCGTTCGTCGGGACTACGGTTTCGATTGACGCGTTCGGACCGATTGCAGACAACGCAGGCGGGATTGCGGAGTCCTGTCATCTGCCGGAAAACGTCCGTGTAATTACCGATAAGCTCGACGCAGTCGGGAACACGACGGCGGCGATTGGCAAGGGTTTTGCGATTGGTTCAGCGGCGTTCGCGACGGTTTCGCTGATCGTGGCGTATGTTGGGAACTATACGCCAGTTGGCGTAGAACTTGACCTGAATATTGCTGACTATGTTGTTGTGGCGGGAGGTCTGATTGGCGGAGCCTTGATTGAATTCTTCTCGGCGCTGCTGACTGCAAACACGATTAAAGCGGCGAGGAAGATGGCCGACCAGGGAGACAAGATGATGACCGAAGAGGTAATCAAAGGTCTCGAAAAGCCGGATTATAACCTCTGTATCGGCACAGCGACTGCGGAATCGTTGAAACACATGCTTCTGCCGTCGGTTTTGGCAATTCTAATTCCGGTTTTCGGCGGATTCTTATTCGGCGTGAAATTCGTCGGCGGATTGTTGGTTGGCGCAACAATCGTCGCGGTTCCGCGAGCGATTTTCATGGGCAACTCCGGCGGATCATTTGACAACGCAAAGAAGTATATCGAAGCAGGGCTGCTTCCGGGACACGGAAAAGGCTCGGCGGCGCACAAGGCAGCGGTTACTGGCGATACGGTCGGCGATACGAGAAAAGATGTCGTTGGCGTTGCACTCGACATTTTCATCAAGACCATGTCAACCGTCGCGAACACACTCGCTCCGGTTTTCTCTCACTTTACGATTTTCAGATAAAGTTATTTGATACTTTTTCTGGAAAAAGTATCCCCCTAGGGCTAGGGGGATTTTTCTTATCTTTTTGTCTTTTCTAGAGATTAACTAGTTCGCCGTAGGAGTCGGGAGTTAAGCTCGCGGCGTTACCCTCGTCGGTATCAATATGCATAGACAAAACATATTTTTCGTCTATACGAACAAGAACATCTTTAAAGATGATTGGGCGGAGACATTTTTTCGCCTCGATAGAAATAAAATCGCCGTTTTCGACGCCAAGTTTTTTAGCTTGGGAGGGGTTAATGTGGAGATGGCGGCGAGCGATAATAACGCCATCTTCGAGTTCAAATTCCCCGACGGGCCCAACAAGACGACAAGAAGCCGAACCGGCATGGTCACCAGATTCGCGAACTGGCGGAGCTAAGCCAACTTTTCTAGCGTCAGTTAGCGAGAGTTCGACTTGAGTATGTTTGCGGACTGGGCCGAGTACCGCAACGTTATGGAGAATTTCACGAGGGCCAACAATATCAATTCGTTCTTTAGAGATAAATTCACTAGGTTGGGACAAATTTTTCATAGGCGTTAATTCGTAACCATCGCCGAAAAGGACGTTGACGATATGTTGAGAAAGATGAACGTGACGAGCGGAGACTTCGATCGGGATTTTAAGCGGAGCTTCATGAATCATACTAATCGTAGCAACGGACGCATCAGGATAACCAGTTTGAGACGAAACCTGTTTAAAGCCTTTTTTCTCATAGACGTGAATTGCGGCCGGATTATCAGCGAGGACGGTTAGATGATGTTCGTTATATTGAGAAAGACTGAGGAAATAGTTAAGTAAAGCTTGGGCAATTCCGCGGCCACGCGCGTATTCGTCGGTAACTAGAAATTCAATTTCGGCAGTCCCATACTCAAGTTTTTTCGCGGAATCGACGGCTACTTTCAGGTAATTTTGGTTCGCGCGATCAAAAAACTCTGGTTTTTCAATTCCGAGCGCCTCGACTTTAGCGCGAACTTCGTCGCAATTCCAGTCAGCTATCGTATTGTCCGCAAAAACCAAAAGACCCAGGAGCTCGCCAGGACGCTCGGTCTCTTCGGCAACTAAGGTATGGTTATAGTCGAAAAGTTTGTTCTCGCCGTTAAACAGGATTCTGCCGAACGACTTTGCTCTTTCTTTATCGCCAAAAAAATCAGGGCAGATATATGGATCGACCTGGAAAAGTAAGTTGACCGCGTTTTCTAAATTATCTGATTCGGTTAAAAATCGGACGTTAATCATATTTTTTCTCCTGCATTATTTAATATTTATCGTTAACTCTTTTGGGGCATGGCCGCAAAGATGCCACATTCGCGTTGTTTCATAAACTGGGCGAGATAACTCTAAAATCTTTTCGATTAGAGATTTATCTTTTTTAGGATCGCCAGAAAAATTTATAATTCGCGATAGATTTAATAAAGTTTCGTCTAAACTCGATTCGGTTTTTAGCGGGCTTAAAATATCTAAAGCAATGTCTTCATAACTTGGAGTAAAAGAAAGTCGCTTGAGATGTTTCTTAACAAAAATAATTAATAAGTTTAGTTCGGAAGAATCTTCAAAATAAAGTTCAGACTCATATTCTAATAATTCTGATTTCTTGGGGATATAGAAGTGATTTTTGTTTTCTTCTTGACTATCGACGAGACGAGAATATTTTTCGGTAAAGATTTTATCGCCGTGAACCATACTCTCAAAATATGAATTTATAATTTCTAAATTGGAAAGTTTAGTTTTTCCGGTTTGAGAATAAATAAAAAATCTTGGGTTAGGTTCCAGTTTTTTAAGACATCTAAGAAAATCTTTTTCTTTAAGGGCGGGGTTATCATATTTTTTAATTAGTTCAAAAACAACCGAGGCGGGGAGACGACCATAAAGGTTAGACATGGAGAAAAGGTAATTATTGATTGGCGTCGCGGTCTTTATAGAAGTCATTATTCTCTCGCTGTTCATTTTACCTCCTAAATTAGTTTACGGATTGCGAGAGTTTTTTAGCTTTATAAAAAAGTGGAACACTCGCAAGAGTGTTCAAAGTTCTTTTCTACAATCTGGCAACTAGGCCGACTGGAGCGAGTGCTCCACATTGACCTAGTTGTCAGCTAAACAACTTTTACCAGATTGCGAATTTTGAACTTTGAACGTTTTCATTATAGCATAAACTTCAAACAACAAAAAGCCCCGAGAAAGCGAGGCTTTATTATAGTATTATGTTATAATCGTTTCGTGAAACTTAATTTTATTCCAGTTAAAACTCGCGTCGTTCTTCCGCCGAAAGATGATATTTCTGATATTTTAGATTCTTTAGAATTAGAGGACGAAGATATTATTTTTATTACGTCAAAAATCCTCGGAATTTCCGAGGGGAGAACCTGCAAAATTGGAGCGAAAGAAAAGGAAGATTTAATTCGCGAAGAAGCCGAGCGTTATCTCGCTTACGAAAATAAAACCGGGGATTTTCACGTTAATTTAACCGTTACCCAAAACGTTTTAATTCCGGCAGCAGGAATCGACGAATCGAACGCGAACGGATATTATGTATTGTGGCCGAAAGATATTGACGAGACTTGCCGAAAAATTCGAGAGTACCTTGTTCGGAAAAATAAATTAAAAAATCTCGGAGTTATTGCGACCGATTCACATACGACGCCGCTACGCTGGGGAGTAACTGGGATTACGGTTGGGCTTTCTGGGGTTGAGCCGCTAAAAGACATTCGAGGCGAGCCGGATATTTTCGGGAGGAGAATGCATCTTACGAAAGTCGATTTAGTTGACCCGTTGGCGAGTATGGCGGTGCTTTTGATGGGGGAGAGCGATGAGCGAACGCCGATTGTTATTCTAAGAGGCTATAAAAAAATTCCGTTTAATCCGGAGGGGTCGATGAGGGAGTTTAAGATTGAACCGGGGACGGATTTGTATTCACCGCTGATCGATGTGATTCCTAGGAATAAAAAATAATTCCGCAATATTTCACGGAATTTGTCAATGATTGGTGGCTCCGACTGGACTTGAACCAGTGACACAAGGCTCTTCAGGCCTCTGCTCTACCAACTGAGCTACAGAGCCAACCTTTAGACATTATATCATAAGATATGGTATAATGAAAGCATGAAAAAACTAAATACTTCGCCAATATCTGGAATGCTTGAGCTCCTGCCGAGCGAGCAGTCCGCTTTCAACAAAATGAAAAATAATATCGGAGAAGTTTTTAGAAAACACGGATTTTTGAACATCGAGACGCCAGTAATTGACCGAACAGAAATTTTACTTGCGAAAGCGGGCGGAGAAACCGAGAAACAGATTTATAAGGTTATTAAAACCGAAGAAACTCTAGACGACGCAGACCAAGCGCTTCGATTTGACCATACAGTTCCCTTGGCGCGTTATGTGGTTGAGCACGAAAACAATTTGACTTTTCCGTTTAAAGTTTTCCAAGTCGGGCGAAATTATCGCGGAGAGCGAGCGCAAAAAGGGAGATTTAGGGAATTTTATCAACTCGACATTGACGTTGTTGGAAGGAACACGCTTTCGGTTAATTATGACTCGGAAGTGATCGCGACTTTATTTTCTGCGCTAGAAACTTTAGGGTTACCGAAAAAACTAGTTCGGATTTCTAATCGAAAAATTTTGTCAGGATTTTTGGAGGAGTTAAACTTAAATCATTTGTCCGCGGAGATTTTTAGCATCATCGACCACGCCGAAAAGGTTCCGGAAAGCGTAACGCGAGAAAAGTTAGAGGGGCTAGGGTTGGGCGAAGAAAATGTCGCGAGAGTCATCGCGTTCATAGAGATCAGCGGAAGTTTAGAGGAGGCACTTCTTAAACTAAACGAATTTAACTTCCGGAGCGAAAAATTTAACGAGGGGATTAACGAACTAACTTTGGTCTTTAAACGATTAGAAGAAAAAGGGTTAGGCGATTCAATTATGGCGGATATGAAAATTGTCCGAGGGCTGGATTATTATACCGGAACGGTATTTGAGACGGTTCTGCCAGATTATAAAGAAATTGGTTCGATTTGTTCGGGCGGGAGATATGATAATCTCGCAGGATTTTATACTGACCAAGTTCTGCCCGGAGTCGGGGGGTCAATTGGGTTGACGAGGTTATTCTCCGTTCTGAAAGAAGCTAAATTATTAAACGCGGTAGTTGAAAAGCCGGTTGAGTTGGCTCTGATTCCCTTTTCCGAAAATGAAATTAGATTCGCGGACAAGTTGGCGAAAGAGTTGCGCGCGGAGGGGAGAATAGTTGATTTAGTCCTGGCAGAAAAGAAGTTGGGGGACAAATTTAGCTACGCAGGAAAAATCGCGAAGTTCGCGGCGGTAATTGGCGGAAATGAGATAAAGACGGGCAAGGTTTTTGTAAAAAATCTCGAAAGTGGCGAACAGAGTTCGCTGGACGAATTTAGAAAAAAATAGATTATGCGCAATCATCTTCTCTCGCAACATTTCTTACGGTCGCCGAGACTAGCGTTAGTTTTGATTGGACATTCCAATATTAGAAAACGAGATTTGGTTATTGAAATCGGAGCGGGGAGCGGGGTAATTACGAGCGCGCTCTCGAAAAGGGCGCGGAAAGTTCTGGCGTTCGAGCCGGATTCTTTGACGGCTAAAAAACTTCGCGAAAATTTAAAGAAGCGCAGGATTGAAAACGTTGAAATTATTGAACAAGATTTTTTAGAGTTCAACCTCGACTCAATCGAAGAAGAATATAAAGTTTTTTCCAATCCGCCGTTTTCGATTTCCTCGAAAATTGTTCATAAATTTTTAGAAGCGAAAAATCGACCGAAAAGTTTTTATCTTATTCTCCAAAAACAATTCGCGCTTAAACTTTTAAACACCGACCGGCATTATACTTCCCAACTTGGGCTTGAGTTGATTAAAAATTACCAAACGAAAATTAAGTATCCCCTCAACCGAGAGGATTTTACGCCGCCGCCAGCCGTTCCGACAGTTCTGTTCGAGGCGAAATTACTTGCTCTTTAAACCAGCGTCGTACATTTCTTTAATGATCGAGAAGTCCCAGGTCGGATCATAGCCGGAAGTTTCGTATTTGTTAAAGGCAAAACTCGGAAGACCATAGGCAACGGAATTCGCTTTTGCGGTATTTTTGTTGATTTCTTCTAACGCTTCGCGATTATTAAAACAAGTCTCGAAAGATTCGGAAAGACCGATTTCTTTTCCGAGATTAAGCCAATACGCGCGAGTCATATCTTCGATTTTCGGCGCGGTTTTTGAATTGCCAATTCCTTTATTATAATAATCTTCTTCGAGAGCAGTCAAGGCAGCGTGGTAATATTCCCAAAACTTTCCCTCGCGTTTTGCGCAATATGCTCCCTCGGCGGAAGTTTGGGAATGTTTAATTCCGTTCGCATCATAGAGCATATCCGTAACGCGGACTTCGTATAGAATGTCGTTGTCGGCGAGGTACTGTTCAAATTCCGATTCGTTATGATAAACTTCTTGGGCATATAAATTACAATACGGACACATCAAATCCGTATAGACGATAAAATAGTTTTTCGCGTCTAGACTTCCGAAAGTCGTTCTTTCGTCCCAAATTTTCTCCGAAAGCGGAGTAGTTTTTGTTGTGCTGGTAATAATCGCGAGGAGGAGCAATCCACCGACAACGACTAGTCCCAAAATTCTAGGCAATTTCTTCATGATTTTTCTTCTTCCGATTATAGTTTTCGCTTTTTATTATAGCATAGGTTTCGAAACCGACTTTTTTAAAGGAAAAAATCGCGACTAAAACAGCGAGAAAAGTTATAACTCCAGACAACAGACCGGCAACTGCGAAACTTGAACCGGAAAAAATCGTCCCGATTAGAGGCGCGAGGAGGGTCGTCCCGCAGGTCGGACAGCCAGACCCCAAAATCGCAAGTCCAGCGACAATACCAACGCTTTCCGCAGCTCCCTCGGCTTTTTCTTTATTTTTCTTGTAGACAAAAACGATTAAACCGATTAACGTTCCTTGGAGGAGTGCGAGAAAGAAAATTGGCAACCAATCGAGGAGGTTTTTATTAACTCCGAAAACGCCGAAAAAAGCATTCGCAATTATTTTTAGCGCGCCGAGAAAACCGCTCGCGCCAATTAGACTAAACGAACTTAAACCGCCAGAAAATAAATTTAATAATGTCCCAAAGCCGAGAAAACCGAGCAAGGCGGGAAGATAAAAATTTTTATAACGAGAAGCGAGCAGGACGCCTCTAAACGCGAGACCGAGTTCGTCGAACCAACGAAGAATTTTCTCGAACAGTTTTTTCATTATTTTACGGTTCCAGTCCCAACAACAAGACCGTCAACGAGAATTTCGTAATCGCCGGAAGCCAAATCGCTCGCGCTATAAATCAGATTTTTAAAGTCAACTTCGACTCGGTCAAGTTTACGAGCGGAGCCGGTCGAGACGGCGCGAATCGTAAAATCGCTTCCCTCTTTAATTTCTTCAGTTAAATTGACGGTTAGAGAGTTTTGGGTCGAAGACGAGAGCGGAATAGTTAAAGGTTCTTTACTGAGGATAATAACGGTTCCGCCGTTGATTTCTAAGCCGCCGTCAGCCTTAGCCGCGGTTTCGACTTTATCGCCGTTAAAGTAAATTAGCCCGCCATCAATCGTTATTTTCTTCTCTGAACTAACTCCGGAGGAAATTAGTCTTCCGTTCGCGGAGTTCGCGTTTTTAATCTTTAAGTCTCCTTTTGAGGAAATTGAGGTTAGGGAATTTATTTTACCGTCAACAAGAGAAATCGTTAGAGGAGCGGAGGTTTTATTGAGAATGGCAGAGGAGGAATCAGGAGAGATTGTTACGCCGGAGAGGATTAGATTAACTTCTTCTTTCGCATCAACTAAAATCGCTCCGTTTAAAATTCCGGAAAGGGTATAGTCGCCAGGTTCGGCGAATAAGATATCGGAATCATAATCGCTCAAATCAACTTCGCGGTCGGTTATTTTAATAGTAACTTCGGGAGATTTTTCTTCGGTTTCTTCGCCGGTTAGAATTGCGAGATTGTCGCCGTGGATTTTTTGGTCTTCGCGACCGGAGAAGATAAACCAAACCAGAACAGCAATCGTCGCCAAAATCGCAAAGGCGAAAATAATAATCCAAGCAGTTCTCGAAGTTTCTTTTTCTTCTTCGTTCTTTTCGTCGAACTTCGGAGACTCTTCTTCGGTTTTCGAGAGCTTTGGGAGGTTTTTATTTTCTAAATCATTAAGATTATTAGCCGTTTTATCCATACCTTTTATTATATCACTTATTCTTTCTATGTCTCTGTTTTATTAGAATATTTTTCGGAGATTTTTCAAGAGGGAAGCGTTCGGTTTTTCTTGGTCGTGGAGGCTCTTATTAAAACATAAAGATTTTTAAAATCAATATTGACGCCCAAAACCCTCGTGGTAAAATAGAGGTAGGGAGTTCGGACGTATCCGATCGTTGAGAGCCGCCTGAATTCCTTGGAGGTGGGAACCTACCTAGAAATTAAAAAAGGTCGCCTGGTTAGGCGATTTTTTTTTGAGTTTTTTAAGACCGTTCTGGGGGTTTGGAGGCGCCGACCGGAATTGAACCGGTGTACAAGGTTTTGCAGACCTCTGCGTAACCACTCCGCCACAGCGCCTTGGTCCCCGGAATGGGACTCGGACCCATAACCCGGTAAAGGGAGCAGATTTTAAGTCTGCCGCGTATACCAATTCCGCCATCCGGGGAGACAAGTTTATTTTAGCATAAGAGAGAGGTATTTTCAATTATGATTCGGCTAAAAGTCGTCGTCGTTTTCAATGTCGGAATAGCGTTTATGGGTTCGCTTGGCAATAATGATGAAGACGCCGACAATGAAGAAAGTCGAGATTGCCCACCAAAAGACATCTAGCGTTTCGAACGCCGTCAGAAGCGGAGAGCCACTTAGGAAAGCCTTATAAGCGGAAAGGACGGCTTTATATTTCGACATTAAACTTGGCCCGACGAGGGTTTTGGCATAATCGGACAGCTCGTTATAGGCAAGTTGGGCGGCTTTAATATCGGTTCGAGCAGAATAATCAACGTCTTCCGGATTCGGGAGGCGAGCGATCATCGCCTCAAATTCGGCGACTTGGTCGAGAACGTCAAGCGCGGAGTTAATAATCGAAATCGCATTGTTAATATTAAATAACTCGGAAAGGCTAAAGTTTCCGTCAAAGACGCCCAACGCTTCAACATAGCCGGCTTGGGCATCTTCGAGCGTAGTTTGGTCTTCTTTTGTTACGTTATCTTTAGTAATGGTTTCGACAGGATTATTTTCTTTAACCTCTTCGATTGCTTCTTTGGCTTCCTCGATTCGTTCAAGAAGTTCCTCGACTTTGTTTTTCTCCTCTTCTAGAGTTTCTTTTTCTTCGTCGGTTAAGTGGTTTTGGTCATTGTTTAGAAGGTTCTCGATTTCTTCTTTAATCTCTTCTAGGTCTTCTTTATCTTCGGAAGTTACTTTATCAATATCATATCCGTCGACTTCGGTTTCGATCTTTTCTAGCTCTTCTTCAATCGCGGTAATTATGTCTAACTTTTCGTTCAAATCCTCAAGTAGTTCGGATAAATCTTCTTTCTCTTCATCGGTTAAGTGGTTTTGGTCATTGTTTAGAATATCTTCGATTTCTTCAATCAAGGATTCAATAGTCTCTTTATTGTCCGACGTTAAGTTATCGTTTTCTGGCAGTTCGGAAGAGTCGGTTTCGACAGCGCCAACTTTTTCTTCGACGGTTTCGATTTCGTTAAGAGCTTCGGTTAGTTCGTCTAGTAAATCATTCAGAATTTCTAGCTCGGCGTCGGACGGAGTAGAATCGGGATCTTCAAGAATAGTCTCGATTTTTTCAACTAAAGTTTCAATTTCTTCAACATCGTCTTCAGTCGACTGTTCAAGATCGAGTTCGGACGGAAATCTGAACTCAGCGGTTTTTACGGTTAGCTCGGTAACGTTTCCGGCTTTATCCGTAACGACAATTTTATTTTCTGCGTCGACGTTTCCAGGGAGGTCAATAATATTCCCCTCAACGCTCTCGCCGTTGACGGTAATTGACTTTATTCCTTTATTATCGGAAACAAGGATTTTCTGGGTCAAATAGTAGACTTTATTTTCTTCGAGTTCATAAGTTCGACCAGAAGCTAAGCCCTCAATCGTCGCCGGAGTTACATCAAGCACGACACCTTCGGAGTTAATGATGTTAACGTTTCCTGCGCCGTCGGTAATCCTAAAGTAAACAACAAAATCTCTTTCTGGCTCGACAGAGAAAGTCGTTTCGGCTTCAAGCCAATCTTTTGAGCCAAGCGCTTCGCGCGGTTCGTTAAAATCTTCCTCAAGAACTAAGTATTCGACCTTGGCGATTCCAGAAATATCTTCGTCGGGGATTAGTCTAAATTCCTTTGTTTCGTTAAAGAAAAGCCCGAAAGTTATTGTATTAAGGAAAGTGTGCCAGCCATTATCGCCGAGTTCGATTGTTCCGGTCGGGGCGACCGTATCTTTTTTTACGTTCCCCTCAACAATTTCGCTTTCTAAACCGGCGGCGGATTTTGCCTTAAAATAATACGTTACGCCAGAGGCTTCCGTATCTTCGCTATGAATAATACTTTCGCTATAGTTTTCCCAAGTTTCTCCGTCCGTGCTGACAAAGATTTCTACTGGACTTAAGTTGTTTGCGACATTTCTGACGCTTAGAGTAACGTTTTTATTCGTCCAGGTTCCAAGTTCATAGCCGTTCGAGTTTAACTCTAACTCCGGTTTAACAGGATCTAAGTTGCCATAAATTACCGTTTCGGTCGTTTCGTTATTGGTTTTGTCGACGGCTTTGATTTTATAGATTCCGTTTTCGACAGCCTCGTAAACAACTGAATCGTAGTTAGTTATTTTTTCCCAAGTTTCGCCATTGTCCGTCGAGATATAGATTCCCTCGATTCCGGAAGCATCGGCGGCAATAATCTCGGCAAAATCGCTCGCTTTCCAGTTTTCGGTATCCGCGACTATTTCTAGCGTCGGAGGGGTATGATAAAATTCTTCTAGAATTTCGTCATATTTTTCTTTTATTTCTGGATCAACCATCGCCTTTTCTTCGTCGGTCAGGTTTTCGTAAAGTTCGATCCCCTCTTCAATCGCGTCTTTATCGGTTTCTTCGGTTTCGCCGAGTTCTGGAAATTCGTCTCTAACCTTGTCTTCAAATTCTTTAACGTGCTCTTCGCGTTCGCGCCTTGCTTCTTCTTCTTGACGCTGGCGTTCTTCCTCCTCCTGACGTTGGCGCTCCTCCTCTTCTTGGCGCTGACGTTCTTCTTCCTCTTCGCGTTCAATCTCTTCAATTCGAGCAAGTTTCTCTCTCAGTTCTTCCTCTTCTTCGATTAACTGGTTCGCTTCGTCGTTCGTTAGATTCTTTTCGTATTCATCTTCGGCAGCCTCGACACGCTCAAGTAATTCTTCGATTGTTTCTTTATCTTCTTTCGTAATGTTTTCGACGCTAGGGATTTGATTAACTTCGTCTTCAATATCGCCGAGATCTTCGACAATCGTCTCAACTTTTTCAATCAACTCTTCGTATTCGTTAATTATTTCCTCAATAATTTCTTTTTCGGTTTCAGTTTCGTTTTCTCCCTCAGTCGCTTCAAGTTCTTCAAGAGTTTCGATTACTTCCTTTAGAGCTTCCAAATCATCTGAGTTAACGTGTTCCTTATCTAAATCGAGCGTTAAGTCTTCGATTCTGCCGGTATTGATGGTTAGTTCGGAAACATTTCCGGCTTTGTCGACGGCTTTAATTCGGTAAACGTTTTCAGCGTTACCGGCGAGTTCAATAATGTTCGTTTCGGCAAGCTCAACTTCTTCATCATTGACGAAGATTTTATCGAGGGCTTTGTTGTCGGTAACAATAATTTTCTGGGTCAGATAGTAGGTTTTATCTGGTTCTAATTCATAAGTTTCGCCGGTTTCGACATAACCTTCGATTAGCGCAGCGACGGAATCGAGGACAATTCCCTCGGTATTTATTATGTTAACGTTTCCGGCAACGTCGGTAATTTTATAATAAAGGATAAAGTCGCCGTCCGGATTTAAACTGACCGGAGCGTCAGAAACTTCCATCCAACCCGTCGCAGCCTCCGCTTCAGATTTCGACTCGAACTTTTCTTCAGTTATGAGATATTCGACTTTTTCGACGCCAGAGAGCGCATCGCTTGTTTCAATCTCGAAATCGGTCGTTTGATTAAAGAACAAACCGAAAGTTATTGTATTTAAAAAGCGGTTCCAGGAATTTTCGGACGAAGAGATTTCGCCACTTGGCGCGGTATTATCTTTTCTAACTAAGGCCTCGACAACATCGCTCTCAACTCCAGCTTCGCTAACTGCTTTAAAATAATAAACTTTACCAGACGTAGAGGTTTCGGAACTATGGATTACGCCGTCAACGTATTCTAACCAAGTTTCGCCGTCCTCGGAATAATAGTATTTAGTTTCGCCGACGTTGACCGTAGTATCTTCGACAGTCAGGACGACGGTTTCATTCGTCCAGCTCCCTGGTTCATAGCCATTTGTATTAACTTTTATTCCAGGCTTCTGATTATCTAGGCGTTCATACGTTACGCATTCCTTATCGGAATAATTTCCTAAGGTATCGTACGCTCTAAAACAATAAGTTATGTTTTCGGTCGCAAGATATTCGGCGTATTCATTGTCGCTGATTTTTCCCCAGGTCTCGCCAGAATCGGAACTCTCTTCGATTCCCGCAACGCCAGATTCGTCGGTTGCGGTTATTTTAATTAAATCTTCGATTTGGATTAGACCGGGGCGTGCATCAATTTCCAATTCGGGCGGATCGGCTTCGGGAAGAGTCTTGAACATGGCAACATCGGAACTAATGCTCTGACCGTTAACGTTTTCTGCCCTAACTCGCGTATAATAAACGGTATCTGTATCGAGCCCCTCAGCAAGAAGCTCGGTTCCGTCAACTTCGCGGTTGTTATAGTTTTCGAGAATGTTCAAAAAGTTCGGGTCGGTCGAGATGTCGAGGCGGTAAGTCGTTGCGCCAGAAACGGCGTCCCAGTTAATCTGCGCGGTTGTTTGGGTCATGTTCGAGACGTAAATATTTTCTACCGGATCCGGAGCGGCGATATTAACCATTCCAGTTACGGCATAGATTCCACAAAACAGACCAGTCGTATCCGAGCTACCGTTTTTTCCGGTCATTTTAAAGTCGATTGACTTTAAAAGTTTTTTCGGGTTAACGTTTATGGTTGCGCTTTGGAGATAAGGCGCGGAGCTAACACTTCCCTCATAATTATAGCCGTTCGTTGAGGAAGAATGATTCCAGCCGGAGGTATTGCTTTTTACGACAAGACGACGAGCAACGTTCGGGTATTTATAAACGCCGGAGACGGGGGTCGCATCGTACCAGTCGTAGAGTTTATAATTTGTTGCGTCAGAAGTTCCGTCTGTATAGTTCAAAACGACGGAAAAGTTAGCGTAATTCCCCTCGCCAGGCCCGCCAGCGGTTCCGAGAACATAAATCTGTTCATAGGCGCCGATTGTTTCGAGGTTCATTGTTGCGGAGGCGTTACCGGTATAGAGTTTTATGGTATCGTTTCCGTCGTAGGCGTTTGCGCCAGACCAGTTAAAATCATAGGGGATTCCGTTAACGCTAAGCGAACCGGAGGAGTCGAGCCCGCCGTCGGATTTGTTGGCGGAGGAATAGAAAGCCGCCCAATCGTCAAGACCGCCAGCGGCGACGACCGTATCGAACGATTCGCCGGCGCCCCAAATTGAGTTTCCGTTAAGCGAGGAAGAGGCGATTTTAAGGGTTTCATAATAGCTGTCGGAGGCGGCGGACGGAACTTTCGGGCGGATGAAAACTAGCCCAGAAATCAAAATTAAAGCTGACGCAATGATGAAAAGTTTTTTATTTGTCTTCATTGAAAATTAATATGCCTCCAATATTCCTTATGAATAATTTTATAAAAAGTTTAAGGTTTCGTCAATTATTTTAAAGTGCGGGAAAATAGTATATAATATATATGTTATGAATAGAGTACCACTAGCGGAGAGAATGCGTCCAAAAACCCTAGATGAAGTCGTTGGGCAAAGCGAGATTATTGGCGAGGGGAAGATTTTAACGGAAATCCTTAAAAAGGGCGAGCCGGTTAATTTGATTTTTTGGGGACCCCCAGGAACCGGAAAGACGACAATGGCGAAGATTCTGGCGCAGGAATATAAGGCGGATTTTATTGAAATTTCTGCGGTTACGAGCGGGAAGAAAGATATTGAAGCGGTTGTCCAGCGCGCAAAGCAAAACTGGAATTTAAAAATTCGGACAGTTTTGTTTGTTGACGAAATCCACCGTTTTAATAAGGCACAACAAGACGCGTTTTTGCCGCACGTTGAATCGGGGCTAATTATCTTAATCGGCGCGACGACGGAAAATCCGAGTTTCGAAGTTATTTCGCCGCTATTGTCGCGTAGTCGAGTAGTTGTTGTTTCGCCGTTGTCGAAAGAAGAAATTAAGAAAGTCTTAGAGCGGGCGATTAAGGCCGAAAAAGCCGAAAAACGAGTAACAAAAATGGCGATTGATTATCTTGCGGAACTTTCCGGCGGAGACGCGAGGAGCGCGCTCGGAGATTTGGAGCTGGCACTAAGTCTATCGAATAAAGTCGGGGTCGAAACTGTTAAAACTGCGGCGGGGAAAAAAGTTCCAGGATACGATAAAAAAGGCGACGCACATTATGATAATATTTCCGCGTTTATTAAATCAATGCGAGGCGGAGATGTTGATGCGGCGCTTTATTATCTTGCGAGAATGGTCGAAGCGGGAGAAGACCCGAAGTTTATCGCTAGGCGAATGGTAATTTTTGCGAGCGAGGATATTGGGCTTGCTGGAAACGGAGCATTAGGGCTAGCGTTGAACTGTTTTATGGCGGTTGAGCGAGTTGGAATGCCAGAGAGTGGATTGATTTTGGCGCACGTTACAGTTGCGCTCGCAAAATCGAAGAAATCGCGAGATACGGCGAACGCGTGGTATAAGGCGCAAGATTTGGCGAGAAAGTCGATGGGGCTGCCGGTTCCGACGTGGCTACGGAACGCGCCGACAAATTTGATGAAAGATTTAGGATTCGGGGCGGGGCAAAAATGGGAAGCGGGGTTTCATCTTGATAAAAATTATCTACCAGACGAAATTAAAGACGAAAAGATTTTTCTTCCGAAAAAATAGTATATAATATATATTATGGCAAATCTAGAAGATATTGTAAGTTTATGTAAGCGTCGCGGTTTTATTTTTCCGGGTTCAGACGTTTATGGCGGTTTCGCCGGAACGTGGGACTTTGGACCGCTCGGCGTGATGCTAAAAAGAAATTTAATGAATCTTTGGTGGAACTTTTGGGTCGAGAAGCGCGATGATATTTTTGGTATCGACGCGGCGATTTTAATGAACCCGAAAACTTGGGTCGCCTCCGGTCATACCGCGACTTTTGCCGACCCGCTCGTTGAGTGTAAAGAATGTCATGGTCGTTTTCGCGCCGACAAACTCGCGGACGGTTTAAACGAGTCCGTAACGACCGAAGGATTTTTAAAACTAAAAATAAAATGCCCGACTTGCGGAAAAGAGAATTGGGGTCCGATTCGAAAGTTTAATATGATGTTCGAAACCCATGTCGGCGCCGTCTTGCCGGACGATTTAACTAGCGAATCCTCGAAAGAGCTCGTCGAACGCTCAACTGCCTATCTTCGCCCAGAAACTGCGCAAGGAATTTTTACGAACTATAAAAACGTTGTTGACGCGTTTTATCCCGACTTGCCGTTTGGTCTTGCTCAGCAAGGAAAAGCATTCAGAAACGAAATTTCTCCGCGCGACTTTATTCTCCGCGACCGCGAATGCTCCCAAATGGAAATCGAATATTTTGTTAATCCAAAAACTTGGGAGTCTGAGTTTGAAAAAATCCTCGGCGAATACCGAACGTTCCTAACCGAAAAATTAGGTCTAAAAAAATCCGACTTAACCGAAGTTGAAGTCCCCGCCGCCGACCGCGCGCATTATTCAAAACGAACGGTTGATATTATGTATAAATATCCTAACGGAGAAGAGGAGTTGATGGGGATTGCCTATCGAACTGATTTCGATTTGAAAAATATCGAACGCGAATCCGGGAAGTCAATGGAATATCGCGACAAAACTTCTGGCGAAGTCTTTGTCCCGCACGTTATCGAGCCATCAATCGGCGTTGAACGCGTTTTTCTTGCTATTCTAGCTAACGCATACTCCGAAGAAAAAGTCGAGGGGAAGAATGAAACTCGAACCGTCCTGAAACTTCCGGAATTGCTTGCGCCATACAAATTCTGCGTTTCGCCGCTTCTAAAAAATAAACCTGAGCTAGTTGAAAAAGCGCGCGAAGTTTATGAATTCTTGAAAGAAAAATATACGTTCGTGACCTGGGACGATTCTGGAAACATCGGAAAACGTTACCGAAAGCAGGACGAAATCGGAACTCCAAAGTGTGTCGTTGTCGACTTCGATACGCTCGACGACGGAACCGTAACCGTTCGCGACCGCGATTCTGCGGCTCAAATTCGCATCAAGCCAGAAGAATTATAGAACTCAAAAAAATAACCCTGCTCTAGGGTTATTTTTTATGTTTTGTTTTTATTCTTCCGCAGCTTCTTCGATTGCTTTTTTCAGTTTTTTAACCCCCGCTTTAACGGCTTTCTTCGCAGTATCAACCCCTGCTTCAATATCGCGTTTTGCTTTTAGCTCTGGATGTTCTTCAATATAACGTTCAATCGACTCCTCGATTACTTTTTTAGCAGTCTTAACGTCGGCAAATTCTTTAACCTCAGTCGTTCCGGGCTTCTTTAAATCTTTATAATGGTTAAAGTGGAACTCAATTTGCTTAATTAGCTGTTTGGGCAAATCTTCGAGCGTTTGATAGGCGTCGCCATTATTTCGGTCGTCCGCCGGAACCGCAATGATTTTATCGTCAACTTCCCCGCCGTCAACAAATTTCATTACGCCAAGAATCCGCGCTTTTGTCCAAATTCCCGTCGTTAGAGGTTGGTCAGTAATCAAAAGAACGTCTAGCTCATCGCCGTCTTCGTCGATTGTCTGCGGAATAAAGCCGTAGTTACATGGCTTCGCGAACGCCATCGGCTCAACTCGATCGAGCATAAAACAAGCGTGCTCTCTATCCCATTCGATTTTATGATTGCTTCCAGTCGGGATTTCGACAACGACATTAATTTCGCCTTTTTTATAGTCACCCGGCGTTAAGACTTTAATAAAATCAGCCATAAAACTCCTTTTTGTTTATATAATATATAGAATATATTATATACTATTTTAGAGTTTGTTGACGGATTTTGCGACGTAGAGGATTGAGGGGAGCTTCGGAACGATATCTTTAACACGTGAAACGGTCTTTAAATCCGAACTCAAAATCAGACGCATTAGTTTAATTTCGGAAGCGGTAATATTGCCGCCGATTTGTTCTTTTAGGGCTAGTTCAGTCGAATCCCAAATATAAGTTTTAAACGGATCGAGTTCATTTCCGTCAATATCTTTGACTAAGTTAAATTGTTCGCCGGAGACTCGCGCAAAATTAAACCAAAACCAAGTTTCGACAAGTTCGGGATTTACGCCAACGTTTAAGGCAGTCAGGATTTGATGAGTTAAGTCAAAAAACTCCGCGCCCGAAGTAGCTTCGGCGGCTTTTTCGACTTTTTTCAAAACGAGACTACCGAGTTCTAGTTCTTCGAGTTTTAGAACGATGTTTTGGTAAGCTTCGAGCATTTTCGCAGAAGTTAAAATTCCGAGTTTATTGTTTATTCCTTCATGAACCGTAACTTCGGAAAGGCAGAACATTTCGATTCCGCCGGCGAGCTTCGATTTTTCTTTACGAACACCTTTCGCAATACAGGAGATTAAACCCTTTTCAGTCAAGAGGTTTAAAATACGGTCGGATTCACCGTAGTTAGTTCGCCTTAAGACAATCGCTTTAGTTCGTATATCGTTTGACATAAGATATAATCTCCTTCGGGGTCATCTCTTCTTTCTTTAGTATACCCTTTACGCCATAAATTTTTAAGTCTTTTTCCTTAAAATCGAGACTAGAAATTAAAATAATCGGGATTTTCATCGTGTCGGGATAGGTCGCGATTTCGTTTAGAAAAGAAAAACCGTCAAAGCCAGGAAGAAGAACGTCGAGAAAAATTAAATCTGGAAGCGGTTCGGAATCGAGCGCCGACATCGCTTCGGGAATATGGTGGAAAATTTTAGTTGTTGTGTTTTTTACAACAGAGAGCACCCGAGAAACGCACTCAGCCATTAGTTCGTCGTCGTCGATTATATAAATTAGTTTTCGCATCGAGGTTTAGCTTTCGTTAAAAAAGGAAGTTTGCGCTGAGACCGGGAGAGAGATGTAGAAACTAGTTCCGTCGCGATGACGAACGGCGCCGACGTCGGCACGCATAAAGCGAGCGAATTTTGAGGCAATAAAAAGTCCGAGACCGGAAGAATCCGGACGGAGAGAAATTTGGGTCGGAGCTTCGAGAGAATTGGTTTTTAGTTTTTCATAAATAGTCTTCGGAAGAGCAGGTCCAAAATCGCGAACTTCGATCTTTACTTTTCCCTTTTCGTCTTTCAAAGTCAAGGTTGAGCGAGCGTTTTTCGCGGAATAGCGGAGGGCATTAGAAGCGAAGTTATAAATGATTGAAAAAAGTAGTTCGCGGTTCGCAATTACGAGGCGGGATTTGTTTGAGAATTTTGTAACAAGAGTTTTTTCTGAGAAACGATAAAGATATTTTAGCTCTTCTTCGACTTCGGAGCAGACGTTGCGGACGGAAACCGGTTCGAGCTCGAACAAGCCATCTTCGAGGCGAGCGATTTTTGTTAAGTCATTAACGGTTCGGAGGGCACGTTCGGAGACGCCGACGATTTCGGACTTGATTTTTTCTTGTTCTGAGGCGGAGGAGGCAAAATCGAGAGAAAAAGTTAGTTGGCGAATCAAGGACAAAGGCGCTTTTAATTCATGCGCAACAATACTTAAATTAGAGACCTCCGACATCGCTACTTAATCTCCTTAATTCTGTTTAGAAGATTTTCATTTTCTTCTATTTCCTTAAATTCGGAAACAGCGAAACATTTTTTACCCGCATCCTTCAACGAGGCGCCAATATGAAAAAATTTTTTATCGTCTAGAATCAAAAAACGATCGTGAAAATTAGATGTTTTATAGAGTTTTATGGTTGGATATTCAGAGTTAAATTTAGCAATATCAATTTCTGTAATTTTTGTAGTTGGGAGAGTATAGACGCAAACAAAAACTCCCCCATTTTTTTTCGATAAAATATCCAAAGTTTCTAAAGAAATGTAATTATCTATCAGAATAAGTTTTCGTTTTGCTTTTTTAATTAGACTAGCTAAAAAACTATAAGCGTCGTAGATTGACTTCAAGTTTAGCTTGTCTCCGTTATTTGAGGTTCCATTTTGGAACCTCAAACTGTCGAATTCATTCTTATTTAGCTGAAAACAAAATGATTCTGGAAATCTCTCTCTATTCCTAGTAACAGTTTTATTAAGATATTTCGTTTCTACTTTGTATAATTTAGCCAAATCACTATCTAGAATAACTTGTTTGTCCCTGATAATAAAAATCGAATTACGAATATCATCCGCAGAAACAATTCCGACTTCTTTTTTTACCTCCGACATAGGTCAATTATAGCAAAAAAGCTAAGAAGAGTTTAGATAAAAAACTATATATTAAAGATAATTATAGGTATTATGATTATGCTGAATAATCCGAGAAGAAATTCAAAAACACTACTGTTAGCTTTTGCGCCGTGAATTAACAGCACTATGGAGAGAGGGATGGCGTAAAAATTAAGTATTATTATAGCTAAAACGCAAAGTCCTAGAGTTAAATTTTCTCCGCTTGGCGACAAAGGCCCTAGATTCGGAATGATAAAACTTAAAATTCCTTGAATTATTAAATCGATTATTAAGGTAATATGTAGAATTCTAGGAAGGTCATTCGGCTTGATAAGCTCTTTGCTCATGGTTAAATTATAACATATTTAAATTTCAATCAGGCCGCTTTGGAGGTCTTTTTCGATTTGTTTTTTATAACGTTCTTCTTCGGAAAAAATGCAACCGCAGTATTTTTGCATATACATTCCGAGTTCGCGGGCTTTTTTCTGACCCTCGCGGAAGCCAACGCGAAAGTCGCGATAAAGAAATTTTACGCCGGAGAGTTCGGCAAGTTCCTCGCAGACTGCTTTTAACTCTTCGTGTTTTTGGTATGGCGAGACAAGGAGGGTTGTTGAGAAAAATTCGTAGCCGTTTTCTTTCGCGAACTTTACGGTTTCCGACAGGCGAGCGCGGTAACAATATTTTACGCAGCGATTTTCTAAGTCTTTTATAGCGTTCTTACAGAACTCGTCGAGACCGTAATTTTCTTTGAAGATTCCTTTAACTTTAATCGACTTTAGATAGCCCTTTAGGCAGTCGCGGCGGGTTTTATATTCAATATAAGGATGGATGTTAGGATTATACCAAAAAACGGTCGGCTCGATTTCCTCTTTACGGAGCGAGTCGATACAATAAACCGAGCAGGGGGCGCAGCAGGTATGAAGGAGGAGGGATTTTGATTCGGACATATATATATTATATAATATATCTTGTGTTTTAAAAAGACCCCGAGTTTTCCGAGGTCTTTTTAGTTTGCTGGTCTCGCGAACTAGCGTTTTAGAAACGTTTAGCTTTTGATTTTTTAACAAAGCGATTTCCGAGGTAGAGGAGAACAAAAGCAGAGACGGAGATTCCAGCAAGGGAGAGGAGGATATTAGAAACGTTAGCGGAGCCGTCTTCGTTGGTGAAGAAACCAGTGTTGGGGGTTTTGGCTGATTCTGTCTTTAAATCAAAGTGAAAGTCTAAGTTAAAACTCGCGCTAGGCAAAATTTTAATCTTTTTATAGGTTTCCGTATCTTTTAGAAGTTCTACGCTAGCGCTCGGCGGGACAATTTCAACGCTAGATAAATTATATTTTTCTAGATTAAAAATTTTCTTTAGGACTGTTTCTAGATATTCGTTAGTATCAATAACTTCATTTTCATAAACTTCATAATGACAGTTATAATATACTCTTTCTTCGTCATAATAATCATAAGTTACTTTTTCGCAATTATTGTTGACGGAAATTGGATTGTGAGTCTCGACGTCTTCGTCGCCGTTTAAGAAAACTCTATATCCTACATTTCCGGAACGAGTATCTACATAATAATTACCGTAGTTAGTAGTAAAATAAATATAGTAAGGGATTTTCGTTCTGTCTTTAAAATAAATATAGCCGTTAGCTTCGTCATAAGTGTATGGATATGCTTCTTGGTCAATCGAAAAACTTCCGTTCATGTATGGATCGGAATACCATTTAATTTTGTTCAAATTAATTCCGTAAGCATATTCATCATTGTCGTTTAATTTTTCCACGCCGTTCGAAAGCGTAAGCGCAAGATTTCTGGTTGAAGCTATATAACGGACGTCAGGATTATTAGTTAAATCAAGGTTATAGAGGTTATTGATGTTGGCAAGGTCGAGAGATTTCAATTTAGTGTTTTGAGAAAAATCTATACTGTAAAAATCTAGATTCGAATTATTGCTTAAACTTAAAGTTTCGAGATTTTTAAACAACGTTATTCCGCGGAAATTAACAATATTACGATTTGAACAATGTAGAGCCGTTACATCGTCAAAAGGAACGTCTTCGATTTTTGTAACGGAATTTCCGCTTGTTATATTATAACTGTCAACAACACATTGCGCAGCATTAAAGTCGAAATAGCTCGACGAACCTTCAGCATAAGAATTAGAGTTTATAAACGCCGGGATAGATGCGACAGAAAGAACTAGCCCGCCCAAAATCGCCGGAGCGAGATTTTTAGATTTTATATTCATAATATGACCTTTGTTTTTAGTTTTTATTTAGCTTTGGTTACTAAGTAAATTGTACCCCCCCCCCGTCAACAAAAGTCAAGAGCTTTTTAATACATAATTCCGAAAGAGTTTAGATATTCTTTATATTTATCTTGGGCAGAGAGGCAAGTATCGCGGAGATAGCCCCTTTCGGTTTTCCATTCTTTTAGCCCGCGATAATAAAACATTTTATAATCGTCTTCGATAATAAACGGGACAATTCCGAGACGGAGACATTCTTTAAACAGAATTAAGCGCCCGACGCGACCGTTCCCATCCTGGAAAGGGTGGATTTTTTCGAAGCGATAATGAAAATTTAATAAATCATCAAAAGAAAGTCCGGTCTTCTTTTCTTTTGCGCGATAGCCTTTGATTAACTTTTTAATTTCCATTTCGACAAGTTCGGGAGGGGTTGTTTCAACACCGCCAACTTCGTTTTTATATTTTTTGTAGGTGCCGACCTTAAACCATTCCTTTCGACTATCTTCGGTTCCGTTTTTTAAGATGAAATGGAGTTTCTTCAGCATATTCTCAGAGACAGGGCGTTTAGCATTGTCGATTATATAATCGAAGCAACGAAAATGGTTTGCGGTTTCGACAACGTCGTCGACTTTAACGCCTTTTAATTTTTCATCTTTTTCAATTCCGATTGTATTAGTTTCGAAAATATAGCGGGTCTGGGCTTCGGAAAGTTTTGAGCCTTCGATTCGATTTGAGTTATACGCCATTAGAATCTGGGACTTATGATAAATTCCGCCAGAGGTTCCAGCTTTATCTTCTTCTTTTAAAATTTTCAGGAGGTTCGAGCGCTTTTTAGCGAGGCGAGGAGGCTTTTTAGAATCTTTCGGGACAAACCAATTTCCGTTTTCGAACTTCGCAAAATCAATTCGACCCTGAGCGCAATAAGTTCGGACCTGGCGTTCTGAGATTTTCCATTTTTTCGCAATTTCAGAGCTAGAAACATATTCTTTCATATCTATATATATTATATAGCGTTTTCCGGAAGTTTTCAAGAGCTACTTTTTAAAAAGTCTTTAGTATAAACTTCCGCTGACCTCTGTTAGAAAGTTTCCAGCGGAAGTTTATTTTTTCTAGTTCGTCGATTTCGCGAACTAGCGTTTTAGAAACATTAGCGGAGCCGTCTTCGTTGTGGTGAAGAAACCATTATTTAATAATCTTGTCGATGATGCCGTATTTTAGGGCTTCTTCTGCGGACATCCAGTTATCGCGGTCCATGTCTTTTTCGACTTCGGCGAGCTTTTTACCGGTATTTTTTGCAAAAATTTCGGCGAGGCGTTTTTTCAGAAAGACGCCTTCGCGGAGCATAATTTCTTGGTCGGTAATTTTTCCCTCGGTTCCGGAGGAAGGTTGGTGAATCATGATGCGGGCGTTTTCAAGACAATAACGATGACCCTTCGCGCCGCAGGAAAGGAGCATTGCGCCCATCGAAGCCTGGAGACCAATACCGATTGTTTCGACGTCGGGTTCGATATAGTTCATCGTGTCGATGATTGCGAGACCGTCGTAAACAGAGCCGCCGGGAGAGTTGATATAGAGTTTAATCGGTTTTTTCGGGTCTTCGTGCGCCAAGAAGAGGAGTTGGGCGACGACGAGGTTCGCGGTATGGGAGTTTACATCTTCACCGAGAAAAATAATTCGATCGGTTAGGAGCCGAGAATAAATATCATAGGCGCGTTCGCCACGATTCGTTTCTTCAACGACGGTTGGGACGAGATAGTTATTTAGTTTTTTCATAATTTCCTTTCTTTATTCGTTAATCGCGGTCGGCGAGGCGTTTGAGTTGATTAGGACTTGGAGCTCGTTCGACTTTAGAACGTTATTATTATATTCTTCAACCATCAGGTTATAATTTTCGACCTTAAGGTTAAGTTCGTCAATTAACAAGTTAAGATTTTTTTCTTCTTCGACAAGTTCGGCGCGACGGAGATTGTATTGATAAAGCGTATAGCAACCCTCGGTTCCGGCGCAGATATTAAAAGACTTAACGTCGGAATTGAGTTTTTCGGCGCGAGAGGAATATTCGGCGTTCTTTTCGTCGATTTCGGCTTTTAAGGTTCCCATTTCCGACTCGAGACGAGAAAGTTCGGCTTTTAGTTCGTTAAACGGGGCGATATATGCTTCGTAAAAATCGACAATCGCAGCGCGGTTAGAAAAATATTTTGAGTAATGAGTTTCTAAATCGGCGGGGAGGTTTTTTACTTGGGTTCCGACGCGAACATAGAGTTCGTCGAGACGATCGTCTTTTTCATAATTTTTTAGGGTTTCTTCTAAATCTTCTTTATTCGCGGAATAAACGTCTTCAAGAACAGGGGTCAAAGTTGCTTTTTCGGCGCCGGAAAGGCGCGACCAAATCGCATGGAGAAGTTCGTGGGCAGTTGTTGATTCAATAATCCCGGGAAGTTTCGCGGAGTCAATATTATATATATAAATCTTGTCGTTCGTAAAACAGCCGAGGACGGAAATTTCGGAATCGTGGGAGTTGCAATCGCGATTAAAATCTTCTCTCGTTTCGAGAACGGGAAAGCTGGCTTTAAAAATTAAATCGGCGCGAGAAGTCAAATTCAACTTTTCTTCGATTTCCGCCATTTCGGCAGTCGGCTCGAACGAGAGCCCGGTTAAATAGTCTTTTAGAGTCGAGAAATTTAAGAAAACGAACACGCCAAAAGCGAGGAGAAGTAGACCGAAGAAGCCAAGAAAGAGCGGGGCTTTCGATTTTTTCTGTTCAGGGGTCGTTTCTAGACTCGCGAGTCTAGTTTCTAAATCCGGGAGCGACGTTTTTTCTTCTTCGGGAGACATTTTATTCTCTTTCTATATTTAATTTTAGCGCATTCCTACTTAAAGTTATAGACGCGATTTCGCCTTTTTTCAGTTCGCCCTTGATAATTGCTTCGGAAAGAAGAGATTCGAGATTGTCTTCGATTGCACGGCGGAGCGGGCGAGCGCCATTCTTCGGGTCATAGCCTTTTTTTATTAACCATTTTTTTACGTCGGGGGAGATTTTTAGACCAAGATTTTTCGCGGCGAGGCGTTTTTTCAAATCGTTGAAAAGATTGTCGAAGATTTTTTCGACGTCGGATTCGGAGAGGGCGCGGAAAACGAGAATTGAATCGAGGCGGTTAATCAACTCAGGGCGCATTGTCTTTTTTAGGGCGCGCATTGCGTAGGTTTTTGACTCCTCAAATTCGCGGTCGAGCTCTTTTTTTGACTTTTTCCCGTCGCGACGTTCGGAAAAACCGAACGAATCTTCGCGGTAGGCTTCGTTCGCACCGAGGTTTGAGGTCAGGATAATAATTGTATTGTTAAACTTTATCTTATTTCCTTGACCGTCGGTCAGAACGCCGTCTTCGAGAATTTGGAGGAGCATATTAAAAACGTCGGGGTGCGCCTTTTCGATTTCGTCGAAAAGAACGACGGAATAGGGGCGGCGACGGACAGCTTCGGTCAATTTTCCGCCGTCGTCGTAGCCGACATAGCCGGCGGGCGCGCCGACGAGACGCGAGACGTTGTGTTTTTCGCCAAATTCGGACATATCGATTTTTATTAGAGCATTTTCACCGCCAAAAACTTCGCGAGCAATCACGCGGGCGAGTTCGGTTTTACCAACGCCGGTCGGTCCCATGAAGAGAAAACTGCCGATTGGACGGGAGGGGTTCGCAATTCCAGAGCGACCGCGACGGATGGCTTTCGAGACGGAGCGGACGGCTTCGTCTTGACCGATAACGGATTTTTTGAGGTGGTCTTCGAGCTTTGAGAGAAGTTCGAGCTCGGAACCGTGGACTTTTGAGACTGGAATACCGGTTTTTAGGGAAATTGCGGTTGCGAGATTTTCTTCGGTCAAGGTCGGCGGAGTTTCGTTAATTCCTTTTTTCTCAAATTCTTTTAGCTTTTCTTCAAGACGGGCGAGCGCGGTTTTTGCCTTCGCAGCGTTCTCAAAATCTTCTTTTTCGGCGAAAGCGTCGATTTTTTCTTCGAGCGTCTTTTTCTCGATTTTCATTTTTTTATATTCGCCGCCGCCTTTTTTATCGGCTTCGACTTTCGCAATCGCGCTAGCTTCGTCGAGGACGTCGATGACTTTGTCGGGCATATAACGGTCGTTAATGTAGCGACCGGACATATTAATCGCAGTTTCGAGAAGTTCGTCGGGAATCGAGACGCCGTGATGTTTTTCGTAATGGGACTTGATTCCCTTTAAGATTCGGAGGGTAATTAAATTCGAGGGTTCTTCGACGAAGACGGTTTGGAAACGACGCGAGAGAGCTTTATCCTTTTCGATTCCCTTTCGGTATTCGTCGAGGGTCGTCGCGCCGATTAGGCGGATTTGACCGCGAGCAAGGGCGGGCTTCAAAATATTCGCGGCGTCCATTGAACCCTCGGAAGAGCCGGCGCCGGAAAGGAGATGGAGCTCGTCGATAAAGAGAATGATTGAATCGTCGGAAGCGGCTTCGTCGATAATCCCCTTTATTCGTTCCTCGAACTCGCCGCGGAATTTAGTTCCGGCGACGACCGAGGAGAGGTCGACTTCGTAAATATGTTTCCCGATTAGAAGCCCGGGAACGTCGTTTTTGACGATTTTTTCGGCAAGCCCCTCAACAATCGCAGTTTTCCCGACGCCCGCTTCGCCGATTAGGACTGGGTTTGACTTTGTTCGACGACAGAGAACGGTAATTGCGCGTTCGATTTCGCGGTCGCGACCGATTACGGTATCGAGTTTTCCGGTTCGGGCGAGTTCGGTCAAATCCGTTCCGTAGCGCGTCAACCACTTTAAAGGGGATTTTCGGGAGGTATATTTTAGTTTTTCTTTTTTGTTTTTAACTTCTTCGGCTTGCTTTTCGGCAAGGTCTTCGATTTTTTCTGCCAGAGCGTCGAGGTCAACGCCAAAGTCGGTTAAAATAACCGAGGCGCGAGAGTTGGGCTGGTTAATTAAGGCGTAGAGGAGATGTTCGGTTCCAATCGAGTCAATTCCCTGTTCGCGGACAAAGTTTTTCGCCATCTGGAGAGTCAAGATAATCGCTTCGGAGAGGGACATCATCGCCATTTGGGAGTTGGAATGGAGTTCGGTCGCGGGGGAGGAGATTGAGTTTTCGACTTTTTCAAGAGTAATGTCTTCGTCGAATAGGAGTTTCGAGCCGGCGGAGGTGTCTTGTCCTAAAATTCCGAGGAGGAGGTGTTCGGTCCCCATATAGCCGTTATTATAACGTTTTGAATAAAAATCAGCTTTTTGGATTGCGAAACGGGCATTCTCGGTTAGATGATTCATGATGTCGCTAAAATCGTCTTGCATAATAACTCTATTATATAGAAAAAATTAGCACTGTCAAGCGTAGAGTGCTAAAAGAAAAAGCCTCCCTGGAGGGAGGCGTTGGAATAAATATATTTTAGGGGATTACCAGAGGTAGCGTTCGCGAGACTTAGCGTAATATTGGTACTGGTACAGGATTTTTTGCGCCCATTTGAGCAGCCCTTCGACCTTTTCTTCGAACATTTCCTCGGAGAGGTCGTGGTTGAAGATGGCTTGCTGATAGACATGGAGATGAGCGGTAATCCTGAAGAACGCCTTGGTCGCTTGGGAATCGGCGCAGTGGTTTACGGACAGAGCCTCCGTAAAGGCGTCGGAGTACGGGGAGAGACCGCTGGTTTCGACGCGGCGATGCGCCTGACCGGCAACGAGGGCTTTGGCGTCGAGTTCAGAAATTCGGCGTTCGAGGTCGGAGAGGTCGGCAGAAACAGCTTCGGGAGTCAGGTCGAGTTCGTTAATCCATAGTAATCCTCCTAAATAAAAATGAAGAACTAGGGGTTAGAGATTAACTCTAACGACCCTGTTCTTCTATTATATCATACTTGACCTAGAAAGTCAATATTTATGACTGTTGTTCTCTGTTATTTAGAGGAGGGGAGCTGATGGTATTTTGCGCTGCCGAAGCCGAGAATCATTAAGAAAATCGGCTGGAGAAGAATCAATCCGACAGCGAAGCCGTTTCCTTTCTTGAATGAATGGGCAAGCTTAGCCATCATGACGATATTGAGCATAAAGTTCGCGCCAGGAACTAGCGCTAAGAGACAGAGGAGGGGTTCCATATTTAGAATCTGGAGGAGGGTATAGGTATTATAGATAGGGATTAAGGATTTCCAGCCTTCTTTTCCGGCTTTAGTAAAGATTTTCCATTCGGCGATAATTATTAGAACTGCGTAAGCGAGAATGATTAAAATGAGGAAGAAAAGGAAGAATCCGGCAAAAATTCCGGCGCCAGCGGCGGAGGCGGAGGTAACCGAAGTTAAATCCGGATCGTATGTTGAATATGGATAAGAATAGTTATACATTAGTATATTCCTTATGTTAGTTATTTAACTTAATTTTAACTTAAAAAAGATATTTTGGCAAGAAAAATAGCTTCCTTAGGGAAGCTATTTTCGAGCCGCGAACTACCTTATTTAATAACTTTGGTAATGACGCCGGAGCCGACGGTCTTGCCGCCCTCGCGGATAGCGAAGCGGTCGTTGTTGTTCATCGCGACAGGGGCGAGAAGTTTAACGTTAAAGGTAACCTGATCACCAGGCATGACGATTTCTTTACCCTCTGGAAGTTCGACTTCGCCGGTAACGTCGGTCGTTCGGAAGTAGAACTGAGGCTTATAACCCTTAGCGAACGGAGTATGGCGACCGCCTTCCTCTTTCTTAAGGATATAGACCTGAGCCTCGAACTCGGTATGAGGAGTAATCGTACCAGGGGCAGCAATGACCTGACCGCGTTCGATTTGTTCGCGTTCAATACCACGGAGGAGAAGCCCGGCATTGTCGCCAGCTTGACCCTGATCGAGGGTTTTGTGGAACGCTTCGATTCCGGTTACAACGGATTTTTGGGTTTCTTTAAGACCAACGATTTCAACTTCGTCGTTTAATTTAACAACGCCCTGTTCAATACGACCGGTAGCAACAGTACCACGACCTTTGATTGAGAAGACGTCTTCGATCGGCATTAGGAAAGGCTTATCGAGATCGTGTTCAGGAATGTCGAAGTATTCGTCCATAGCCTTGACGAGATCCATGATAGCCTGTTCATTTTCAGGATCGCCCTCGAGAGCTTTCGTCGCAGAACCTTTGATGATCGGGGCGTTATCGCCGTCGAAACCGTATTTATTAAGAAGTTCGCGGACATCCATCTCGACGAGTTCGACGAGTTCAGGATCAGCGAGATCCATTTTATTCAAGAAAACAATGATTTTCGGAACGTTAACTTGGTGCGCCAAGAGGACGTGCTCACGAGTCTGGGGGAGCGGACCATCGTTCGCAGCGACGACGAGAATCGCACCATCAACCTGAGCGGCACCGGTAATCATGTTTTTAATGTAGTCGGCGTGCCCCGGCATATCGACGTGGGCGTAATGACGCTTTTCGGATTCGTATTCCTGATGGGAAGTTGCGATAGTAATACCGCGGGCTTTTTCCTCAGGCGCGTTGTCGATTTGGTCATAAGCGACTGGTTTATTAACCTCGGACGGAAGTTTTTTCGCGAGGACGCTAGTAATTGCAGCAGTTAAAGTCGTTTTACCGTGGTCAACGTGACCCATAGTACCGACGTTAATATGCGGCTTGGAACGGTCAAAATTTGCCATTCTTTCTTTTCTCCTTTTTTATTATAACTTCTCAAGAGCACTAATAAAAACCAGCTCCAGAGACTCTACAGGAATATTTTATTATATTTTTTAAAGAAAGTAAAGTAGAAAAAGCCCCGCTTTTTCAAGCGGGGTCGGGGTCGACCTTAACAGTCTTCGAGAGTCCTGACGGGTTCGCCGAACTGGCGGAGGTCGCGCGGGGCGACGACGAGGACATTGCGTTCCTCAAGCAGTGCGTCAAGAGTCGCAAGATAGACATCATAGAAGACATCTTCAGCGATACCGCAGAGCAGTCCGCCCTCGATAGCATTGGCGCGTTCGAGCCGGCGGAGAACCGCATCGTAGCACTCGATATAGACGAGCCGCCGCGAGGGTCCGGCTTGGGCAACTCGGTCAGCGTCGCGCTCGGCGCACTTCCGATAGTCGGCTTTGATTGCTTCTAGACCGGGAGACCACTCGTCGAGGCGCTCATCGGTTTGCCTGAAAGACTGGACGAAGTTCGTCGCTTCGTGTTGACGACGAAGTTTTTTCGTGTTCATACAGAACGAAACTTCGGGCGGCGGGACGGGGTCGGGTTCGGGGTTGGCAAAGATTAGGGTCATGACGAGCTGTCCTGCGGGCTTAGACTTTTTAGACATGTTTTCCTCCTCCTTATATATCGAAGAGACGCTTAACGTCCCATTCGAGTCGGCAGGCTCCTCCGGCATAGAAGTTATCGTATTGATAGGCTTTGCCGAGGACGGTAGCGATTGCGCAGTAAAGCGCTTCGTCCCACTTTAAAAGGTCAGGCTCCCCTCTACCGAGCGGAAAGAAGAAAGTCTTGTTCAGGTACTTAATATACTGAATTGCCAACATGGAGCCGTTTTGTCCCGGAATCCGGTACTCGCTCCGGTTAAAGTCGCTGTAGCTGTTTTTCAAATCGGAATTAATCCGCTTAAAGATTTCTTCCTTTTTGAACACATAGCCGCCAGAGACCTTTACCTCGCCAGTTTCGGGATTCAAAGAACAGAGATACTTCGGGTTCACCATAAACAACCCTCCCTTAAGGTCGATTATCAATGTACGAAAACGGGTTTATGCTTTCATTATAGCATACTTTAGAGAAAAAGTCAAGAAAAAGGAGTCCTGTTATCTATGCTAAAATGGGTTTATGATTAAGAAAGTTTTGTTCGACGGCAAAGTTGAGGTAGGGATTTCGGAAACTAGCGACGGGAATATGAGGTTTTTTGGAGAAGGAGACGAGGGGGAGATTATTGAAAATCAGAGGAGGCTAGGTTCGAGTTTCACAGGTTCGGAAAGTCGGTTGGCGCGAGTTCGGACGATTTATGACGAGAGGAAGGATTTTACGGATTATCGGGAGCTAACAGAGGAAAATCTAGGTGATTATGCGATTGAAAATCCGGAGGGGGAAATTTTAGTTTCGGACGGATTAGTAACAAGAGATTCGAAAATTGGGCTATTTTTACCGCTGGCGGATTGTTTAGGGGTCGTTGTGTTTGACGAGAGACAGGGGATTTTGGGCTTGCTTCACGCGGGGAGACATAATATTGAGCAGGAGGGGGCAAAGAAGTTTATTGAGTATTTTAAAGAGAAGTTCGGGAGCGAGGCGAGAGATTTAGCTTTATATTTTTCTCCGCACGCGGTTAATTATCCGATTTTTAAGTTTGGAGGGAGAGGGCTATCGGAGGTTGCGACGGAGCAGTTTTTAGACAGCGGGGTTTTAGGGGAGAATATTTTTAACCCAAAAATAGACACGGTTAAAAGCGCAAATTTCCCGTCGTATTCAAGCGGAGATAAGTTTAAGAGGTTTGCGATAGCGGCAAAAATAAAGCAAGAAAGCGTTTAAAATCAAGATTTTAGAGAATTTTAAACGGAAAGTTGGGTAAGAAAAAGCCTCCCGAAGGAGGGAGGCGGAGGAGTGGAGATTTTAGCGGTGGTAGGCGTCGATGAACTTGTTGTGGGAGACGACAGAGACGGAATGCGCCAGGGCGCAGAGTCGATCTTCGACATCGAAAAAGCGATTGGTCAGCTCGGAGAGCGCCTTGATGTCGTAGACCTCAGGAATACCAATCGAGATGTTGTCGTCGCCATAGAGGTCGATCGCCTCGAAATAGAGGTCTTCGATATAGCTGGCGACGGGGCAAAATCCGCTCCACTTGGCGCCGGTCAGGTCTTCGTAGAGTTCGATCTTCGGGAGCGACATCTTTTCCAGACGCTTCTCTGTCAGGCGAGGAGTATATTTCTTCAGGAAATACTCGGCGGACTTGAGCGCGACAACGGCAGATTTCAAATTCACTATAATCCCTCCTGTTAATGTGCTGTTTTTCTATTATATCACAAACGGAGTAAAAAGTCAAGAGAGAAGACCCCTTTCGGGGTCTTTTTAGCTTGTTTTTCGCGGTTACTTCGCAATTATTTCGCGTTACGCTTCTCTATAATTTCCTGCGCGACGTTAGGCGGGACTTCTTCGTAGGCAAAGAGTTCCATCGAGGACGCGGCGCGACCTTGGGACATACTACGCAAATCGGAAGTATAGCCGAAGAGGTTTCCGAGCGGACAGAAAGCGCGGATGACTTTCGAGCCGCCGGCGAGGTCTTCCATTTCGTCGATGCGACCGCGGCGGGAGTTGATGTCGCCGATAACGTCGCCCATAAACTCTTCAGGGGTCGTAATTTCGAGTTTCATAACTGGCTCGAGGAGAACCGGATTCGCTTTCTTAATTCCCTCGCGAGTCGCTAGGGCGCCGGCGAGTTTAAAGGCGAGCTCGGAGGAGTCGACATCGTGATATGAACCGTCATAGAGAGTCGCTTTAACGTCGACGACAGGGTAGCCAGCGATAACGCCACCGTTAAGAGTTTCTTCAATTCCCTGTTGGACGGGTTTTCGGTATTCCTGAGGAACGACACCGCCCTTAATCATGTCGATAAACTCAAAGCCTTTTCCGGGTTCGTTCGGCTCAAACTTAACCCAGACGTCGCCATACTGACCGCGACCACCAGACTGTTTGATGTGTTTACCTTGAGCCTCGGCAGTACCGCGGATAGTTTCGCGGTAGGCGACCTGAGGCGCGCCGGTATTGGCCTCGACGTTATGTTCGCGCTTTAAGCGGTCGATAATAATCTCGAGATGGAGCTCGCCCATACCGGAAATGATTGTTTGACCGGTTTCTTCGTCGGTATGAACGCGGAAAGTCGGGTCTTCTTCAGCGAGTTTCGCTAAACCTAGAGCCATTTTTTCTTGGTCGGCTTTTGTCTTCGGCTCGACGGCAATAGAGACAGGAGGATCGGGGAATTCGATAGACTCGAGATGAATCGGGTGAGCGGGGTCGCAGATTGTCGTTCCGGTTGTTGTATCTTTTAAGCCAACGACAGCAGCGATATCGCCAGCGGAAACAGAGGAGATTTCTTCGCGTTTATCAGCGAACATACGAACGATACGCCCGACGCGCTCTTTGTTTCCGGTCGTCGCGTTCAAAATATAGGAGCCAGATTCGAGTTTGCCGGCGTAGACGCGGATGAAAATCAATTTCCCAACGAACGGGTCGGAAGCAATCTTAAAGGCGAGAGCAGTTAGGGGCTCTTTTTCGTCGGCTTTTCGGACGACTTCGTCGCCGGTTTTCGGGTTTGTGCCGACGGTTTGACCCTGGTCGCGATCAAGCGGAGAGGGGAGGAAGTCCGTAACGAGGTCGAGGACTTTTTCGACGATAACGCCACGTCCATCGCCGCCAGTTACGAGATAAAAATCGCCGTCGAGAACGCGCTTTCTAAGAGCATATTTCAGCTCATCAACGGAGATCGCCTCTTCGCCTTCGTTGAAGTATTTTTCCATTAACTTTTCGTCGGCAGAAACAGCCTCTTCGACGAGAATCGCGCGGGCGTTTTTTGCCTTTTCTTTCATATCTTCAGGGATTTCGCCAACGGTTAGCTCATGGTCAGCATAGTCTTTATAGGTATAAGCCTTCATGTCGATTAAATCGACAACGCCGCAGATATCTTTTTCGAAACCAATCGGGAGATGAACCGCGACGGCGTTTTTAGAGAGACGTTTATGAATCGACTCGAGGGATTTATAGAAGTCGCCGCCGATTTGGTTAATTTTATTAACGAAACAGATGCGGGGGACGCCATATTTAGTAGCCTGACGCCAGACAGTTTCGGACTGGGCCTCGACGCCCATTTTTCCGTCGAAGACAACGACCGCGCCGTCCAAGACACGCAAAGAACGCTCGACCTCAGCGGTGAAGTCGATATGACCTGGGGTGTCGATGATGTTGATTTTATGACCCTTCCAGTAAGCGGTAACCGCGGCAGAGGTAATCGTAATCCCGCGTTCCTTTTCCTGTTCCATCCAGTCGGTTGTCGCGCCACCGGTATCGCCTTTAACGAGGTCGATTTTATGTTTTAATCCGGTTCGATAGAGAATCGCCTCGGAAGTCGTCGTTTTTCCCGCGTCGATATGGGCGATAATCCCGATATTGCGGAATTTTGAGAGGTCTTTTATTTCTTGGGCCATAAATTTCCTTAAATTTTTCCTTTAATTTTTAGACAATAAAAATAAGTTCGAGAAATATTTTAGCATATTTTTTTAGGATTTTAAAGGGGGATTTTAGGAGGGCGAAATAGAACGGAAATTGACAAAATATGGAAAATTTGGTATAATTGGGGGATAGGGCTATGCTCTATCGCAACTTTATAACCGATACGATTCTTAGGGGAGGTAAGAGAGATGAAGAAGTTGAGGATTTTTCTGCTGGTCATTTTAGCGGTCGGTTTGATGGTTACGCTGAGCGGGTGCGACGAGTCTGGTTCGCGGAAAGACGCGATTAAGACCAAACAGGTCGGAAATTCGCTCCAGCGGAATCAGCAGACGCCGACCGACATCGACTACTCGCTTGAACGGTATAATCTGATCAAGCGCGCCTACTGGGTCAACGGACAGAGAGAAAAAGCCGAGATGGTTGAATGTCCGATCGAGAAGCCGCTAGGCTATGTCGTTCTCTTTACGGAGAACGGTTCGGTCGTTGGGCGATTTGTTGTTGATGGTAAGGTTAGTTCGCTGAACTCGTTTTTAACCCCCGATACTACTTATCCTAACTCAGTTAGCTCGGATTGGCTACCGGACGTTGACGGGTCGTATGGAGAAAATGATACTGGTATCTTTTTCTTCACGCCCGACGGGAAGTATATTGAGTGGACTGGAGATTATCTCTATTCCGACATCCCGTTCGAGATTAGCGACCCGATTGTGACGTATAGGGAGGGGTAAGAATGTCAAAGAATACAATCTCAATTATTCTCGTAGTCATTCTCGCTGTTGCGCTTTCGCTTGGCGGCGTGTGGCTCAAGAACAGCTATGATTTCGCGCAGCAGAAAATCGACGACCGGACGAATTACAAGACCATCAAAAAGGTCGAGGACGAAGCAAGGGCGATGATCGCCTCTTATACAGCGGACAAACTGAGGTATGAACAGTATTCCGCTAGCTCAAGCGCTGAACAACAGAGCTGGGCAGAGCAGGCGAAGATTCGCGCTAACACGACTGCCGCTCGCTATAACGAGTTTGTCCTAAAAAATTCGTTTATCTTTAAGGAGAATATTCCGGAAGATATAGCGAGGGAACTTTCCTATCTCGAATAATACGTATCACAATTCAATCCCCTCTCACGAGGGGATTTTTTATGTTCTAATATATTTTAAGCAGGAAAAAGCCCCGCTTAGGGCTTTCTCAGGAGGGGAGGTTTGAGAAAGTTAAGCGGGGTAAGCCCAAGGCTCTTGAGCTCCCGAGGGAGCGGGGAGGGGTCAGTCCAGGTTCGTAGTCTTAATGGTTACGCCGACGGCGCCGGCGTAGCGGACATTGGGGTTCTTCGACTTTTCGGAATCGTAGTTCGCCGTAAACGGACAGCCGCGAAGTTCCTTGAGGTAGCAGTTGTCGGCGACGACGCCGGAGAGATAAAAGTTCGTACTGGAA
>JAFRJE010000024.1 GCA_017432425.1 Candidatus Saccharimonadota bacterium
ACGCCGACGGCGCCGGCGTAGCGGACATTGGGGTTCTTCGACTTTTCGGAATCGTAGTTCGCCGTAAACGGACAGCCGCGAAGTTCCTTGAGGTAGCAGTTGTCGGCGACGACGCCGGAGAGATAAAAGTTCGTACTGGAATCTCCGTTGAACTTCTTTTCCTTGACAATCAGTCCGACAGGGATTTCGCCACACCTAGCGGGGACGCGGTTCGTAGCGTGGAGC
This sequence comes from Candidatus Saccharimonadota bacterium, assembly GCA_017432425.1. Taxonomy (GTDB): domain Bacteria; phylum Patescibacteriota; class Saccharimonadia; order Saccharimonadales; family Saccharimonadaceae; genus Nanosyncoccus. The sequence goes on from JAFRJE010000024.1 coordinate 226, forward strand.
GGCTTATAGTCGCCGAGTTCGAGAACGAACAGGGCGGCAGCGTTCGATACGTCAATCATCTCGTCGCTGGGGTTACCGTTCGCCAACATATTGGCGAGTCCGAGCGCGAAGCTCGTCGGCCCTTCCTTGATGCGGAACTCAACGGTTTCGGTGACGCTGAGGATCTTGACGCTGGGGCGCTTGACTTCTTGACCCTTAACACAATTGTTGCCCATAATAGAGCCTCCCTAAATGTTCTCCAGTTTTTAGTTCCCTAAAAACTAGGCTATGGCTTAATTATAGCACAGTCGTCATAAAATGTCAATAGTTTTAAACTATTTTTCAATAACTTCAAGCCCAGGGAGGGATTTTCCAGATAAGAACTCGAGCGCGGCGCCGCCACCGGTACTTAAGAGAGAGTAAGATAAGTTCGGGTTTTCTTTGAGGAGGTTTTCGACAAAGCCGGTCGTATCGCCGCCAAGAATCAAAGAGGCAATTCCCTCGGTCTCGCCGAGAGTTTTAGCGACAAATTCAGAGCCGGTCGCGAAAGCGGGGTCTTCGGCTTTTCCGAGCAGACCGTTCCAGATAACGGTTTTTGAGGATTTAATCACGTCGGCGAATTTCGCGGTCGCGAGAGGACCGATGTCGAATTTGTTCCCCTCGGCGTCCTCGTCGAAATCTTCGGAAACGTAGAGCTTTCCGGCTAGATCAGGGTTTTCTAAGACTTCTTTCGGAAGACCGTCAGCGGCGATTTTCCCGCCGACGAGGATTTTGTCGGCAACTTTAGAAAAGGCGGAAATTAGGGGCGTTTTTTCTTCGACTTTTGCACCGCCGAGGACGAGCGAAAGCGGTTTTTTCGGGGATTTAAGCGCGGAAGAGAGGGCGGAGATTTCTTTTTCGAGGAGAAGTCCGGCGTAAACGGGGAGGTTCTTCGCGACAGCAGAGGTCGAAGCGTGGGCGCGATGAATAACGGCGAAGCCGTCTTGGACATAAATAGTCGCGCCGGTCGAATCAATGATTTCGCGGATGAAATCGTCGGAATTTTTTTCTTCGCCGGGGTAAAAGCGGAGATTTTCGAGGAGGAGAACGCCGCCTTTTTTGAGCCCGTTTACCGCATCTTCGACGTCAGGACCGGAAACGTCATCAACAAAATCGACTTTTGAGTCCGGCAGAAGCTCGGCGAGGCGAAAAGCGACGGGTTTTAAGGAAAGTTTCTTATCTTTTTTCCCCTCTGGACGACCGAGGTGGGAAATTAGAATGATTTTTTTCGCACCTTTTTCCTTTAGAAAGTTAATCGTCGGGAGAGAAGCGCGGATTCGAAAGTCGGAGGTTATGTTCCCCTCTTCGTCTAGGGGGATATTATAGTCGACTCGGACGAGACAAACCTGGTTTCTAAGTTTAGCATCTTTTACGGTTAGAAAATTCATAAATATCCCTTAAATATTTCTAATTTTAATTGTATCGGTTCCGGAGGCTTTCGACTTTGAGCCGGAGATTACGACCGCAAGGAGTTCTTTTTCGCCCTCTTTCGGCTTTAAATAGCCGGAATTTTTTAGTTCGCGGGCGAGATCGACGCCATAATCTTCGGAATAAGGGCGGACAAAGGCGGCGTTCGCGTAAGTCAAGGCGAGCTGGGAGGCGACGCGGGAGTTCGAAGTAACGGAGATGATTGGGACGTTCGGACGTTGGGCGGCGAGGGTTTCAGCAGTCGCGCCAGAGGCGGTTTGACAGACAATAACGTCGGCGTTCAAACGTTCAGCGAGGCGGGCGACAGCAAAGGAAATTGCGTCGTAGTTTAAAGAGCCAGATACGGGTTCAAAATCTTTTTCAACGGGGGCGATTTTGGTATTGTTCTGGGTATAGAGAATGACTTTTTTCATCTCTTTAACGGCTTCAAGGGGGTATTTTCCATTCGCGGTTTCATCAGAGAGCATGACAGCGTCAACGCCTTGGATTACGGCGTTCGCAACGTCGGAAACTTCGGCGCGGGTCGGTTCGGGGTTGTCGACCATACTGCCCATCATTTGGGTCGCGACAATACAGAGTTTTGAATAATGGCGACAGAGGGCGATCAATTTTCTCTGGACAATCGGGACAACTTCGGCGCCGGCTTCAACCGCCATATCGCCACGCGCAACCATAATTCCGTCGGACGCCTTAACGATTTCTTCGAGATTTTTATCGGTTTCGATCGCCTTTTTGGTCTCAATTTTCGCAATAATCTGGGCAGAGGAACCGTGGGAGAGGAGAATCTGGCGGAGTTTATCAATATCGGAGGCGGACTGGACGAAAGAGAGGGCGACGTAATCGAAGTCGCGAGAAGCACCAAATTCAATATCCGCCATATCTTTTTCGGTTATGATGTCGCCGCCAAAATCGGTATCTGGGAGGTTTAAGCCTTTTTTCGACATCAAAACGCCGTCATTCTCGACCTCGACTTTAATCGCGGTTTTTGAGGAGATTTCGACGACTTTCGTTTTTATTTTTCCGTCGAAAATATAGAGCGGTTCGCCGAGTTTTACTTTTTCGGCGAGGTTGTACTGGACAGGGAGAGCTTTCGAGCCGTCGTGTTCCTTAATGTTATAATCGAGAGTCAAAACATCGCCGGTTTTTACGTCGAGGCGGTTATTTTTTAGTTCGCCGAGGCGAATTTTCGGGCCCTGGAGATCTTGAAGAATAGAGACGGCGCGACCTTTTTTCGCGCTCGCTTGGCGAATCCAGGAGATTTGTTGGTCGCGTTCGAGATAGTTACCATGAGAAAAGTTCAAACGACAACCGTTTACCCCCGCCATAATCAGTTCGGTTATTTTTTCTTCTGACATTACAGCCGGTCCGATAGTCGCTAAAATCTTAGTACGTTTAAAAAGTTTGCTCATAGGATTATTTTAGCATAAAAAAATAAGGGTTTTAAGAGATTTTTCAGGAATTTTAAGAATTTGCGTTCGGGAAACGCTTATGGTAAAATAAGGGGGAATGAAAGCAAAAATAAACAGCCGAATTAAAAAAAGCAACGACCTCGCGAGAGAGCGAAAGTTTATTACGATTGGGGTTTTTGTTTCGGCGATTATGGTTGCGTTGTCGATTTTCGTAACAGTTTATTTTAATCCAGAGGCGGTCGCGGAGCGAAAATTCGAGTTTTTGGTTCGGGAATATTACGAAAATTATTATTACGACAAGTTTATGAAAGAACTTTCCGAGGATACGCGCGAAAAAACGCTAGAAACTTTTTCGACGACAGGATTTTCGCCGGTACTTTTGAGGCAACTTTTACTCTATAATAATAAAAAATACGCGAATTTTGAGCAGTATTTTACGGGAGACTATAGTTGCGACAAAAACAAAACAAGCGCGAAGATTTATCCGGTCGCGCCGTATTCGAAAACCGATTATACGGTTGAGCTGAATTTAGTCTGTGAATAGAGGTCAAGCACAAAAAAATAGTCCTATTAGGACATATTTTTAGTATCTTGTCAATGGTGATCTCGAGGAGAGTCGAACTCCTATTGACGGGATGAAAACCCGTTGTACTAACCGTTATACTACGAGACCAGTACCTTATAATTATACCAAAGATTCAGAGAATTTTCAAGGACAAAAGAAAAAATCCTCCGTATCAGGAGGATTTAATCATAAATTGGCATCTTGCTAGTTTCCCGCAGAGCAGTATAATCGCCCCTACCAGGCTTGACTTCTGTGTTCGGAATGAGAACAGGTATTTCCCTGGCGGTATGGATACCAAAAGAGCGCTTCGCTATGGGACTTTTCTTCGGAAGAAAAGTCCCAACGAAAAGAACCCAATTCAGCTCGAAAACCCGGCACATGTCCGTGTTTTCTCGCGGATTAAGACTTATCGTTCGAGACGGATTTTTGGAATCCATTAAAACTAGATTTTAAATGACGTTTCGGCGATGTGATTATATCATAATCAAACACCGATTGCTAGATTAAGTTCAAGACATAAAAAGGCGATGAGTCTATTAGTACGCTTCGGCTCCATGCGTTACCGCACTTCCACCTTGCGCCTATCAACCAGATCTTCTTTCTGGGACTTCATAGGGAATCCTAATCTTGGAGTGGGCTTCGCGCTTAATATGCTTTCAGCGCTTATCTCTTCCGAACATAGCTACTCGGCAATGCAGCAGGTGGCCACAACCGATACACTCGAGATTCGTCCA
>JAFRJE010000025.1 GCA_017432425.1 Candidatus Saccharimonadota bacterium
ACTTGCTTGCCAGGAACGAGGCCTTGATATTCGTCGGCAATATAGCCAGCGTAGTTGCCTGGATTGGTAGCTGTGGCTGCTACGGCGGTATCTCCGGTCACGGTATCGCCATTAGTAGCAATAGCATCGGCTTTGATTTGAGCGTCGGTGAATACGCCAGCTTGACCCACGCCAGTGCCAGCAATGTTTTGTTTGCGGACGTGACCGTTTGCGTAAGCGGAAACGCCTTCGACGGAGTTTTGAGCGGCGATGTTTGGAGTACAGTAGACATTGATTGCTCCATCGACGAGATAGGAACAAAGGTGGAAGTTACTAGATAGAACGGCAGAAGTGAGAGTGCCTTCTCTGCTGGCGGAAGCCATGTTGGCGTTCACACGATGAAGCTGAGATTCGTATAGGGTGACGTCGACGCTGCCGATAGTGAATTCGTTAGTTCTGGTTTCTCTGTCGGTGAAGTAGGCGATGGTGCCACCTGCGACTAAACCGGCGACGCCAAGGATGGCGGCGGCAGAGAGAACGGCTTTTTTGTTTACTTTCATTTGATAACTCCTTTGATTATTAATAATTGTTTAACGATTATTTAATATGTTTCGGCTAGATTCGTGAAGGCCTCATTAGCGTTCGCAAATCCAGTGGTTTGAATCGCATCTGAATAGATATTGAGTCCGAGCACGCAATTGTTGTTGTCGTTATTTGTGCAAGTGAAGAGCGATTTTTCGGCGTCGGAAATACCGGTAAAGACCAATTTTTCCGTTGGCCATTCGATCGTTTTGGCATCTACGGCTAGTTCACGGTTACTTACGATATAATATTCGGCGTAGGTGGGCGTTTCTTCCACACTAACGCTTGGATTATAGGTTATAGTGTAATCGTTGCTGGCGCAGATGTAGTTTGTTGCGGTTTCGACTTCACAGTTTGTTGGTAGATTTAGCTTAACGTATTCGGCTAAGGCAATTGGAATCACGACGCGGAAGCGTTGATAAACAGGGATGTTGCCATCGTTGGTCGCCTGAAGATAGAACGGGATATATCTATCGACTAGTGGCGAGTAGTTGGTGGCATCGAAAACGCGTTTGGTTTCGCCGGAGATGTCGTCGTAGATGGCGAGTGAGGTCGATGCGTTGCCGACGGTGAACTCATTGGATGAGGTGTCGGTGTCGGTGAAATATGATAGAGTCATGACCGAGCTGAGCACGCAAACTGACATCACTACTAGTGAAACTACTGTGATTCGAATCTTTTGATACATTTGCCTCCTTTCTCTACCTTTAGATTTAATATAACTTCACTCATGCTACACTTTTTCTCGCAGTTTTCCTCCTTTCTTCCAGGGTTCCTGGTAGGAATGTCCACGCCAGTAGGAGAGTCCCCAATACTAGTGCGATATATATACCAGGCGGTTGTTGGACGCTATGAGCGATATAGCCAAGATACGGAATAGTAACGATTGGAGTTCCGAGTACGTTTTTGTAATGAACTAATTTAGCGTCGGCAGAATTATTGGCATCGCCTTGGGTTTTAAAACGTAGAACGGAGGAATCTTTTTTGTCGATTTCGATAGCGACGATACGATGAGTAACTATGGTTTTATTGTTATCGGCGACATAAGAAATAACGTCGCCGACTTTTAGGGATTTATAATCTACTGGACGAACGTAAATCATTGAGCCAACTGGGTATTCTGGTTCCATAGAGCCGGACATAACTGTAAGAGCTCTAAAGCCAGCAAACTTAGCTCCGACTAAAGTTAAGGCAAGGAGCGCGACGGCGGCGGTTAAGAGGGTTCCGAATCTTAAACTCCAGATTTTAAGGGAGTTGCGGCGTTTGGGTTTTAAGTCTTTAAAATCGGCTTTAGGAAATTCTGCGTAGAGAGGGGTAGTATCGATAGGGGTTTCGGAGTTTAAGCTTAAGGTGGTTGATTTAGTATCTTCGACTTCGGTAACTGAAACTGGGGCGACTATCGCATCGTTCTCAGCTTCATCGGAAATAAATTCGACGGGAATTATGCGAACAGCGTGACTCCCGCACGCATTGTCGTCTTTAGACATTCGACCTCCACACTTTTTACTATAACCATTATAATTTATTTTAAACTTTAGCGCAATAGTTTTTATTTATGGGTGGGGTTTATGTTATAATGGGAGGAGATGAGTAGTTTGAAGAAGAAATTCAAGGAGGCGACTCAAGATAAATTGCCGTTTTATAATTCGCTAGTTAAGCCGCTGCATTTGGCTGAGGCGGTCGCGGCGGGAGTTAGATTTGGATTTCCGGCGAAAAAGTTGCGCGTGATTGGGGTTACGGGGACGAATGGGAAGACGACGACGTCGTTTATGATTTGGAAGATGCTCAATGAAAGTGGGCATCCTACTGGTATTATGAGTACTGTGGGTTGGGGCGGCGTCTCGCGGCAGATTTCTGCTTCAGCAGATGCGTTGCTTGCTCAACGTATGTCAAATACGTCTCGCTCCGCTACTCCTGCTTCATTGAACTCTGCTCGCGATACATCCGCCTTCGAATTACATTCCGAACTTAATCATATGACAACAGTGGATTCAAAAACATTAAACAGGCGGATTAAGGCGATTTGCGAGGCGGGGGCGGAGTTTTTAGTTTTAGAAACGACGAGTCATGCGCTGGCGCAGTTTAGGACGCTAGGAGTACCGATTGAGATTGCGGTGTTCACGAATTTGACGCATGAACATTTAGACTATCATAAAACAATTGAGAATTATCGAAACGCGAAGTTGAAACTGATTAAAAAGGCGAAATATTCGGTTATTAACGCGGATGATAAAAACGGGAAATATTTTGTTAAAGCGGCGAAAGATTATATCACGTATGGCGTTAAAAACGGGAAGTTTAGGGCGAAAAAGGTTGAAACGGGTGTTTTTGGGGTTAAATATGAGGTTTCTGATTCGTCTCATGATATAAAAATCCAGACGAAGATTCCGGGGGAGTTTAACGTTTATAATTCCCTGGCGGCGGCGGCGGTTGGGGAGAAATTGGGGTTGACGAGTGAGGAAATTTCTCAAGGGATTTATAGTTTGGAGAGCGTTGAGGGGAGAATGAACCGGATTTATCTCGGGGAGGAACAGAAGTTCTCGGTTATTGTTGATTATGCGCATACGCCGGACGCACTAGAGAAGGTGTTTAAGGCGGTCGAAAATAATCCAGGGAGAATTATCGCGGTCCATGGCGGGGCGGGGAGGCGAGACGAGTCAACGAGGTTTTCGCGGGGGAAGATTTTGGGGGAGAATAGTGATATTGTAATTATTACGGAGGACGATTCGAGAGACGAAGACCCGGAGAAGATTGCGGCGGAGTTTAAGCGGGGGGCGGAAGAGGCGGGAAAGAAAGAGGGGAAAAATTTGGTAGTTGAACTTGATAGAGAGAAAGCGATTAACGCGGCAATTCGGTTGGCGAAGAAAAACGATTTGGTTCTTATTCTCGGAAAGGGGCACGAAAAAACGATTCTTCGGGGGGAGAAAGCGGTTCCGTTTGAGGATATTAAAGTCGCGGAGAAAGCGGTTAAACATAAATTAGATGAGTTGAAAAAACAGAGAGAGCTAGAGGAGAAAAAACGAGAGACGGAGAAAAAGAAACAAGAAGAAATCAAGAAAAAGCGACTTGAGAAAGAAGAGGCTTGGGGGAATATTGTTTAGGGGGCTAGAGAGGATTTATTGTTCGGGGGCGTAATTAGCGATTCCGTCGGCGATTACTTCGGGGGAGATCTTTAGGGCGGTCGCGATGGCGGCGGCGCAAGCCATATAAGAGACGATTGGCTCGCCGGTCAAGAAGCTTGCGACGGTAAAGCGGGCAGAGCCGAGAGAGAGGGAGACTTCAGTTCCCTTTTTATAGAGTTTTGCGGAGTCGATTCGGAGGGTCGAGGAGCGGGTTTTTCCGTAAGTTAGGGTTTCTTTCGTGCCGGAGAATTTAGAGAAGTCGAGGTAGTTTCCGTCGTCTTCGTTCAGGACGACGATTTCTGGGGACATTTTAAAGAGGGTCGATTCGGACTCAAGGTATTCTTCGACCGAGGGGGCGTCGAGGGAGGCGGGGACGAAGTCGGTCAGAGCGGCGACAGAGACGGGGAGGTTATAGAAAACGTTGTTTTTTAGGGAGTCGGCGGGGGCAGTTACGACGACATAGGACGAGCCGGCTTTCCAGGCGTTTGAGAAGAATTTATGAAGGATTGCGGTTTTTATTTCTCCGTCGGAGGCGAGGACGGCAACGTGCGCTCCAGAGGCGCGGAGGATTTCATGGACAAAGTGCGCGACGGTCGATTTTCCGGTCGTTCCGGTAATGCAGATGAGTTTCATGTCGCGGATTGGGTTTCCGTAGTAAGAAGAGAGAAGTTTTGCGCGGGCGCGCTGGGACTTTACCTTAAGAGAGGTTTTTTTAGGTTTTTTAGAGTTCTTCTTTTCCATAATTTCATGGTAGCATAAAGAGGGGAAAAATTCAAATAATAGGAAGCTCCTCGCTAACGCTCGGAGAATTCGCTTCGCGAAATAAAAAAAGAAGCTGTAAACAGCTTATTTTTTTATTTTTCTGTCATTGATTGAACTAAACGATACAATTCTTATGTTTTACCCGTTTGTACACGATTTGCCGTTGAGCCCATTTTCTGATTCCATTCTACACGATTATGGACAAATAGTTTAGTATATTCGATATTGACACAACTGGCACAGTGGATTTTATGTATATTTTTTGATTAGTTTTTGGAGTTTTTAAGTATTTTCTGGCAGAATGCTTTGAGCTCAGGAACATCGTTTTGCGCAGTGTCCCAAAGAACCTCCGCGATAACGCCGTGATATCCATGAACTATATGGTGGCGGAAGTTGACTATTGCTTCCCAATCCATTTCCGGATGATCTTTTTTAAACTCGGTACTTAGTTTTCCAGCCTCTTCGCCGATATGTTCGACAAAGAAAGCGAGAGTTCCGCGAAGAACTACGCTATTACAAAACGAATCGTAATCGATAGACAATTCGTCAAACGCAGCATTCAAGATCGTTGGCGTATTCGATGATGTTTTCTAGATGCAAGGAGTCTTTAGGCACCATAGAGTAGAATCCTGTCATTTTCTATGGCTTTGAGAAAATCGGTTGAGACGCTTTTCTCGGTCAGAAGGTCAATTTTTGTACCGAACTCGTCGTGAAGATCCTTATATAGATGATA
>JAFRJE010000026.1 GCA_017432425.1 Candidatus Saccharimonadota bacterium
TAGCTCTTAATCCCCCCCTCAAAATAAAACGACTCGCCCTCCCCCGTTCTCTCGTCGGTTACCGTAATCAAAATCCCCTTCGTTAAATACGCTTGATGCCTTGCGTAATTAGAAACCCAAGTATAATCAAACGTCGTCGTCTCCTTAAAAATCGTCGCGTCCGGATAAAACGTAATCGAAGTTCCATGTTCTCTCGGCGCTCCCTCCGTTATCTTAAACGGAACCGAAGTTTTTCCCGTATCAAATTCAATTCTATGCGTCTTTCCATCTCTATAAACTTCCGCGATCATTTTCGTCGACAACGCATTAACAACCGACGATCCGACCCCGTGTAACCCCGAAGAAACCTTATAACCTCCGTCGCCAAATTTTCCTCCCGCGTGAAGAACCGTCAAAACCGTCTCTAGCGTCGATTTCTTTGTCTTCGGATGTAAATCAACCGGAATCCCGCGCCCATTATCATCAACTCTAACCCCCCCATCACTCAAAATCGTAATATCAATTCTATTCGCAAATCCCGCAATCGCCTCATCAATCGAGTTGTCCGCAATTTCCTTAATCAAATGATGTAGCCCGTCATAACCCGTCGAGCCAATATACATACCCGGTCTTAATCTAACCGGCTCTAGCCCCTCAAGAACCCGAATTTCCGACGAATCATAGCTCTCCCCCTTACCCTTAACTTCCGGCATGAAAATTTACCTCAAACTTAATAAATTACCTCTTTATTATACTTATTTCCCTCTATTTTTCAACCCTTAAGACTCTATTTTGCTCAATCTCTGCTTTTTTCCTCAACCACGCCTCTAAAAAGTTCTCCTCTCGCTTCGCCAAATCAACTCCTCCCGTCTCCTCTTCTCTGATAATCTCCTGAGATCCCGCCTTTTTCGCCTCTTTCGCTTCTCGGCTCATAATCCTCTCGTTAATTTCTCTGTCAACCTCAACTCTCGGTCGTCCATATTTCGTCGCCGAATAAATTTTAAGGCTCCTCAAAACTTCCGGATTCTCCTCCCCTAATTTGTCCCAAGTCATCGTAAATGGCGCGCTCGGCATTCCATACATCATCACCGTCGCAATCGCGTTATGATTCGGAGTTTTATGTAAATCTTCCGCTGAAAACGTCGGCGCAAACACTTTCTCTATCAACTCCGCATCTGTTACTCCAAGTCTCCCCGCAATAATCGTCCCCACATTCCCCAACACCCCCTCCCTAATCTTATCCGTCAACTGCGTCATAAACTGGTTCGCAACCACAAGATTAAGTCTAAACTTCCTCGCCTCTGATAGAATGCTCTCAAAGCTCTCTGTTGAAAAATTCTGGAACTCATCAACAAACAAACAAAAATCTTCCCTCTGACCCTCCGGCGTATCTACTCTACTCATCGCCGCCGCCTGAAACTTCATCACGAATATCATCCCTAATAGTTTCGAGTTTAACTCCCCCATCTTCCCCTTACTCAAATTAACTAAAAGTATTTTCTTCCCGTCCATTACCTCTCGAATATTAAACCCGCTCTTCGTCTGTCCAAGAATATTCCGCATCATCGTATTCGACAAGAACGGACCCCATTTCGAAACAAACCACGTCGTTACTTCCCCCGCGTCATTACTCTTTTGACTCGCCGGAAACTCTTTTGTCCAATAATCATACACCGTTCTATCCGTAACGTACTGTAATTTTTCCTTAACAAACTCCGGATCAATAAATACTCTCGGAATATCAATAAAAGTCGCTCCGTTTGGATCTGACATCAACAGCAACGCCGCATTCCTAAACATGTGTTCCCCTCTCGGACCAAAAATACCCGTATGTCCTGGATCATAAAGGCTATAAAGCATATTTATCCCCTCCTGAACGATAAAGTCTTTCTGGTCTGGCGTCTGGAACTCAAACATATTCATTCCAATCGGATTTTCCATATCCCCAGGATCAAAATATATCACATCGTCAATTCTGTCTTCCGGAACCATCGACAACAACTCCTCAACCACATCTCCATGCGGATCAATAAACGCAAACCCTCTCCCCTCTTTCATATCTTGATATGCAATATTTCGCATAAATACCGACTTCCCCATCCCCGTTGAACCAATCACGTACGTATGCCTTCTTCTGTCCTCCGTCGAAAGTCGAATCTCTTTCTTCTCCCCCCTAAACTCATTTACTCCAATCAAAACCCCGTCATCAACTAGCCTCGCCGGTCCCTCAACCTGTTTCGTCAACTGTCTCATTACTTGACTCGTCGGGATCGCGCTCTGTTCTGGCAAATGAAAAATCGTCGCCAATTCAACACTATTTAAAACATTCAAATGATTCTTCAGCGGAAAATTTCTAAAGATAAAATCAGCCGCCAATTTCCTCGTATCCCGCCCAACTTCATATCGAAATCCATTATTCGCCGGCGAGTCAAACTGCGAAAACGCCGTAATAACCCCCGAAACCAACGCCTCGGCCCGCGTTTTCTCCCCCGCGCTCGCGACGATTCTAATCATCGTCTCAAACGCCGGATACCTCGTCTTATTCTCAATCGCCGAAATCTCTTCCTGTTCTAAATTAGTTATAACTTTTGTTTCCTCTTTTTTCTCTTTTTCTCTCGCTTCTAACGGTTTCCATAATAATCCAAAATAATCGCCAATATTTCCGAACGAAAACCCGCCGCTCGTTTTATTAAATTTTGTGTTCCCCTCTCGTATATTTTTTACCCAGTCAGTCGATTTTTTTGTCCAGCCCTGTTCTAACGGTCTGAACAAAATTTGTACTCCAATCCCCTCCCCCTCTTTCGTGTTCGACATCGCGTTTAATAACGCCAAACTCGCGTCTCGCTTCGCTTCTTCATAGGTATTTATCGGATAAACAAAGTCTTTTTTCAAGCTCAATTCTCCCCCAGTAACCCCCTGAATCTTTCCCTCTTTCGAAAAAATATTTTCACATTCCGTTTCCTCTAATCTCGCCGTCGGATACGCCGAAATGACCGCCTGCCTAACCGTCTCCGTTAAAACCGCCGGCACAACCGCATAGTATTTAATAAACCCGTCTTTCGCAATCAACTCAAACGAAATATGTTTCTGTCCAAAAACTCTCGCCTCTCCCTCTTTCGTTAAAGTCGAAGATATAATCGAATACATCGTCTGTGCTTGCGACAAAGCCTCCTCAGTTACATCTCTCTCATCCCTGCCCCCTCCCTGAATATCCGCCGTGCTCGGCGGCAAATGAATCAACATTCCAATCATCTTCAGCCCCCGTTCACATTCCTTAATCCTGCGCTTCTTATTTATATTAATCGCCCTTAAAACCGCCAAAACAACAATAAAAGCAACCGTTGTAATAATTAAATAAACAGGTTCCATTACACCCTCCCTCTCTGGAAATTATCTCTAACTCTTCCAAACAACTTTAAAATCGTCGTATCTCTCATATCCTGCGCCTTAACCGCCAACATATACGGGTCATCTTTATATTTATCTTGAATCTTTTTAACTTCTAAGTACGTCTGTTTATCTATGGCTTTCTTTCTCGAAGAATCGTCTTTCTCTAGCGCCTCAGAAAAAGCGTCCTGAATCTCTCGCTCCTCAATCGAGCCAGCTTCAACCCCTCCAGAAAAAACGCCCATCACATTCTCCATACGCTTATTTTATCACACTTATGCTCTTTTGTTTACTAAAAAACATCCCAAGAAAACAAAAACTCCCGTTAAAAAAACCGTCAATAAATTTAAAGACTGAAAAGATTGCATCAAAAGCAGAATAATCGGACCAAACGAAATAATTCCCGTATAAAAAAAAGTCTTCGAATTAACAACGAAGTTTTTCGGATTTAGTATTTTCTGAAAGACTTTTACAATTGAAAAAACAATCCCAAAAATCAATACAAAAATCATTGTAAAAAATACTAAAACCCCGAAAGCACCGATTTTAATCGGGCTTGTAAAGTTAACCATAAAAAGCAGAATAAAAAGAGCTACCAAACTTAGAAAAGGTATTATTTTGTTGCGCATAACATAAGTATTATATCACACCCAACTCATTTTCCCCACAAGACGTTTAGCTAAGAAAGTATGGGCCAGAGCGAAGGAACTATCCGGCAAATTAAACTTACTATAGGCCGCAGTTCCCTTTCTCGCTCAGGCTACTTGATCGCTCTACTATGTAGAGCAAATCCTGATTAGTTTCCTCTCTCGTTCTGATTTGTTTTATAAAAGTACTAACGAGTCAGATTCTAACGCACTCCTTTGGAGAGCCATAGGTAATTCCTACTGTGTAATTTATGGCTAGAAATTACCTTTTCACTCTCCAAAGGTATTCCTATTTATCTTTCATTTTCTTCAGTTTCCTGTTTTATTTTTAGTGTTTATTTTTGTCTTTCGACTCTTTCATATTAGCATAAACGCCAAAAATATTCAATATTTTGTTCAACTTTTTTAAAGTTTTTATTACAACGAAACCCACTTTTACAGATTAAAATTTTTATTCAAAATTGTTGTATTTTTAACATTCCATCTCCTACTTCCCTATTTTGCTATGTGGAAAACTTTATCAAAAAATCATAAAAAATTTATGCAAAAAAGTGTTGACATGAGCGTCTTGGTATCGTATTATGGTATTAGCTTTTGAATAAAAAAATTATTCAAAGCCAAAAACAAACATACTTAGCCAAAAAAATAACTCCACACTCTACACAAAACAAACACAACTAAACGAAAAGACCAGTTTTCCTCGCAGTTACTGGTCTTTTTCTTATCTTATATAACTAAAATTTCCTCCGTACTAGGAGGATTTTTTACTGTATAACTTTTTTATTCAACTCGTTGGTGGAGCTGCCGGATACTGCCTCCGGGTCCGAACCATCACTAGATATCATTCTACATGCATAGTCTTCTGTTTTTATTCTCGACTTAACTTAGAAAGCGGCAGAAAACGAAACTTCCTAAGCGTCATAACTATTTTTTCGAGTTAGATTTCGTTACTACTCTAACCTTAATCCCGTAATCTAATAATTTCCAGCTCTACGGAATCTCAAGCGGAAACCAGCCTATAAAATTATTCTTAGGCAAAAGCAGGCATGTAAGCTACACGCCTTGCAGTAGTGTTTTCACTTATTCAATACTTACGGTATCACTCGTCATGCTTGATATCTGTTAATAATCCGTCTAAGCTTTGTCAGCCCCAACTAGCATAAGTATATCATATCTTGAACTAAAAATCCAGATTGATTTTCCCTGTTCTATCCTCTATTCTTGAAGTATATGATTTCAAAAGTTTACTCTGCGATTCCCTACGGCTACGACGGTCGCATCGTTGAAGTCGAAGGAGATATCAACCGCGGATTACCCGCCTTTAATATAGTCGGAATGGCGAATAAAACCATCAATGAGGCAAAGGAACGCGTTAAAAGCGCTCTAACTAACTCTAGCTTTACTTTCCCCGATAAAAAAGTAACTATAAATCTCGCTCCTGCCGATTTAGCAAAAGACGGCTCTTTTCTCGACCTCCCAATCGCCCTCTCGATCTTAATCCTCTCAAACCAACTCTTAGAATCTGATGTCGAAAATCGCCTCTTTGTTGGCGAACTTTCTCTCGACGGGAAGATTCGCCCTATCCGAGGCATTATCAACATCCTCGAAGCCGCCAAAACCGCCGGCATCTCCGAAGTTTATCTTCCGAGTAAAAATTTTGAACAGGCGTCCTTGATCTCTAATATAAAAATAATCGGTGTAAAAGATCTGAAATCTCTCTTCCTCCATCTTAAAAAAGAAAAAGAAATCAAAAACCCAGAAATCGTTGTAAAAAAGAAAGAAACAGGCGCGTCTGGACCGATCCTCGACCATATTCGCGGACAATCATTCGCTAAACGCGCCCTAGCTATTGCTATTGCCGGACATCACAACATCTTAATTTCTGGGCCTCCCGGCGCCGGAAAAACACTGCTCGCCCGTGCCGCCGCAAATCTCCTCCCCGATCTCTCCCCAGAAGAAAAAATCGCCATCACTAAAATCTACTCTATTGCTACCAGCTCAAGCGACGTAATTACCTTTCGCCCTTTCCGCTCCCCTCATCATACCGCCAGTTCCGTCTCAATCATTGGCGGCGGTTCCCACGCTGAACCTGGCGAAATCTCCCTTGCCCACCTCGGCGTACTTTTTCTCGACGAAATCCCAGAATTTCCCCGCAGCGTCCTTGAAGCTCTCCGCCAACCTCTTGAAGATAAAACCATCTCAATCTCTCGCGCAAACCTAAAAGCGACTTATCCCGCCGATTTTATGCTAATCGCAACCATGAACCCCTGCCCATGTGGTTATCTCGGCGACACGACCCACGAATGTACCTGTACAAGAAATCAAATCCTCGCCTATTCGAAAAAACTTTCCGGACCTCTCTTTGATCGAATCGATATGAATATTGCCGTCCAAAAAGTCGACAACTCCGACCTCTTAAAGCCCCTAGAAAACTCCTCAAAAGAACACAACAATGTAAAAAATACAATAAAAGAGGCAATCAACCGCCAATATTCTCGCTACGGAAAAAAGGACGTCTATAATAGTTCCCTCTCATCTCATCAAGTCTCAACCCTCCTCAAACTCTCAAAATCCGCTGAACAATTTTTGTATAATGCGTCTAAAAAATTAGATCTTTCCGCTCGCTCCTACTTTAAAGTTATTAAAGTCGCCCAGACCATCGCTGACCTCGACGGTGCGCCCGAGATCTCCGAAGCGCACCTCTCCGAAGCCCTAACTTTCCGCAAGCGTTAACCTTATCCTCTTTTTTACCTCTAGAAAACTCTTGTTTTTTTCTTACTTTTTTAGTATAATTCTGCTAGGTTATTATAAAGAGAAAGGATACCCCATTAGTAACAGAAATTCACGTACCAAACTTAACGGAGAAATCCGCTACCCTGAAGTTCGCGTAATCGGTGCTAATGGAGAACAGCTAGGCTTAATGTCCAGCCGCGATGCCCTCTCTCTCGCCCGTCAGCAAGGCGTTGATCTCGTAGAAATCGCTGCCAATGCTAACCCGCCCGTCGTTAAAGTAATCGATTGGGGAAAGTTCCAATACCAAAAGATGAAAGAAGAGGCGAAAAATCGCAAAAAAGCCCGCGAAAAACAATCCGAGCTTAAGCAGATGAAAATCGGCCTCAAAATTAGCGACAATGACCTTAATATAAAACTCCGTAAAATCAACGGTTTCCTCGAAGATGGCGACCGCGTAAAAATCATGATCGTCTTTCGCGGTCGTGAAATGGCGCATAAAGAAATTGGTCAAGAACTTCTTGATAAAATCTTTTCTCTTCTCGGAGACGGAATCGTCGCCGAAGGAAAACCCCAATTCAACGGACGCAACTTATCAGTCGGAATACGAAAAAAGTAATTTCCTGCTTTCCCGGTTCCCTGATCGTAACTTATCTATAACAAATTTAAACTAAAGGAAAACCTATGCCTAAACTAAAAACCCACAAAGGTACCGCAAAGCGTATTAAAATTTCCGGCTCTGGAAAGCTAATCCGTGAACGCGCTTTCGGGAATCATATCCTTGCGAAAAAGTCTAAAGCCCGCAAAAGGAATATGAAAACCGCCGCCTCAATCGACGGCAAAATCAAGAAAAACGTTAAGACCGCATTAGGAGTTTAATCAGATGAGAGTAAAACGTGGCGTTTCTGCCCATGCTAAACACAAGAAAACCCTAGCCGCCGCTAAGGGAATGCAACATTATCGAACCCGTAGTTTTCGTCTCGCCAAACAAGGCGTTATCAAATCCCTTCGCTACACTTACCGCGACCGTAGGAACAGAAAACGCGATCTTCGCGCTCTCTGGATTACTAGAATTAACAACGCTTCCCGCGAGCTTGGTCTTTCTTATTCCCAACTTATCGCCGGAATGAAGAAAAAAGATATTACCGTTGATCGTAAAATCCTCTCCGAACTCGCCGTCAATAATCCAAAAGCGTTCGAAGCAATCGTTAATACAGTAAAGGAGAAATAAGATGACAGTTTGCGAAATTACCGGAAAAGGAAAAATATACGGTCATAACGTTTCTTTCTCCCAAAGAAAGACTCGCAAAGTCTTTAAACCTAATGTCCATAAAAAGACTCTAGTTATTAACGGCCAGAAAGTAAAATGTAACGTTTCTACTTCTGCCCTCCGTACGCTAAAGAAAAAAGGTTTAATAAAATAGATAACCCTTAAAAAATCCCCTTTAAAAAGGGGATTTTTTGTATGAGCTCTCTTTAAGCCGGATTTTGTAACTCCTAAAAGGAGCCGATAATCATCTATCTAGGTATTAAATTGCTCCAATACTCAAGCGGTAAACGCACATCCCCAGGCGGAGGTTTTTTAGTGCTCCTTGCGACGGATAGGGTTTGCCTCCGTTGCATGTCGCCATACAACGCTGTGAGCTCTTACCTCACTCTTTTCACTTTTACCCGAAAATTTTCCGAGAAACTTCGTTTCTGTGGTACTTTCCCTGCCCTTACGAGCGGTCGCTGTTAGCGACTATCCTGCCTTATGCCGTCCGGACTTTCCTCTTGAAAACTCAAGCGATTATCTTTCAAGCTCTTGCTTATTCTATCATATCTTTCCCAAAATGTCTATCTATCGCTTTTCCTGCTTCGCTATCCGCTTGCTGATTCAATTCTCGCCTCACATGCGTAAACGCTACCGCCTCGAAATTATCTTTCAACAACCTCTGTATATCATTATAAACCGGAATTAAATCCCTATTCTTAATCTTATAAATCCCGTTCATCTGGTTTATCATCATCAAATTATCTCCAACGAACTTTACCGACTTCAGCCCTAAATCAATCGCTTGTTCAATTCCCTCCTTAAGCGCATAATATTCCGCAATTCTACTTGAAGCAAATCCAATAAATTCCCCTCCTCGTTTCAAAACCTGCCCATCTTCCGCAATAATATAATATCCAATCCCCGCCGGACCAGGATTGCCTCGACTCGCCCCGTCGATATAAACCGTCGCCGCATTCGCCGTCTCTCGATAATTCTTCAGCTCCCCAACTTTCTCCCCCTCAAACCCAAGAACTGCTATACTCGCCTCATTCAGTCTCAGTTTTCCCACTTCTTCTCTCAAAATATATTTATACGCTGAATATCTTTCCCCTGGACGAATCTTTGTATTCGCTTTCAAACTAACCTCATATACAATATATAAATTAGCTAACTGGCTCGAACCCTCTAGCGCCAAAAATGTAACGGCGTCTTTTAACTTCATGTCTTTGACCTGCGCCCCCAAAAAATCAAAGACCGTTCGCGCCATTGCCTCCTCTGGCTGCTCTCCGAACTTTATCTTTCCCGTCGGCAACTCCCAAAAAACAGGCACATCAAGCCTGCTACTTCGCCTTTTCATCAAAAGCACTTCCCCCTCTTTCTCAACAATCGCAACTACTCTAATTCTTTGTTTCATCTGCCCACCATATAATATATAAACCTAAATTGCCTCAGCAACTCTATTTTCCCCGTAATATCTACAAGGTGGGTAAAATCTTATGCGCAATTTCCACGGAAATTTGCCACGAAATCCCTAAAACATGATTATAGAGGAAAATCATGCCGCCGCCGAGGCTACTTTTATTATACCAGACTACGCGCCAACAATCCAGTAAAAGAACTGTAAAATTCCATTCATTGCCCCCGTCATCAGCCCATAGAACACGCTTCCAAAAAAGAAAATTAAGATATATACTACAATAATCCCAACTACCCCCTCAAGTTTCTTCATTAACTCTCTAACGCCGTCTGGCGCAAGCGCATACAGAACTCTCGATCCATCAAGCGGCGGAATCGGAAATAAATTAAATACCATAAAACCCAAATTAACGAACAGCCCCTCGTACAGAACCATTCCTATTATCCCGTCCGAATAACCAATATTATTAAAATACATGAACAAAAAACTAACTAGCGCGAGTAAAAAATTTACCAACGGACCGGCAATCGCTACTGCCGCCATTCCCCATTCTTTCCCTTTTAATTTCGTAGAATCCACAGGCACGGGTTTTGCTCCCCCAAAGACTGGCGCACCCATTACATACAAAAATAATGGCAATATAATCGACATAACCGGATCTAAGTGTTTTATTGGATTTAAAGTCAATCTCCCGTCATCTTTCGCCGTCGTATCCCCTAAAAGATACGCTACCCCTCCGTGTGCCAACTCATGCAACATCATCGACACTAAAATTACCCCAAAAACAACTACAATCCCAACCGCGTCTATCATTTCTAATTCAAAACCACTACCTCTAAAGCAACTGGCAGCGCATCTCTACTCTTAACTTTCAACTTCTTCTCTGTTCTCGCGGTCAATTTCAATTCCGAAACCATCCCGTCCACATTCCCCATCGCAACAACCAACTTCGGCTCAATCTCCCTTACCGCCCTAACCGAAGACGTACAAAGTATATCTGAAACCCCCAAATCGTCTAGCCCCTGTTCAATCCCCCCAATTACTCCAATATGTACCCCGCCCGTCTCAATATCATAAATCGTCTTCCCTCCCTCAACCGCAATCCCCCTAATTGTCAAATCTCCAATCTCAAACTCCCCTGGTCCCTTAATTGCTCCAATCCCTAATTTTCCGTCAATCTCCGACTCCTCAATATTAAACGAAACCGTTGCCTTCTTCGTTATAACTGTAATCGTATCTTGATTTTTGCTTTCTATCTCAAACATCTTCGTCTCCTTAACCTTTTATAATCTTCTCCGGGTCAACAATCTCAGAAACTTCCATCTCTAAAATCTCTAAAATAAACCTGTCTCGGACGCTCTTACGATATGCAAAATCCTCCGCTGACAGAATCACATAATTTAGCGGTCTCCCCTGTTTCTTCTCAACTACCTCCGCCCAATGAGTCAATTTTTTCGTTTTGTCATTCCCAATAATCAAAAGATCAATTCCCTCTTGCCCCGGAACTCGATTTGTTACTAAAACCGCGTCGAGATATTTCTTAACTGGTTTAATATATTCTTCCCAACTACTTTGTTTAACATCTCGGTCTTTTCTCAAATCAACTTTCTTCGAAAAAATCTCAACCATCGCGTGCGCATAAGGATGCTTCATATTCGCCGAATAATAAACTTTATTGTCGTATGTCTCGTTCTTAATAATTCCAATACTCTCCAAATTCGACAGTTCTCTCCTGACCGAATTTATCTGTTCCTCAATTACCCTCGTAATCTCGCGAACATAAAAAGATTTCTCTGCGTTTTCATAAAATAGCTTGAGCAGTTTAGCTCTCGTTTTCGAACCGAATAACTTTTCTAAAGGCGAACTATTTTCTTTACTCATCTTGAATACATTTTAGCACAGACTGTTTCACTTTTTCAAGCGGTAACCATAAAATATTTTCATTCCGCTTAAACCAAGTCATCTGTCGTTTTGCCAAATGATAATCATCGAACACATTTAATCTAATCGCCTCCTCTCGACTAATTTCTCCATTCATATATCTCCAAGCAAACTGGTATATATTACTCTTCATAGCTTGACTTCCCCACCCATATTTTTGAACTAATTTTCTAGTCTCGTCATAAAGTTCCTGAGTAAATAATTTATTCGCCCTTTTTTCTAGTCGTTCTTTCAAAATTTTTGGTTCAACTTTGACTCCAAAAATTTTATATCTCGAACACATCTTTTGTCGGTCTGGATACAAAATTTGTTCATTCTTTCTAACTTTCTCGTCCCTTTCAAAACCTTTACCACTCCTTTCCTTATTT
This sequence comes from Candidatus Saccharimonadota bacterium, assembly GCA_017432425.1. Classification (GTDB taxonomy): domain Bacteria; phylum Patescibacteriota; class Saccharimonadia; order Saccharimonadales; family Saccharimonadaceae; genus Nanosyncoccus. Next base: position 11,725 of record JAFRJE010000026.1, read on the forward strand.
GAACAATTTTTTTGTTCAATATCTCCTCTACTAAACTGGTAATCGTAAATTAACGCATCAACATACAACCCTGTCCCTCCAACAATAATCGGTAAATTCCCTCGCCCAAAAATTTCCTCAATTTTCACCTCTGCATATTTTTTCCAATCAAAAACCGTAAATCGCTCCCCCGGCTCAACTAAGTCTATTCCCCAATGTTTAACTTGCCCCTGTTCTGAACGCGTCGGCTTCGCCGTTCCAATATCCATTCCCTTATAAATCGCCCGCGAATCCGCCGAAATAATCTCAACCCTAGAAAACCCGCCCAATCTTCGTCTTTCTATTTCTTTTGCAATCTCAATAGAAGCAGAAGTTTTCCCCGATCCCGTCGGTCCGACAATCACAATTACCTTATCTTCCGAAACAACCAACAAAGATGTCGGTTTCGGTTTCTGCTCAAGCTCCTCTAACCAAAGTTCACGCTGACGCTTAAAAATCGGCGCGAAGCTCGGATCTCCGCCATACGTCATACCTTAAAGTTCTCTCAAATACTTCGCCAACCCTTTTAACTTAACTTTTTCTTCCTTATCTCGAAGCCTAATAGAAACCTCTCCCGCCTCCATATCTTTCTCTCCAACAATCAAAATCGCTGGAATTTTCATCGCAACCGCTCGCCTAATCTTCTTCCCTAAACTATCGTCGCTCTCATCGATCGAATATCTCAATTCATTATATTTAATCGGCTTCTCTAAGATAATTCCGTCGAGTTCTGAACAAATTTTTTGTACATACTGAGAAACTTTATCGTTAACCGTTAAAATTCTTACCTGCTCTGGCGCAACCCAAAACGGGAACCATCCCGCCGTATGTTCAATAAAAACCGACATAAACCTCTCAATCGACCCCAACGTCGCGTGGTGAATCATCACCGGTCGCTCCTTTTCTCCCTTCTCGTTCGTAAACTCAAGCCCAAACCTCTCCGGCTGAACAAAATCTAGCTGAATCGTCGCAACTTGATGTTCCCTCCCAATCGCATCTTCCGCCATAAAATCAATCTTCGGCCCATAAAACGCCGCTTCCCCCTCCGCCTCAAAGAAATCTAGCCCGTTATCAATCGCTGCTTGTTTAATCTGTTTCTGCGCCATCTCCCACAATTTCTTATCCCCTAAATATTTATCCTCATCCGAGCGATAAGAAAGCCGCGCTCGAAGTTTGTCCATTCCAACTTCTGTATAAAATTCTTTAACAATCGAGACTAAATTTTTTATCTCGTCTTTAATTTGCGTCGTTCGACAGAACACATGCGAATCGTCCTGCGTTAAACTTCTTACTCGCGACAACCCACCCAGTTCCCCCGATTTCTCGTCACGATAATCCGTCGTCGGTTCCATATACCTAACCGGCATCTCTTTATACGTCCTCGGCAAACTCGCAAAAATCTGCGTATGGTGCGGACAGTTCATCGGTTTCAACGCAAACTCTTCCCCGTTAACCTGCGAATGAACCATGAACAACTCATCCCCGAACTTCGCATAATGTCCGCTCGTCTTATACAAATCGACTTTCGTAATATGCGGCGTCCAAACTCTTGAAAATCCCGCCCGCTTCCTTAAACTAAGCGAATAATCCGCTAACAAATCACGCATCAACGTCCCCCTCGGTGTGAACATCGGCAACCCCGCCCCAACTAAATCCGAAAACGTATACAAATCTAACTCTTTCCCCAGTTTTCTATGGTCTCTCGCTTTCGCCTCTTCTTGCCTCTTTAAATATATATCTAATTCCTCTTGCGCCTCAAACGCCACTCCATAAACCCTCGTCAACATCTCTCGCTTCTCATCCCCTCGCCAATACGCCCCCGCGACTTTCTCTAGCTTAAACGCCCCAATTTCTTTCGATTCCCGAATATGCGGACCTTTACACAAATCCGTAAAAATCTCTTTCCCAGAATTGTCTCTCATAATATAAAAAGAAATCGTCTCGCTCGCCGGAAGCTCCTCGATCAACTCTTTTTTCAAAGGTTGTTTCTCGGAAATCGCCCAATCTAACGCCTCGTTTCGCGTCTTCTCAACCCGTTCCATCTTAAACTTTCTCTGGATAATCCCCCTCATCTTCTTCTCAATCTTCGCTAAATCTTTCTCCGTAATCTTAACTTCCCCAAAGTTCATATCATAATAAAATCCGTTCTCAACCGCCGGACCAATCCCAAATGTTGTTGTCGGATAAAGCTCCTTAACCGCCGCCGCAAGAACGTGGCTAAGCGTATGACGCATTTTTTCTACTTGTTCCTGATTTTTCATCGCTTTATCCTTTCTTTATTTCCCTATTTTACCATATTTATGATATAATGAAAGAACTCGGGTTGTTAGCTCAGTTGGCTAGAGCGTCTCGTTTACACCGAGAAGGTCGGGGATTCGAGCTCCTCACAACCCACCATAAAAACGACCAGTTCTCACTGGCTCTTTTTTATAGATACCTCAAACCTCAACTTCTTTCATCTCCGCGTTCTTAAAACTAACCGAATGAAAATCCGTCTCGTCGTCATACCCAACAAGCTCAAAATACATCGCCTTTAAAAAACTCCCGTGCGCAACAACCAAAATCCGACAGTCCTCCGGATATTTTTGTTTTAAATCCTCGACTACCCCTTTCGCCCTCACTAAAATCTCCCTCGCCGATTCCGTTCCTCTCTCGCTAAAATTCTTCTTTCTACCCCAAACATCAACTCCACTATTTAGTCTATCAAAATCCTCGTTCTTCATTCCCTCAAACTCCCCAAAACATCTCTCAACTAATCTCTCGTCCGTCAAAATCTCCCGCTCCCCTCCGGTTATAATTTTAGCCGTTTCATACGCCCGCGACAGAGGCGACGCAATACAAACGTCGAACTCTAAATCCTTAATCTTATCTCTCAGTTCTCTCGCCTGTTCCCGCCCCGTCTCGTTTAGCGGAATATCGGTCCTCCCCTGTTTTTTCTTTAAAACATTCCAATCCGTCTGCCCGTGTCTAACTAAAAATAACTTCATTCCCCTATTTTATCATAGCGTTTTTATAAACAAAACTCTCTAATATGTTTTTCTCTTGTCCCATCCGTCGGACGCGATTTTTTACTAAACATATTCAAATAGTTTTTATACTGAGCCTTCATCCGCGCCGAATCTGGCAACTTAACATATATCTCTTTAAACTCCCCTTCTCGTCCAATAAAATGATCTTCCTTACTAATATTTCTCACTTTCCACTTCCCGTTATCCGAAGTAGTTATAAACGTATAAATCGGAACCTCCGCCCGAATATATTTTTTTAAACACTTCTTATGATACCTATTTTGCTCTACTGGGCTCCTAAAGAAATACTTTTTATCCGCCAAATACTGTATCCATTGTTCTTTTTCCCCATCACCATAAATATTCCCCGAAAGCGCCTTGTGTTCAAAAATCAAAATCCCCTTCTTTGACAAAGCCAAAACATCAATCTCCGTCGTCTTTCCATTATATTTTCCAAACTTATCAACCGCCGGAATATAAACATTTCTAAAAATCTGTTCCTCAGAAAACCCAACCTCTAAAAGCGAGCGGCAAAGCCACCTCTCCCCAGCTTCCCCTAAAGTTTTATATTCGTCATTATGTCTAACATAATCTTTGACATCATCAAAAGAAACGCCCTTATCTCTAGCTTCATTAAGAGTAGCAACAACAAGCGCAAAAAATATAATCAAGCCAACAATAACATAAAACCACACCATACCCATATATACTATATATTATAGCATATATTCCTCAAAAAATCAACAGAATCCCTAAAAACTATTCCTTAACCTCTCTCTCCTCAAACCTAAACTTCTGTTTAATTTTCGGATATTTTTTATGATCGACTTCGCTCAAAAACATTTCTTTCGGTCGAATATATAATCCGCCGTCCCCGTATAACTGCCGATAAACGACATATTCCTCTAAATCTTCCGACCCTGTCGCAACCCCCTCAACAATATAATACTTCCCTTTAAAATGTCGATAAACTCCGTGAATTTTCAACTCCCTCCCCTCCGAAACCTCTGCCTCCTTTAAAACTTCCTTTAAATTCTTCTCTTTTCTCTCAAACACCTCCCCCGACAAAAACCACGCCAAAATCGCCCCTAAAAAGTTCCCCAAAACACATAGTAAAATTATTAAAACCAGCCCAAGGCTAAACTCCAAACTCACTCCGAGCGTAATCACATTCGCAATCGAATGTTGCATCCCCGAAAAAATAAACAGCGGAACCCCAATCAAAACCCCGAGACTCGTTCCCTTTTTATATAATTTAACCGCCAAATACATTATCATCCCGCAGAGTATCGCCTTAATCAAAAATGCTAAAGATAATTCCCAGCCCCCAACTTTAGAAACCGCCGCCGAAACAACCTCCCCGTCCGCCAATCCAAACATCGCCCCGAACAAATATCCAAACACTAAATTAGAAACTAAAATCAACCCCAAATCAAAAACGCGAATTTTATCCTCAATCAAAAACCCACATTTCCCCGTAAACAGATTTAGCCCTAAAACGCAAACCCCGAGTAATCCGAAAGAAAACAGTACCGGTCCTACCGGATTCCCAGCCTTTAATAAAACATAATCTCCCAGCCCAATCAACAGCGCCGCCCCCGCCCCCTTAACAATCAACTCTAAATATTTTTTCATCACTTACCTCGCTTTTCTTGCCTCTATCATATCACATAACAAGAAAAAACGGAGCTTTTCGCTCCGCAAAACTATTTGCCTCATTCTCTAAGGTACATACGAGCCTATCTGTTCTGCTCAACATATTCTTCAAGCGTCAGCCCATTGTCCATGATTGCGTGCGCAACCTCCGGCGACCCAACGAACCGAATCTCATACGGCTCCGACGGAAATCTAGTTATCTCCTCTTTACCTTTGGGGTAACGATCGATAAACCCGAAATCCGCCAACGCCTCGTGGAACTGCCGAAAATACGGAATCGTCTCCTGACGTTCCGCCGTCTCCGTGTACCAAATCCAGTCATTTCTGTCCGTACTGTTTTCGTTATACTTAATCAGCACATTAACCATCAGCCCCGTGTGATGCTCGGAATACCCAGGCTGCGTTACCTTATTCGTTTCTGCCCATCCTTCGAGACTACCGTAATAGTCGTAGACTGCTTGCTGGTCTTCTTCAGTTCGATACCCACTAAAGAGCCCAATCTCCATCCCTTGCTCTCTGAGATAGAACTGCAACTCTGTGAACGCAAGATACGCTGCCCGTTCGAGTCCGGTTGGCTCTCCGTAAAGGACGTCTGCCGCGTAAACCAAGTCTCCCTGAAGCGCCCCATCATACTCCCCTCCAAACTCATACGGATTATCATCATTCACGATAATGAGATAATCCCGTTCCGGATTCAAGAGGTCGGAAACCCGAACTTCCGCTGAAGTCTTCGTTGTAAACACGAAAATCGTTACGAAGACCAAGACAACCCCAATCATCAAGAAAAACTTCTTCATGCTCTCGCCTCACTTTCTAAAATCTTAAAGTCCAAAAACCGGCAAATAGTTTTAAATACTATATCATAAAATCCCTAATCCTCAAACCCCTCTCTTTACTTTTTTAGAAAAGTATGGTATAATAGAAAGACAGGTTTTTCCTGAATCTCTCTATGAAGGAGTGTTCTTTATCATGAAGAAAGTCATTTCCCTGCTCGTCGCCATGTTCCTCGTCGCTTCCCTGCCCGCCGCTTTCGCCGAAATCCCCGTCGAGATTCTCGACAACCCCTATCTCATTCTCGTCAACAAGGAGAACAAGCTCCCCGACGAGTGGACGAGTATGGTCAATTTCAGCGTCGGCAAGAACTCCCTCGGCGAGCTCCACATCGTTGAGGCAGAAACTCTCGAACAATTCGAAGCTCTCCGCGCCTACCTCCTCGAAACTGAGGGAATCCAGATTGAACTCGACAGCATCTACCGCTCTCTCGACAAACAACAAGAAATCTGGGACGCCTGGTCTGCCGACCCCGAACTTGGTCCAGAATATTGCGAACAATATCTCGCCCCCGTCGGCTGCTCGGAACACCATACCGGACTCGCCATCGACGTCTTTCTCATTAAAGACGGCGAAGCCATCCGCGACAACGACGCAATGATTGCCGAAACCGAAATCTTCGCCAAGATTCATCAACATCTCGCCGAGTTCGGTTTCATTCTCCACTATCTCCCTGGAAAAGAAGATATTACCGGCTATTCCTACGAGCCTTGGCACCTCCGCTACATCGGTAACCCCGCTCTCGCCAAGTCGATCACGACCGCCGGAATCACTTTCGAGGAATACTACGACCTCCTCCAATCGACTTTCAACTAACCTCAAAACCCCTCTCGCGAGGGGTCTTTTTTTGTTTTTTGGCGGAAAAAACAAAATTCGCCTCCAAGGAGGAGAACCAGAAAAAGCTCGCTTTTTCTGTTCGACGACGCAGTGGTAGAGAATCCTCTGCTGGGCTCCGCCCAGCTATCATAAAAAAAGACCCCTTTACGGGGTCGTTTTTATGATACAGCTTCTGGCGGAAGCGAGAGGATTCGAACCTCCGGTACGGTTACCCGCACACACGCTTTCCAAGCGTGCTCCTTAAACCACTCGGACACACTTCCGTATAAACCCAATTATACCAAAACCTCTCTAAAATTTCTACCCCAAATCCCTCAGCCCTAAAATAGCTCTAAAAATTCTCCGCCCTAAACTCAATAATCTTCCTTACTCGCTCCGTAATTTCCTCCTCAATAATTTCTCCCCTCTCGACTGCCGCTTTAATCGCACCAATCGCCTCCTCCTCATCAACCGGCATCAGCAGCAAATCATTCCCCGCCTTAACCGCCAAAACCGCAATTTCCTCCCCCGAATATTCCTCCGTCAACGCCCCCATATTCAACCCGTCCGTAATTACTAACCCAGAAAACCCCAGCCTTTCTCTTAAAATTCCCTGTATAATTTCCGCCGACAAACTCGCCGGAACTCGACTCTCTGTTACCTCTGATAAAGCAATATGCCCGACCATTATCATTTTCGCCCCCGCCTGAATCGCCGCCCGAAACGGAACCAGCTCCTCCATTTCTAATTCCTCTAAACTTTTCTCAACAACCGGCAAATTATAATGCGAATCAACCGCCGTATCCCCGTGCCCCGGAAAATGTTTATAAACTCCAACTACTCCGCCCTCGTCCAACCCGCGCCCAAGATTAACCCCCATCTCCGCAACCGTCTCCGCCTCGCTCGAAAAACTTCGCGTCCCAATTACCGTATTGTCCGGATTCGAATAAACGTCCAAAACCGGCGCAAACGTCATGTTCAGCCCAACCGCCTTAACCTGCTCCGCAATTTTCCTCCCTGTCTCCCTCGCTAGCTCTAAATCCCCCGTCTTTCCAATCTCAAACATTTCCGGAATCTCAGAAAATCCTGTTTTCTCATAAAAATCAGAAATCCCCACTAGTCTCTGGACAATTCCTCCCTCTTGATCTGTCGCCAAAATCCGCGGTACGCCCGTTTTTTCATCCTCACTTAAGCTAAAAACCAGCTTCCTCGTTTCCTCCAACGTCCCCATATCTTCTCCCATCAAAATCAACCCGCCGAGATTCAACTCTCTAACTTTTTCCGGGTTCGGCGAAACAATCATCTGCCCAATTTTCTCCTCTAGAGTCATGTTCCCAACTATCTCGTCAATATTCATCTTGTTCTTCTCCTCACTTAAATCCTCTCCGATTTTTCCCGAATTTTCTTGAACAATTCCCAACTCTTTCCCATAAAATCTTAATCCAAAAAACACCCCGCCCGAAATGACTATAAAAACTAAAATAAGTCCAAAAACCCGCCCGACCTTAATCTTTCGTTCCTTTCTTTCTGCCGCCTTATTCTTCCGAGTGAAATTTTTCATGTACTTCCTTTAAATGAAAATCCGTTACGTGCGTATAAATCTGCGTCGTCGAAATGTTTGAATGTCCAAGCATCGCCTGAACCGACCGAATATCCGCCCCGTTCATCAACAAATCCGTCGCAAATGAATGACGTAAAGTATGCGGCGTAACGTGCTTCGTGATCCCCGCCGCTTTCGCTCTTTTTTCAATAATTCGCTGAACCGAACGCGCCGTCAACCTCCGATAGTTCCCCGAATTATCAACCGCTTGAAGATGTTTCGAATTATTCAAAAACAACGCCGGTAACGAATCATGCCTTGTCGAAAGATAATCTCGAACTCTCTCAGCCGCCACTTTCGAAATAAAAATCGGGCGATCCTTGCTCCCCTTTCCTCGAACAATGAACTCCCGTCTCTCTAAATTTATCGAATCTCTGTTCAGGTTTATCAACTCAGAAACTCTTAGCCCTCCCGAAAACAACAATTCAATAATCGCCTTGTCTCTTAAATTCGACTCTCCCTCGTCTTCAATCGCCCCTAAAATTTCCTCAACTTCGTCATAATGTAAAAACGTAACCTGTTTCCGAATTGCCCTCGGCAAATCAACTAGCGACGGATCCAAACTCTTTATCCCTCTCCGCGCCAAATATTTCAAAAAACCTCTTAACGCAATCAAATGATAGCTCTGCGTCAACACACACAACCCCTCGTCTCTTAACTCGTTCGTATATCTATTTAACTTTAACCTAAACTTCCTCAAAAATTCCGGCGTAATCTCCGCCGGCAACAAATCCCCCTCGCCCCCCTCTTCCGCCTTAATCTCGCTCATAATTTCCAAAAACCTCCCCAAATACAACCCATAATTCTCAACCGTCTTTTTCGACCTCCCTTTCTCAACCTCCAAATGCTCCAAAAAATCCCGAATTAATCTTTCGACGGTTAACATAATTATTATCTATTATACGCTAACCGAGAATAAAAGTCTAATAAGGGGATGCCCGGACCGTACGAGGGAGGATTAAGGCGCCGGAGACCCGTAACGACGGGCTCGACGGACGCCGGTCCCCGTTTAGACTTTATTCGAGGAAAGAGAGAAAAGAAGATGTTGAAAAAATTACTATAAATGCAACAACCAAAAACGGCCCAAACGGAATTTCCCGCCCTTTTCTCCCTCTCCTCGCCGGAACCATAATCATTAACCCTAAAACGTTCGAAAGACTAAGCTCAACCAGCGCCAAAATCGGTTTCCCTAAAATCAGCGCAATCGAAAGACACAAAATCCAGTCTCCTCCCCCGACCCACTTCTCCTTAGAAATCTTATATAATATATAATATATGCCCGCAAGAATCGCAACCGCCTCAACCACTTCTATAATCTTAAACTCCCCCTCAAAAATTTTTACTCCCATAAAAACCGCGCTCAGCCCAACCGTCGCCCACAATAATTTCGTCGGCATCTCCCCCCACTTTCCGTCATAAATCGCGATTATTCCCATTGTTGTAAAAATTACAACAACCAACAAAATCTCCCCCGTAGCCAACCACAAATCCGCACTCGAAAAACTCAGCGCGCTAAGATATTTCATTCCAACCAACCCCCCAAACACTGCCCCTAAAACCTCGGATATTATTTCCGCTCCCCCAATCTTCTTCCCGCATCTTCGACACTTCCCTCTCTGCGCCGCCCAACTCACAATCGGAATATTCTCATACCATTTCAATTTCTTCCCGCAACTAAGGCACACACTCCTCTTCCCCAGCTCTTTCTTCCCCTCCGCCTTATACCGAATCCGCCACGCCTGACAGCAGGCAAAGCTCCCCAGCGCCGCCCCAACCATCACGCAAAAAACCATAAACACAACCATGCTAAACAATATTATACCATAATTAACTAATCGACGACACCAACGAGTAAATCGGCAACAACGTTCCCGCGATAACGACGCCAATCAACCCCGCCATCGCCACCATCAAAATCGGCTCAATCATCGTCGAAATATTCGCAATCTTCTCATCCAGCTCATTCTCATACACTTCCGCCGCTTTCCCCAGCATCTCATCAATCTTTCCTGACTGTTCCCCAATATTTATCATTTGCGGAACCAACGGCAAAAAATAATCCAAATCTTTCAAACTCTCCGACAACGCTTTCCCCGACTTAACTTTCTCCGCCGCCTCGTTAATCTCCGTCTCTAAAACATAATTCGCCGTCGCGCGCGAAGAAATATGCATCGCATCCAACATCGAAACCCCCGTCCCTAACAACATCTCCATCGTCCTCGCAAACCTCGTCATATACAACCTCTGGAACAAGGTATTAAACATCGGCACATTCAACTTAATTTCCGCAAACGTCCTCTTTCCCGCGTCAGTTTTCGCAAACGCCCTCAAAGCCATTACGATAACCGCCAAAACCCCCAGTACAATCCACCAATAATTCACGAAGAAGTCGCTTACCCCGACCAAAAATTCCGTAATCGCCGGCAAAGGCTTGTCCATATCTTCATACAACTTCCTCACTTCCGGAACAACCTCAATCATCATGAACGCCAAAACTACAATAATTACTACAAAAATAATCGCCGGATAAACCATCGCCCCTCGAATTTTAGAAATCATATTCGCGTCTTTCTCGTCCTGCGCCGCCAATCTCGTTAGCGCCGTATCAAGCGTACCTGACATTTCGCCCGCCGCAACTAGCGCAATATAGAGGTCATTAAACACGTCCGGATGTTTCGCAAACGAATCCGACAAACTCTTCCCCGCCTCGACACTCGCTGAAACGTCCTCAATTACCGCTTGCATTGCTTTCGAGCTAGTCTGTTCCGAAGCCGTTTTTAAACTTCGCGCTAGCGGCAATCCCGCCGCAATCAACGTCGCAAACTGTCGCGTAAAGATAATTCTATCTTTCGTCGGAACTTTACTCTGAATTTTTCCAAGGACCCCTTTTCCGCCCTCCTCCGTAATCTTGTCTGGAACATACCCTTGTTCAATCAACAACTTCCCCGCCGCGCGTTCGCTTTCCGCCTGAATCGAACCCTTAACTGCCTTTCCAGTCTTCCGTTCTGTCGCTCGATAAACAAACCTCTTCATTCTATCCTCTTAGCATCCTATCAAAATCTTCTAAGTTAACCGCGAACTCTCTCGCGTCGTCATACGTTACGACCCCCGTCTGGACCAACTTAGCTAGCGTCGCATCCATCGTCTGCATTCCCTGGCTCGCCCCCGTCTGAATCATCGAATCAATTTGGTGTGTCTTCCCGTCTCGAATCAAAGCGCGAATTGCTGAATTTGCGACCATAATTTCCGCCGCCGCAATTCTCCCCCCGCCAATCGTCGGAACTAACCTCTGCGCACAAATCGCCATCAAAATATTCGAAAGCTGCGACCTGACTTGCGGCTGTTGATGCGCCGGAAAAACATCAATCATCCTATCAATCGACTGCGCCGCCGAGTTCGTATGAAGCGTTGCAAAAACCAAATGCCCCGTCTCCGCAATCGTAATCGCGCTCGAAATCGTCTCAAGGTCACGCATCTCGCCCAGCAAAACAACGTCCGGGTCTTCCCTTAATGCCGACCTTAACGCCGCCGAGAAAGAATACGTATCATAATGAACTTCCCTCTGAACAATTACCGAACGGTTCGACTTATGCGTAAACTCAATCGGATCCTCAATTGTAATAATATGAACCGCTTTTTCTCGGTTAATTTTATCAACCAGCGCCGCTAGCGTCGTCGACTTTCCCGAACCCGTCGGACCCGTAACCAAAACCAACCCTCGCGGATATTCCGAAAAACTCTCAATCACCGTCGGCAATCCCAACTCCGCAATCGTCTTAATTTTATTCGGAATCAACCTAAACGCCGCTGCTAAATTTCCTCGCTCGTGAAACGCGTTCGCCCTAAACCTCCCCAACTCCCCAAACGCAAACGAATAGTCAAATTCCTTATCCTTAATCAACATCTTCTGTTGCGCTTCGTCTAGCGTCGAAAAAACCAACCGTTCTAACGTCTGCGCGTCCAAAACCGGCGTATTGTTTATTGCCAACAACTTCCCGTCAACCCTTAAAATCGGCGGCAAGCCAACTTGAAGATGTAAATCCGAAGCATTTCGTTTTATACATTCTTCTAATAAAGTCTCTATTCTAAGCCCACTAGTCTGCATAATTCAATTTTAGCATAAATGTTTTTAATTTCATATATTTATTTAGCCTTATTTTTCCAGCCTACTAATCAAACTAGCAGAGAAATTTAAGCCAAATCCGAAGCAACGCGATCAACTTCCTTAATCGTCGTTATCCCAGAAAGCGCTTTCAACATTCCGTCCTGGCGCATCGTAATCGTCCCTTTTGCTTTCGCAACTTTCATAATATCTCCCGCCGTCGCCCGCGCAACAATCAACTTCTGGATATCTTCGTCAACATCAATCGCCTCATAAAGCCCCGCGCGCCCACCATACCCCCCTGGCGCTTCCCTGCTCTCAATTCCTTTAACTAGCGTATAACCTTTCGGATTCGCAACCGGCAATCCCGCATACCCCAAATCCTGCGACACGCTCGCTACTTCCGTCTGATTTTTTGGCAACACCGCCCCCAGTACCGAGTTAATCTCTCGCGTTTCCATATCCGACGCGGCGTAAGCCTCTCTTTTTTCCGCAACTCGCCTAACTAGCCTCTGCCCAATTACCGTATTCAAAGTCGACGCAATCAAAAACGGCTCAATTCCCATATCAAGAAGCCTCGGTAAAATCCCTGCCGCCGAGTTCGTATGAAGCGTCGAGAAAACCAAATGCCCTGTCAACGCCGCCTGAACCGCCAAATTCGCCGTTTCGCCATCACGAATCTCCCCGACCATTACCACGTCCGGATCTTGACGCAAAATCGACCGGAGTCCCGACGCAAACGTCAGCCCCGCGTCAACATTAACCTGAATCTGGTTAACTCCGTCCATTTTATACTCAACCGGATCTTCGAGCGTTACAATATTAATCGCTTCCGACTTAATCTTCTTAATTAGCGCATACAGAGTCGTCGACTTACCTGAACCTGTCGGACCCGACGTCAAAATCATTCCGTTCGGTCGTTCAATTCCCTTCAAAACCGTCCTCAGCGCCCGCCCCGTCATACCCATTTTCTCCACTTCCATCGCCGTCCCCGACTTATCCAACAAACGAATTACAACCTGTTCTCCCCAAACTACCGGCGAAATCGCAATACGCAAATCAATTTCGTTTCCATCAACTTCAACCGCAAACTGACCGTCTTGCGGAACGCGGTGCTCGTCAATCTTCAAATTCGATAAAATCTTAATCCTCGAAACCAACGCCGGTTCAATCGCCTTCGGCAACTCCATTACTTGCCTCAAAACCCCGTCGATTCGACATCTAATCACGAGTGAATTTTCTAACGGCTCAATATGAATATCCGAAGCTTTCGACTTCGCCGCAAAATCCAAAATCGTATTCAAAGCCTTAGAAATCGGCGAATCCTGGTTAATTGTTTTAACGTTTGAATTTTGCGTTTTTAACCGAACTTCCTCGTTCGTCTGTTTAACCGCCTTTTTAATCGAAGAAAAATCGCTCGTATATTGAACTAAAATCGCCCGAATCCCCGACTCACTCGCCATTACCGTTCGAATCGGTTTCTTAACCAACGTCGCCAAATAATCCGTCGCCTGAACATTTGTTACGTCAAGCATTGCAACCGTCAATCGTCCGTCTTTCTCTCCTAACGGAATCGCCATCGACCTTTCCGCAACGTCTTGCGTCAAATTCAACAAAACTTCCTGCTCAATTTTCACATTCTTCAAATTAACATACGGAACCCCCATTACTTCCGCCGTCGCGTGAGTAATTGCTTCGCTCGCAACCTGTTTTTCTTCCGACAACACAGATAAAATCGGTCGCTTTGACTTCTCGACGTCCGCCCGAATCCCGCGAACAACATCAACATCAACCAACCCCTCATCTACCAACAAGTTGACCACTCGGTCTTGGACTTCTCGCGTTAAAAGCGCCATTATTCGTCCTCATCTAAATCAGTACTATTTTCCTCGTCCTCGTTTTCGTCCGTCTGAATTTCGTCAATATCATCAGGAGTATAAAGTCCGCAAGCAACTTTCTCCGCCAAACTCAACGTCGCATCTTGATTCGCATCAACACAACTCCCAACATAAACCTCAACCGTCGGATTTATCGCGCTTCCGTTAAACACCTCATCGTCTGGCTCAACCAACTCCCCAATCTCATTCGCCACATATTTAAAACTAACAACCTTATCTTCCGGATTCCCCATCATCGAATCAACCGCAAAGTAAGCCGCAATCGTTCCAATCACCGCAATCAAAACTACTGTAATTATGTCCGATCTTTTCATTCTTCTCCCTCTCCTAACGTCTGTTTAGTTATCGTCCCA
>JAFRJE010000027.1 GCA_017432425.1 Candidatus Saccharimonadota bacterium
ATCGGGTTCGCGAGGGTAATACATTTTTCCGTCGAATTGGTTGTTGTTGAGCTGGTAATTTTTTGAGTAGAATAGAGGATTGTAACCGTATTGTTATAGTTAATGCGCCCGCAATAAGTTTTCTTAGTTCCGGCGGGGAGGGAGACGTCGATTGTGTTGGTTTTGGTTTTTGACTGACCGATTCCTTTTCCGGCAGCATTTTTAGTTATAGAAAAAGCCTCCGTCCAGCTAGCGCTGCTCGCATCGCTCCAGCTCGCGCTACTCGCGCTAGCGCCGTTATTATGTCGTTCTTTTCCCTGTATGCTGTTGTTGACTGAGCTAGTAACGTAAAGTTGTTCTGCGCTCCCCTCGTAGTTGTCGACGTCGTTGCGCTTAATAGTATGAGAAAATTCGATTTCGTATTTATCGTCGGACGTCAAAACATTAGGGTCGGCAATATACCATTCTCCGTTTGATTTTTTAGTAAAGTAGTCCGCGTCCGTAATAGAAACAGAATCGGTCGTTCCGGTAAAGCCGACTGTAGTCGAGGGATTTGGGTTTGTGATTTTAATGCATTTGTATTTTTGATCCGTATCTCTAGATTTATCTGTGCGTTCAGAACCGTTACGGAGATAAATTACGGAATTGTATTTTATATAGGCACAGATAGTTTTTTCTTCGCCGGGGTTAATCGTATATTCTTGAGCTGGTTTTGTTTCGATCGTAGAAGAGCCGTTTTTAGCGAGCGCGGAAGAAGTTTTATTGAGGCTAGAGGGGTAGCGACTACTATTAAACGCGCCCTCATAGAGCGAAGCTCCGCCCTTAGTTGCTAAAGAATTTGGATAAGTGTCGTTCGATTTTCTATGAACAACATACTCAAACTTTAGCTTAAACTTAGATTGGACGGCGGGACCGTTACAGTTTATCGTATCGTTTAACTTTGAATTATAAGTATTTAGGTCAGTATTTGAGCAGTCAACAAGGTTTCCGTTTTCGTCAGTTATCTTAATTCCGCCGGTATATTCGGCTTGGGTCAAGACGTTTTTGGGGCGGGTAACTTTGACGCACTTATTGGTACTATTTACGCTAGTTGCAAATGAATTGAAACTTCCGTTATAATAATAGGCTTTTGGAGCATAGCTAACGTAGTCACAATAAGTTGCTTCGCCAGCCTCTGTATCGCTATTCGTGACAGAAATTGTTACTTCATGTTGACCGAGAGTATCATCGGTCTTGGTCACGTTAGAAGCGAGAGAACATTTGGTCGGGTCTTTACTGCCGTCCATTTCGGTCTCATTCTCAACTTGGTATTTACAGACGGAGCTAGAGATTTTACTGTTCGAGTCGGTACGCTTAAGGGAGTTTGTAAAGAGAAAGTTATATGATTCCTCGGAAGCAACGCCATCGCAAGTATAAGTATCCCCAGAAAGTGTACATTTAGTTACTTTTCCGCCAGTATCAACGTAGGAGGTTTTTCCGGTCGGTTTTTTATGAGCGGTCGTCCCCTCGAAAGTCGCTTCGTCGTTTGAATAGCGTTTTACCTTGACGCAATAAGTTCCGTTTGAGGAGGCAGCGCCTTGAGTACGACCGTTCGAATCTTCTGTCCCGTTCGTATAGGTAATTTTTGTGTCGAGATAGAGATAGCCGCAGCCTAGACTTGTTTCTTTTCCTTTACCTAGACTCGACCAAGTAACTGATATTTCTGCGTTTTTATCAGCTTTTCCTCCGGCGGCTAGATCGCCCGAAGTACTAGACGAAGAGCCGATTCCGTATGGAGAAGAGGTTTGGGCTGAGGTCGTGAAGTTAAAGCGACTAGATTTATTTCCGCTAACGTTATCGGTCGGAGTTTCGCGAGTAATTGTCCCGGAGACTTTTACTTTTGCGGTTCCACTCGCTTTATATGTGTAATAGGTTATGGTTTTTTTATCGGAAGAAGTAGTGGTTTCTTCGGAAAAGTCAGAGCTTGACGCGGTCGTTGCGGTAACTGCGCCAGAAAAAGTCGCGGATTTTTTCTCGTCGGCGGCGCGGGTAACATTGGCGCAGACGGTCGCGGTTTTATTTCCACTTGTTGTTCCGTCGGAGGAAACAGTACTTGGAGCAATTTTTAGGGTTCGGCAGTAGGTTTGACTACCGCCAGCAGAAATGTCGCTTTGCTTAACAGTTATCTCGTCCTTGATATCATTTTTGGGAAAAGAAGAAAGATCGGTGCTTGCGCTTGGGCTGCTCGCCGCCATGCCGTATTTTATAGTCGCGGCACCAGTATAACCACCAGTATTATCACGAGTTATCGAACCGGTAAAAGTCAACGTAAAATCAGAAAAGGTGTTCCCTTTACTAATCGTTACAGCTTTTGACGTTGAATTATGACTGTTTGAGTTTCCAGTTGTCGTTCCGTCGCTTACTGTTACGTAGGGGGTAAA
>JAFRJE010000028.1 GCA_017432425.1 Candidatus Saccharimonadota bacterium
CAACAACTCTCTCTCCGCTCTGATATTCTAATTCAACTCGATAAAACTTCTCCCCCCGTTTTATAATTTCTCGGTCAACCGCCCGAAAACTCTTACCCTGGGTTGTCTCATAGATCGCCTCAAGAATCGACGTCTTTCCGCCTCCATTTTCTCCCGTAATCATCGTCGTCATTTTCCAACAACTAAGCAAAAATTCCCGATGACTCCGAAAATTATTTAACTTGACCGACTTAATAATCATCTTAAACTTTTAACGGCATAATAATATGCGTATATTTTTGGCTTTTCTCGTTTCTAATCAAAACCGGCGACAATTTTCCCGAAATCCCGAACGTCAATTTCGTCTCCTCAAGCGCGTTAATCGCGTCAATCAAAAACTTCGAGTTCAGTGTTACTTTTGCGTCTTCTAAAACTTCCGCCTCAATCTCCGAGTCATTTTCCCCAAATTCATTCGCAATCGCCGCAACCGCAAAAGTCCCTTTTTCTTTCCTCGTCTCGCATGTAACCGACCCCCCAACTTCCCGCGCAAACAACGCCGCCAACTTCGTTACTCGAACTAGTTCGTTCCTATCTAAAACAATTTCTTGCTCCATCTTCTTCGGAATTAGCTGCCGATAATCCGGAAAACTCCCGTCGATTAACTTCGAGGTTATCTCAATTTCCCCTAACCTAAAGCGAACTTGCGTCTCGTCAAACAAAATCTCAATTTCCTCAACCTCATCACTAATCGACCGCATCACTTCCGACAAGCTACTCGCCGGCACAATCGCCGCGACCTCTGCTTGAACTTTTTCAATAAACTTCCTCTCCGCCAGTCGATACCCGTCCGTCGCCGCAATATACAATGCGTTCTCGAACGTATTAAAATAAACTCCCGTTAGTGCCGGTCGCGTCATGTCGTTCGATGTCGCAATATTAACTTGATTAATCCCGACTTTAAATTCATCAACCCCGATTTTAAATCTAACCGCTTTCTCCTCGTCAATCCCTGGCAACTCCGGAAAGTCATCCGCCGGCGTCCCGTTTACTGTCGACGAATATTTTCCCGCGACCGTTGTTACTTTCGTCCCCTCCGCTCTGATTTGAACTTTTTCTCCCTTCGGTAAATTCGCCACAAATTCCGCCAATAATTTCGCCGGAACCGTAACGACCCCGTTCTTCGAACTTGCGACCGGCAAATAATCAACTACCGCCATATCTAAATTCGTTGTCGTCAGACTCACTTTCCCCTCATCTACCCTAATTAAAACATTGTTCAATACTGGTAAGGTCGTTCGGCTTCCCGCTGCAACTCGCGAAACAACGCCTAAGGCTTTCGCTAATTTTGATTGTTCAACTTCAATCTCCATTTTCTATCCTCCTTTATAAAATATATTTAATAATAGTAATAATATGCCATGTGGAAATCGTGGAAATCCCTCCTTTTAATCTGGAACTCCGACGTGGAAATCCCCCGGTAAATCTCCTGAAAACCGACGGTAAAACTCAACTTTCCCCCAACCCTCCTATCAAAATCCCCCTCCCCCGAGACTTTCCCCCAGCTTTTCCCACAACTTCCCCCCAACTTTCCCCCAGCTTTTCCCACAGCTTTTTCCACCATTTTGACAAAATCAACCATAAATTTCCTCCTTTATCGCTTCAATCTGCTCCCGAAGTTCCTGATTTTCCGCTAAATCCCCCGTAATCTTCTTAATCCCGTGCATGACCGTCGTATGGTCTTTAACCCCAACCTCAAGCGCAATCTTCGTTGTCGACATTGCTAACTCTTTTGACAAAACATACATCGCTACTTGCCTAGCAGTCTTAATGTTAGAAA
>JAFRJE010000029.1 GCA_017432425.1 Candidatus Saccharimonadota bacterium
ACTCGCCTCTGGAGTTTACTAACTTCCTCCATTTTAACCTTAAAAACTTCCGCCGCCGTCTTCGTATGAATATCAATTCCCGCGTTAAAATCTTCCGTCAACTTCTCGTCCCCCGACAGAACCGCCGCCAGCCGAAGTTCAAATTGCGCATAGTCCGCCGAAATCAGTACTTTCCCCTCTGGCGCAACAAACCCCTCGCGAATCCGCCTCCCCTCCTCCGTCCGAATCGGAATATTCTGGAGATTCGGGTTAACCGACGACAATCTCCCCGTCGCCGTTACGTTCTGCGTAAATGTCGTGTGAACTCTTCCCTCTTTATCCGCCAAATTCGGCAACGGAATAATATATGTATTCAACAGTTTCGCCGCCTCGCGATATTCGACTAAAACCGGAATAATCGGATGTAAATCTTTTAATTTATCCAGTTCTTTCGCTCCCGTCGAAAAACCTCTCGTCGACTTTTTAATTCCTTTTGTCGGTAGCCCTAGTTTCTCAAACAGAATCATACCCAGCTGGATTGGCGAGTTTATATTAAACTCAACTCCCGCTAGTAAATAAATTTTTTGTTCAATTTTATGAACTTCCTTTTCATATTCCGCCCGTAATTCCTTAAAATACTCTCGAGAAATCAACATTCCCTGCTTCTCTACTCTATAAAGAACCGGAATTAGCGGCAAATCAAACTGTATAAAAATTTTATTCAATTCCTGATACTTCTTAAACTCATCTTGCTGTCGCCAATATTCTCGCCGAAGCTCCTCTCTGTCCTCGAATAAAGTCAGCTCTCGCTCTTCTTTCACTCTCTCTAACGGTTTCAGTAAAAACTTCCCCTGGGAAAGGTCATAAAACTTCGCCCCCTTTAAAATCTGCTCCGCGATTTCCTCGTCTCGGTGCATCAGCCCCTTAACGTCCCAAGATACAATCACGTCCTCTGGCAATTCTCGTTTCTCTTCTTTCTGCTCTTCCGCCCCCTTCGCCATCTCAACTTCAAAATCGTCCTCCTCAAGCCACTTCCTAAACTTCCGCTCCAAACTCTTAAACTCCAATTTCCTTAGCGCATAAATTATTTGTTCAGGTTTTATCGTAAAATCCGGCAATTCCTCTAGCTTAACCGGCGCGTCCGTCATAATCTTCGCTAACTTATAAGACATCTCCGCCGACGCTTTCCCCTCCTCTAACTTCTTCCGCATACTCCCAGAAATCTTCTCTATATTCTCATAAATCCCCTCAAGACTTCCAAACTCGTTTAATAACTTAACTGCCCCTTTCTCCCCAATCCCCGGAACTCCCGGAATATTATCCGAATTGTCCCCCTTTAACGCTTTCAGGTCTAGAAACTGCTCTTTTTTTATTCCATACTTCTCCTCAACCGCCTTAACATCAATCTCCTCAATATTCGTAAACCCTTTCAAAACTCGATACATCTTCACATTTTCGTCAACCACCTGGAGCATATCCATATCCGACGAAATAATATACATCTGCCACCCTGAGCTGTCAGACGACGCTTGATATGCGAGCGTCCCAATCAAATCGTCTGCTTCATAATTATCGCACTCCACAAACCCCCATCCCAAACTCAAAACCAACTCCTTAAGATACGGAATTTGCGCATAAAAATCCTCCGGCGGCTTTACCCTCCCTGCCTTATATTCCGGATAAATCTCTGTCCGTTTAGCCGTCGAAGTCCCCGCCTTATCCCAGGCAACTACCACTTTCGTTGGCTTCAGCTTCCGAACAATCTCCATCGCGATTGCCGCAAACCCATATACTCCTCCCGTCGGAACTCCCTCGCTCGTACTTAGCGCCCCCATCGCATAATATCCCCTATAAAAAACGCTCTTCCCGTCAATCACTACTAACGTCTTTTTCATTTCTTTACTACCTTTCTCGTCACATCAAATTTTTCCATATATTTCCCAATCATCAACCTCGTCTGGGAATAATACGCCGCCAAACTCGTATAAACTAACGCAATCACCGGCATCAAAATCCACTGCAACACCATCATCACTCCCTTAACTTTCTTATATTTTTTCGGCCTTTCCGGCAGCAACCTCAAACTCGTCAAAATTGTTACAAAAAGCCCAATCACCGCAATCGTCTGTACGACCGAAACTACCCTCGGTAGGTTAAAAACCGCCATTCCTCTCGCCGTCAAATTCATGATCGCCGGTACCCACCCCCCAAACGCCACAATCGGCGACATCATCGCCAGCGTAACGTGCCCGTCTAGAAGCCGTATAAACTTCGGAACTAACTCAACCAACGGAACCCCTCTGCGTTTTTTCTTATCAAACAACCTTACCCCAACATACGCCACGTCGCTCGCTCCGTAGTCCCACCTCCTCAACTGAATAAATTGCGCCTTTAGCGTCTCAAGTAGCGTCTCCCCAATTACCGCGTCTTGATAAATCGGAACTCGAATCGGTATAACCTCATAGTCCCCCCTAAAATAAAACAAACTTCTCCAATATTGATGCCCATCCTCGACAATCGTCCGTTTACTCCAATACCCCATTCCCTCTAATGCCTCTAGCGGTTGCGAATGACTCGCAAAATTTCGTAAATTATGCGGCCTCATTGTCGAAATCACGTTATAAAACGAATTTGACATCGCAATTACCCTCATCGGCGCCGGCGCGTCCCAAATATTATTCGTAAACAAAGAAATCGGCTGATAACTAACTTTTTGTCGATTTTCTCTCGTTATAAACTCATATAAAACATAATCTAAATACCCCTTGCTAACTCTGTTATCCGAATCAAGCGACGTTACAATTACGTTTTCCGATTTAATTCCCTTTTTCCTAACATATTCGCTTAATTTTTCCGCCGCAAAACAAAGATTCGGGCCTTTCCCCTTTATTTCCCCCTTAACCCCGTCTGGATGCTCCGCAATAATCAGTTTAGAAAAAGTTTCTTTATATTTCTTCTTAATCTCTTCCGCGTTTTTTCTCATTTCTTCCCCGCCACGCGCCTCATATCCAAACACAAAAATAATCCGCTCGTTCGGAAAATCCGCTTCGCGAATCGCCTCAATACTCGGAATTAACGTCTCTAGCCCCTCGTTATACGCAACCATAATTATCGCGTGATAAACTTTTTCCGGATTTGGATATTTTCCCTTTTCCGCAACGCTAATTCTCTTTAAATTTTTTATATGCTCCTCAATTCCATACGCTTCCGACCTCGTTCCGCGTACCCGCTCGTACGCTTCGTGTGGCGTCGCCAAATCCTCAACTCGCTTTCGCCAATCAACTCGCTCCGCTTTTTTCATCGTCTCAAACCCCTGCCACGTCCTAAACGCGACCGCAATCGCCTTAACCAAAGTCGCAGAAATAATCAACAATAAATAAATCGCCGCTAGAATCGGCGTAAAATATGATAACAAAAACAACAAAATTACCGCAAAATAGCTCAACGCCCCCGGCAAAATCTCAAAAAAACGATATAGCCCAGTTCGCTTCCCCAGCGGCAACTCAAGCTCTTTTTTCATTTTTTCTACCCTTCCCCAAGCAACCGTATCAAAACCACAAACGCCCCCAGAACCAACATCGCCGACAACAAAACAAACATTCTCGCGACCCCTTTTCCGCGTCGCTCATAAATCTGTACCGAAATTAAACTATGTAATAGCCCAAACACCACCGCCGCGACCGCAAACGCCATCAAATCAATCATTCCCCCCGAACGGTACCCGCCCGAACTCCAAAGGCTAGAAATTTCCCCGCCCGCAAATTTCCCAATGTCCGAATACCCAACATAAGCCATACTCCCGACCCCCAAGGCTTTCACAAAAGCGAAGATAAACAGCGCCAACGCCAGCAAAAACAACAAAACCAAAAGCCCCAAAAACCCCCTGTCTTCCTGATAAATCTTCTTAAAGCTTTCGCCTAGATTCTTCATAAACTCAATTATATCATATTGCTTTAACAAGCAAAATATCCTATAATAAAGAGGTCGCCGATGTAGCTCAGCTGGTAGAGCAGCTCATTCGTAACGAGCAGGTCACAGGTTCGACCCCTGCCATCGGCTCCACATACGTCAATCTCTTCGTTAGGTAAAAGCGCGGGTATCGTATAACGGCTATTATGTATCCTTCCCAAGGATGAGACGAGGGTCCGACTCCCTCTACCCGCACCAACATTTCACCCCCGAAACTTTACTCTTCTTCCCTCTTCAGGTCTATATATTCCTTAACTTTCCCCGCT
Organism: Candidatus Saccharimonadota bacterium; assembly: GCA_017432425.1. GTDB lineage: Bacteria > Patescibacteriota > Saccharimonadia > Saccharimonadales > Saccharimonadaceae > Nanosyncoccus. The sequence goes on from JAFRJE010000029.1 coordinate 4,215, forward strand.
TCCCGAACCGCCTTAACTTCTTTCTCAAATTCCTTAAACGGTATTTTCAACGAGACGTAGCTAACCTGCGTCTCGGTTTTTTCTAGAACCCTTAAATAATAATATCCGTCCCCGTTCGTCGACAAAAATCTCCCACTATTCGCCCCAACTTCTAACTCCGCCGCCTTTACCGCTCTTCCCCCATCAACATTCTTCACATCAACCAACCCGTTCGTACTATCAATATCAACTTCCCCCTTAAGTTCCTCCGCGACTTTTCCATAATCTCCCCCGTTCTCCGCCAACTTTCGCTCAACTTCCGCCGCAATCTCGCGCGCATGGTCATCAACTTTTTCCTCGACCTTACTCTTAACCAACAAAAGATACAACATTCTCAAATATTCGTCTTTCGAATATCCAAAATTCGAGTTTAAAACTTTCAAAAAACTCTCCTCGCTTCGCTCAACTCCGCCAACTTTCCGGTGTTGGTCAAAAACTTTCTCGACTTCCTCGTCCGTTACCTCGACGCCCAACTCTCTCGCCAGCTTCATCGCATAAACATAATCTTCCGCCTGCTCTAGCGCCGTCCTCTTATATTCTAATTTCATTGCCTCCTCGTCGTTCCCCTCGCCGTCCTCCCCCGCCGTCCCCGTTCGAATCGAAGAAATCTCGCCCGACTGTTGTTTAAAAACCGTCAAACTACTCCTTAAAATCATTAAATAATCAGAAAACCGTACCTTTTCCCCGTCAATCTCCGCGACCGAAACCGGAATAATTCGCGAAATTCGATACATCACGTCCCCTGTGTCTTGGAATCGGTACAACGCCAACCCCCCAATCACAACCAACAAAACCACCGCAACAACCCCAATCACAATCGTATTCACGACTAACCTATGTTTCGCATACTGAAGCGGATATTTAAACTTCCTCCCCCTCGCCAGTACTTCCTCGCGTCGCTCCTCGACTTTCTCTTTCTCCGTCTTTCTCTCCGCGACTTTTCTCGGCGCGCTAGTTTTTTTTGACTTGCCCCTAAGATTTAATTTCATAACCTCATTATACCATAAATCATGTTATAATGTTAAAAAGCGGCCTGGTAGCTCAATTGGATAGAGCAGTTCCGTCCTAAGGAAAAGGTTGTGAGTTCGACTCTCGCCCAGGCTACCATTTAAACCTGAAAAATCCCCCGATTCCTCGGGGGTTGTTTTAATATTCTATTTTATGCCTCTTCTCTGTTCTCCAGTTCCATCAACTCTTCCTCAACGCCTATTTTCGCCCCCACGATAAATACCAAAACGTAGAATATTCCCGCCATCACTCCGGAGCTAACCAAAAATTCCCGAAACTCGATTTTTCCGATCATCAGCCGAAACGTGACCGAAATCCAATAAATCGACGCAATCACGAACGCTAAGCAGCACACCCCTCCCAACACGCATAGCACGTTCATCAGAATTTTCAGCATCTTCTCTCGCATCATCTCTTACCCCTCCTAAAGGCACAAAATCAAAAAGTCCAGACCGGCTCAAAACACCAGTCCTATCCCCTTATTATACCAAATTTCTTAAGTTTTGTCAAGGTAAATCTGAGCACAAAAAATGGCGGATCCGACGAGACTCGAACTCGCGACCTCTGCCGTGACAGGGCAGCGCTCTAACCAACTGAGCTACGAATCCAACCCATATTAAAAATTATATATTAGATTCCTTGTTTTATCAAGCCCTCTAACGAACAAATAGTGCCCCGAAGAGCACTAATAGCCGCTCTTGAGTCGGCGCCGGTAAACGACGCTTACTAAAAAGAAAGCTCATCAAGAGGCTTACGCCAACCTAATTATACCAAAGAAACCGCTAATCTGTCAATTTTCCTCAGGGAAACCGCCCCTGGGAAACTCATCAAAATCAATCACTCTCGTTTTCAGAATGTTGAAAAAATGGTCTAGTTTATTGTTATAAGATTGGTAAGTCGCCCCCGCAACCATATCAGCCGCTTGTAATAAAAAGTTCGTCTTCGAATCCGCCTGATTAACTACAATCTGTTTCCGAACCAAATTCGCTAAAGTAAACGCATTCGATTTAATATAGTCAGTCAGCGAGTTCATCGACTTTACCGTCGTCGACCTCTGGTCAAAAATAATCATAAAATCATCATTATATTTCTTAAAAAATTGTTCACAAAGCAACCACGCAAAATAATTATAGACCAGATTCTTCGACTTCCCCTCGTTAAGCAACATCACTTCCGGCTTATAAGCAACAAAATAATACAAATCAACGTCCGCCCGCCGAACAATTTTATTTAAAATCCTCTGTCGCGAAACGAACCCTAGCCGACTAAACTTAATTTCGTTTTTCTTTTCTTTGCTCCCCGCGACGATTAGTTGTTCTTTCCTTATTACTCTCTTAACGCGATTTCTTCCCTTTTCCGTATCAAACACTACCGCCGACAGAACAAAATACTCCCCACTCTTTCCCAAATTCCCAGATTCGTCGATATAAACGTAAATCATTCCTCTATTCTAACACATCGGGGAAGCTACGTACTCTATCTAGTATATTTTTCGTTCAAATCCTCGTAATCATACAATTCGTCGTCATCAAACCAGAGTCTAATCTCCCTTTTCGCTTCCTCTGGGCTTCCCGACGCGTGGATTAAGTTCGGAACTCCAATCCCCTTAGCGTCCGAATAACCAAACGACATGTGCGAATAATCTCCGCGAATCGTCCCCATTTCCGCGCTCTTCGGCTCGGTCGGTCCAACAATCTTTCTAACTAACGGAACTGCCTCAACCCCCTCTAGGACAATCGCAATGACCGGTCCCGTCATCATATACGCTACGTTATAATGGAACGCCTGCTCTCCCCTCCTCGTAATCATCTGACCAATATCCTCGTAGTGTGCGCGATAATGGTCTTCGCTCGGTTTAACCATCTTCATTCCAACGATTTTCAAACCTACTCGCTCAAATCTCGTCAAAATCTCCCCAACCAGCCCTCGCTGAACCGCGTCCGGCTTACAAACCACTAAACTTCTCTGGATAAGGTCTTTTTCTTTTCCCATAATAATCTCCTTTTCCGAATATTATACCCTAAAATTCTATTTCTTTCAAAATTTCTTCTATTTTTTCGTGCATCTCTCCGACGCTTCCGTCGTTCAAAATATAATAATCCGCCGCCGCAATCGGTCCCCCTTTCTCTAAGTTCTCAATCTCGCTCCTGTCCCGTTCAATAATCTCCACCCGATTAAACGGTCTTTCCGGTCGCGCCGCAACCCGTTTATATCTTAACTTTTTCGGAACAACAACCGCCACAAACGTCAACTCCCCCGGATAATGTTGCTTTAAGGTCTTATATTCCGTATAAGAATAAACCCCGTCAAGCACAATTCGCCTCTGTCCTGCATCTATCAAATCATCTGTCTCTTTTATAACTTGGCGAACAACCCAATCTTTCCCCTCTTTCTCCCGAATTTCCTCCCGAAACCTCTTCTCGCTCTCCCCGTCCGGCGTTCGCTCAATCCCCCTCCTCTCCATCTCTTTATAAATCATTCCCCCAAAATAAACTTTTGGTATTCCTTTCTCTGTCAAATAATCAACCACAACCGACTTTCCACTCCCGCTCATTCCAACAATCGCCAAAATCTTTACCGGCTTATTTTCTTTCATTCTTTTTCCTTTCTATTCGAATTACTTTAATCGGTTTTTCTAATTTTCTAACTAAAATCTCCCGCACTCCCGAAACCCGTTTCTCCTCTCCCTCCGCGTGGAGAGAAACAGTTAGCGGTTTCTCGAACTTAATCAAATCCCCTCCCGTTTCTTCTCCTGGAAGCCTATTCTTTAAAATCCCCCGAATAAACCCTAGCCGAAACAATCTAATCAGCCCGACCAGCTTCTCCGCTCCGCTCCAAAAAATCTTCTCCTCCCTAAAATAATCTTTCCCGCCCGACCCTTTCGGAGCTCTCAAAACTCGCGCAACCGTCCCCCCGTTCATCGCCACATAATCCGTCTCTTTCCCCGTCAACGTTGTAATTTTTACAACATCTCCTCGATTATCTAATCTTCTTAATTCCCCTCTCCCTAAAAACTTCTTCCGCTTATTTTTTAGATACCAAAAAAACAACTTTCTCGCCGAAAAGAAAATCCCCGTCTTCCCCGTTTTCAATTTCTCCCGCGTCTTTTTTTCGTCAAACACTCCCGCACTTTCTGCCATCATTCCAACCGTAAAATAAACCCCAAAGTTCCAAAACTCCCGCCCGTTTATTTTTACTCCAATCGGATAAAATTCTTCCCCCCTCCCCTCCTTAAATTTCCCGACCGCCTCTTTAATCGACAATTCCCCGAACAGCCTCGGAAAATCGTTAAAGTTCCCAAACGGCAACGCCGTAAAAACCGCCTCTTTTCCATATTTTTCCCGCGCTAAAATTACCCCGTTCATCGCAATCGTCGCCGTTCCGTCCCCTCCCGCCGCAATAACCAGCTCCCCTCCCTGAACTACCTCCGCAATTCTCTCCGCATTATCTCTCGGATTTGTCGGCTCAATCTCATATTTTCCGACTAAAACCCCTTTCTCTCCTCTTATCTTCTCAAAAACTTCCCGCGAAACTTCCTTAAATCTCGAACTTCGCGGATTATAAACGACGATTATTTTTTTCATTTCTTCCCCAAAAGTCTTATAAAACTCCGCCCGGAACAATCCAGTTCAAAAAAGCAACCATCAGCCCATACGCAATCAGCCCAATAATAACCTGGAACAATCTGTTTTTCGCTTTTATAACTTGTTGTTCATTTCCGCCCGCCGTTAAATATAGAAAGCCCGAATAAACGATCCCGAACGCCCCCAATACCGCGATTAAATAAATTAAAATTTTCAAAACCAACGCCAAAATCCCCTCTGTCCCCCCGCAAAAACATCCACTACTTCCCCCCAGCAACACCGTCGTCGCGCAACCTTTCTCGATCTGGTCATCGCTACAAGCCGCCAACGCCCCTTGCCCCAAAACACTAACTACCCCAAAACAACTTACTCCCCCAATCATCACAACCGCCAACGCTCTCGCTAAAAACTTTCTCATAAACCTCCTTACTTTAGATATTCGTGTAGTTTTTTCGTATCTTTATGTTTCCTCAACTTCGACAACGCTTTCGCCTCAATCTGGCGAATCCTCTCCCTCGTAACCGAAAACTCAACTCCAACTTCCTCTAGCGTATGCGGTCTTTCTCCTCCAATTCCAAATCTCATTTTAATAATTTTCTGTTCCCTGTCCGACAACGTCGCAATAATCGACGCTAACTGTTCCTTTAGAATCTGTGTCGCCGCCGAATCCTCCGGAGAAACTCGCTCCTCGTCCTCAACAAAATCCCCCAAAACCGAATCTTCATCGTCTCCGTCTCGCCCCACGCTCGCGTCAAGGCTCGCGATGTCCTGTTTAATCCTCATCACATATTCGACTTTTTCCGTCTCCATATCAAGTTCTTTCGCAATTTCCTCAATACTCGGCTCGCGGTTCAGTTCCTGCGTCAACTTTCTCGTCGTTCGAAGAACTTTGTTGATTGTCTCAACCATGTGAACCGGAATTCGAATCGTTCTCGCCTGATCCGCAATCGCCCTCGTAATTGCCTGTCGAATCCACCACGTCGCGTACGTCGAAAACTTAAACCCTTTCTCTGGGTCAAATTTATCAACCGCGCGGAGCAGCCCCGTATTTCCCTCTTGAATCAAATCCAAAAAATCTAGCCCTCTCCCCGAATATCTTTTCGCAATCGAAACAACCAGTCGCATATTCGCTTCGACCATTTTATCTTTCGCCTTTTTGTCCCCCTCGACGATTTTCTTCGCCAGTTCTTGTTCCTCGTCTTGCGTCAAAAGCGGGATTTTCCCAATCTCTCGCAGATACAGCCGAACTGAGTCGTCCGCGAATGCGTCAACATTATCAACTGTGATTTCTAAGTCTTCGTCCGAAAGCTCTTCTTCGTCAGCCAAGTCTAACGCATCTGGCTCCGCTAAAGGCTCCAAAATCAAATCATCTTTTTCTTGGTCCATTAGAAAAATTATACTTAAACTATTCTAAAAAATCAACCTAAAAATCCGTCGCCTAAAGCGCCATGATTTTCCTTAACAATATCTTTACTTCCTCTTCGTCCCCTTTTTCTTCCGCAACCGCTAATTCCGCTTGTAATTTTAATTTTTCATGTTTATTTAATTCATTTTTATATCTTTTTGTCAATTCTTCCCCCTCTTTCTCTAGCGCCGCTTTTTCCCAACCCCCATATTCTTTCTCAAAAATCATTTCTAGTTCTCCGAGTCGAACCTCATCCTCCGGAATTTCTAACTCAACCTTAGTTTTAACCCCCCCAAAAATCATAATCGCGAGCAAATTATTCTCTAATTTTTCTAATTTCTCGCCCTTAACTTCCGTTTTTGCTTTTTTAAACCTCTTTCGCGTCCCCTCCTCAATTTTCTTCTCTAAATCTTCCCCTTTCTCTCTTAAGTCTTCTCGACTTACTCCGAGCCTCTTCGCGACAATCTCCTCGTAGTGCGCTCGCTCGATCTTATCTTTAACATATTCCAAAAGCCCCAACGCCAACGTCGAATACTCTTTCTTCCCAAACCCCGTCGAAAGGTCGACTTTCTCCTCATATTTATCAAGCAACCATTCTACCGCCGGTTTTCTCTCCTCGACCGCTTTCTGCCACAATTCCGCCCCTCGCTGAATTAACTCGTCCGGGTCTTTCGCTCCCTGATAATCGGAAATAACCGTCAACTCAATCCCCAAATCCCCCGCCATTCTAATCGCTCGCTCCGCCGCTCGAACCCCCGCCTCGTCCCCGTCGTATGCTAACCGTATATCTCCCGTTAATCTCGACAAAATTTTCAAATGATTTTCCGTCATCGCTGTCCCGCTCGTCGCAACCGCCTCCTTAACCCCCGCTTGATGCGAAGAAATAACGTCCATATTCCCCTCAACAATCACCACAAACCCACTCCGCCGAATCGCCTCTTTTGCCTGATATAGCCCAAAAATAAACCTACTCTTATTAAAGAGTATAGTGTCAGGAGTATTAAGATACTTAGGACCAAAGGATTGTTGAGAATTAGTAAGATGCGATGAAGCAGGAGTAGCGGAACGAGACGTATTTGACATACGTTGAGTGAGCAACGCATCTGCTGAAGAAGCAGATTGCTGATTCTCAACAATCCTCGCCGTATAACCGATAATCTTTCCGTCTGTATCAATGAACGGAACCATCATCCTCCCTCGAAACATATCTCCCCCAAACCGATTCAAAAGCCCCGCCGTTTCTAATTCTTTCTCCGTATATCCCCGCGACTTTAAAAACGTCTTTAACGCTTTTCCGCTCGCCGGCGCATACCCAATCCGAAACTCCTCGACCGTCTTCCGGTTCAAATTTCGTTTATAAAAAACATACTCACAAACTTTTTTCGATTTTGAAAGCGCAAACTGATAATATTTTGTCGCTAGCTCTAACGCCTCTCTCGCCCGAACTTTCTTCTTCGTCACTTCCGCGTCCCCGCCTCGATATTTAGCGATATCAACCCCCGCCTGCGCCGCCAACTTCTCTAACGCTTCCTTAAAACTAATCCCCTCAACTTCCATTATGAACGTAAAAATATCTCCGCCCTTGTTCGCAGAAAAATCGTGCCAAATCCCTTTCTCTGGCGAAACCATAAAGCTCGGCGTCTTATCAACCCCCCACGGCGACCTCCCCTTAAGCGTCCTCCCCGCTCGTTTTAATTCAACATATTGAGAAATCACGTCCTCAATCGCCAACCTCGCCTTAATCTCCTCCTTCGCGTCATTCATACTAAAATTATATCATTCCCTATGTTATAATATAAGCATGGACAATTTAGAATATCTTAACCAAATCTCCTCCCGCGCTCCCGCTCCCGCCGCCCCCGCTGGAACCTCTCTTCTCGACAATAAACTCCTCCGAATCGTCCTCGGCGCGCTTCTCGGAATTGGTCTTCTTTTGATTATTTTACTCGCCGCCTCCGGCTCCGGAAAATCCTCCGAACCCGCCGAACTTGCAAACCTCCGCGAACTCTATCTCCGAACGAATAACTTAACTTCCGTTATTGGAACTTATAATAAACAAATCAAAAACTCCTCCCTCCGCTTCGCCGGCTCCTCCCTCTCCGTTGTTCTCGAAAACTCAAAAAACAATTTCTCCTCCCTCCTTGAGTCGGATTATGGCGTAAAACCCTCCGACTTAAAACCCGAATCTTTTCCCGCCCTCGCTTCCGCCTTTTCCGAGCTCTCCTCTTCCCTCGAAACCGCTCGCCTGAACGGTCTTCTCGATCGAACCTACGCGAACGAAATGGCGTATGAAATCTCCGTCCTCTTGATTCTCGAAAATTCCGTCCTCGAAAAAACTTCTTCCGAAACTCTCGTCTCCGCCCTTAAAAATTCTTCTTCCTCCCTCGAAACTCTCTCCGAAGATTTCTCAAAATACTCCGAATCTAGCCAATAATCCCCTTTTGGGCTATAATTATATTTATGAAAAAAGAAGATATCTCCAAAAACCTAGACAACCTTAAGAAAAAAGAACCGAAAATTCTTAAAGAGTTTAAAGAATTTATTAACCGCGGTTCCGTAATCGACCTCGCCGTCGGTATCATTATCGGGGGCGCTTTTACCAGCATCGTCAATTCTCTCGTTAGCGACGTCGTTATGCCTGTCATTTCGATGATCATCGGTGGTTTCGACTTCTCGAATTTAAAGCTGACGATTCCCGCCTATATCGACGGAATCGAACCGGCGACGATTAACTACGGAAATTTCATTACCGCCGTTATTAACTTCCTCATCATCGCTTTCGTTATCTTTATCCTGATTAGAAGCATTAACAACATGAAGAAAAAAGCCGCTCCCGCTCCGGTCGAAGATAAAGCCGCCACAAAAGTCGAAGAGTCCCAAACCGAAATCCTTAAGGAAATTCGCGACCTCTTAAAGAAAGACGCGAAAAAGTCTAAATAACCTCGTTAATTTCTTTCGTTAAATTATAAGAAAGCCGAATTAAATCTTCTAGTTCGGCTTTTTCTAGTTGCCCCGAATTAACGATCTCGATTCCCCCTCGTCCAAAATACCTACTCTCCATCACGCTTTCATATTTCCCAATCAACAACTTTTTTAATTTCTCGTCCGTCCTCATCTCTAGCGTATTTTTATTCAAAACCAAAAAAACTCGGTTATTAACCCTATAGAAAATTGAGGCGGAGTCTTCGTTTTCTTTAAAAACGCTAAATTCTCCAATCCCACTTATTTTAGAAACGTCAAATACCATTTTAACTCCTCAATCGAACCTTGAATATCGGCGAGCGCGCGATGTTCCTCCGGTTTCACAAATTTCTTCCTCCGCGCCCCCTCAAAATAAACTTTCCAAGCACTTACGTCGAGCATTCTATAATGTAACTTCTTCGCAACTTTCGGCAATTCCCTGTCGATAAATTTCCGGTCTTGATGGATCGAATTTCCCGCGAGAATAATCTCTTTCCCAAAGTTCTTCTCCAAAAACTTAACCAATTCTTTCTCGACTTCCTTAATCTCTCGCCCGGAATTATTTTGTTCAATCAACACGTCCCGCGATTTCGCGTTTTTCTCCCAAAACTCCCCGACCATTCTCTCTTTAATCAAACTCTCCGGAACTTTAACGACTGCCGTAAAGTCCGCTTTCGGCTTTAAGTCCCAACCCGTCGCAATCGCCGCGACCTCTAAAATCCGGTCTTTCTCCGGCTCTAGCCCCGTCATTTCCAAATCAACCCACAGTAGCTTCGCTTTTTTCATTACATCTCCTCCGGAACCATAATTCCTAAAATATTTAGTCCATGTTTCATAATTTTAGTGAACACTCTAACAAATTTTTTACGCTCGTCCTCAAACTCACTCCCCACAACCGGACAATTTTCATAAAAACGACTAAATTCCTGCGCCAATTCAAACAAATAATTCGCAACCAAATGCGGCGCCTTTTCTCGAACCGCCTCCCTTAAAACCCCCGGATATTGAACAATTTTTTTACTCAATTTCCGCTCATAGACATTAAGATTATAAAAAGTTTTAGTAGCGATGCTATTCGAGGAAACGGGAGTAGCGGAGCGAGACGTATTTGACATACGTTGAGCGAGCAACGCATCCGTTGACGACGAAGAGCACGCTAATAAAACTTTTTTAGCTCTAACAACTGAATACAACAAGTACGGTCCCGAATTCCCCGTCAAACTAACCGACTCTTCCGCATCAAACACAATATTCCCCCCAATCCGATACTTTAAGAAATAATACTTAATCGCTCCCAAGGCAATTTTATTAAAATCATCTGGCGTCTCAAAATCGTCAGTAGCGAGCTTATTCAATGAAGCAGGAGTAGCGGAACGAGACGTATTTGGCATACGTCGAGTGAGCAACGCATCTGCTGAAGCCGAAGAAGCCGCTAATGTCGATTTTACTAACTCTAACACCTCAACCGCTTTGACAAAATTCCCCTTCCTACTCGACATCTTCTCATTCCCCGGCAACCTCACATTCCCATGCGTAATATGTGTCGTTCTCTCAACCAACTCCGGCGCATATTGCTCAACCGACTTTAAAACAACTTTCATATAATCGATGATATCGTTCCCCGTTATAACAATCGACTCGTCAAACTTATAGTCCGCCCACTTCGTAAACAACAACCCAACGTCTTTCGCTTCGTATGTTGGCAACCCCTCCTTATTAATAAACACGCGCGTATGTAGCCCAAACTTCTCCCCCGGAAAAACTATCGCCCCCTCCGACTCTGAATAAATTCCTTTTTCTTTCTGTTCTAAAATTTTATTCAACCCCGTCTTCATTACAACCGACTCTGGATAAAATTTATCAAACTTAACCCCAATTTCCTTATAAAAATCTTTAAAATACTGATAACTTAAAGCTCTCCCCCGCCAATAAATCTCCGCAACTCGTTTCTCTTCCTCATCCAACCCCTCCTCGTTCCCCTCCCCAAGTTCCGCAATCTTATAAATTATTTTATTAAGCTGAACAATTTTTTTCCTCGCCTCCTCGTCTTCCTCATACGCTCTCGTCCCCTCAACGTATGCCCGCGCTATATCGTCTATAGTCAACTCGCTAGCCGAGTCCAAATGTTCAATAAGGGGATGTCCGGAGGTTACGACCGAGGATGAAGGCGCCGAAGCCCCGCAACGGCGGGCGCGAAGGACGCCGGTCCCCGTTTGGACATTGGACGAGGGCTTCGTAAGAATACTATATATGGTCTTCGCAACGTGCAACCCCACATCTCCCCCAAAATTAACTCGAATTACTCGCCCTCCTGCTTCCTCAACCAACCTCGAAATCGCATCTCCAACAATCGACGTATATAAATGTCCAACGTGTAAAACTTTAAACGGATTCGGGTCGGAAAATTCGCAAATCACCGTCTTCCCTTGATAATCGCTCGGCAAAATCTTCTCCCTAAACGCCTCCTCGCTCTCTAAAACTCCCTGAATAAACTCTCGATAAAACGCGTCTCCGAACGTAAAGTTCAAAAACCCTGGCCCCGCAATCTCAACTTTCGTTCCCTGAAGCTCCGGAAGTTTATCTACCGCAGTTTTTAGAAACTCGCGCCTTAAAACTTCCGCGATTTCTCTCGGATTCGTTTTTTCCAAAGCAATCCCCTCGAATTTCTCCCCCTCGCCGAGTTTCTTATTAATCTCCCCCGCCAGTTTCATCGCCACGTTCGTCGCAAATTCTGGTTTAGAAATCGCCTCTAGGTCGCCCTCCCCCTCGCGCGAAAGCTCCGGCGCCGGCGTAACCAAAACGTCCGCCTCGAGCCTAAAAACCCTTAAAATAATCTTCTCTAATTCTTTTTTAATCAAATCCATATCTTCTCCATATTATACCATATTTCCCAATTTTCTATTTTTCCCTTTAAAAATCAAAACCAACCAGTTATAATATCCCTTAGAATGCCCGACGAAAAAGAAACAATTATTAAATTGGAAGGTCTAACCAAAAAATACGGCTTCCGCGAAGCCGAATCTTTTGCGCTTAATAATTTCGACCTAACCGTAAAGCGCGGCGAATTTATTATGATTATGGGGCCCTCCGGTTGCGGAAAAACAACCCTCTTGAACGTTATCGGTCTTCTAGATACGGCGACCTCTGGAACTTATTTTCTCAACGGCGAACCCGTCAACCGTATTAAATCCCGTAAAAAAGCCCGCGTCCGTTCGAAAAAAATCGGTTTCATTTTCCAAAACTTCAATTTAATTCCCGATCTCCCGATTATCGAAAACGTCGCCCTCCCCCTCGTTTATTCTGGCTTCCATAAAACCCGCCGCCTCCTCCGCGCCTCGGAAACCCTCGAACGCTTTAACTTAAAAGACAAAGAATATTATATGCCCTATCAACTCTCCGGCGGTCAACAACAGCGCGCCGCAATCGCCCGCGCCATCGTCTCGAAACCCGAAATTATTCTCGCCGACGAGCCGACTGGCAATCTCGACTCCCACTCTTCTCATATCGTCATGGAGGAACTTAAACGTATCCACTCCGAGGGCAACACTATTATCATGGTTACCCACAACCCGAACTTAACCTCTTACGCAACCCGCGTTATCAATATGCTCGACGGCGGAATTGATACAGACATCAAAACCGTCGAAGACTCCGACCTCCCCGAACCCGTTGTCGTCCGCAACCGCCGTAAAAAAACCTCGAAAAAACAAAAACCCGCTCTCCCGAACCTCCGTCGCTCAAAAAAGAAAAAACTAAAAAAGCGAGGTAAACGTTAATGGCGCTGCTCTTAAAAACCCATCTCGAACTAGCAAAGGCTTCCCTAAAACGCAATAAAGCCCGCTCGTTTTTGACCTGCCTCGGAATCTCAATCGGCGTCGCCGCGATTATCCTTATTCTCTCCCTAATGGGCAGTATCGAAACCCTAATCAAAACCCAAGTCTCGAACATCGGCTCCGATCTTATCGTCGTTCGCCCCTCCGTCGAACGAGATACCGTCTCAAAAATCGTCGACGAACTAACTTCCTCTTCCGCCTACTTAAAATCGAATTTAACCCTCGAAGACGTAAAAACCATCAAAAACCTCGAAAATATCGAATCTGTCGCCCCTCTCGCAATTTCCGTTAATGCCCTCTCCGGCGACAACGCCGTTCCCTCCGCAACCGTCGTCGGAACGACCCCCGATTTTATTAAAATCCAAAACTTCTCCCTAAAATCCGGAACTTTCCTCTCCGATTCCTTAAAAACCAACGCCGCCGTTATCGGCTCCAATCTCGCGAACACCCTCTACGGAACCGCCGAGCCAATCGGCAAAACCCTAACCCTCCTCGGAACTAAATTTTTCGTCGTTGGCGTCCTTTCCGAAATCGACGACCCGATTAACTTTAACAATCTCGACCTTGATAATTCCCTGTTCGTCGATGCCGAAAAACTTGCCGTTACCGCCGGCTCTCTCCAAATCCAACAAATCAATATCCGCGCCAAAACAACCGACTCCCTCGACAAAACCGTCGAAAACATTAAAGACTCTCTCCGCCTCGCCAACTCCGGCGACGCCAACTTCTCCGTTTCCTACGGCGACCAAATCACCCACCCCGCCGGCTCTCTCCTCTCGATTATCTCTGGCGTTCTCTCGATTGTCGCCGGCATCTCCCTTATCGTCGGCGGAATCGGCATCATGAACATCATGCTCGTTTCCGTCTCCGAACGTACCCACGAAATCGGCATCCGCAAAGCCGTCGGCGCTTCCGGCTCAAACATCCTCCTCCAATTCCTCTTCGAATCCTTAATCCTCTCGCTCTTTGGCGGTATTCTCGGACTCGTTCTCGGCTATGGACTCGCTTTCGCCGTCTGCCTCGTTACCCCGTTCGACCCTTACCTTTCCTGGGAAATTCTTTTAACAACTTTCATAACTGCCCTCTCTGTCGGTTTAATCTTCGGTCTCTATCCCGCCCTAAAGGCCGCAAACAAAAACCCAATTTACTCCCTTAAATTCTTCCGCTAAAATCTTTAAAACCTCTAGCGTTTTAAAAAACTCTGTGTTATATTTATTCCATAAGAGTTTTAAGGTGGGCTAAGGAGGTCCCCATCATGCAAAATAAACAGTCAAAACAAACAAAATATATCTTCGTTACTGGTGGCGTTCTTTCTGGCGTCGGAAAAGGGATAACTGCCGCCTCGATTGGCGCAATCTTAAAGGCTAAGGGCTTTAAGGTAACTATGCAAAAGTGCGACCCCTATTTAAACGTTGACGCTGGTCTCTTAAATCCCGTTGAACACGGCGAATGTTTCGTAACGAAAGACGGCGTCGAAACTGACCTCGACCTCGGTCATTACGAACGCTTCCTCGATTTTGAAACTAATAAATACTCAATTACTCTCTCTGGCGCAATTTTTAAAGAACTAATCGACAAAGAACGCTCCGGCGGCTTCCGCGGCAAAACCGTCCAACTCGTCCCTCATTTTACCAACCTCGTCCAAGAAAAAATTGCCCGCGCCTCCGAAAACTCCGATATCCATATCGTCGAAATCGGCGGTACAATCGGCGACTACGAGGGTCTTTCTTTCGTCGAGGCAATTCGTCTCTTTGCGAACCGCGTCGGACGTAAAAATTGCCTCTATGTTTCCGTCGTCTATGTCCCCTGGATCAATACCTCTAAAGAATTTAAGACCAAACCCGCCCAAAACGCCCTAAAAGACCTCCGTGGCTTCGGAATTATCCCCGATGTCGTCTGTACTCGAACCGAAAAACCCGCCCCGAAAGAAATCCAAGAAAAAATCGCCGCTTTCGCCGGCATCAACCCCTCCGGCGTCGTCAACCTCCCCGATATTAAATCCGTCTACGACGTCCCCTTTAACGTCTTAAAATCTGGCGTCCTCTCGATTCTAAATGATTTCGTCGACGACGACTCCGAACCCGATATGTCGCGCTGGCTCGCTTTCTCGAAAAAGCGCAATAAAACTTATCAAAAAACCGTCCGCGTCGGCCTCGTCGCGAAATATGTCGGAAACGAAGATACTTATATCTGCGTAACCGAAGCCCTGAAAGCCGCCGCCGCTTGGGAAAACGTCAACCTCGACCTCGTCTGGATTAATGCCGAAAAATTAGAAGAGATTATGAAAGATTTTTCAAACGATTCCGCAGATTCCGACAGTAAAAATTACAGCAGTCACAAAAGTGAATGCCTGGACAGTACCAGTGCTGAACTTTTGACTGACTGTTGTAATTTTAACGATTGCGAATCGAGGACCAGCGAGAAAAAACTTTCTAATCTTTTCAAAAATATGAGCGGCATCCTCGTCCCCGGCGGCTTCGGTCCCCGCGGCGTCGAGGGCAAAATCGCCGCCGCCTCTTATTGTCTCAACAACAACCTCCCCTACCTCGGTCTCTGCCTCGGTCTCCAGGTCGCCTGTATCGCCGCCGCCCGAAAAGCCGGCGTCGCGACCGCGAACTCCGAGGAATTTGGCGCCTCCGAAAAATCCAAAAATAACGTAATCTATATTATGGAAGACCAAAAAGGCAAGGAGCAAACCGGCGCCTCTATGCGCCTCGGCGACTACCCTGCCGTTCTTAAAAAAGGTTCAAAAGTCGCTAAAATCTACGGAAAAACCTCTATCTCCGAACGCCATCGCCACCGTTACGAAGTCAACCTCGCTTTCGCTGAAAAAATCGAACAGGGCGGTCTCGAAATCTCCGGAACCTCTCCCGACGGAAAACTCGTCGAATTTGTCGAAGCTAAAAACAACGACTTCTTCGTCGCAACCCAAGCCCACCCCGAGTTCAAATCTCGCCCTCTCGCCCCCTCTCCCCTCTTTACCGCTTTTATTAAAGCAATGAAGAAACGTCTCAACTAATCCGCTAATCTCCCTCCAAAAAAACGCCCCGTGAAGGGCGTTTTTAAACTTCACGAAACCCCCCTAAATCTCGTAATATTTCGCGCTATAAACTTCTTTCCCCTCCCCGTTATAAACTCTTACGCGCGTAACTCCCCCCTCGCTCCCCTCGACTTTAACCGTAACAGCATGACTATTCCTCCCCGTTGCAACAAACGCGCCGTCCCCCTCGCCTTTCGCAATCGTCGCCGCACCATCGCTCGGATATGCCGCGGTAAAATAATAGTCAACCGTCTCTTTAATAAAATCGACTGCCTTTTCTGTATAATCGCCTAAAACTCCGTCCTCGACCGTAACCGCCGTCGAAGCTCCTGCCGTTCTTTCTTCGCAGCTATCGTCTCCGCAATACCCCGTCTCTTCCGTTACGTCTTCTCCGTCTTCATACGTCTCGTCCGGATCAAACTCCCCTAGCTCAATCATTTTCGCCTCAACTTCTTCCGGCGTCGCATCATCGCTCAACCCATAATCCGCAAGCGACAAAACTTCTCCCTCCCCCGAAAGTTCCGCCGTCTCCTCCCCCGTTTTCGCTCCCTGTTCATTTCCCTTAAACGCCCCCAGCAAAATCGCCGTCAAAACCCCCGCCGCGACAACCAACAACCCGACCCCTCCAAAAATCAGCCATTTTTTCGACTTCGCCGCTGGCGCTTGAGTCTGGATCGGCGTTTCGACTGCTCCTTGCCCCTCTATGATATTTTTCTCGTCCATTTTTCCTCCTCTCCTTATCTCAGCGCGTACGCCGTATTTGTCCATTTAGAAATCGAACTTGCGCTAAAGCACTTCCCTCGGTTCTTTTTATGTCCAGGGTCTTCAATACAAAAACTTCTAACCGAGACCGGCTTTAGTTTTCCCGTCGAAGTATCTTTATAAGCGTTAACATATCCGCCATACGTCATAATCCAGTGTCCGCTTCCGTGTAGCGCAACTACTTTATGGTTAATCAACGCTTTCGCAATCGACGTCGAACCCGAACCAACTCCCGAGACCGACAGCCCTGCTTTTTTCGCATACGAAACAAAATCGCTATTTCCTAACCCCTGGTTTAATCTCGACAGCGTTACTTTCCCCGCTTTCCCCAGATTCGTCCATAGCGTTTTTGGCGAAATCCCGCCTCGCGTATAACTTCTTGCCGACGCAATCACAACCCATCCACAACCCTTATCTTTAGAGTTCCAACCTTTAATCCAAGTCGTATCTTGGCGATAGTTATAACTCGACTTCGTACTATAGCCAATATGAACAACAACTTTCTTTATTGCTGCGTTCGCTTCCCCTCTGTAAAACCCTAAAGCCCCAAAAACCGCTAACATTCCCCCAAAAACTAACGCTCTAATCTTAAAGTTCTTCATCATCTTCGTCCTTCTCCCCCTCTTGAACTTCCCTAACTTCCTCGGCGTCGTCGCCCAGCTCGGTATCTTCTAATTCCCCGCTCTCTTCCGGATCGACTGTATAATTGCTCAAAATCGCGCTTTTCTTTCCGTTCGCACAATCCACCACTCTCAGTCGCTTAACTTCCTCGTCGCTATAACTTCCGTCCTCCGGCTCCAAACAAACCGCTTTCGGAACATTCCCCTCCTCGACACCAGTTATCTTTCCTGTTTCTTCTTTCATTCCGTCCATCTTCGCCGTATAACTATATTCAACTCCAGGCTTTAATAAACAAGCCGCCCCTCCGCTACAGCTAATATTTTCCCCGTCGTCGCTGACAAAATTAGCCTGCGCCCCAAACGGCAAAATCGTCACGCTCCCCGCCTTTATCCCTCCAGTCCCGTTCAGCGCCAACATCGCCCCAGCCCCAACAACCGCAATAATCGCCGTCACTATCCCTATAATCGAGAGAGAATTAGATGATTGTTCCATAAATCATAATCCTTAATTTTTAATATATTATATATAATATACCACAACCGTTAACAGCGAACAATCCCCTAATGTATATTTTACTTATCTAGAGGAAAATAGTATAATATTTTCATGAATATCCTGGCTATTGAATCTTCTTGCGACGAAACCGCGGCGGCTAGTCTCTCCGCCCCCTCTCTTTCTAAGCTCAAAACTTCCCCCGCTTTCGACCCAAACAACCCTCTCCGCTCCGCCTCTTATAAACTCCTCTCAAACGTCGTCGTCTCCCAAATCGACATCTTCAAAGCCTACGGCGGCGTTATTCCCGAAGTCGCCGCCCGTTCCCACCTCGAGGCGATTCTCCCTGTCATTCATCAAGCCTTCTCAAACGCCGGCTTCATTGAAAAATCCCCTAAAGCCGCTTTTTCAATGAATAAAGCCTCGTTCAATGAAACGCCCTCCGAACGCGAAGATTGGTCAAAAATCGACGCTATCGCCGTAACGAATACTCCCGGTCTCCTCGGCTCTCTTCTCGTCGGAACCCTAACCGCCCGCACTCTCGCCATTCTCCACGACAAACCCCTCTACCCCATTCACCACCTCAAGTCTCATATCTATTCAGCTATACTAGGAAACGAAAATGTTTTTTCGAGCGATTCCGCAGATTCCGACAGTAAAAATTACAGCAGTCACAAAAGTGAATGCCTGGACAGTACCAGTGCTGAACTTTTGACTGACTGTTGTAATTTTAACGATCGCGAATCGAGGACCAGCGAGAAAAAATATTTTTGTTTCCCAAACATTGCCCTCGTTATCTCCGGCGGCCACACTCAACTCATCTACATGCCTTCCGAAAACTCTTTCGAAATAATCGGAACAACTCTCGACGACGCCGTCGGCGAAGCCTTTGACAAAATCGCCAAAATCCTTGGTCTTCCCTACCCCGGCGGGCCCTCAATTTCTAAAGCCGCCCTCTCTGGCAACCCCGAAAAATACTCTTTCCCACACCCTAACGTCCCCGACCTCAACTTCTCTTTCTCCGGCCTAAAAACCGCCGTCCTCCGCACAATCCAAAAAGAACTCGGCGTCCCTCTTTCTTACCCGTCCCATGATATAAAAAACCTCCTCTCCGAAACCCAAATCGCCGACTTCGCCGCCAGTTTCCAGAGAACAGCAATCGACATCTTAATCGAAAAGTTAAATCTCGCCCTAAAAAAATATCACGACGTAAATACCGTCATCATCGCCGGCGGCGTCTCCGCAAACGAAGAATTGCGAAAAAGAATATCAGAAAAGGTTTCTTGTTCGGGGGTTAGTCCGAATCCGCAGACGCCAGCAGTCAGAACTACAGCGATTACTAAGCGAGTTCGAGGTAACGTCGTCGACGAGCGCGAGACTAATCGTTGTGGTTCTGACGATTGCGCGGCGAGGACCAGGACGAAACCCGAACGAGAAGCCATTCACATTCTTTTTCCCGAAAAATCCTTTTCCGGCGACAACGCCGCCATGGTCGCCCTCGCCGCCTATTCCGAACTTCTCTCAAACATCCCCCCAACCGACCCCTATTCTCTCCAAATCCTCCCCCGTAGCAAAATCAACTAAAATTCCCTCTTGCAATTTACTTTTCTTTGTGTTAAACTACCCTCTATAACTTCTTATCTCCTCAAAAAGAAGCTCAGTAGTCTCAGAGGCTATACGAGCCTCAAAATAAAAGAAGATAAAGAAGTTAATGTTCTTTACAAGGAGGTGAAACCTTGAGTTCCGAAACTATCGCCGCCCTGCGTGGAAGCCTCTCGACGCTACTCCTGGGTCGAGCCGACTTTTCCGTAAAAACCTATAATGAACCGCCGAGACAGTTCGTAGGCTCCAACCACCGGAAAAATCAACTCGGTTCTGAGCGTACGATTCCGCGTTCGCCAAAGAGCGGTCCTCCCTATCGGATTCGCGACGTGACCGGCTCTTAACTCTAACGACCGACCTAAACAACAAGTCTTTGTCATCCCCTCATCCCCGTAACCAAAAAAGACTTCAGGAAATCCCCTACCAGTCCGCTAAGGACTGAGCTGCGGGCCCTTGCGGACTCAATCACAATTCTGCTGTGAACATGGCAACAAACTCCTTTCAATTCCCGCCCCCTCTCGGATGAGGGGGCTTTTTCATTTTCTATGTTATAATAAATATATATGAATTCTCATTTTCTCCAGTCCCCCTCTTGGGAACTCTTTCTAAAAGAAAAAGAAGCGAAAAAAACTTTCCGTCTCCTCGAAAATTCCCCGAACGAAACCCTTGCCGTCCTCGAAAAAACTCCTCTCGGAAACTATCTTTACTGCCCCTACGGACCGACCTCGCTTAATAAAACAACCCTAAACGCCCTAACTTCCCTCGCAAAAGAAAATAACTGCTTCTTCCTCCGCCTTGAACCCTTAAAACCCCTCTCCGCTTCCGAAATTAAAAAATTCCGCTTAAAAAAGTCAAAAGACATTAACCCCGCCGATACTTGGGTTCTCGATTTAACCCCCGAAACTTCCGATCTGCTTAAAAATTTCTCCCAAGGAACCCGAACCCGCTATAATACCTTCGCTAAAAAAGGTCTCTCTGTTAGAGTCTCAAAAAACCCCGAAGATATTAACTTCCTCGTCCGCCTCCAGTCTAAACTCGCCAGAGAAAAAGGTATAAAAACTTTCTCAAAATCCTATCTAAAAAACGAACTCGAAATGCCCTTTTCCTCTCTTTATCTCGTCGAATATACCCCTCCAGAATCCCCCGCTAAAAAGCCCGAAATAATCGCCGCTTCCCTGTTCTTCGACGATCTCGAGAATAAAACTCGCTTCTATATGCAATCCGCCGCCGACTCCGCCTATAAAAAACTCCCCGCGACCGTCGCCTTGCTTTCTACCTCTATTTTCGACGCTAAAGCCGCCGGGCTTAAATTCTTCGATTTCTGGGGAATCGCCCCCGATAATGCCGGAAAAAACCACCCTTGGGCGGGCTTTACCGCTTTCAAAAAATCTTTCGGCGGCTTCGAAAAAAACTACGCCGGAACTTTCGATTTGCCCCTGAATCGCCTAAAATACCCCTTCTACCGCCTCCTCCGTTTCCTAAACTTAAAACTCCGTAAACTAAAGTCCTAGTTCCCCTCTCGCCTCTATTTATTATACTTATTTAAGTTAAACAATGGATTTTTATCTTTGTCAATAATCTCCTGCGCTCGTCGGAGGAGTTTTTTTAGTCCAACCTCGCTCTGCGCCGAACCGACGTGAACCGTCCGAACGACTTTTCCTCTCTCTTTATAACAAACCTGTACCCCCGTCGCTCCGCTTCCAGTTTCAAATTGTCTAATATAAGCCATAACTAGATTATAACATTATTTTTCTCTTCTACTCTTCCCTTCCTAAAAGTCTTTCTGGAGCCGAGAAATTTTTCGATCTCTAGACTCCGAGCGAAGCGAGGAGTCGGGCGCGCGCAGCGCGCCCAAGGGGTATATCCACTTTTTAAGGCGTCGAAAAATCCAACCAAAATCCATAATTCCCCGCCTTTTATCCACAATTCCCCGCTCATCTTCCCCTCCAAAATCTCCTTATTCTTAGAAACCTATTGACTTAGCAACCCTCCTTTGCTAAACTAAAACTAACCAAAAGCCTTTCAGCGAGGAAAATCGACTTTTGGGAAGTGTGTAGAAAGTGTAAAAAACTTATAAAACTTACAAACCCTAAATCCCTGTTTTTTGAATTTTAAAAGAACATGGAAATGTAGATGATGTCAAAAAAATCCGTGTGAAAAAGGGAATTGTTGTTGATATTTAGTTGACTATGCCGCCTTAGAGTGGTATATTTTTTTATGGATTTGTTAAGGAGGGATAAAATGAATCAGTACATTAGGGAATTAACAGTTGGAGAAGCTATGAAAGGGAAAGGTTTTCCGTTCGAAATCAACGTAAACGGAGAAACGCTGAAGATGACGTTCTACGGCGGCGACCAACTCTTCGACTTCTGTATTGCCGACAATCCGAACGACAATTCAAGTCTCGAACTGATCAATGACGCCCTGGTTGAACTCGCTTCAACCGTCGAACGCCAGTTTCATCGCGACCGCTCGCTCCCTGATTATATCTCGGAGATTCCGTTCTCAACCAAAACCCCGCCACCCATCGGCGAATCCGTCCTCTTGACGACCCCGAAAAAGCGACCAAATTCTTTCTTCATGGTTACTCGTCTCGCCGAGGGCTGGCTCGTCCGCGGCGGCGGCAGCAACCACATCTACCTCCAATCGCTCCACGCGCTCTTCGAGAACGCCAAAGCCCAATCGCTTCTCCTCCCCGAAACAACTCCCCCAACCCCTGGCTAACCCAGGGGCTTTTTCTTCGCTCCCCTATAAATTAATGTAAATTTCGTTTCTATAAATTTCGTAGATCGGGATTTTCTTTGTCCGAAGCGCAAACGAATGTAAATTCGACCTCTACAAATCGTTTAGATTGGTGATTTCTTTGTTTGAAACGCGTCTTATGGACGAGTGAAAACAAAAAATCGCCAAGATAAGCGATTTTAGTGTCGAATTTTGGCTGGACCGGCTGGATTCGAACCAGCGCATGACGGGACCAAAACCCGTTGCCTTACCACTTGGCGACGGTCCAATCCCTTTTATTTTACCCCTTTCTCCTCCTTTTGTAAAGCCGACCAATATGTTATAATCGTCTTATGAAATTCACATCTTCTTATGAACCTAGCGACTTCGAAAGCGACGTCTACGCCGCCTGGGAATCCGCCGGTCTTTTTAAACCGACCCTCCCCCAGCCGTCCGGTATTGAACAAAATACCCCCTCGACCTACTCAATCGTCATGCCTCCCCCGAACGCCAACGGCAATCTCCATATCGGACATGGTTTAACAATCGCAATCGAAGACTCTCTAATCCGCTACTACCGCCTAAAGGGAAAATCCGCCTGGTATATCCCCGGCGCCGACCACGCCGGCTTCGAAACCTGGGTTGTCTATGAACGCGCCCTCGAAAAAGTCGGTCATACTCGCTTCGAATACTCTCGCGACGAACTTTATGCCCAAGTCTGGAACTTCGTCGAAGAACAGCGGGGGAACATGGAACTCCAAGTCCGCTCCCTCGGCGCTAGCTGCTCCTGGGACGATTTAACCTTTACCCTCGACGAAAACGTCGTTAAACGCGTCTACTCGACTTTTGAAAAAATGTGGAACGACGGAATGGTCTATCGCGGCGAAAAACTCGTTAATTATTGCCCAAAACACCAAACCGCTTTCGCTGATATCGAAGTCGAACAAGTCGAAGAAAAAGGTTTTCTCTATGATATACGCTACTCCAACGAAATCGTCGTCTCAACAACCCGCCCCGAAACCCTCTTCGGAGATACCGCCGTCGCCGTCAACCCCGAAGATGACCGCTATAAATCCCTAATCGGAAAAACCGTTAAACTCCCCCTTTCTGGTCGAGAAATCCCGATTATCGCCGACGAACACGCCGACCCCGCCTACGGAACCGGCGCCGTAAAAATTACCCCTGCGCACGATTTCGACGATTTCGAAGTCGGCGAACGCCATGACCTCCCCCGCCTCCGCGTTATCGACGATTCCGGAAAACTCTGTTCCGAATACGTCCCCGAAGTTTTCCGCGGCTTAACCGTCGAAGAGGGAAGAAAAGCCGTCTTAAAAGCCCTAAAAGCCGAAGGCTCTCTCTTAAATACGAAAAAAATCGTCCATACCGTCCCCCATTGTTACAAATGCGGAGCCGTAATCGAACCGACCCTTAAGGAACAATGGTTTGTCGATACCGAACGCCTCGCGAAAGCCGCAATCTCTCGTCTTGAAAATAACGAAATTAAATTCTATCCAAAAAACAAACAAAAAGTCCTAATCGACTATCTAAAAGGTCTAAAAGATTGGAACATCTCCCGCCAAATCCCCTGGGGAATCGCCATCCCGATGTTCAAGAAAGTCGGCGACGCGCCGGACTATCCCGACTGGATCTTCGATACTCGCGTAAATTTGAAAGAAATCGAATACGGCGGCGTAAAATATGTCCGCGACGAAGATACTTTCGATACTTGGTTCTCTAGCTCCCATTGGCCGCTCGTCTGTACTAACTGGGAAGAGGGTCGCGAAAACCCCTATTATCCGCTAAATGTCATGGAAACCGGCGCCGACATTCTCTTCGCCTGGGTCGCCCGCATGATTATGATGGGCATCTATGTAACCGGCGAAATTCCTTTCCGCGAAGTCTATCTCCATGGTCTCGTGCTCGACGAACACGGCAAAAAAATGTCGAAGTCAAAAGGGAACGTAATCAACCCCGTCGAACTCGTCGCGAAATACGGCTCCGACGCTTTCCGCCTCGGCATTCTCCGCGGCCGCTCCGCCGGCCTAAACCAAGCGTTCTCCGAAGAAAGCGTCAAATCCGGCCGCAACCTCTGTAATAAACTCTGGAACATCTCAAGATTTATTGAAGTGGCGGCTCAAATGGTTTCTTCTCGGGAACATCCGGAGGCAACGGCCGAGGACGAGACGCCGGAGCCCCGTGACGACGGGAGCGCAGGACGTCGTTTCCCGAAAGGAACCTTTGAGCGCAAGCCACAATACGAAACCCTTAACATGTCCGAAGACTGGATTTGCCGCGAAATAACAGAGGCGAAACGCCGAATCGAAAAGGGAATGAAAAACTACCGCTTCTCCGAAGTCGTCGAAGAACTCTATTCTTTAATCTGGGACAAATACGCCGACTGGTTCCTCGAAGCCGAAAAAATCTACAAAAACCTCCCTCTCTTAAAAACAACTCTCGAATCTATCCTTACCCTCCTCCACCCCTTTGCTCCGTTCGTGACCGAAACCATCTACCAAAGCCTCTCCTGGACCGACGGCTTCCTAATCAACCAAAAATGGCCCTCTGACCTCGAATTTGACCCAATCAGTGCCGAAAACTTTGAAAGGTTGGTCCCAGTCATAACCGAAACCAGACGCGTCCTCGCGGGGCTTCCTGGCGCGTTTAAGACCAAAAAATACGGGCTTCTCTATGGCGACGACTCCCTCGTTAGCGATAACTCCCTCCTCGTCATGAAACTCGCCCGCGTCCCCTCAATTTCCTCGACCTCTGGAACTCCGCGCGGTATTCGCCTCGCCGTCCCAAACCACGAAGTCTATCTCGACGTCCCCGCCGAAGTTATTAAGGGCTATAAAGACAGTTTAACCGAGCGCATTCTCGCCGTCGGTCGCGAACTCAACTCTCTCGAAAAACGTCTCGAAAACCCAAACTACGTCAAAAAAGCCCCCGAAAAACTCGTTAAAGAAACTAAAGAGGGAATTAAAGAGAAAAAAGTCCTAATCGAACGCTTGAGAAAAGAGCTCGAAGTAATCGCTTAAGTCCCCAGTTTGACTTTTCCCTAAAAAACCCTTAAAATAATTCTCAATGGACGGAGAATATAAAAAACCCTTAATTAAGAAATTCGAAAAACTCCTGATTAATGGCGTCTCTGAAGAAAATTGGCTAAAATTCCCCGCTGAAGTTGCAAAAGCCTCGCCTAGTGACGTAAAAAACAATTTCGTCGATCTCTTTGTCATCGTAAACATAAACCCCCCGCTCCTCGATAGCGAGACCTCTCTCTCCGTCGATAATCTAACTTTCTCCCTGAATTTTACCCTCGAGCAATCCCGCGAAGAAATCAAATCCCTCCTCTTAAAGACCCCTGATTCTTCGCTTCCAAACGGTCTAACTTACCTCGGCGAAAACTCCGTCGAAATCCCTCGCCTCGTCCTCGGCCTAAGCGACTACGATCTCGACCGCGTCTCCGAAAACCCAAATTCTCCGTTTGCGAAAAAAAGCCGCTTTAAACTCCTCTCCGAAATCGTCGCCGAACTCGACCTCTATTTAACAATTTTCCCCGATTCGACCCTCCCGACCTCCCTCGAGGGCGACCCCTCTCCCGCCTTAAAAAACTACGCCTCCCTCTCCGCCGCCTCTAGCTTCTTCCGCGACCTCCTCTTCGACTCAATCGAATCCCTCCTCGATCTCGACCTCCTTCCCCCGCCTCCCCGTTCCGTCTCAAAAGTCCCCCGAAAACTCCTTGCCTACGCCGAAGCCTACTTTAAAAAGGAGTCGCGCGATAATTTCCACGCCGAAACTCTCGAGAAAAAATCCCGTCCGTTCTACGAACGCGTCGGCGTAACCGATAACGATACCTTTGTCCAAATCCTCTCCCTCGCGAACGAATGTAAACTAACTTCCTCTTAATAATTTTATGATTCATGTTGAAAAATTCGTCCCTGGCGGACAATCTCTCGGAACTCTTTCCGACCCCTCCTCTCTAAACAACGGCAAAAAAGTCTTCCTCTGGAACGCCCTCCCTGGCGAAACCGTTGAGGAGTTTAAACTTCTGAAACAAAAATCCTCCTACCTCGAGGCCGTCGCAACCAAAATCAAAAACCCCTCAAAAGACCGCCTCTCCCCGAAAGACGCCTGTTTTCTCTCGACTTCTCCCTGGCAAATTCTTAATTTCTCTCGCGAACTCGAAGAAAAACGCCTCCTCGTCGAAGAATCTCTAAAAGAAGCGAAAATCCCTCTCGAAAATCTAGAAATCGAACCCGTCGCGACCGACGGAAAAGATTTCTTTTACCGTAATAAGATGGAATATTCTCTCTATTGGGACAATGATTTAGAAAAAATCTTCCTAAGTTTTCACGCTCGCGGCTCCCATCGTAAAATCCCTCTCTATAAAAAATCCCCTTCGCCGTCAAACCTCACAGAATCGCTTCTAAGCCCCTTCTCGCCAGAAACCGCCGGAAGTAGCCTCGAACGCCCAGAAATCGCTGAGAGGGCGCTTAAAATCGTCGAGGAGTTAAATAATGCTCATGCTTCCGCCCGCGACTACCAATCCCTCCTCCTCCGCGCCAACCAACAAGGCGTCGTCTCTGGCGGTCTCTTCAAGAACAACCAGCCCCACCCCGTCTTCCCGAACCTAACCGACAAAATCCTCGGTGTCGAATATTCTTATTCCCCGAACGGCTTTTTCCAAATTAACCTCCCCGTCTACGAACTCGCTCTTAAAGAAATCAAACAAATAATCGACGCCTCCTCCTGTAAAAACGTCCTCGATCTCTATTCCGGCGTCGGAACAATCGGCCTTTCCGTCGCCCGCGACCGAAATCTCACTCTCGTCGAAGTCGATAAAGATGCATATAGAGAATTAACAAATAATTGCAAAAAGGCTTCAGCCAATCCAGTCCTCTCAAAATCCGAAGAAGCCCTCGACTTTATCCAACCCGACCAAATCGTCATCCTCGATCCCCCTCGCGCCGGTTGCGACAAAAAACTCCTCGACCGCCTCCTCGAAGTCCTCCCCGAAAAAATCATTTACCTCTCCTGTAACCCCTCGACCCAAGCCCGCGATATCGCCGCCCTCCTCTCGAACAAAAACTATAAGCTAACGAAAATCGCCCCCTTTAACTTCTTCCCCCGAACCCCCCATATCGAAAACCTAATCGTCCTAGAAAAACGCTAGAACCTAAGTTTTTCCTGTATCTCCTTAAACTCCTCCTCTGTCAATTCCAAAACCCTCCCGTGTTTCCAAGTCCTATCCATCGGCATCAAATGAACGTGCGCGTGCGGCACATCCGTCCCGACAACTTTCATAATCACTCGCTCCCCAAAAATCTCTTCCATTCTCTTCGCGACCTTCTTTACCGCGAAGAAAAGGGAACTATAATCCTCATCTCCTAACTCATAAACCTTATCAACATCTACTTTCGGAATTACTAAAGTATGACCTTTCGTCTCTGGCGCAATATCTAAAAACGCTAGATTCTTCTCGTCTTCATAAATCTTATAACAGGGAATCTCTCCCTTAACTATTTTCGCGAAAACATTCTCTTCCATATAACCTCCTAATATAGAAATATATTCTCATATTTCTAACCAACAGTCAACGAAACAGGATCTTTTTGCTATAATAAAAACATGAAGAAAATTTTCGAAAAAATCTTTGGTGGGCTAAATATTACTTATCCGAAACTGATCATTTTTGCAGTAATCATGGGTCTTTATACTGCTCTTGTGGCAATGCTCGTGCCGGATGGCAACTCCTTCCACGATATTGCCGTCACGCCAGAATGGTGGGTTTTGCCGGCGATTCTCATTATCGTAAACTCTAAAAAACCTCTCGAAGCCGCGCTTAAAACTTTCGTTTTCTTCCTAATTTCTCAGCCCCTCGTCTACCTCTTCCAAGTCCCGTTTAATAGTATGGGCTGGGGACTCTTTGGCTACTATAGATATTGGTTTATGATTACGCTTCTGACTTTCCCCGGCGGCTTTATTGGATGGTTTATTAAAAAAGACCGCTGGTATTCGGCGCTCATTCTATCCGTCATGACGGTTTATCTGGTTTATACTGGGGTCGGCTATGTGCTAGTAATGCTAGAAAACTTCCCGAATCATCTACTCTCGATTATTTATTGTTTCGGTATTGTTCCAATATTCATTTTTTCAATCTTAAAAGAAAAAATCCCTCGCATTATCAGCGTTGTTCTGACCGTAATTAGCTTAGTAGCGTTCGTATTATTGATCGGCGCTTTCGACAAACCTTTCGAAGCCTACAACAATACCTTCATATCCGAAAACAACATTACTTTTATTGGCGAACCGGAAATTACTGCTTATTCCGGCGATGCGCAAGGCGAGGTCAAACTTATTACTAGCGAGTCGGGCTATACTATAAAAATGATCGGTAGAAAAGGCGAAAAATACACTTTTGAAATCAGCGACGACGAGAATACCTATAATTTTAAATATTATTACGACGATGACGCCCAAACAGTTATCATTATAAAAGAATAAAACCGCCCAGACGGCGGATTATATCGAAAACATGGCGGAAGCGTCTGGACGAAGTTCGAACACGGCTTGACATAATCGATCACACGCTTCAATGCCTTCCTTAAAGGTTGGGTTTTTATTTTTGTATTACTGTGTTTTACAGTGTTTTATTGTGTTTTATTGTGTTTCTTATTGTGTTATCTTTGCTAACACAATATGTCCATCTTGAATATTTGTTACTTCCATCATTTTTTATTATTCCATTACGACTAAGGTTAGCCATAGTGTTGTGTACCTTTATTGTTTTCTGTGCATCGCTGTACTCTTCCATAAACGGATATATATATTCGTTTATCCCCCTTCTAGAAACTCCTGGATTTTCAATGATAAAATCTAGTATGAGCTTTCTAATGTCAGCTGCCTGCTTTCGCCTCGGAGCTCCAGATATATACACAATAGCCGTAAACGACTCATCCTCTTTAAAGCTAGGCTTACTTTTACTATAAATTTGAGAATACTTCACTATCTTCTTTATTCCAGACCCAAGTTCATCAGCATAACCTATTTCCTTAAAAAAGCCTGCTATTTTAGGATTTTTTGGGAAAGGCGAAAAACTAGTTGTATCTATATATCCCACAAACCTAGGTTTATTGGCATTTATCGTAGTTATAGACTCATTAGTAATAATCAACTGTGCAGGAGTAGGGTTCGAATATTCACGATGAATTAGCATATTCGCGCACAATTCCCTTGCTATCACATCTCTGATATCAATACGCTGCCCGTTTTCAATATAAAATTTTTCATTAGTATGTTTACGCAAGAAAGCTATTAGGCGATCATAGCTATCTAATAAGTTCGTGCGGATATCGTCTCTATCGTCGTATCTCTCCACATCTTTCACCCTCAAAATAGCATCTGTACGATAATAAGATAATGCAGATGATATTACTTCATCCTTTCCCAAAAGTAGAATACCAGCGAGATTTATTCCTTCTTCCCCCGTTTGCAGGTCGCGCTCATAAAGCCCGGCGCTCTTCAGAAGTTCCTCGTTGCTCATTTGCCCCCACGGGTGGTTAGCCGTTCTATTCAGAGCAAGCTTTCTCGCCCTGTCTATAAGGTCACCACGAAGATCTGAAAGTTTTGCGTATGGATAAATTTTATTTTCTATATATGTGCTACTTTTTCTAATATACATTTGAGATATAAGATGTGTATTACAGGTTATATCATAATCCCCATCTTCATTGCGATCAAAAATTTTCCCAGCAGTCCTATGAACATCAGAGCTTTCATAAATGTACGCATAGAGTATAACTTTACCGTTAACAAGATAATCATAGACTTCTATATGGACAGTAGGGAAAATTTTCTGAGGGTTATTACACAAATTTACAAAATCTTTTTTCATTTGTCCTACGGAACCTATATCGACTCCATCAACAACTACTCCGCTATTTTCCACACCTAGAAATATATGCCCTCCGCTACGGTTAAGCATTCCGCAAACCGTTTCAAAAAGATTATCAGGCAAAGCATTATGAGCGCGCTTAAATTCGACCATACTACTCTCACCGTTGTTTATATACGACAATAGATTATCCGGAATCAACTCTGCCATAGCCATATTATAACATATTCAGGTCTTGGACAGACTCAGAATAGAAAAAAATAAGAAGCGCCACGCACCTCTTGCCGACTGGGAACACCACAATAACTGGCGGAAGCGAGAGGATTCGAACCTCCGAGACATTTCTGCCCACACGATTTCGAGTCGTGCGCCTTCAACCACTCGGCCACGCTTCCACCTCTTATTATACTACTTTTCGTCTCCTTACTCAACCTAGACAGCTAATACTTATAGATTTTTCGAAGCGTTTTCACAAAATCGTTCCACCTTTCGGGAGTCATTTTTCTAGCAGTCCTCTGCTCAAACAACTGTTCAATAGCATCTTTGTCTTTTTTGTCACTCACGGCATATTTTTGTGCAAATTCTATTTTATTATCTTTCGTAGTCCTAACTCCAGCTTCAATCGCAAAAACATTACCTTGCTTAAAAAGTAAAAGGGGCGCAAAAGCAGAATCTTTAAGCTGATAAATAATTGCGGACTGAACTTTAGAATCCGACCTATCGCTATAAATAAACGGCTCAGACAAGGCAAATCTTCCATCAACGCTAAGATATCTCGGACCCAACTCAATATCTCCTAGTTCCTCCCCAAATTTAACCTCGGTATTCATTCGCCCAAACCTTGAAGAAGCGTAATCCTCAAAAAGAGAAAGCTTTTCCGACTCTTTCGGCTTCTCCGGCTCGGCTTTCGGCTCAACCTCTGGTTCGGCTTTCGGCTCGGCTTTCGACTCCGGTTTAGCTTCGGATTCCACCCGCCTCGGCTTCTCGGGTCTTTCCGCCCTCTCTGTTCTTTCAGCCCTTTCGGCTTCAACTTCCTCTACCTCCTCCCCTGGCGCCGGATTCTCAACCTCCATTTTCCCCTCTAGAAACGCCTCCGTATAAACTTTCGCATATCTGTACTGATTCCCGTAAACAATCCGCCCCAATTTCTCCGCTTTCTTCCTAAACGCTTCAACCTGTTCTTTTGATTCCTCTCCTTGAACCAAAAAATTACAATGTCGACAAAAATCAACCGCCGTCGGATAGGTCGCGACCAGCTCTTTCAACGCATCTATCCCCATCTCGCGCTTATCTTTATCTGTATATTCCTCCCCCTTATCTACCTTAATCTTATCTTTAGTTTTCCACTCTTCCGTAAAACTATATAACTGTTCTAAAACTTTATTATCCGCGTTTTCACCCTTTTTCCCGACGATTTTATCATAAACCGCCTCGACTCCCTCAGTCTTTACCGGCGTCGCAATTTTTCGAATTACTTTCCTCCCCTCTCTATAAGCCGCATCTTCATCGAGGTCATCCAACCACATTCTTACCTCGTCCAAATCCCCCTCGCTCACATCATAATCTCCTTTAACCGCAAGTTTTCTCGCATCCTCCGTAACAATCGCTACCGCCAACTTCCTCGCCGTTCGCCAATAATCCGCGGCGTATTTTTCCTCTTTCATCAACTTTTCCAGCTCAAAAGGCTTTTCCTCCAAAGAAGAAAACTCCTCCCGTAACCTCTCAACCGGTTCAGCTTCGTCAATTACTACGCGATTAACCTTACGCCCAACCTCTCCCTTTGAACTTTCAGTTTCCGCGCCTTTTATTACCTCAGGATTATTCATACTACTCTCCATTTTACCCGATTATACCATAAACGCTTTTTAAAAATCCATCTTTATTTTTCCCTTAATTAGTGATATAATATAACCGTCGCGTTAACGCGTGATGTTCATTTAATTTCTAGGTGGATGTCGTAGCGTTTTTCGCGAAAATATCCACATTCGCGCCCGTAGCTCAGCTGGATAGAGCGTTTGCTTGCGGAGCAAAAGGTCGTAGGTTCAAATCCTGTCGGGCGTACCACGGTAAAGATAATTGGTTATTCTTTATAAAATTACCCCTGTAAAATGGGGCAATTTTTGTATATAATTTACAAATTGACATAAGCAGGAAAAGGCATAAACCCATGCCCAAATTCGCCATTTGACACACTCGACACAAAACCTCCAGCAAATTCAATCAAACTATATAATTGACACACTCGCTCAATGAAACCCATCAACAACGTATATTCTACCCGTTCATACACGATTTATGTTATTTTCCCGCAACGCTATAACTGTGGTATAATTATGACATAAGCAAGGATAATCTATGCTAACAATCGATAGAATCAAAGAAGTCGTAACTCGACTAGGCAAAAAATACGGCGTCAAAAACGTCTATCTATTTGGTTCTTACGCTAAGAATACAGCTACAGAAAATTCCGATGTCGATCTGATAATCGATAAGGGAAATAT
>JAFRJE010000030.1 GCA_017432425.1 Candidatus Saccharimonadota bacterium
AATCAAATGTTTTATTCCTTTCTTTCGTTCCAACCTTGATTTAAGATAACTAATTATGCTTCTATCACGGACATCTTTCATGCGACAAGAATCAATCACTATATTTTTTGACTGATTCCTCAATGCCTTATCCAAATTGTTCTCTACGCATTTTATCGTCGATCCAGTAGGAGATTTAAATTCAAACAAAGTGTCGTTCAAATACGCATCAGCAGAACGAATAGAATTATGCGCCGGCGCAAATCTTACAATATATCCAATCTCTTTCAGCGCAAGCGCAGAGTGCATCTCAAATGACCATACATTTTTTACGCCAGGATCTACAATAACTCGTCCGACAGCTCGTCTCTTTTTCATGAATCCATTATATCACGACCGCAATATGTTATAATAACCTAAACAACTAACTACGAGGTAATATTTATATGGACGAAACTCCCTTTGATGTCTTCCACTGGGCGAACGAAATCGACGAAATAAAAAACAACGTTTCGGTTGAACTCTTCTTATTTAACAAAAACTATACCCCCTTTAAAGTCCGCTACTCTGATAAACTAACGAACTCCGTAAAATCAATGTTTATGATGGAGGCGATTCAATACATTATCAAAGAAGCCGACAAAGGTCTCGAATGTCGCGAATACGAAAAATCCGACGGCGAAGAAAAAGTCATTTACCGTACGAAACTCTCGAACGTCGGTCGCGCCGAAACCCTCCTCCATCTAATCGAGAACGAATATAAAGACATCGACTTCTTCTCTGACAATGAATATGAATTTAAGAAAATTAAAGGAATCCTCGCAAAATTCTCTTACCCTGGCGGCGACGGAACAAAAATCTTTTATATTGCGAAAGGAATTTCCGCTTCCTCCGCGATTAAAGGCGCGACCAGTTGGGAGCTAAACGGCGAAAGTTTCGAGCCGTTTTCTGCCGAAGTCGCGATTAAAATGCCCGAAGATAACCAAGTCGCAATTATCGACGGAAACATTATAATCTTTAACCAGTCTAAATTCGAAGCTCTTTTCCAATACGACTATAAGTCCCAGGTCATCGCCGACGCTAAGGCGAAAGAACTCGAAGAAAAATATAAACTCAGCTTCGCCGAAGGTCTAACCTTAAACGCTCTGCTCCAAGACAAAAAGCCGCTCCTAAAAAAGCTCCAAAGCGTCGAAGTTGCCGAAGCCATGTCCCAGGAACAGCTAATCGACTATGCCGACGAAATGCAACTCGAGCTCATGACCGACGACGACAATTCCCTGATTATCATGGACGACAAAGACCTCTCGATGTTTGTTAATCTCCTCTCGGAAGACTATTTCGTCTCTCCCGTCTCCGGACTTCGTTACGAAATAAAGTCGAAAAAACTCATGTCCGAACCTGAAGGCGAACCCCCTCGCGGCTAATGGTTTTCTCGCAAGCCCTACCACTCCCTCCAGACCTCTTCTTCCGGAAACGGATCGTCCTCAAACCCGTCGCTAAACTCATCTCGCTCAAAATCCTCGCTATATGGATTATAATCTAACTCGCAAAGAAACCTCCACGGGCTCGTATAACTTCTTCCCCCTAACTAAAATCGACTCTCCGCAAAAGTCAAAAACAGCTCCTCCATCGCCCGCGTCATTCCAACAT
>JAFRJE010000002.1 GCA_017432425.1 Candidatus Saccharimonadota bacterium
AAATGATACTACGAGGCTACACTCAAAACAATAGGCGTCAAAGATAATTAGAGACCCAATATATTATGGAGTTCTTTTACAGGCTGGCACCGAGCGTGATTTAAGAGAGGACACCGAGTGTCAACCTCTGATTACCGAAGAAGAATACAACAAAGTTCAAGCGATGGACAATGTGAGGCGTCCGAATCTTCGCAGCAAAAAGCACAGAACTTTTTACCCGCTACGGCAATTCGTAAAATGCGCCCATTGCGGAAAATATATGATGGTAGGACCCAGTAAAAGCCGTAGTGGTCAGAAATACCTATATTTTCGTTGTGACAACAAAGAATGCCCAATGAAAGGCAAAAGCGTTAGAGCAAGCAAGATATTTGACGCCCTTTACTCTGAACTGGAGAAATTAAAGTTCAATCAGAAAACATACAAGGATTTCGCTGCAAAGGTTAATAGCGCTACTGGAGAAAAAATTGCAGAGTTAAAAACTGAAAGAAGAAGCCTAGCCGGCTCAATACAACACATTAAAAAAGAGATGGAACAAGAATCTGATAACTATGCAAAGTTGTCAGAAAAAGGTCGCGAATCAATGAAAGAGCGATATAATGAAAAACTTGAAATCTGGGAAAATCAAATAATTGACTTGAAGTCAAAGATAAATGAGATTGACGACAAAACCATTGACCCAGCCACAATGCAAATGTCACTTGATGAGTTCTTGAACCTCGCTAACACAGCAGCTGATAAGATGAGAGCGGGCACGCCAGTCCAAAAAGACGAATTATGCCGAATTATGTTCTTGAACCTCACTTTTGACCATGAAAAAGGGGCTACTTTCCTCTGGAAAGAGCCCTTTTCAATGCTTGTTAATAGCCATTCTGTCAAACGTGGTGGAGTATGTGGGACTCAAACCCACGACCTCTTCGATGCCATCGAAGCGCTCTAATCAACTGAGCTAATACCCCAGACCCCCTTATTCTAACACGATTTTCTCTAAAAATAAAGGATTTATGATAAAATAAAACTATGAAAACGATTCTAACTGGTTTAAGAGTAAATAGCGAACTAACTCTTGGAAACTATCTTGGCGCTTTGCTTCCAATGGTTCGCCTTGCGAACGAAAATTCCGAGGATTCTAACGTTAATATTTTTGTCCCCGACCTCCATTCTATCATTTCCTCAATCGACGGAAGTTTAAAAGAAAACATTTTTCGTTCGATTAAATACTATCTCGCCGCCGGTCTTGAATTAAATAAAAATATTCATATTTATCGTCAATCCTACATTCCGGCGCATAGCGAATTGACTTGGATTTTGAACTGTACTGCCGCAACCATGGGCGAAACTTCGCGCATGATTCAGTATAAAGAAAAAAGCGCCGGAGAAAAATCAGTTAATGTCGGAATTTTTGATTACCCAGTTTTAATGGCGGCGGATATTCTGCTCTACGACGCAAATTATATTCCGGTCGGCGAAGACCAATTCCAACACCTCGAATTAACGCGTAACCTCGCGCTTCGTTTTAACAGTCGCTTCGGCGAAACTTTTACCGTCCCCGAAGAAACTAAGTCCCAAGTCGAGTTTATGAACGTCGAGCAGGGAATTAGGATCCGAGATTTAATGAACCCGGAGAAAAAAATGTCAAAATCGACCCTCGCGGAAAATTCAAAAATCATGCTTTCCGATTCGCCGGAAAAAGCTGCGAAAAAAATTATGTCCGCAACGACCGATTCTTTCGGTTCAATTGATTTTGATTTTACGACTCGCCCCGGAATTTCTAACCTCCTCTATATTGAAGCCCTAATTAACAATCGCCCTCTCGAAGAGGTTGTTAATGAATGGAAGGGGAACGAACACTACGGAGACTTTAAAAAGAAAGTCGCCTCGTCTGTTTTCGAGCTTCTCGAAACTTTCCAAAAAAATCTCGAGTCTGTCGACGATTCAAAAATCGAAGAATTGTTTGAAGCTGGCGAAAAATATGCCAACGAAATCGCGAATAAAAAACTATTCGAAGTCCAAAAGAAAGTTGGGCTCCGCTAATTATGATTATTACTGGTAAAAAATTTTCTAAACCCGAGATGTCGCGCGTTATTAACGGCGACCGCGTTCTAGATTCCGACGACGAAAAACCGGAAAAATTCCGCCTCGATCTTCTTCTTGTTGAAAAATATCCCGAATATAATCGTTCGACGCTCCAAACTTTTATTGAACAAGGCTTTGTTAAGGTTGACGGAAAAATCGTTAAAAAATCTAATTCAAAGTTCGAAAAATCAGCCGAGCTTCTTCTCGAAATTCCCGACGAATTTAAAAAGAAAACCGTCTCGCGCCCGCCAGTTATTTTCGAGGACGAGAACGTTCTAGTTCTAGACAAGCCCGCCGGACTGTTGTCGATGGCTAAGGGCGAATTTTGTCCTGAGCCGACGCTAGAAGATTTTGGTTTGCTCGTCCATCGTCTCGACCGCGATACGAGCGGCGTCGTTATTCTCGCAAAAAATCCCGAAACTCAAAAATACCTGCGTAAACAATTCCAAGATCGCAAAACTCATAAAACCTATTATGCTATTGTCGAGGGCGCGCCAAAACTTGACGAAGCCTTAGTTGACCTCCCGATTGCGCGCAATCTTAATCGCCCGACAACTTTTAAAGTCGACCCGAACGGAAAGGAAGCGAAAACTTTTTATAAAGTCCTAAAACAGAACGAAAAATATTCTCTCCTCGAACTAAAGCCGGTTACCGGACGAACGCATCAACTCCGCGTCCACCTAAAACATCTCGGCGTTCCGATTCTTGGCGACCGAGTTTATGGAACAGCGAAACCGGATTCAAAGATTCGCCTTTTTCTCCATGCCCATTCTCTCGAAATTACCATCCCAACTTCCGAGCGTCGAGTTTTTGTTTCTAAACCCCCGAAAGAATTTGAAGATGTTCTTCGATAAACTTGAACAAATTCCGAGTTTGTCTGAAAAAACTAATTTCTCAATTTTTGTTCTCGACGATTTTCGGGAACTGGAAAAACTTTATAAACTTTTTCCAAACAATACGCTCGTTTTAAAACCCGACGAAAAAAACGCTAAAATTTCCGTCGAAAAAATTCGCGAGTTTACTGCTCGGGCGAATTCGCGCGAAACTAAAAAACGTTTTTTTATCGTTGAACGCGCCGAAACTATGAACGAAGCTGCCGAAAATGCTTTCCTCAAAAATCTCGAAGAGCCGAAAGAAAACAATTATTTCCTTCTTTTCGTAAAAGACCTCTCCGCGCTTCTTCCGACCGTCCGCTCTCGCGCTTCGGTTTATATTAAAAAGGTTCATAATCCGCTAGAAAAACCGGTCGAAGCTGACGAAAAAGTTAAACTCCTCGCAAAGCAACTAATCGTCGCCAAACCAACCGACTTAACTAAACTCGCGACCGAAATCTCCGCCAAAAAAGATAATTCAAGAAAATTCGCGCTCGAAGTCGTCGGTGCGGCGATTGAAATTCTTTATAAATCTTTTTTCGCGACCAAAAACGAGAAACTACTCAAAAAACTCCCGAACTTAATCGAGCTATACTCAAACCTCGCCGCGAATGGTCATCTTAAACTCCATTTTGCCGCGGATATGCTTTGAAACGTGGTATAATATATATTATATATGCTAGGAATTGTCTTAATTTTCCTCCTTACCTGTTTTCTTATTTTTGGTTACCCAATTCTCGCCGCGAGGAAAAAAGTCGAAACCTCGAAATCCCCTCGCTATAATGCCCAGATGAAAAAACTCTGGTCGATTGCCCAGGACTCCATGCGCGAGAGAAAGCCGCTTCGCGCCGAAAAAGCTCTCCTAACGATTCTAAAGTTTGACGAAAAAAATGCCGCTGCCTATAACCGTCTTGGGATTCTCTATGCAAAAGAACAGAAGTTCGACGAAGCGATTGAATGTTTTGAGATTGCGCAAAGCCTCGATAATAACCCCTCCTCGCTCCATAACGCCGGGTTGATTTAT
Organism: Candidatus Saccharimonadota bacterium; assembly: GCA_017432425.1. Taxonomy (GTDB): domain Bacteria; phylum Patescibacteriota; class Saccharimonadia; order Saccharimonadales; family Saccharimonadaceae; genus Nanosyncoccus. The sequence continues at coordinate 3,970 of JAFRJE010000002.1, forward strand.
CTCGAAACTGGCGCGTATGAAAAGGCAGCGATGGCGTTCGAGCAGGCGCTCGAACTTGAGGGTGGGATTCCCGCTCGGTTTATTGCGCTCGCAAAGGCGTATGAGAAACTTGGAAATCGTAAAGGCTCGATCGACGCGCTCGAAGCGGCGTATGAACTCGACAATTCAACCACGACCCTCCGCCAAATCCTCGCACTTCATGAAGCCTCTGGCGATACCGAAAAAATCGCCGAAACGACCGCTCGAATTGAGGAGCAACTTTCTGCGATTGCACAAAAAACTCGCTCCAGAAAAACCGTCGCTTCTCGTGTTTCGCGCTTAAGAGCGTCTCGTCTAAAAACTCGCGCCGAGAAAAAACCTTCCCGTCGGAAAAAGTTAAAAACCTTGTAAAAACCTATAATTTTTGATAAAATAAAACCGTTGCTGGAATCGTCTAGTGGCAATGACAAGAGACTGTAAATCTCTCGCCTTCGGGCTTCGTAGGTTCGAGTCCTACTTCCAGCACCATTTGATACGTGGTATGAGGAATGAACCCCCAACTCCAATTAACAGGGGGATTTTTGTTGGAGTCGCTAATTAAAAAGTAAAAAAATACGTCTAAAAAACCGAAAAAAGTCGGAATCTGAACCCCCGTCTTTTGATAAATTACCTCTGTTTTTTACTCTAAAAACTCCAATAACTAGTTTTGCCCATACCCATCTTGTTATATAACATATTGAAGAACCATAGGCTAAAAACGCTAAGCCATATTTCTGGCACCAAATCAAAAACCTGTCAAATCATGTGACGCAGTCAAAGTTACTGATGTTTTTTCTCGAACTCATTCGGAGACAGATAATCTAAGTGCTGATGCGGTCTAGTACTGTTATATTTTTCTATAAACATTTTTATATGCGTTTTTAACTCTCGGAAAGAGTTAGGATAACCGTAAAGATAAATACCTTCACGTTTTAATATGCTAAAAAACGATTCCGCTACGGCATTATCATGCGGAACCCTTACTCTCGAATATGAATGCGTCAATCCTAACTTTGATAAAGTCTGATTGAAGCTAAAAGACGTATAACAAGCGCCATTATCCGTATGGATAATTAATCCTTTTGGGCTATTTCGTCGTTTATATGCTTGAAGAAAGGTGCGCTTAACAAGCTGCGAGCTATTATTCCTACCCAGGTTCCATCCTAATACTTTTCTAGAGAATAAATCTATATATACGCACACAAAATAATACCTATTGTTAACCAAGATTGCACTCGTGTCGCTTACCCACACTTGATTAATTTTCCTTACATTAAAATCTTGGGCAGAATGCGCCGCTTCTCTAAGATGTCTAGCTACCAATAATCGATCCTTAATCCTAGCGGAGATTTCATTATACAAACCAGCTTCAACCATTACTTTACGGACATATCTTGCCGACACTGGTTTATTATATCTGTGCATAATCGCTGTTATTTTTCTGAACCCATAAGTTTTCCCGCTTTCCATAAAGATTTTGGTAATCAGCTCCAAGTATTCCGCTTCGCGTTTCTTGAACCATGCATTATTATTCTTATTCCTATCTCGATGATTAAGATATGTACCTCGAGGTAAATCTAACGCTTCGCACTGTACATGTAGACTTTCTTTTCCGTATTCGGCGTCAATAATTGTCATGCGTTCTTTTCTGGATAGATTTTTAACTAGAGTACGCTTAAGAAAAGCATTCTCTGCTTCGAGCTTTTTGGTATGACTGACCATCTTCGGCCAATTCCTCAAGCGATCTTTATAATTCTCGCTTTTATGGAGTCCGTTTGGATATTTGCTAAGCCAGTAGAAGAAAGTGCTTTCTGGAATATTGTATTCTTCGCAAATCCAAGTTGGGGAAGAGCCATTATAATATAGTTTGAGTACTTTTTCTTGATTATGGTAAATCTTATGTCGCATCATAGGCAAATCATAGCATACTATTATTTTTCCTGGGAAACGATATCGTCATATACTCATATTTAAAGGCTTGACGATTAGAGGTATAAGTGAGAGAATAAATGTGGAGGGTGCACTGCCTTAAAGATAAGAAGCAGAGATTGTCACACATTTCCCTGCACCAACTCGCACCAACTCCAACACGGGAAAATCTTTGCAAGATTAACTATCTAGTGTACTAGTGAAACCGTACACGGCAAAAAAAAATCCCTACACGGCAAAAGAAAATAGCACTCGGGGGTTCAAAAGTGACGTCTTTTGCCATGAGCGCCGCGATGGCTCAGTCGGTAGAGCGCATCCATGGTAAGGATGAGGTCTCGGGTTCAAATCCCGATCGCGGCTCCATTAAACTCTAAAACCTTTTCTCGTCCCCTTTCTCCGCGGACGATTTTTATTGAGGTTTTTGGGACGTTAAAATATTTCGCAATCAGTTTCACGAGCGCCGCGTTTGCCTCGCCGTCATGTGCCTTTGCGCGAAGATAAACGACCAAATTTTCGTCAAACCCGTCTTTTTCCTCGACTCTAACGATTTTTTCTTGACTCGTCCCCGGCTTTACTCGAACTTTTATTCTCATTTAGTTAAATTATACAGCAAAGCCTTTCTTGTTTAAAATAAAATCTTATGATAAACTTTAAACTATGCCGTGATAGCTCAGTTGGTAGAGCAGCCGCCTTGTAAGCGGCAGGTCGTCGGTTCAAACCCGACTCGCGGCTCCACTTTACTTTACTTTCTCTTGAAACTGTGATACAATAAAGGACAATTATGGCAAAAAAGAATAATACTAAGCGAAAACTCGTCGGTCTCGTCTCTGAAGAATCCGGAATTCGTCAGTACTATACCAAGAAAAATACAATGAATACCCCGGATAAACTTTCTCTGAAGAAATACGATCCTATTCTCCGCAAACACGTTGTTTTTACCGAAACGAAGAAAAATCTCGGTCGAAACGAAGTTAAAGAGAAGAAACGCTAAAAATCGCCCCGAAAGGGGCTATTTTTTATGCCGAAAAAAACACGTCTATGCTTGCAAAATTGACAAAAGTATGATATAATGGAATTATATTTCTAATTGGGAGAAATATAATTATGAAGGTCAATTTTTCTAAGTTTGTTTATCTTTTTCGAGGTCAGCTTTATACTCTGCTTTTTCTCGGATTTATCGGGCTCTCTTTTTTAAACAATTCGCTTAATTTCTCAAGAAATTCCTCCGAGATTCTTGACGCCGCTCCGGTTTCCGGAACGCTCGCTGAACTGCCGTTAATCCCTGAAGTCGCCCCTGTCGAAATTGAGCCGCTCGCGACCGTTCCAAGAACCTCAACTCCCTATCTTTTCGGCGCCTCAACTTCTCGTGCTTCCTCTCTCTTTACGATTAGAAACGTCGAGGACGTCTCCGACCCCTCGGTTGATGCCGGAACCGGTATTAAGCGTTATAATTATCGCGGGAAAAACCGCTTCCTTTACGCGCACTCTAACCTTGCTTTCGCCCCAATAAAAACTCTTTATTCTGGCAGTACTTTCTCTGCGACTCTCGACGGCGTTACGAAAACCTATCGCGTCGTCGCTCGCGTCGTTTTTAAAAAGTCTGAGCTCGACTCGAACTCTGGACTTCGCGCCGCAATTTATTCCGCCGCATACCAGGGGAAAAATTACGATTTAGCCTTGATGACCTGCGGCGACGGAACGAACGACGACTCTAACTATCGCCTCGTTCTCTTTGCTTACGCGGAGTAAAATAAATCATTATTCTCGTCCCAAACCCGACTCGCGACTTGACTTCGACGTGTTCCGAAGACAGGAGTTTAACCGCCGAGGGCGACAGCGTTGTTCCCGTATCGCGAATCTCGACGCCGGTTTTCGAGACAGAAATCATCACTTCCCCCTTAGGCTTCTTTCGCGCCCCGACAGCACTCGCGCTCGAAACGCGCAAAATCGCTTTCGGGACATGTTCTTCGAGCGTCTTTTTTACTTTCGAGGGAGAATTGACCCGAATCGTTGGGTCGGGAAAATCCAAATTCAAAGTTACTCCCGCCTTTATCGCCTTTGGGAGGTATTTATTATAGATTTCGTTAATAACTAAGGATAACCGGTACATCACCCTCATTATACCATAACTTTTAAACCCCTGGCGAAAAGTTTTTCAATTTCCGACGGTGTTCTTTGTAGCGCGGGTCGTGTTTTTCGACCTCTGCCCAAAACGCCTCCGAATGATCCATGTGATTTAAGTGCGACAATTCGTGTAAAATGACGTAGTCACGCAAAACTTCCGGCACGTTCATCAGCCCAATATTCAGAGAAATCGTCCGATTGCTCGAACAACTCCCCCACCGCGTGCTGGCGTGTGACAGCCTTACTTTTTCATAACTATAACCATATTTTTTCGCCCAAAACTCTAGCCGATAGGGAAGATACTCGTGCGCTTTTTTCATTAAGATTTTCTTTTTCGCGTCCCGCGCGCGTTGAGTTGATGGGTCTTTAAGCGGCAATTTTTCTCGAATAATCGCTCGGTTTGAACTTAAAAAACGCTTCGCTAAAAAAGTCGAAGCATATTTTGGCACTGTCATTGAGAGTCGTCCGCTCGGCGAAACTGTAAATTTTACTCCGCGGACTAGAGGACTTTTTCGGACTAAAACTTCTCCGAATTCCTCATCTTTAATAATCATCAAAACCCTCGCGGAATTTTAAGCAATTTGGGTTAAAACGTGTCGAAGTTGCGTCTCGAACGTATGTTTTCCAGACAAAACAATCGGCGATTCAATTTCTGTCGGCGCTTCCATGCTCTCGATTCTTCGCTCGTATTCGTCGCGTGCTTTCAAACCGTTTTTATGTTTCATCTTAAGGCGCATCTTAATCGTCCCGACATCAGTTTGAATCCAAATCAACGACGGGGAATAACCAGCTTTTCTCAAAACGTTTTTTACTTCGTTTCGGTCTTTTTCGGTATCTAACCCGCCCTCAATTACAAGCGTTGTATTTGTTCTCGCGATTAGCTCAATGCACTTCAGAACCGTTCGTCGCGAAAACTTATATTTTTCTTCAATTTCAGTTAAATCATAAAAGGCGGCATGAAACTTCGACGAAAACCTCTCCGCAAACGTCGTTTTTCCGCTCCCAGGCGCTCCAAATACTAAAATCGCCCTCGGTAATGCTTTATTAGTATTGTCCATAACTCTAGTTTATCATATTTATGGCAGGGATGGCAAGACTCGAACTCGCGACACCTGGTTTTGGAGACCAGTGCTCTACCAACTGAGCTACATCCCTATAAAACAGTTATAATAATTATTTTACCACAAAAAAAGAAAAAGTAGTATAATAAGTATAATGAAAATACTAATGCTAGGATGGGAGCTGCCGCCGAATAATTCTGGAGGACTCGGCGTTGCCTGTTTGAATCTGTCGAAAGCCCTTGCGAAAGACGGCGCCGATATTGATTTTGTCGTCCCCTATCTCGCCGACCATTCTAACATAAAATTCATGAACGTCCTCTCCGCAACCAATCTCGATCCGCTTTTCCGCTTTGGCGGCGGTGCCTATAATTCCGAAATGATTTCCGAGCGAATTATCCCGAACATTACGATCCCAGATTCGACCCCGGACATGATGTCGATTCGCGACGTCCAAAAATCCTACATCAACTTTATTGAAAAATATCTCCTTGAGTTTAAACCCGACCTTGTCCATGCGCACGATTGGCTGACTTTTGAGGCAGGCGTTCTTGCGAAGAAAAACTTTGGAATCCCTCTGATTGCCCATGTCCACGCGACCGAATATGACCGCTCCGGTATGAACGGCGGGAATCCTCTTGTTCATGAAATCGAGCGCGAGGGGCTAGTTCTCGCGGATAAAATCTTCGCCGTTTCGAATGCGACTAAAAACCTGATTCATGAAAAATATCAAATCCCGTCCGAAAAAATCGACGTCGTTTATAATTCTCTCGACGAAAATTTCTTAAAGTCAAACTATGAATTTCGTCGCGACTCCTATCCATACCTGAAAAAAATGAAAGAAAAAGGATATACAATTGTCTCGACCGTCGGTCGTTTTACGATTCAAAAAGGGCTGACTCATTTTCTCCGCGCCGCGAAACTTGCTCTCGAAAAAAATCCGAAACTAATCTTTCTCTTTGCTGGCGACGGCGAAGAAAAAAACGAGCTCGTCCGTCTCGCTGCCGACCTCGGCATTTCAAAAAACGTTATTTTTACCGGTTTTATTCGCGGAAAAAAATTACGCGACATTTATTCAATCTCCGACGTTTTCGTCATGTCGAGCATTTCCGAGCCGTTCGGTTTGACCGCCCTCGAAGCGGCGCACCACGGCGACGTTTTAATTTTAACTAAACAATCTGGCGTTTCCGAAATTCTCCGCTCGGCTTTCTTCTATGATTTCTGGGACGAGGAAAAACTCGCGAACGAAATTCTAACCGTCGCCGGCTCCGAATCTCTCCAGAAAACCTTAAAAAACAATATTAAAAACGAATACCAACGAATTTCTTGGGACGATGTTGCGAAACAATGTTTAAGCGTCTATAATAAACTTAGGTAGTTTTATGCGCGCAATCTGTCTTTATCTTCATGTCCACCAACCTTTTCGCTATCGAGCGTACTCAATTTTCGACGTTGCGCATAATTCAAATTATTTTTCCGAAAAAAATTATAGCTCAAAACAATCTAACGAGCGCATCTTCAAAAAAGTTCTCGAAAAGTCCTATCGCCCGACCTTCGATTTGTTGGAAGAAAGTCTAAAGAAAAACCCTGGCTTTAAAATTTCTTTTTCAATTACCGGAACTTGGCTCGAACAAGCCGAACTTTGGGCGCCCGAAATTATTGCCCAGTTAAAACGCATGATAAAAACCAATCGCGTCGAAATCGTCTCGGAAACTTATTATCATTCCATGTCTTTTTTCTATAATCGCGACGAATTTATTTCCCAGGTCGAACTTCATCAGAAAAAGATTAACCAACTTTTCGGAGTAACTCCGAAAGTTTTTAGAAATACCGAGCTAGCCTATAACGACTCGCTTGCGAAATGGGCGGATGATTTTGGTTTTAAAGGGATTCTCGCCGAGGGTTGGGATAAAATCCTCGGCTGGCGTAGCCCGAACTTTGTCTATCGTCCGGTCGGAACAAAAAATCTAAAGCTCCTCCTAAAAAACTACCGCCTCTCGGACGATATTGCTTTCCGCTTTTCCGACCGAAAGTGGAGCCAGTGGCCTCTAACTGTCGAAAAATATCTAAATTGGGTTAATGACGGCTGTCTGAACGGAAATTTAATTAACTTATTCATGGATTTCGAAACTTTTGGCGAACATCAATGGTCGGAAACCGGTATTTTTGATTTCCTAAAGACCTTTATTGACAGTTGGCTAAAAGTCTATGACAATAAATTTCTAACCGTCTCCGAAGCCTGCGACTTAATGAAGCCCGTTGGCGAAATCTCCATGCCGGAAACCGTAACCTGGGCAGATACCGAACGCGACCTTTCGGCTTGGCGCGGTAACTCCCTCCAAGACGCCGCTCTTCCCGCCCTCTATTCTCTCCGCGAAAAAATCCTCGCCTCGAAAGACCCCGCCCTGATTGACGATTTTAGAAAACTAACAACTTCCGACCATGCTTATTATATGTGTACAAAATACTGGAACGACGGCGATGTTCATGCCTACTTCTCCGCCTATGACTCTCCATACGACGCTTTTATGTATTTCATGAACATTCTCCGCGACCTCGAATTTCGCCTCTCCGAGCGGACAAGCTAAAGCCCTAAAATCGACTTTCGACCCCTGTTAGCCAAAAGTTCAAGCGCGTACGGAAACTCCGCAATTTTTTCGCTATCTCGCGCGCAATCTAATCGCAAACCCTCCGCCCGGCGCCATATAAATATCCAAAAAATTCGTTCGATTAACGACCGTCGTCTCAATTCTAATTCCGAGTTGATTGTCGCGATAATGCGCCGACTCCTCGTCGCGATAAATCTCCGCGACATATTCTCCCTCGCCGAGAAAATCGAGCATCACCCGAACTTTATGCGACTCCTCGTTTGTCACCCCCCCAACAAACCAATCCTCGACCCCCCGCCCCTGTCTTGCGACGACGTAATATTGCCCAATTTCGCCCAGTAGCGGCACCGTCCGCTCCCAGTTTACCGGCACGTCATAAATAAACCGATAGGCGTTCGGAAATTCTTGTTCATAAAACCTCGGTCGGTCAGAAACCATTTGCATCCCGCTCGGAATCGTTACATAATACGCAAGTTGTCGCGCGAGAGTCGAAGCCAGCCGCTTCGTCCCGTTCGTAACGTCAAAAATCCCGCTCGTATAGTCCATCGCCCCCGACAAGAGCCGCGTGAACGGCAAAATACAAGCGTGCGACGGCGACAGCGCCCCGCCCTCATATTCCTGTCCCCTCGCCCCCTCTCGCGTCAACAAATTCGGAAAAGTCCGCTCAATCCCCGTCCCCTTGATTGGCTCGTGGACGTCCAAACAAATCTTATATTTCGCTGCCAACTCTAGCGCGTGTTGATAATGGAGAACGCCGAGCTGGGAATGATGGTATTCTTTTCTTCCGTTAATCATCATCATGCTCCCCGCGTATCCCGGCTTAATATATTTTATTCCGAGACTACTATAATATTTATATGCGTCCTCGAGTTGTGCCTCATAATTATCAACAAATCCGACCGTTTCGTGATGCCCAACAATCTCAACCCCGTTCTGGGCGGCATAATTCGCGATAAAGTTCATATCAAGGTCGTCCGCCGGCTTCAAGAAATTACTTTTTTCGCCGTTTACTAGCCAATCCCCGTCCCAACCGTCGTTCCACCCCTCGAGCAACAATCCCTGAATCCCGAGCCTGCGGCAAGAATCAATATACTCTCGCGCGTGCTCTGTCGTTGCTCCGTGTCGCTCTCCGCTCGCCCAAGTCCACTCCCCAACATACATTGCCCACCATATCCCAAGAAACTTAATCGGCTTTACCCAAGAAAAATCTCCGCTCGGCGCCTCGTTTAGACAGAGCATCATTCGATTCGTTATTAGATCAATCGCTTCATCGGCAATCATAATCATTCGCCACGGCGAACTAAACGGCAGTTCAACATACGCCTTGTTTCCGTCCGAAAGCGGCGTAATATCCGACTTTAACGCTTTCCACTCGTCGAGTTTAATCGTCATTTCCCCGTAGTTATAAAGCGCGGCTTCGTGAATCGAAACATAATATTCGTTCGGCAAAACAATCGTTACGGGAGTATGAACCGACTCAGTCAAAGAATAAACCGGCACTTTTTCATAATTATATTCATAACGATCGGGCTGGTAGGCGGGGATTTTCCAGGCATTCCCGTTTAAATCGACATTAAACTCCGTCAGCTCGTCCTCAATCACAACGCGCGAGAATTTTGGTTGCGGCGGCAGTTCATAGCGAAACGCGACTCCCTCCGAAAAAACCCGAAACCGGAGCGTAAACAGCCTTTTATCTCCGGCGATTTCCGAGAGATAAAGCGTTAGCTCTCTATAATTATTTCTAATCCTCCGGTCTTCTCCCCAAACCGTCTCAAACTCCTCATCAACCGCTTTCTCGGTCGTCCGAATAATCCGAAGATAATTTCCGAGCGCCTCCCCGCCCTTAACCTTAACGCCGAGCCGCGATTCGCGTACGATTGTCTTATTGTCTTTAAAAACTGCGTAAGAAATATGCCCCTGTTTAAGGCTAACTCGAAGGACAACTCTCCCGTCGGGCGAAAAAATATTCTTCTCAAAATCACTGTTCGGACGTCGCCAATAATCGAACCATTCTAAAAAGCCCTTCCTTTTCTTTACCATAACCATATTATAACAAAAATCCTTTGTTTTGTGCTAAAATATAGTTATATGAAAAAGAAAATCTTTTTAGTCGTTCCGCTTTTTCTCCTTTTCGCCGCTCTTAGTTTCTTCGGGATTCAGTTTTTCTCAAAAACCGGCTTTTTTAAAATCCCCGGCGAACTCGTTTTCTCCGAAGATCTTCCCGACGCTGAAAAAGCCTATTACGAAACTCTTTTCTCCGACGCCGAGCTAAAAAAAGACTTAAAACTCTCCCTCGAAACGACCTCCGCGAAAAAAACTTCCAAAACCTCTCTCCTCCTCGACGTTTTAGTTTTAACGACCGATTTTTATGACCCCGTCTCGAATATTTCCGCCTCCGAAGCCGCTCTCCGCTTAAAAGAAAATTCCAGCTCGCTTATTTCTGTTCTCGCCCTCGATAATAAGTCGAAACTCCTCTCGATTGATAATAAATATTTCCTCGACGATTTTTCCTCCGGCGCTTTCTTTAAATATCTGAACCTCGAATCCGAGTCCGAAGAAGACCTTGCTCTCGCGAAAAATCTAATTTCCCCGACCTTAAAATCCTTTCCGGAGAAGTCGACTACTTTGAGCTTTCTCCAGACCGGCGTAACCGCCCTTTCTCGCCGTATGAACGGAAAGCTCGCCGAAGTTGGCGACGCGACTTATTTTTCCGAGAAAATCGGCGATTTTCTAAAGAGCTTCGACCTGACCCATACCTCTAACGAAGCCTCGTTTACCGAAAGTGCGACTAGTAGCAACATCTGCTCCGCTCCGGAAATGATTGACGTTTTAACGAGTTCCGGAATTGATATTGTCGAGTTGACCGGGAACCACAATTTAGATTGCGGGGTCGAAGCCGCGCTTGAAACCTTAGATTTATATGAGAGTTTAAATATTAAAACCGTCGGCGGCGGTCGCGATTCTGAAGATGCGAAAACCCCGTTAAAGTTGAGTGAAAAGGGAACGAACATAACTTTCTTGGCATATAACGAATCGACTGGCGGCGCGACGACCGGCGACTACCCTGGCGCAAACCAATATTACGAAGCTGAAGCCGAGGCGGAGATTAAAGCCGCAAAAGCTCGCGGCGACGTCGTGATTGTTGATGTCCAATATTACGAATGTAACGCTTACGCGAGCGAATACGAAGATCCGACTTGCGACGCTGCGGATTCTGCCGCTGGCGACCAAATCGGTCTGTTCCGAAAACTAATCGATTTTGGCGCCGACGTTGTTGTCGGAACTTCTGCGCACCAAACCCAGACCTACGAACTTTATGGCGACGGCGTAATTTACTATGGTTTAGGGAATCTCTGGTTCGATCAAGTTTGGTGGCCTGGAACGCGACGCAGCCTCGCGCTCGCGCACTATTTCTATAATGGAAAACTGCTCCAGACTCGCCTCTACGGAACAACTTACGACGCCAGTCTTCAGCCCGAACTAATGGAAGAGGAGGATTTTATATGGTTCCTGAGCCGCCTAAACGAATCTCGCCCATAATTCCGAAGCAACCGAATTTGCTAGTTATCCTTATTGTCGGTGTCGTTGCTGCGACCCTGACTTTTATGATTCTGTTTTATTTCTCTAAAGAGAATTATACCCCCGACGATTCTGCCGAGCCGACCGTCGTTGAAACCGAAAAAGATTTAAGCGACGCTCCCGAAGCCGAAAAATCTCCCCCTTCTCTGATTAACTTTCAAGAAATCCTCGACTCCTGGGCGGCTTCGCTCCCGAAAAGCGTTAACTATGGCGTCCTAGTTTATGATCTAGATAACGAAAAAACCGTCGGCGAATTGAACGCCGACCAAATTTTTAACCTCGCGAGTCTCTATAAGCTTTTCGTCGTCTACGAGGGTTATCGTCGCGTTGACTCGAACGAATGGGACGGCTCTGGAAAAATCGCCGGAAATTATACAATTAGTGAATGTCTCGACCTCTCGATTCGCGAATCAAATTCAACTTGCGCCGAGTCCCTCCTTGCGCGTATCGGCGAGTCGAGTCTCGAAGCGATTTTAAACAATAATTATAATCTAAAAAATGCTAGCGTCGAAAACTTGACTTCTTCTCCGCGAGACTTCGCGAAGTTCTTAAAATTAGTTTATGCGCACGAATCCCTCTCCGACGCAACTTTCGCGAAACTTCTCGATTCAATGTTGAATCAGCCCGCGACAAAATCAGATCTCTGCGACGGCTCTTGCGATTGGCGCATGGGTCTCCCCTCGGGTTTTTCCGCCTCCGCGAAAGTTTATAATAAAGTCGGCTGGAGCTATGACCCAGAAGAAAAAATCTGGAAAATCTATAACGACGCCGCCCTCGTTTCTTTTCCAGATAAAAACCGAAACTACGCTGTCGTCGTTCTGACCGAAAATCTTCCTGCCGGCTCCGCCAGCGTTACAGCCCTAACCTCTCTCGCCTCCGCTCTCGAAGCCCTTATCTCTGAAAATTAACCTAGTACGTCGAAAAATACTGACTCCAATACGTTTTATATTGACTTTCCGGGTCAAAAATAAACCCGACCGACAGTTTCGTAAAATTCTCGCTTAAAATATTTTTTCGATGATCTGGCGAGTTCATCCACGCCTCAACGACCGTTTCTGGCGAAACCGCCGCATTCCCCGCCATCAAATTCTCTCCCGACCAGCCCCCCTCGATCGGAATCGGACAAGCCGTCTCCCAACTGCTCCCGTCCGGACGCGTATGCGAATATAAATTCATTAACTCTCGCGCACGAATACTCGCCGCCACCTCGCAGGTCGTCCCCCAGCCTAGCTCCTCGACCCCGACTTTCGCCCTCTCCTTATTAACCAACTCTAGAACCTCCCGCTTCCAATCTTCGACTGGAACCTCAACAACCGTTACCGTAATCGAGTCGCGTCGCGCCCCGTCGTAGGTTCCGGCGGTTATTGTTGTTGTCCCTGTCCCTTTAATAATCGGATAGCGACAAGTCTCCGTCGAATATCCGAGCCACGTTCTCGCCGTCGCATAAAATCCCGAGATTACGTTCTGGTTCGAGCTTTGCCAATACATTTTCCCCAGCCCGCTTAGCCCTCCTCCGACGCAAATATCAATATCCGCGGTCTGATAAATCGCAATCGCCTCCTCGTTCCACAACTCCCCGCTCGCGACCGGCTCTGTCGAAACCCAGCTTCTTAACTTTTTCCCCTCCGCGTTGACCACTACGGCTTCCTGAGAATCGGAAACCGGCGTTAAAATCTCCGTTTCCTCTAAGTCCCCCTCGACTTCGTCCGACCTTTCCGCAACCGCCTTGAACTCAAACCCGCCCCCAGAAATCGCGCTCGCAATCAAAATCCCCGCGACAACAATCGCTACTGCGTTTAAAGAGAGTAGAATCGTCCATCTCGTTTGCTTCAGCATCGCCGAAGTCATAAAACCTCCTAACTACTTATTCTTTATTATATAAAATGATTGAAAAAAAATAAAGTGATTGTTATAATCTCCCTAAGATTTTCAATCTGTACCTTAAGAAAAGGAGGGAAGTATAAATGCATACTTGTTTTAATGCTCCGAGCTTGCCTGACAAGGAGTTTATTTACGAATGGGCAGGACGCCAGACCGAACTTTCTCTGAATTACCAGAAAACCGGAATCGGTATGTCGAACTCTCCCGAAGGACGCAAGAAAAAGCGCGAAATGCTGTCGGCGCTCGACATGGCGTTCAAGAATCGCGCTTCGCTCGACCTTCGAACCGAGTATATCTCGAGATACCGTAAAGTTTTTGTTGACCATCTCGAGGACCCCGGAACTTTTGAGAACTTTCGTTTCTTCTGTGTCCCTGAATCAGACGAAATGATTATGTTCTATCTCTCGATTTGGACCGGCGACATGGCCTCGGCGATGCTCTATCTCCACTATTACGGAAAATCTCTTTCCGGAAAATACCGCTTTTCTCCGACCGGAGAGGCTTGGCGGGTTATGGCGGAGAACGAAGGAATCGCCGAGAACGAACGAATCAAAGCGGAATCTGTCGCAAAAGAAATTCGAGCGAACAAGCTCCAGAACATCTGTTTCTTTGGCGGCGGTCTGCTCCCCGAACGTCTCTATGATAACTGCCTCGGCGGAAAGCGAGTTAGCCTTTTCGAGACCGGTCCGGTTACGGAACGGAAAATTCTGCTCTCTCCGTCCTCAGTAACTCCCCCGAATTTCCTGAAAGTCTACCACGATTCGCTTCTTAACGCCTCTAAATACGTCGAGCTGAAAAACTCGACGGATCTCGTCGTCATGCATGGCGTTTCGATGTATCTCGGAAAAGAACGAGAAGCAATGGCGACGGCGCTTAAGAATGCTGGTGCGTTGCTTCGCGCTGGCGGGATTATGATGTTCGACTATCTTTTGATGACGGAGGGTATGCTCCGTACTGCGACTGCCCAGCATTGGCCCGGCGCGAAAGATATGCTGATTTTCAAAAATCCGAAAGAAGCGATTCTCGAAGCGAACTATGTTGTCAATCTCGCGAACGAGCTCGGTCCTGCGCGCTTCTATGTCTCCTCTATGGAAATAACTATGAATCGACGTTGGGGCCCGACGAGCGTCCGTTGCCATATCGTGAAGTCGACTTAACCTCCTGCCTCCGAGAAATCGGGGGCTTTTTCTTGTCTATTTTAAACTTTTTATGATAAAATAAAATTAGCATAAACGGAGGTCTCTATGAAACTAATCCTAATTCTCTTAATAACCGTCTCGATTTTGAGTCTTCTCTCGGGAATCGCGGTTTTGAGCGGCGTAAGAAAGGGCGAACGCGCCGAAGGCTTCCTTTATTTTTTCATTACTTTCTTTGCGGTTTTCTGGGCCGGCTCGATTGGAATTTTTCTTTCGCTCCCCGAGTCAACTTCTCCTGAAACCGCGAAAATCTGCGCTCTGTTTATTTATCTTCCCGCTCTCTTTATGTCTTGGGGGCTCGCGTCTTACCAAACCTTTAAATATAAAATCGGAAAATTCATTATGATTTTCTACGGGCTTTTTTGCCTTGTTCTTTTTGCGCTTCCGCTTCTTGATTCGTCCTATCTTTATTCGAGCATCGTCCTAAGCGAGACTTCTGGAAATATCGTAAACTTAAAACACAATCTCTATAATATATTATATATGGCGTACTTTATTACGACTTGCGGGGTCTATATGCTCGCTTTCCTCTATAAAGGTCGCCGCGCTAAAAACCCTTCCGTAAAACGCGCTAGCTATATTACCCTAATCGGCTTTACGATTACCGGCGTTGTTGCCCTCGTTTTCGACGTTGTTCTTTCTTTTATGGGAAAATACGATACGATCTGGGCGGGTCCGCTTGCGATGTGCTTTGCCTGGATTCTCCATTATTACGCCATTATAAAATATCGCCTCCTTGATCTTTCTGGCTCTTGGCTAAAAGCTCTGTCATATGTTATTGTGATGTCGCTCGTTGCAATAGTCTATTTAATAATTTTTTTCGTAATCTTTACTGGACTTTTCCGCGTTTCAAATCCTTCGCTCGAAGTTATCCTCCTAAATTCAATCATGATTATTATCGTTCTTCTTCTTTTCCCAGCTCTAAACGAGTTAACTTCTTATTTCCGCTCGCTCTCCTCGATTTCTGAAGTCGATTTAGTTTACCTCGTTAAAAAACTCGTTCTCCTCTCGAAAAGTTATATAAACTATTTCGAGCTGTCCGATTTTCTTGCCGAACATCTCCATTTTCAATATATCGGTATTCTTTATAGCGGAAAGTTATACGGTTCCGGAAATCATAACAATAAACTCTCCGCCGAAGAACTTAAGAAAATTGAAAAGCTAAAAAATAAAGACAAGGATATTTGGCTCCCGTTCGACGACGCTCTTAAAACTGAGCTTAAAAGTCTTGGTGTCGAAGCGATTGCCGAACTGCGCAATGCTCGCGGCGAAGTTGTCGGAAAAATTCTTCTCGGTCGTCCGCTCGGCGGAATAAACCTAAGCTCTCGTGATCTAGGCGAGCTCGAAACCGCCTTAACCTTAACCGCCGCCGCCATTTCTTCCGAAAAATCCTTAAAGTAAAATAAAATAATCTTGACTTTAGGTCAAGGTTATTTTATTGGCTGGGGATGAGGGATTCGAACCCCCGAATGGTGGGACCAGAACCCACTGCCTTACCACTTGGCGAATCCCCAATGGCTCTATAATTATACCCCAGAATCGACTTTTCTTCAAGAGTTTAAAACTCATTTCGCTTATGATAATATATATAATATATATGGTATTAAAACGTCGAGTTCTAGAAAATATTGAAGATACAGAAGATTTTTATTCCGCGATTAAGCGCGAGAACCTAACGAAATCCCTCTCCGAAGAACGCCCCTATACTTACTGGACAATCGAACTCTATGACCAAAAAAACGGGATTCGTGGCGGCGGCGGTCTCGGAATCCTCGCGGCGGATACCCGTCGCGTCGCCGAGGCGATGAACGTCCCCTTGACTTTGATTACCCCTTTCTACCCAAAAGAACAGCACCAAATCTTTGAAAACGGCGCCCTAAAAGATTCTTCTCGTCCTGTCGATTATAAAGATTTTGATTTTGAATTTATTGATACCGTTAACATAAAATGCAACAATCAGCTAACCGAACTGAGCGTAATCGAAAAAGAGTTCAATTCGACTCGAATCCTCTGTATAACCGAGCCGAACTTTGGCGAACTTTATTCTGGCGACTCCTGCGGCGATCATCGCCTCTACCAAGAAGTTGCTCTCGGCTTTGGCGGTTACCAAGCCCTAAAGCTCGTCGGCCTAAAACCCGCCATAATCCAGCTCAACGAAGTCGCGACTTTCTTCGCCGCTCTCGCTCGTCTCGATGAACTTGCTGCGAACGGAATGGATTTCTACGAAGCCGTCGTCTATACAAGAAAACATACCCTCTATACAAACCATACCCTCGTCCAAGCCGCTGAAGCTAGTTTTTCTTTTGACCAATTCGAACGCTATGTCTTCCCAAACTTAAAATCCCGCGCCGTAAAAAAATGGCTAAAAGATAAATTCGAGAACGGGCGGATTCGTCTTTCTTCGGTTACAATTGAAATTGCCGAACTAAAATCCGGGGTTTCTAAGCTCCACGCTCGCGTTGCCGACTATCGCGACCTCGCCGGCGAAAAAGTAAAGTTTAAAGCCGTTACGAACGGAATCGACTTGCCCTATTGGGTTTCCGCTGACGTCCTGAAAACTCTCCAGTCAAAAAATATCCTCGACAAATTCTATCTCCCGACCGAAAACTACGCTGAAAACGTCGAAACTCTCTCTTCTGAAGAAATCCGCGCCCTAAAGTCTAAGGGTCGCGCCTTTATGAACGATGTCCTAAAAACCCGCCCCGACTCTAACGGCGCGCTCCATGAATTTAAAGATTCCGATTTAGTTTTCGACTTTAAACGTCGCTTTGTCGATTATAAACGCCCGTGGCTACCGTTTTCTGACCCTGAAAAACTGAAACTAATCCTCGAAAAATATAACGCTTTCTATATTTTGACCGGTCGCGTCCATTCCGGCGACGAGCGTATGATGTCGCGCTTAAACGAAGTCCTGAATTTAATAAACTCCGATGCTTTCCTTAAATCCCGCGTTTTCTATTACCCCGATTATGACGAAGAACTTGCCCGCGCCCTTTCTGTTGGCTCGAACGTCTCGATTAACGTCCCCGTCGTTGGGCTTGAGGCTTGCGGAACGAGTTGGGAAAAAGATATCGGAAATCTCTGTCTGTTGATTTCGACGCATGACGGCGGCGTTGCCGACGGTCCTCGCGACGCCTATTTAAACGTCTCTGGCGCCTCCGAAGCCGAAGAAATTAAAAACCTTTACTTGAAGATGGAAGAAGCTGCCTCCGCCTGGGCGAACGATTTTGACCTCGAATTTTTGATTAAAAAACAACTCTCTAACTTCCTCCCCGTAATTTCCGGCTCGCGAATGTTGCGCGACTATTTAGACTTTTTGTTCTAAATATGATATAATATATATATATATGAAGAAAAAACGCCTGCTTTCGCTGATTTTTGTTCTCTTTTTTGGCGGGCTTCTAATTTTTAGCGGCATAAAAATTGTTCTCTGGAAAATCGACAGCGACAACACCAACGCCGAAATTTCCGACCTCCAGGACAAAACTCCTGTCGAAGAAAAAACCGACGACGAATCGACTGAAATTGTTTCGAGCGACGAACCTCCGCTCGACTATGGCCTCTATTGGAAATTTCTAAATACCCCGTTTCTCTCGGTTAATTTATCCGACCTAAAAGCCGAAAACTCCGATACGGTCGGTTGGCTTAAAGTCGAAGGAACGAACGTTAATTATCCTTTTGTCCAAGCGTCCGACAATAAATATTATCTAACCCACTCTTTCTCAAAAAACTATAATTCCGCCGGCTGGGTTTTTCTCGACTATAGAAACTCCCCCGCTCTGACCGACAAAAACTCTATTATCTACGCCCACGGTCGAACCGATAAAACCATGTTTGGTTCGCTCCATAACCTCCTCGGCGATTCTTGGCGCGCGAACTCGGATAATTTCCTAATCCGAACCGTAACCGCCTCCTCCTCGAACGTTTACCAAATTTTTTCTGTTTATGTTATTCCTGAAACTTCCGACTATCTAAAAACTTCTTTCGCTTCCGACGACGGGTTTAAAAACTTTGCCGAAACTCTAAAATCCCGCTCAAATTTTGACTTTAATACTTCCGTTTCCGGCGGCGACCATATTCTAACCCTCTCGACCTGTTATGACGATTATTCGCGGATTGTCGTCCATGCGAAATTGATTAAATATTCAAATAACTAGACTTTACAGAACTCTAGAAAAGCGGTATAATCTTCTTGACAGTCTGGTAACAGACTATTTTTTATGGTAAAATAATTAAAGAACTAAAAAAGAGAAGGGAATATGGCAAAGATAACGAGAATCAAGGCGACCGAACCCGGAAAGCCGAAAGAAAAACCGGAAAAAACTCCGAAGCCCGAAAAGGTCGAAAAGAAAAAAAAGGTCAAAAAACCGTTCGTTCTTTTTCGTCCGTTTGTAGCTCTCGGTCGTTATCTAAAAAATTCTTGGCTCGAAATGCGCCAAGTCCGCTGGCCGAGCCGTAAATCGACCTGGAAAATGGTTCTCGCCGTCTTCGTCTATACCGCGATTTTTGGCGCGTTCCTCCTCCTTCTCGACGTCGTCTTTGATTTAATTTTCACAAAGTTAATTGGATAAAGGAGAGAAAACTATATGGCAGTAAACCGATATGACGATACCCGCGCTTGGTACGCAATCAACACTTACGGCGGCTACGAAGACAAAGTCGCCGACTCAATCCGCCAGCGCATCAACTCAATCGACCTCGCGGATAAAATCTTCGACGCAATCGTCCCGAAAGAAAAACAAATCGAAATTAAAAACGGCAAGCGTAAAGTCGTCGATAAAAAGATTTTCCAGGGCTATGTCCTTGTCGAGATGAAACTTTCCGACGAAACTTGGTATATTATTAGAAATACTCCTGGCGTAACCGGCTTTGTTGGGACTGGAACCCAGCCGACTCCGGTTTCCGAAAAAGAAATCGCGAAGATTAAAAAACGTATGGGCGTCGAAGACCCGAAATATTCCGTCAACTACGAAATCGGCGAAGTTGTTTCGATTACCGACGGCCCGTTTAAGGGTTTCGACGGCTCCGTTTCCGAAATTGACCAACAAAAAGGAAAGCTAAAAGTCATGGTCTCGATGTTTGGTCGCGAAACCCCCGTTGAGCTCGACGCGCTTCAAGTTAAAAAGCTCTAAAACCGTTCCTCTGTTCGACCTCTGTCGAGTTTCGGAGGTTTTTCCCGCGCTTTGAATTCCTGCTGCTTTATACTTGACAAAATTAAAAAACTATAATAAAATAGGGAAATCCTTTTTAGGACGTACCTATTTTTTATTGAGGAGGTGAAAAAGATGAGTATTGAAGCTCGCGATATGATGATTGGAACGCTCAATGAGCAGTATCGTAGCGACATTACGAAAGTGATTGAGAAAATGAACGCCGGGTTCTATCCGCGGATGTCCGACGGTTTTGCCGCTCAGGATCAAATCCGAACCGAGCACCTCGCCTCTGTCATGGCGATTCATCACCGCTACGCTACCTCGCAGGCTATTTGACTTATCTAAAACCTATAACTCAAAACCCCGCCCTATCTCTAGAGCGGGGTATTTTTCAGATTTTTTCGGAGCTCGACTCCGCGCTTTGAACTCTTAGTCTTATCTGTTAATCGACGACTTCAACGCCCATCGAGCGCGCAGTTCCAGCGACAACTTTAACAGCACCGTCGAGGTCGATTGCGTTCATCTGGTTCATTTTTTTCTTCGCGATTTCTTCAAGCTGGGCGCGGGTAATTTTTCCGACTTTTTCCGTATTCGGACGACCCGAACCTTTTTCGAGTTTAATTGTTTCGCGGATTAAATCATCAACCGGCTGACCGAGACAAGTCCAATCGAACGTCCTATCTTCATAAACTCGGATATGGACGATTACGTTTTTCCCCATAAACTCTTTCGTCGCCTCGTTAAACGGGTTGATAAAATCCATCATATTTAAGCCCCATTGACCAAGCGTCGAGCCAACTGGAGGTCCAGCCGTCGCTCTGCCGCCAGGAACACGGAGTTTAAGATTACCAATAACCTTTTTACCTGCCATATTTTTCCTTTTAAAGCTTAAGTTTTCTAATTAGAATGCGTAACGGGCTAATTATACTAAATCTCTTGAAAAAAGTAAAGGTCTATGCTAAAATAATCTCTATTATTAACCTAAGTCGGGAGAGCTGTAAAAACGTCTAGCTCGCTATTACCGCAAGAAAGGAAAATCTATTTTTATGGCTAAAAAAGCCGAAGAAGAAGTTAAAGAAAAAGCCGTCGTCGAAGAGACTACGGAAGTTGTCGAAACTCCGGAAACCGAAGCTAAAGAAGAGGCGAAAGAAGAAAAGTTCGCTAAGTCCGGAAAAAAGTCTAAAAAACATCTCGAAGAGGTTAAAGCCGAAGAGGAACGCCAAGCCCGAAAAGAAGAACGCGCGAAAGAAGAGGCAGAAGCTAAAGAAAAACCAAAAGGCGAAGCCCCGAAAACCCGCCCTCTAATCGAACGCCGCGGAAAGAACTATAGAAAAGCCGCTGAATTGATTGAAAAGGAAAAAGTTTATAACCTTAAAGACGCTCTCGACCTCGCGATTAAGACTAAAGCCGTAAAATTCGACTCGACCGTCGAGGCGCACGTTCGTCTCGGCGTTGACCCGCGTCAGGCTGACCAAAATATCCGAACGACTGTCGTTCTTCCGAACGGAAACGGTAAAACCGTCCGCGTTGCTGTTTTTGCTCCGCTCGACGAAGCGAAAAAAGCCGCTGCTGCCGGCGCTGATATCGCCGAAGATGCCGAATTTTTGAAACGTCTCGAAAAAGGCGAAATCGCTTTCGACGTTTTAATTTCTACTCCGGCTTATATGCCGAAGCTCGGAAAATTCGCTCGCTTCCTCGGTCCGAAAGGTTTAATGCCGAACCCGAAAGCCGGAACCGTAACGACCGATCTTGAAAAAGCCGTTAAAGAAGCGAAAGCCGGAAAGGTCGAATATCGCGTCGACAAACAATCCATCGTTCATATCGGTCTCGGGAAAACCTCTTTCGGAGCGGAAAAACTCCTCGAGAACGCGAACGTTTTCTTCGATTCCCTAAAAGCCCAAAAACCTGCGTCCCTAAAGGGTCAATACGTCAAATCCGTCTTCATTACGACGACTATGGGCCCCTCGATTCAAATCGAGAACCTCTATAATTAGTTAAACCCTAACTACCTCTAAAAAGGCTCTCTGGCTTAACAGAGAGTCTTTTTCTATTGACTTTTTCGCTAATCTGTGATATAATAGAAAGATAGAGTTAATCTCTTGTATTTTTTATCTAGGAGGGATTTCTAATGTCCGAATCCAGATTGGTTTGTACGGAAAGCGATACTCTCGCGACCGCGCTGACCCAGTGCGAAGAGCAGGTCAACCGCTACCTGACTAGCCCTGACGGCTGGGATTTCGCCATCGGAACCGGCTATGCCGTCAAAGTATTCTATACCGACGGCCTGACTTGCTGGCCAAGGTTTTTCGTCTCTGCTACTCTCGTCCGCGAGCGCACCGAATCCGACAATAAAAAGCCGACCCGTCTCACTGACGTCTTCTGACAATCTCCCCCCGCGCCCCTAATCGGGCGCTTTTTCTTCCTTAAAAGCATCTATGTTATACTTGGAATATGTCCAAACAAAAAACGTTCGGCCTCATTATAAGAGCAGGTCTAAAACCATTTCCGAATCGCGATGAGATTACCTGCGGAAGTTTATTGTCGGAATATTTTAGAAGCAATATCGAATTTCTACCCTCATCTTCCAATTCAAAATCTCCAGATTTCCTCATTGAACACCTAAACCAACGCTGGGAATTAAAAACGATTTACGGCAATACTAAAAATACAATTCATCATGCTTTCAAAAGAAGCAATGGGCAATCGGAAAATCTGATTATTTCCCTAAAAAGAACGAAAATGCGCCCAAAATCCGCAATAGCCGCCATAAAACGCGAGCTAAAAATTAGCAATAAAAAGAGAATAATCCTAATATCTAAAGAAGATAAAATTGTTGTTATTAAACAATAATTATGTTAAAATAGGATTAACAACCTTGCGGTTGCTCGGGATTGAGAGAATATCGAAAGCATCCCTTGGGCTCGCACGTTGCATTGGCGACTACCGCGAAAACCCGTAGGAGTAAATAGCTCCTAAAACTTTAAGAAAAAGATTTTTCTTTTGAAGCGTATGCGGCGTCCGCGCCTAAAGTACGCTTTTTTCTTGCCTGAAAAATCCCCGCGCGGAGCGGGGAGGAAAGATATTAACCACAGACCGCAAATAAATCTGACCAGTCGAAATCGTAAAGGTTATAATCTGAAACTGATTCGACGTAAGACTTCGGAACATAATACCGGTAATAATATGAGGAATCGGTCTTAAAGTAGTGTTTCCCAAGAAACTTGATAGAGTAAATAGTTTTCTTGTGATAGTATTCGCGTCTCAGCTCGGCATCATTATTGTTGAGGACAATAATCTCGGAGTTCTCTCGTTTGGTATAGCCAACCGACTCGTCTGTTCTTGAAATATGGACTTCTCCGAGATCGCCAACGGCTTCGTTAAGCATTGAGAAAATGATCCTGCCGTCCGCATCCTCGTTAATTGAAGTTAGCGGCTCGCTACTGATTAGCGCGGTATAAGTTGCGATTCGTTCGGAATCTAAAACCGACCAACCAGCAGAGACCAACGCTATCGAAATTATGAGCAGAAACGCCCAAAGCAGCTGCGACTTATCTTTGGCGTTGGTATAGAGCCGTACGACGCTTATCGCAAAGCCGAAAATTCCAATCCACATACCGTTAGTCAAGAGTTCGTACATGCCAGTCCCTCCTTTTAAGGTACAAAATTAGTTTAATTATACAACAAAAAGTCCTCCCCGTAAAGGGAGGACTTCTCTGAAATAAAATTCGCTAATCTTTTTAAAGTTTCCTTAAACTTAGGCGAGCTCGACGGTTGCGCCAGCTTCCTCAAGAGCTTTCTTGAGAGCTTCGGCTTCGTCTTTCTTAACTTTCTCTTTAACGGTCGCCGGAGCGCCATCAACGATCGCTTTCGCTTCGCCGAGACCAAGTCCAGTCGCTTCTTTAACGGCTTTAATGACCGCAATTTTCTGAGCGCCAGCTTCTTTCAAAACGACGTCAAATTCGGATTTTTCTTCCGCGGCAGCAGCCCCACCTTCAGCCGGAGCAGCAGCAACGGCGACAGCGGCAGCAGCCGGTTCGATTCCGTATTCGTCCTTAAGAACATTTTTTAGTTCGTTAACTTCGAGAACTGTTAATTTAACGAGTTCTTCG
This sequence comes from Candidatus Saccharimonadota bacterium, assembly GCA_017432425.1. GTDB lineage: Bacteria > Patescibacteriota > Saccharimonadia > Saccharimonadales > Saccharimonadaceae > Nanosyncoccus. The sequence goes on from JAFRJE010000002.1 coordinate 27,626, forward strand.
GCTAATTTTTTAATATCAGTAGCCATAAAATTTCCTTTCTATATTATTAAGCGTTTGCTTTTTGCTCTAATCCAGAGATAATTCCAGATAGAGAGCCAGAGGTCGCAGAAATAACGTCGTTGACCGGGGAGAGAAGCGTCGCAACGACTTGGGCAATCATCTCGTTCTTCGACGGCATCGCAGCGAGAGCCTTAACGTCCGCCTCTGAGAGCGCGTTCCCGAGGTCATTAAACCCGCCCGCGAGCTGTAAGGCTTCGTGGGTCTTTGCGAAGTTCGCGAGAACTTTCGCCGGGACAACTTCGTCGTCCGCGGAAACCGCATAGAGGAGTTGACCAGTTAAACCGGTCGTATCCGTATCTTTATAGACCGCGATTTCGTTCATCGCAACTCTAACGAGACGATTTTTGACGACTTTAATTTTTACGCCCGCTTCTCGAGCGGCTTTTCGAAGCTCCTGAAGTTCAGCAACCGTCAAGCCTTGATAGCGCGCATAAACCGTCGTCTTCGCAGACGAAAGAAGTTCGGTTAAATCTTTGACCAAAGTATTCTTTTTATCTTTAGAGATAGCCATTTTCGATTCCTTTGGTTTAAGTTTTATATTAGATTAGCGAATTTTTAAACACCGTTACCAATCTAAAACAAGAAATTAGCCTCGGCGACATGATTAAGAGTTTTAACTCCGTCGCTGTCTTTGGTAACTGTCGAGAATTATACCAAAATATGTTAAAATTGTAAAGTATGATAAAAATAATCGCTGGCGGAAAGAAAAACGCGCCCGAATATAATTCTCTAATCGAGCAATACCAAAAACGGGTAAAAAAGCCGTTTGATTTTTCTTTCGAATTTTATGAAGAAGAAAAACTCGAGAAATTTCTCGAAAAATGGGACTTTAGCTCGCGCGATTTTATTATTCTCGCTGACGAACGCGGGAAAAATCTCTCTTCGCCCGAGTTCTCTCGGCTTCTCGAGAAAAATTTTAATAATTCAAAAGATATCATTATTATTATCGGCGGCGCGTTCGGAGTTTCCGAAGAAGTCCGAGAAAAAGCGGATTTTGTCTGGAGCTTCTCGAACCTCGTTTTTCCGCATCAACTCTCTCGCCTCCTTGTTGCCGAACAAATCTACCGCGCCCAGGAAATCTCTCGCGGCGGAAAATATCATCACGAATAATTTTTCTTTTTTACAACAATTTTTAAGTTACGTCTGTTATTTTTGTGGAAAAACTTAACGAAAACTTTGGCTAAAAATCGTTGACTTTTTAGTTCCTCGCGCGTATTATAATACTAGTACTATATAAAAATAGACAGGACGCGAGGTGATGTCTGAACTACCAGAAAAACAAATAAAACGCTTGCGCAGCCTTATCCAGGATGCCGAAACGAATTTAGCTGCGGCTAAAGAGCTTTTAAACTCTGTTCTTGGCGACGGCGACATTATTACCGCCCCTCGCGAAACTGTAATTTCCGACCCTGACGGGAAGATTATCGAGGGCGTCTTCGACGGTCAGATTATGATTGGCCCCGACGGGAAGAACTACCCCGTCCCCGCGAACTACGCTTCGAAGTCGAAGCTCGTTGAGGGCGATTTGATGAAGTTGACAATTGCCCCTGACGGAAAATTCCTCTACAAACAAATCGGTCCCGTTGAACGTCGAACCGTAATCGGAACTTTAATTCGCCATGATGATAAATATTACGTCGAAGTCTCCGGTCGCGAATACGAAATCCTTTACGCTTCCGTAACATATTTCCATCTCAAAGAGGGTTCTCAAGTCTCCGTCGTTATTCCCGCGAATAACGAAGATGCCGCTTGGGCCGCCGTCGAAGCCGCACTATGAAATTAGCGAGATAACTATGCTCGCCCTCTACCGAAAATATCGCCCAAAAACCTTAGCCGAAGTCGTCGGTCAACCCCAGATAACCACTCCGCTCGAAAACGCCCTAAAATCCGGAAAAATTTCTCATTCTTACCTTTTTACTGGACCGCGTGGTTGCGGAAAAACCTCAGTCGCGAGGATTCTTGCGCACGAAATCAATAATTTCCCCTATGAACTCGAAGATTCTTATCTTGATATTGTCGAAATCGACGCCGCGAGCAATACCGGCGTCGACAATATCCGCGAGCTTCGCGAAAAAGCGACTATTCTCCCCTCGAAAGGGAAGTATAAAGTCTATATTATCGACGAAGTCCACATGCTCAGCAAGTCCGCCTTTAACGCTCTCTTAAAAACCCTCGAGGAACCGCCCGCCCATGTCATCTTTATCCTCGCGACAACCGACCTCGAAAAAGTCCCCGTTACAATTACCTCCCGCTCCCAAGTCTTCCATTTCTATCTCGTCGGCGAAGAGATTTTGCTCCCTTATCTAAAAGAAATTTCTAAAAAAGAGAACATAAAAATCTCCGACTCCGCCCTGAAAGTTATTATTTCTCGCGGCGGCGGTTCGTTCCGCGATTCGCTTTCGCTTCTTGATCAAGTTTCCTCTCTTGGCGACGGAAAAACCGAAATCTCTGAAGCAGAAATTGCCTCCGCCCTCGGTCTGCCGCTTGCTTCCGAACTTTCCGCTCTTCTCGAAGCCTATAAATCCGGCGACCTGAACGGGGTTTCCGAAAAACTAAAATCCCTCCTCTCTGAGGGTCTAAAACCCGAAACTCTCGCCGAAGAAATAATAAAAAAGATTCTAAAATCCCCCGAACCCGAACTCCTCCCGCTCCTTGAAAAACTTCCCTCCGTTTCCGCCCCGTTCCCCGAAGCGAAACTTTTGCTCAGTCTAACGAACTTTTCGAAGCTAAAAATTCCCGCCCCGCTTCCGGACAACCGCACGCCCGAAAAACCCGCTCCAACCCCTGTTAGGCAAAAAGTTCAAGCGCGTATGAAAACTCCGCAAATTTCCGCCGAAAAACCGACCGATTTTAACGAATCCGCGTTCTTCGACGCCGTAAAACTCGCTAACCCCGCCGTCTTCCAACAACTTCAAAAATGCGATCTTCGCTTCGAAAATGGCGTCTTAAATCTCTATCCCGATAAAAAAATCATTAAATCAATCCTCTCCCGCCCGAATAATTTCGAAATCCTTTCCGCGAACGTCTCAGAAAATGTCAAAATTACTCTCCACGACCCCGAGGAAAAATTAAAAATCTCCGAGTCCGACTCCGCGCTCTCAAAAATTTCTGATATAATGGGAAAAGGTATAAAGGAGGTCGATAGTGGAGGAGGAATCCCGTTCTAGTCTAAAAAAGCCCGCCGGGCGTATCCCGCCCCAGGATCTAGTCGCCGAAAAATCTCTGCTCGGCGCGATTCTTCTCGATGATAAGGCTTTCCCGGAAATCCTTGAGCGCATAAAAACCGGTGATTTTTATGAGGAGCGTCATAATATAATTTACAAGGCAATGACGACCCTCTATCAACAACACAACCCAATCGACCTCTTGACTTTGACCGCTGAACTTCGCGCCGAAAAAGCCCTGAAAAAAGTTGGTGGCTCGCCGTTTCTGACCGAGCTAACAAATTTCGTCCCGACCGCTTCCCATATCCTCGCCTATGCCGACCTAGTTGAAAAAACCGCCCTCCGCCGAAAACTGATTACCGTCGGAACCGATATTGCCGAAAAAGCTTACGAAGAGGGAACTGAAGTCGGAGTTCTAATCGGCGCCGCCGAAAAAGCTCTGTTCGAAGTCTCCGACAAAACAACCAAATCCGACTATACCGTCCTCGAGGATCTCCTCGCTGATGCGTTCGATCGCATGGAAGAACTCCATAAAAACAAAGGCGCTCTCCGCGGACTAAAAACCGGCTTCCGCGACGTCGACAAAAAAACCGCTGGCTTCCAAAAAGGCGACCTAATTATTATTGGCGCCCGCCCGGCAATGGGTAAAACGACTTTCGCGGAAAATCTCGCTTATAATGTCGCGACAATCAATAATCGCGGCGTCCTCTTTTTTTCAATGGAAATGGCCTGCGCTGAAATCGTTGACCGTATGGTTTCCGACGTCTCTGGCGTTGATGCCTGGAAAATCCGAACCGGAAATATCTCCGAAGACGATTTCGGTAAAATCGGCGATGCTCTCGGCGACATGGGCTCTGTTCCGCTCTACCTCGACGACACAAGTTCAATGACGATTCTTGAACTCCGAAACAAAGCTCGTCGCGCCGCTCATGATCACGACATCGGTATGATTATTGTTGACTACCTCCAACTTCTCCAGGGTTCCGACCGCTACGCCGGAAACCGTGTCCAAGAAGTTACCGAAATCTCCCGCGGCTTAAAAACCCTCGCCCGCGAACTAGAAATCCCTGTTGTTGCCCTTGCTCAGCTCTCCCGTAGCGTAACCGGTCGCGACGACCCCCGCCCTGTCCTCTCCGACCTCCGCGAATCCGGCTCAATCGAACAGGACGCCGACATGGTTATGTTCCTCCATCGTCCCGATTATTACCGCCAGAACTCCGACGATTTCGAGCCAACGAATATAACCGAATTAATTATCGCAAAACACCGCCATGGACCCGTCGGGAAAATCGAACTCTATTTCCACCCCGAACTCCTCCGCTTCATGTCCCTAGATACTACCCACGAAGAATAATTTTTGATATAATGGTTACGAATGAGTAGATTAGTCGTTTCACGTTTAACTCTTTATCGCTTTCGTTTTTTTATTGGCTTTGGGCTGCTCGCAATAATTTTCGCGTCGCTTCTTTTTTCTTTTCCGCTAATCGCTCCCTCTGGTCTCTCCGAAGCTGAACGCGAATCCGCCGTCGCGAGCTATAATCTCCATTTTTCCTCAATAACCTCCGGCGACCTCGTTGACCTCCCTTATCATATCCTCCAAAAACTCTCTATTCTCGCTTTTGGCTTTAACTCTTACGCAATCAAACTCCCCTCGATTCTCGCCGGACTCGCCCTCGGCGTCCTGATTGTTCTCCTTTTGAACCGCTGGTTTAAGACGAACGTCGCCCTCCTCGCTTCGATTATAACCGTCCTCTCGACCCCGTTTCTCTTTCTCTCCGGCTCCGGAACGCCTCTGATTATGCTCGTTTTCTGGCCGACTTTCCTCCTCTGGCTCGGCTCTAAGATTCAAGGCGTAAAACGCCCTCGCCCGCTCTATTGCCTAATTTTCGCCCTCGCTCTCCTACTCTCGATTTATACGCCCCATTTAATATATCTAGTAATCTTTATTATTATCTTCGCCCTCGTCCAGCCCCACCTCCGCTTTACAATCAAATCCCTCCCGAAAATCCCTCTAATAATAACCAGCCTGATTATCCTCGCCGGAATCACGATGTGGGGCATAAACTTAGTCTCGACTCCTGGCGTCGCCCTTTCGATTTTCTTCGCCAAAAACTTCTCCCTCGGAAACTTTTTCAATAACATTATCTCCGGGCTCGCGCCGTTCTTTTCCTGGGGGAATGCGCTCGAGAGTGTCTTCCTCTCGCCAATGATTAGTCTCGCGACTCTCGCCCTCGCCCTGACCGGTCTTTTCTCGACCGCGAAAGGCTTTTTTGCCTCAAGAAACGCAATCGCCTCCTGTTTTATCGTTTTCGCTGTCGTTCTCGCCGGGCTAAACCCCGACTCGAGCCTGCTTCTGATTCTTCCGTTGGCGATTCTCGTTGCTCATGGGCTCCGCTATCTCCTCGAAAAATGGTACGGTCTTTTTCCAGAGAACCCCTATGCTCGCATTTTTGCGATTTTCCCGCTCTCTGTTTTGCTCGCGCTGATTATAATCCCGAACGTAACGTTCTTTATTTATGGTTATCGCTATGTTCCTGCCGTCGCGAACCAATTTAGTAGCGACTTGAACCTCGTTTCCGAAACTCTAAACGAAAATATGACCCTCCTCGCCGAAGAAAATTCGCTCGACTATAAATTCTACGAAGTCTATGAAGACCGAACCCATTCTTTAATGCTCGCTTCGAAGTTAAAAGAAGCGAAACCCGGCTATAAAGTCGCGACTCTCGGAAAAGCCTCCGCCGACTATCTCGCTGAAGCCGAGTCGATGGAAAAAGTCTTGAGCCTAGATAGGATAATAACCTCCCCGAAATCAGATAATTCTGATAGAATATACATATATAATATTGTTGCGAAAGAAACCGTAAAAGAATAAGGAGAAAAATATGGGTCAAACTATGGACCAAATGAAAATGCTGAACCAGCTCCGCAAGGCGCAAAAAGATTTGAAAAACGAAATCGTTGAAGTTGAAGCCGGCGACGGCGCTGTCGTTGTCCAAATAACTGGCGAACTAAAAATTAAAAAAGTAACGATTGACCCCGAAAAAGTTGATCTCGACGATATTCATGAACTCGAACGCTGGATCGAAAACTGTATGCGCGACGGCTACGCAAAAGCGCAGGAAATCGCGACCGATAAAATGAAACCGATGATGGGAATGCTCGGAAACCTCGGTCTCTAAAATGCTCCCGAAAGCCCTCGAAGATGTAATTTCCGCCCTCGGCGCGTTGCCGGGCGTCGGACCGCGAACCGCGGAACGCTACGCGTATTATCTTTTTCGTTCAAACCCTAATGTCTCAAAAACTATTGCCGACTCCCTAAAAATCCTCCATTCCGGCGTAAAAAATTGCCCAAAAACCTTTGCTTTAATAAATTCCGACGAAGAATTTTCTCCGCTCTATTCCGACCCCTCCCGCGACAAAACCTCCGTCCTCGTCGTCGAAGAACCGCTCGACATATACGCAATCGAAAACACAAAACAATACCAGGGAACATATCACGTCCTCGGCGGCGCCGTCTCCCCAATCGACGGTATAACTCCCGACCAGCTCCATATTAAAGAACTCGTTTCTCGCGTAAAAGCCGACTCCGTAAAAGAAGTTATTATCGCAACAAACCCTAGTGTCGAGGGAGAATCGACCGCTCTCTTGCTCCAAAAACTCTTGAGCGAAAAATATCCTGACTTAAAAATAACTCGTCTCGCCCGCGGTCTCCCTCTCGGCGTCGACCTCTCCTACGCCGATCAAATCACTCTCTCCGCCGCGCTAAGCAACAGAACTTCGCTCTAATCGTTTAGAAGTTTCAGACTTTCTCCCTCAGAAATAGTCTCGACGTCTTTTAGTCTTCGTTCAATCTGCCTCGACGTCGTTTTCGCACTCTCAATTTTATTCGCACTCTCCGTCAATTTCTTCTGAACCCCCTCAAGTAAATCGCCAAACTTCCCGAACTGCGCCTTAACTCCGCCGAGGATTTGCCAAACCTCCGCGCTCCTTTTCTCAATCGCAACGCTTCTATATCCCATAAGCAACCCGTTCAGCATAACCGGCAACGTCGCTGGACTCGCCAGGCTAATATTAAACTTCTGTCTAACTTCGTCAACCAACCCCGGGATCCTTAAAATCTCCGCATAAAGGCTTTCCGTCGGAACGAACATCATCGCAAAATCAAGCGTTTTCGGCGGCTCAATATATTTTTCGCTAATTTTCTTTGCTTGAACCTTAACGTCTTTCGCGAGTTCTTTCCTCAGTCTTTCAATTTCTATTTTCTCCCCCTTATCATACGCCGCAATCAACCGGCTATAATTCTCAACCGGAAATTTCGAGTCGATCGGGAGTAAAACTTCCGTCTCTTTCCCCGGCATCTTAATCGCAAACTCAACCCTGTCCGCCGACCCCTTTTTAATCAGCGTATTTTCATAATATTGACTTGGCGTCAAAATATCCGTAATAATCGCTCCAAGCTGAACTTCGCCATAAATCCCTCGCGTCTTAACCCCCTCCATCACTTTTTTCAGGTCTCCGACCCCAGTCGCGAGGTTTTTCATCTCCCCCAGCCCTTGATAAACCTGAGAAAGTTGTCCGGAAATCGTCTTAAAACTCTCGTTAAACCGCTTCTCGACCGACTCTTTTAGCTTTTCGTCAACCGTCTCGCGCATCTGCTCCAACTTTTTCTCGTTTGAATCCTGGAGCCGCGTAATCTTATTATCGACAGTTTTCTGAATCTCGCCGAGGTTCCCCGAAATCTCCTTCCTGTTTTCCCGAAATTCGCTCGCAATCTTCGGTTGAAGCTCGTCAATTTTCTTCGACAAAATTTCGACTTTCGTGTCGGTCTTTACTAACTTTTCCGTAATCTCAGAAAAATCAATTTTCTCGCTCTTAGGCTTTCCTAGGCTAAAAACTAAATACCCCAAAACCCCCAAGTTAATAACCCCCAAAATAATCATAACAACTTCCATAACTTCCATTATACCACAAATCCTCTCCGCCCTACTCCTAAGTAGGGCTTTTTCTTTACGCTAAAAAGTTATATAATAATATATATGTATAAATCTTTCCTAAAATTCCTTGAAAATAAATCTCGAATCTGTATTATCCAGGCCGAAAATCCCGACGGCGATTCTCTCGGCTCAGCGATTGCTCTCGACTATCTAATCGAAAACTATAAAACCGCTAAAGGCGAGAAAATCGAGCTCTCGCTTTATTGCCCGGTCGATATCCCGAAATATCTTCGCTATTTCTCCGATTGGTCTCGCGTCGAAAACGAGTTCGACTGGAAAGCCGACGGCTATATTATCGTTGATACTGCCGCCGAAATTCTCCTTTCTAAAATCTTTGAAGATTCCGCGAAAAGAAATAAACTCGAAACTAAACCCGTTTTTGTTCTCGATCATCACGAAACCGAAGACGATTTATCTTTTCCCCACGAAAAACTAATCGAACCTCTCCCCGCTTGCTGTAGTTTAATTTATAAAATCATAAAAGAAGAAAATCTTCCTCTCGAAGAAAATACCGCAAAAAATCTAATCTACGGAATTCTTTCCGATACCCTCGGGCTTACTTCCGCGAGCGTAACTCCGGAGACCTTTCGTTCTATCGCCGATCTTCTCGAAAAAGGAAACCTAGAAATCTCCGAACTCGAAGAAGCTCGTCGTGAGTTTATGAAAAAATCCCCCCGAATTCTCGACTATAAAGCCGATTTAATTAAACGAATCGAATATTCTCTCGACGGTTCTCTCGCAACTATCCATATCCCCTGGGAAGACATCGCCGAATACTCCGACGAATACAATCCGAACGTCCTGATTCTTGAAGAGATGCGTCTTGTCGAGGGCGTAAAAGTTGCTGTCGCAATAAAAACCTATCCCGACGGGAAACTAACCGGAAAAATCCGAACTTCCGTCCCGATCGCCGACAAAATCGCTGGCTTCTACGGCGGCGGCGGTCATCTCTACGCTGCCGGCTTCCGAACCTACGATATTTCTTATGACGACGCCGTCAAAGATCTCGTCTCGATTGTCCCAAACCTAATCGCCGAAGCCGAATCCGCCGAATCGGAAAAATAATTATGCAATCAAAATCCTATAATTTCTGGACATACTTCTATCATAAAACCCTGGGTCGCCCGCTTAAGTTAAAAATCGGTTTGTCTCGAAGGGCAAAAAACCCCGCCCTGACCGTCATTTTTCTCCACGGCATCTCCGCGAACTCCTCGACTTGGCGCGCAACTTTTTCCGAACTTATAAAAAACCAAACCCTAAACCGCGTAAATCTAATTTCCTTCGACCTCCTCGGTTTCGGAAACAGTTTAAAAGCGGACTGGCTCGACTATAACTATTCCGACTACGAATCCGCTTTGAAAACCTCCCTGAAAAAACTCCGTTTAAAAACTCCGGTCGTCTTCGTTGGTCATTCCATGGGATCTCTTATCCTCGCTAACTTTATTAAAAACTTGACTAAAACCGAATTAAAACGCTTAAATCTAAAAACTGCCGTTCTCGTCTCCCCTCCGGTTCTAAAGTCGAAAGAAGTCGCTTCTCTCCCGGACAAGTTCTATCTAAAGTCCTATTCTAGCCTCCATTCTCTCGCCGACTCCCTCCCGATTAAAACTCTCGCCGGATTTATCTCGAAAATTTCTTCTTTTCGTCGCGAATATTTAAAATCAACTGCTTTCGCAAAGTCAATGGAAAATATAATCTTAAACCCGCGAAACTTCGCGACTTTTGAAAATCTTGAGTTTAAAACAACCGTCATTCACGGTCGTTTTGACCCGCTCGTCTTCGGTCCGAATCTCGAATCGCTTGCGAAGAAAAACAAAAATCTCGAGCTAATTAACGTAATCGGCGACCACGACATAACGAGTCGAAAACGTGCTAAAATAGAAGAAATAATATTGAAAGCGGTTAAAGATGAGGTTATATAATACAAAAACTAAAAAGCTCGAAGAATTTAAGCCAAAAAACCCGGAAGAGGTTTCCCTTTATACTTGCGGGCCGACCGTCTATTCCGCTCCCCATATCGGCAATTTCGCCGCCTATATTTACTGGGACTTGCTCGTCCGAGCTCTAAAAGCGAATAATTTTAAAGTTAAACGCGTCTTGAATTTAACCGACGTTGGTCATCTAACTTCCGATGCCGACTCTGGCGAAGATAAATTAGAAAAAGGCGCGAAAAAAGAGGGAAAGACCGTTTGGGAAATTGCGGATTATTATATAAACGTCTTTAAATCCGGCTTCAAAAAACTCAATCTCCTTGAACCCGAACTTTGGGCGCGCGCAACCGACTATATTGAAGCCGATAAAACCGCCGTCGAAAAAATGACCGAAAACGGCTTTACTTACGAAACCTCCGACGGAATTTATTTTGATACCTCAAAATTCGAAGCCTATCCCGATTTCGCGAAACTCGATTTAAAAAACCTAAAAGCCGGTGCTCGCGTCGAATTTAACGAAGAAAAGAAAAACCCCTCCGACTTTGCCGTCTGGAAATTCATAAAACCTGGCGAGTCTCACGCCATGCGTTGGGACTTCCTCGGTCGCCCTGGCTACCCTGGCTGGCATCTCGAATGTTCAACGATTATCGAAAAGGAGTTTAAAAACCTCCCGATTGACCTCCATACCGGCGGCGTCGACCATATCCCTGTCCATCATACCAATGAAATCGCCCAAAATTTCGCCGTAACCGGAAAACCCCTTGCGGATTTCTGGCTTCATTGTAATTTCCTAAAAATCAATGACGAGAAAGTCTCGAAATCCCTCGGTAACATACTTACCCTCGAAGACTTAGAAGAAAAAGGTTATTCCGTTTTCGACTTTAAACTCTGGCTCTATCAAGGTTCCTACCATAACGAGCGCAATTTTACTTTCGAAGATTTAACCGCCGCGAGATCTCGTCGTCTAAAGTGGCGAAATCATGTCGCATTGCTATATCAATCAGAAAAAAAAGCTATTATGCATATATATTCAGAAGATCCAATTAAACAAGCAGAGATAAACCAAAAGAAAGAAGACATTCCGTACCACGAATTTAAAAACAACCTGCTAAATTGTCTAAGCAACGACTTAAATTCCGCAGACGCTTTTGCATACATAGAAGAAAAAACAAACAAAATGTCTATAGACTGCTGGCGTTTTGTAGATAAAATTTTTGGATTGAATATCCTAGAAGATGCGCCAGATTTGACATCAAAATATTCTAATAAGATAGATGAAAGAAATAAGGCAAGATATAGCAATGACTTTGAGACTGCCGATAAAATCCGCGACGAATTAAAGAAACAGAATATCACGCTAGTAGATACAGCTTTCGGGACAGTTTGGCAGTTCTCGTCATAATCCGGATTTTATGTTATAATATATATTATATATGTTAGTCTCCGATTTTAATTATGATTTGCCCGAAGACCGGATTGCGAAGTTCCCGCCAAAAGAGCGCGGCTCGACTCGCCTCCTCATTCTCGACCGCGAAACCGGAAAAATTAAAGATTCTTTCTATAAAAATCTCGCTGATTTTTTGAACCCTGGCGACGTTTTAGTTCTAAACGATACAAAAGTCATGCAATCCCGCCTCTTTACCGAGCTTAAAGACGGGCGAAAAAGGGAACTAATCGTTCTCGAAAATCATGACAATCCGAAAGCGACAGAAAAACGTGTTATCTACCGCGGAAAACTCCGCGCCGGCGACGAGCTTTTTCTTCTCGATTCGAACGTCGAACACGATTCCCCCGAAACTCGAACCGGCGATAAAATCCTCGTTAAAGAAATTCTCGGAAACGGAATCGCTCTCGTTGAATCTAAAACTTCCCTCGACGCTTTGACTGAAAATTTCGGAACCGTTCCGCTCCCGCCCTATCTCCGTCGTGACGCCGAAAAAGCCGATAAACTTCGCTACCAAACCGTCTGGGCAAAAAACATGGGCTCCGCCGCCGCTCCGACTGCCTCTTTGAATATGACCGAAAAACTACTCGAAAAACTAAAATCTAAAGGCGTTAAAGTCGAATACCTGACGCTCCACGTCGGTCTCGGAACTTTCCTCCCGATTCGCTCCGAAAAAGTCGAAGACCACGAAATGCATTCCGAATGGTTCTCAATTCCCGAAAAAACTCTCGAAGCCATAAAATCCGCCAAACAAACCAAAAATCGCGTCGTTGCTGTCGGAACGACCGTCGCCCGAACGCTCGAATTTTACGCAAAAACGGGTCAAACTTCCGGCGAAGACAATATTTTTATCTACCCCGGCTTTAACTTCGAGCTAATCGACGCCCTCCTGACCAATTTTCACGCCCCAAAATCAACCGTCCTAATGTTGACCGCTGCTTTTGCTGACTGGAAAAATCTAAAGCCCGCCTATACCCATGCCGTCGAGAAAAATTATAATTTCCTGAGCTACGGAGATTCAATGCTAATATGCTAAAGTTCGAAATCGAAAAAACTTCCGGTCTTGCCCGCGTCGGAGAAATTACGACCCCGAACGGAAAAATCAAAACCCCCGCCTTTGTCGGCGCCGCGACTCGCGGAACCGTAAAAGCCCTAACTTTTTCCGAAATGCGCGCCCTTGGCTCCCAAGCCATTCTCGCGAACACCTATCATTTATTCCTAACCCCCGGCTCAAAACTAATCGAAGAGGCTGGCGGTCTCGCGAAATTTTCCGCCTGGAACGCCCCGACTTTTACCGACTCTGGCGGCTTCCAAATTTTCTCCCTCCCTGACGTAAAAATAACCGAAGCCGGCGCAAAGTTTAAATCATATTTAAACGGCGATAAATTCTTAATGACTCCCGAACTTTCGATGCAAACCCAATGGGAAATTGGCGCCGACATCCACATGGCGTTTGACCAACTTGCAAAGTCTGAAAACCGCGCCGATATGGAACGCGCAATGAACCGAACCCATCGTTGGCTCGACCGCTGTCTTCTCGAACACGAAAACCAAAAACTCCTCGCGAAGAAAAATAAAAAGCCCGAACAATTCCTCTACGCCGTCGTCCAGGGCGGGACTTTCCTCAATCTCCGCGCAACTTCCGCGAGATATGCCGCCGAAAAACCCGTTGACGGTTTTGGGATTGGCGGCGTCTTTACCGCCGATGGCATGGACGAAATGCTGAAAGTCGTCAATCAAATCCTCCCCTCCGAAAAACCGCGCCACCTTCTCGGTATGGGTCAAGAACCGCGCGACCTCTTTATCGGCGCCGAGTTTGGTTGTGATACATTCGACTGTGTCGGACCGACTCGCCTCGCCCGTAACGGCGCACTCTATACTCTCGACGGACGAATTAATATCAAAAACTCAAAATACAAAACCGATTTTTCTCCTGTCGATTCTTCTTGCGACTGTGAACTCTGTAAAAATTATTCAAAAAGCTATCTCAACCATCTCTTCCGAACTAACGAAATAACCGGAAAAGTCCTCGCCTCGCTCCATAACGAACGCTTCGTCGTCCGAACTGTCGACAAAATCCGCGCCGCTCTCCTTTCTGGCGATTTCGAAAGTTATAAAACCGATTTTCTCTCTCGCTATTACGCTTAAACTTCCCCTAGATTTTCCTTGAAAAATCCTGTATAATTTCCTTAAAAGGAGAGTTCTATGAGCGTGAAAAGAAATATCGTCGAGGTCGAAACAAAAACCTTTATTCGTTTTTGGTTAGTAATCTTAGGATTTGCCGCTTTCTTCTATTTTCTCTTTTCCGCGAAAGAAGCCTTGATTATTATCGGCGCCGCTGCCCTCCTCGCGATTGCGATTAAGCCCCTCGCGAATAAAGTCGATCTTCTGATTGGAAAAAAGAAACAAACGACTCTCTCCTCGATTTTGGCTTATCTCGGAATCCTCCTCGTCCTCGGAATTATCGTCTCGATTATCGGGCCTGTCCTCGTAAACGAAACCGTAAAATTCGTCGGACAGCTCCCCGAAACCTTTGAAAAAACAATCGGCGGGATTGACGGCTTGAATGAATTTGGTAAAAACTTCGGAATTGCCGACCTCCGCGGCCAAATTACCTCGAACCTCGAAAGTTTTTCTTCCGCGTTTATCTCGAACCTCGGAAGCACGCTCGTAACTAGCGTCTCCGCGATTCTCAGTATTCTCGCTAAAGCCGTTATCGTTCTCGTTTTGACTTTACTCTTTTTGCTCGAGGGGCCTGAAATTCTCGAAAAGTTTTGGAAGACCCTTTCCGGAAAGAAAAAGGACGCGACTGTCGAAGAAATGCGCCGAATCGTGAAAAAAATGGCGAATGTCGTTTCGACTTTCTTCTCAAAACAAGTACTAATCGCCCTGCTCGACGGAGCCGTAACGACGTTGATTGTCCTGATTTTGTCGTTAATTTTCGGGTTTAACTCTGGACTCGCCGCGCCAATGGGTGTCATAACCGCGACGATGTACTTGATTCCGATGTTCGGTCAAATCATCGGTTGTCTTCTTGTCTCGCTTCTGCTCGCCTTTAGCTCCCCGGCTGGCGCCGCGACTTGGCTAATCTTCTATTTAATTTATGGTCAAATCGAAGCAAACATGATTGCCCCGAAAGTCCAAGGTAACGCCCTCCGGCTCCCTCCGGTCGTCATTTTAATCGCAATTACGATTGGAACCTACATGTTCGGACTCGTCGGCGCAATCATCGCCATTCCAATTGCCGGTTGTATTAAAGTTCTCGTCGAAGAATATCCAATCTTAAAAGAGCTTCGCGAAGAAAGCTAAAACTAACGACCGTTTCTTAGGCTTTTCTAATTTTCTCAAGTCTAAGCGCAGCCTTGTCTTCCCCGAACTCTTTTTCCATTTTTTCGTATGCTTCTCTAGCGATGTTTTCGTCGTCCTCCGAATAAGCCTCTGCTGTGAATCTCGTAATCCCGAAATCTCCGAGCGCAAAAATCTCGACTTTTGGATTTTCTAAAATCTGCTGAAAAACTTTTTTAGTCTTTCCCGTCGCAATATAAATTTTCCCGTCAACTTCCGCCGCTTTGTCGAACGGTCGAACGTGCGGCTGATCGTCTTCGGTTGTTGCAATATAGAAAACGCCCGAAAGCCCCTTAACGATTTGTTCGTTTGTCATAATTTCCTCCTAAAAATTTTAAGGTTTTTAAGTTTCGTTTTACTTTTCTTTATTATAATGAAAAATACAAAATTTAGAAACGTAAATTAACTGGAGTATAATAAAAACCATGCGAATCCTTTATGTCGAAGATGAAAAATTTCTTGCCGACGCCGTAACCCATTTACTAAAAAAGTCTAATATCGAAGTTGACTGGGTCGCCGACGGCGAAGAGGGGCTTTCCCTCGCCCTAAAACCAAATTACGACGCGCTCGTTCTTGACGTAATGTTACCCTCGCTTTCCGGTCTCGAAATTCTTGCCGCAATCCGAAAAAGAGGAATTAAAACCCCCGTGATTATGCTTTCCGCGCTCGGCGAAGTCGAAGACAAAATCAAAGGTCTCGAAACTGGCGCCGACGATTACCTCGCGAAACCCTTTAAAACTTCCGAACTCGTTGCTCGTCTGAAAGCTCTTGTTCGTCGCCCGCCGATTTCCGAAAAGAAAACTTTAAAGTTCGAGGATCTGACTCTCGATTTGGAAAATCGAACCTTAAACGGCGTCGATTTGACCGAAAAAGAAGCTGGAATCCTCGAAATGCTCCTAAAAACTCCCTCCGTCGCTAAAGCAAAAGAAAATATCCTCGCCCACGTTTGGGGCGCCGACGCTTACGCCGAAGACAATTACGTCGAAGTCTACGTTTCCTATCTCCGTAAAAAACTCCGCGACTTAAACTCAAAAGTCGAAATAAAAACCATTCGTAATCTCGGTTATAAACTAGCGATTAAAGGAGCGTAATGTTTAAAAAACTAAAACTAAAGTTCGTTTTAACTAACCTTGTTTTAACTTCTGTCGTCCTCTTCGCGGCGTACACTTCCGTTTATTTAATCGCCGCAAACAACTCCGCTAACCGCCGCCCAATCCCCTCCGACTCTCCCGACTATTCCTCTGAAGTCGAAAACATTATTAACGAACACATTAAAGACGACCGCAAAAAAGCCCTCTCCTCGCTCCTCTTTACTTTAATTTCGACCGGCGTCGCAACCGAACTAATCGTCTTTATTATTTCCGCCTATCTCGCCGAAGAAGCGATAAAACCGGTTAAAGAAGCTTACGAAGCCCAAAAACTCTTTATCGCCAACGCTTCCCACGAAATCAAAACCCCTCTCGCCGCTATCCAAGCCAACCTCGAAGCTGCCGACATCTCCGGCAACCATTGGCTCGACAACGTTGTCCTCGAAACCGAAAAACTCGCCGACTTAAATGGGAAACTTTTAACTCTGACGAAAACCGATCTCGCTCCCGCCTCGACCGCCTTGACGAAACTAGATTTTAAAGATTTAATAAAAACCGATTTAAAATCTTTTGAGTCTCGTTTGAAAAAAGAAAACCTAAAACTAAAAACCAGCTTTAAACTCTCGAAACCCGACAAAACTTGGGAAACGAAATTAAACAAAGCTGATTTTTCTGAACTTTTCGGAATTCTCCTCGACAACGCAATCAAATACTCCGGCGGGAAAATCTGGCTTTCTGTTTCCGAAAAAGAACTGAAATTAAAAAACGACGGCGCGACTATCCCGAAAGAAAACCTAAAACACGTTTTCGACCGTTTCTATCAAGTCGATAAATCGAAACAAGGCGTCGGGCTCGGACTCTCGATTGCTAAATCTCTCGCCGACAAAAATTCCTGGAAACTTTCCGTTTCTTCCGACGATAAAACAACCGAATTTACGCTTTCTATTTAGACTTCAAAAAGAAGAATCCGCGACGCTTTTTCTCGCCGTCGTCTTTAATTCCTTTAATCCGAATCGCTTCTTCATAAATTTCCAAAAATCGTTTAACCGTAATCGATAAATCATGTTGCTTCGCCGTTACTAGACTTTCCGCCGACATTCTTTTCGCCAAAACGTCATCGCTCAAAATTTTCTCTAGCCCTTCCGCTATTCCTTTAATGTCCCCGCCCGCCTTACAAAGAAAACCATTTTCGCCGTCTCGAACCAAATCCGCGACCGCTCCCGCGTCAACCGCAACCAACGGCAATCCCGTCGCCGCCGCTTCGACCAAAACAACTCCCTGCGTTTCAATTTCGCTCGCCGTAACAAAAACGTCCGCTGTTTTATAAATCTCATTTAAATCCGGCGGCAAAACTCGTCCGAGAAATCTTACGTTTTTTGAAATCCCTAGAGCCTGCGTCATTTCAATCAAATCCGCTTTCGCAATCCCGTCGCCGACAATCAAAAGAACGGCGTCGTCGCGTTTTCTCAAAACTCGCTCAAACGCATCAATAACTCGGTCAACGCTCTTGTCCGCGTCAATCCGCCCGACGTGTATCGCGATTTTTTTCGTCTTCGGAATTTTATATTTTTTATAAATATATTCTTTCGCTCGCCCAGGTTTAAAATTCGACAGATCAACCCCGTTGGAAATCGCCTCGACTTGAACCTTAAATCGTTTGCTCGGTTCCGGCGTCAGCTCTTGAATCGCTAACTCTGTCGGCATCGTCGTATATTCGGAATTTTTCATAAAACTAACAAGATATTTTTTCACAATCGCGTCGAGCGGTTTCTTAATCGGCTTTAAAAGCTCAAACTGTCCTGTAATTTGATCCGGAAAAGTATGTCCAGTCGTAACGAGCGGAATATTTTTCGAAAGCGCATAATGTTTCGACGCAATCGCAATCGGCTCGTTTGTCTGAACATGAATTACGTCCGGCTTAAACCAATCGAGTGCCTTTTTGACTTGATGACCAGCGTTAACCGCAAACCAAATCCCGTGTCGATAAATAATCTTCTTCTCCGGAACTGGCTCAATTTGATCCGGATAAAACGGGAGTCTCATGCTCGTCAAATAAACCGTTCGCAGATTTTTTTGTTGAGTAATATGTTTTTTTCCTTTAAAACTCGGGCAAATAACCATCACGCGATGACCCTTTTTCGCGAGATTTAAAGCTAAATTATGCGCAAAAACTGCGACCCCGTTCGTCATCGGATAATAAATATCCGAAGTAATTGCTATTCTCATGCTATAATTATACCATAATGAATAAGAAAAAACCGACCGAAAGTATAACCGTTAATCGTCGCGCTGCCTACGATTATTCTCTTAGTGATGGCTTGACTGTCGGTTTAGAATTGAAAGGTCCAGAAGTCCGCCTAATCCGCGATCATCACGTCCAACTCAAAGGTTCTTTCGTTACGATTCGCAATTCTGAACTTTGGCTTAATAATCTAACTCTCGGCGCCGAAACCGCCCGCAATATCCGCCTCCTCGCGACCCGCCGCCAAATCAAAGATCTCGAAAAACAAAAAGTAGCCGGCTTCACGATTGTTCCGACGAAACTCCTCGCCGGCGGACGCAAAATAAAACTCATTATCGCGCTCGGAAAAGGGAAGAAAAAATACGATAAACGCGAAACCATTAAAAAACGCGATCTCGATCGTGGGAGGTTTTAAATGCGCGAACTAAAACTTTTCTCCTGGAACGTAAACGGTCTCCGCGCCGTTCTGAAAAAAGGCGCGCTCGTCGATTTTCTTGAGCGCGAATACCCCGACGTCCTCTGCCTCCAAGAAATAAAATGTACCCCCGCCCAAGTTGATTTGGAAAAAGAAAACGAAATCTTCCGTGACTACGAAATCTTCTGGAATCCCGCGAAACGCCTCGGCTACTCCGGAACAATGACATTGGTTAAGAAAGGTCTCATAAAGGCTTCTTCGAGGGACTCCCGGACCGCCACGAGGGAGGATGAGGCGGCTTCCGCCCGTAACGACGGGCCGGAAGAACGCCGACCCGAGAAGAACGCCTTTAGAGACCTTTCTACTAGCGAGGGAAGAATCATTTATTTAGATTTAGATAATTTTTATCTCGTCAACGTCTATACCCCAAACAGCAAACCCGACCTCTCTCGCCTCACGCTTCGCGAAAAAACTTGGGACCCGGAATTCCTAGAACTCTTAAAAACCCTTGAAAAAGAAAAGCCCGTCGTAACTTGTGGTGATTTTAACTGCGCAAACGAAGAAATCGACCTCGCCCGCCCGAAAACCAACCATAAAAACGCCGGCTTTACCGACGAAGAGCGTCGCGGGCTTTCAAATCTCCTCGCCGCCGGTTTCCTCGATACTTTCCGCTTTAAATTCCCCGAGGAAAAACGTTATACTTGGTGGTCTCATTGGGGAAATGCGCGAAAAAACAACGTCGGCTGGCGGATTGACTATTTTTTCATTTCGAAATCTCTCGAAAAAAATCTAGCCTCCGCCGAGATTTATGAGTCCTATTTCGGCTCCGACCATTGCCCCATCTCGATTACTCTAACTTTCCCAGAAACCTCCGAGGCTTAAAAATATGGAAAACCTGACTTACTGGAAAAAACAAACTTCTCCGCTCTATAAAGACCTAGAATGGAACTTTCCCGAACAAAAAACCGGAAAAATCAACCTCGTCGGTGGCAATTCTTTCGGCTTCTCAACCGAAATAAAAATCGCCGAGTTTCTCTCCTCTCGCTATCCCGTCGAAGAGCTGCGCCTCGTTTTTCCCGACGCACTCCAGAAAAAACTTCCCCCGCTTCCGAACTTATTTTTCGCCCCCTCGACCAGCTCCGGCAGTTTCAAAAAATCTCTTGAACTAAACTCCGAATTTGAAAAAGCCGATTTTAATCTCCTCCTCGGCGACTTCTCGAAAAATTCCGAAACCTCCGTCGCAATTCTCGAAGCCATAAAATCCGCCCCCTCCGTCCCGACTCTCCTCGCGCGCGACTCCGTCGATTTAATCTCCGCCGACGCCGAAACAATCCTCGACCGCGAAAACCTAACTATCTTCGCCAGTCTAGTCCAACTCCAAAAACTTTTCCGCTCCGTTTTCTATCCAAAAATGATTTTGCTCTCCTCCCCGCTCGTCCCCGTTCTCGAATCGCTCCATAAATTCACTTTAACTTACCCAGTTTCGATTTTAACTTTCCATGAACAAAAAATCATTACCGCCAGAAATGGCAAAATCATCACAACCGACCTCGAAAAAACCGAATATTCTCCGCTTTCTCTCTGGGACGGCCGCCTCGCCGGAAAAACCGCCGCTTTCTCGCTTTATAACCCGAACAAACCTCTCGAATCTATTAACGCCGCCTTATTTTAGAGTTTAAAAAAGCCCCCTCGAAAGGGGGCTGGGCTTACCGCTCTTTAGAGCGGGGTCGCTTCGTTGCGTAAACGACAATCGCAACCACTATCTCCAACAGAATCAGGAGAATTTTCCAGCCTACGCCGATTTTTAGCGCGATAATCGCGCCAAGAATCAAGGTAAAAACCGCGCAGACATACAAAACCCGCCGAATGCCGATCATGTCGTCGATAACGTCGTCGCGTCTCAGCTTCGCCCGATGACGGATTCGATCCATATCGTCAATCCAACCGCCGTCTCGCGATTGCGGATGTCTCCGAATCATCATCGTAACGAATAATCCAATCGAAAGACTCGGCAGAAAGACCCACAAAACGAAGATTTGACTAACTCGGAGATAGAGATAGAGCGCAAAGCTCACTCCGAGCAAAATGTCGGTTCCCGTGTCGAAAAACTTCGGAAAATTCCCCTCCCTCCAGAAGCGATACCTCATATCCCTCGGATAAGGATAGAGCACGTGAAACGGTCCGTCGAGCGCGTCGGTTACTTCTCCAACACAGAAAATAGCGAGCGTCAATCCAAG
Organism: Candidatus Saccharimonadota bacterium; assembly: GCA_017432425.1. GTDB lineage: Bacteria > Patescibacteriota > Saccharimonadia > Saccharimonadales > Saccharimonadaceae > Nanosyncoccus. Next base: position 48,546 of record JAFRJE010000002.1, read on the forward strand.
CGAAGTTCCGTTGATGGCGAAAAGAACAATCGCGATACTAAAAAAGACTCGCGACAAGGTCAAAAGATCGGCAATGTGATAACGCTTCATGAAACCGCCCCTTTCTCATAGCCAAAAATCAGCCGATACCCTAATTATACCATACTAAACCGAGAAAGTCAATATTTGCCTGTTTCCTTAAACCACTATATAATATAGGCATGACTACGAAAGACTTTTTAAGAACCGCCGAAAGCGTTTCGCCTAAACACCCTGATAAACTTTGCGACCAAATCTCCGACGCAATTCTTGACGCCTATCTCGAAAAAGATCCCGACGCGCGCGTTGCTGCCGAAACTTGTGGCGGACATGGCGTCGTTTTCGTAACTGGCGAAATAACCTCGAAAATGTCCGATAAAGAAGTCGATGTCGAAAAAATCATAAAACGAATTACTGGTGACGAAAACATCGAAGTTCATACTCGAATCGTTAAACAATCCCCAGAAATCGCCCAGGGCGTTGATACTGGTGGCGCCGGCGACCAAGGAATCATGATTGGTTACGCTTGTTCAGAAACTCCCGAACTTCTTCCGTTCGAAGTTGTCCTCTCCCGCCGCCTGAATAAATTTATTTACAAAAAACACCCGTTCGACGGAAAAACCCAAGTTACCCTCCGCGGCGACAAAATCGACTCAATCGTTGCCTCGTTCCAAAACGTAAAAAAATCCGAACTCGAAACTCTCGTCCGCGAATTTCTCGCCGAAAACAATCTCCCCGCCGACGGAATAAAATTCCATCTAAATCCCGCCGGCGACTGGTCTCAGGGCGGTTTCGAAGCCGATACTGGTTTGACTGGAAGAAAACTAATCGTCGACAACTACGGTCCCCGTATTCCGATTGGCGGCGGCTGCTTCTCTGGAAAAGACCCCTCGAAAGTCGACCGTTCCGCGGCTTATATGGCGCGTCGTGTCGCCGTCGATTATCTAAAAAAACGTAACGCAAAAGAAGTCTACGTCCGCCTCGCTTACGCGATTGGCGTTGCTGAACCGCTCGAAAAAACCGTAATCATCGACGGCGTCGAAGAAGAAATCGAGGGTTATGATTTAACTCCGAACGGAATTATTAAATACCTCGATTTAAAACGCCCAATCTACGAACGCTCTGCCCGCTACGGACACTTCGGCGAAGGCTTCGACTGGGATAAATAGGAGCTAAAAATGGCGAAGACTAAAGAAAAAGAAAAGGTTTCCGAACTCGAAATCCGCGCCTTGATAAAAAAGCGTTTTTTCGACTCGCTAATTCTCTGGGGAGTCGTCGGTTTAATCCTCGGCTTAATTCTCGTCCTAAATATCCAGAGGCTGACTTTTCTAAAAGGTTTTCTCTGGCTCTTCGGCGCAATTTTCGTTTCCGAAGTTTTTATTGGTCTTCCGTGGTGGATTATTGACTCAAAAGTCATTGAAAAATGGGAACTCCGCGGTTATAACGTAAAAATAATGAAACGCGTCTCCTTTGTTTCTTTCTTTTTCGTCCCGTTCTGGCTTCTAATCGCCCTTGTTTTTCTCTGGTATGATAAAACCGCTGAACATGAATACTTCAAAAAAATAGCAAAAGACAAGTCAAATACCCGCTAGATATTGTTTTATTATAACTTTTAGTTTATAATATACATTGAATAAACTTTAAACATTAATTCTCGATAACTCTGCTTAGAGGTTACGAGAAAAGAAAGGAATCTCTACCTATGGTAGAAAAAGCAAACGAAGGCTTAAAAATTCGTATCCGCCTAAAGGCATACGACCATCGCGTCATTGACCAAAGCGCAAAACAAATCGTCGATACTGCGATCCGAACTGGCGCGACCGTCTCCGGTCCCGTCCCTCTCCCGACGAAACGCAGTACTTTTACTGTCGTTAAATCCCCGCACGTTTATAAAACCGGCGGCGAAGCGTTTGAAATGAAAGTTCATAAACGCCTAATCGACATCTCTAACGCAACCCCTAAAACAATCGAATCTCTCCAAAATCTCGCCCTCCCCGCTGGCGTCGACGCCGAGATTAGAATGTAATAAAAGTTGCCCGAAAGGGCAACTTTTTGTTATAATATTTTTATGACTAAAATCGCGCGTTTTAAAAAACGCTTTTACTTTATTGCGGCCCGCTATTTCCGTTTTTTCGCAAACCGCGCCTTTAAACGTTGGAATCCTCGCGTAATCGCCCTGACCGGCTCCGCCGGAAAAACGACCATGCTCCACCTCATCGAGTTCGAGCTAAAAGACAAGGCGCACTATTCCCACGACGCCAACTCCGCTTTCGGCGTTGCTTTTGATATTTTAGGTCTGAAAGGAATCCGCGGCTCAAAAACCCGCTGGCTCTACTTAATTTTAATGGCGCCGCTTAAAAGCCTTTTTTATAAACATAAAGAACCCTTTTACGTCGTCGAAATTGACGGCGAACGCCCGTTCGAAACTGAATTTCTTGCTTCCTGGCTAAAACCCGAAGTTACTCTCTGGATTTCTCTTGGTCGCTCTCATGCTGTCCAATTCGAACAAGAAGTTAAAGACGGAAAATTCGAAAATCTCGACCTCGCAATCGCCGACGAATTCTCAAAACTCCCAAAATATACCAAAAAAATCGTCTATATCGACGCCGACTCTCCGCTCATGGTCTCCGCAACAAACCATATCTCCGCGAAAGTCGTTAAATTCAAAAAATCCGACATCAAAAAATACGTCGTCTATCCGAACCGAACCGACTTTACATACGGCGCGACCACTTTCCACTTCGAAAGTCCCCAACCTCGCGATCTTTCGATTCAACTCTTAATGCTAAAAGACTTAATGAACTACTTGAAAATCCCTCTAAAGTCAGATTTCACAGAAATGCCACTCCCGCCCGGACGCAGTTCTTTCCTCGAGGGGAAAAACGGTCTAAAATTAATTGATTCGAGCTACAACGCCCATTTAATTTCCATGCAATCTATCCTCGCCATGACGAAAAGTCTTCATGCTGCCCACAAATGGCTCATTATCGGCGACATCGTCGACCAAGGTTCAATCGAAAGCGAGGAACATCTCAAACTCGCCGACCTAATCGCCGAAGTTAATCCCGAAGAAGTTATCCTCGTCGGTCGCCGAACCAAAAAATACACCGCCCCGCGTCTGAAAGAACTCGGACTCAGTCCAAAAACAACTCTCGACCCGAAAAAAGCCCTCGACTATATCGAAAAAAATACAACCGGAACCGAAACCTTGATTTTTAAAGGTTCCCAATATCTAGAATGGATTATTGAAAAATTGCTCGAGAATCCCGAAGACGCAGAGAAACTTCCTCGTCGCGAACCTGCCGCCGTTAAACGTCGAAAAAACCGAGGGCTTGTTTGATGAAAGATCTCTATATTGTTCATGGCTGGACTTATACCGTTGAACCCTGGGAAAAAACTCTCGAAATTTTAAAAGAAAAGGGCGTTAAAGTCGAGATGTTAAACGTCCCTGGTTTAACGACCGCCAGCAAAAAAATCTGGACAATCGACGATTACGTTTCCTGGGCAAACAAAAACATTCCTGACGGCGCTGTTGCTCTTGGTCATAGTAACGGCGGACGTATTCTCCTTAATCTTTGCGTGAAAAAGCCCGAAAAACTCAGAAAACTTATTCTCCTCGACTCCGCCGGCGTTTACGAAAAATCCCGAAAACGTGATTTTCTCCGTAAACTCTCAAAACTTGGCGCTCCGCTAAAAAAGTCTAAGTTCCTCTCAAAAGTTTTTCATAAACTAATCGGCGCTTCCGACTATTCCCGCGCCCCCGAAAACATGAAAAAAACTCTCTCGAATATGCTCGACTCCGACAAAAACCTCCCTCTCGAAAAAGTTTCGACCGAAACGATTATCCTCTGGGGCGAAAACGATACAATTACCCCCCCGCGCCAAGCCCATGTCCTCGCTGAAAAACTTAAAAATTCTGAGTTAAAACTCTATAAAAACTGGACTCATGCGCCCTATATTTCCTCCCCCGCTTCGCTCGCTTCTGCGATTCTGGAGGCCCTAAAATGATTTTTCTCGGACTCGCCTCGAACTACTCCGCGCGCGATGTTCTTCGCCATTCTTTCTCCGTCGGCTCTAAAAAAGACTATAAAAACCTTGAACTTGCCCTCTCGAAACGCTACGGCACAACCCTCGAAAACACCTCGCTAATTTACTCCGGTCGCTCCGCGATTTCCCTCGCCCTAAAATCTTTTATTGAGTCAAACAGGCTAAAAAAAGGCGACCATGTCGCAGTTAATTCCTTTACTTGTTTCGCTGTCGTCGAAGCCGTTAAAAACGCCGGTCTCGTTCCAGTTTTCCTCGACCTCCCCGACCCGAAAAAAGCCCCCTCGCCAGATTATTCTCCCGAAACGCTCGCTGTTGCCTGCGAAAAAGATAAAAAGCTAAAAGTTTTTATTCTCCAAAACACGTTCGGACTTCCCGTTGACCTTAAAAAATTTCTAGAAGTTAAGAAAAAATATAATCTCCTCCTCCTCGAAGATTTGGCCCACTCTGCCGGTCGTTTCTATACTTTAAACGCTAAAAAACGCGAAATCGGAACCGTCGGCGAAGCGACTTGCCTTTCGTTTGGAAAGGGAAAGTCAATCGACACAATTACTGGCGGCGCCGTTCTTCTCCGCGACCCAACTCTCTCTTTCCCGAAATCTTTTAATAAATCCGCCTTAAAAAAGCGAAGAAAATCCGGCGACGTCCCGCGCGCCAGTTGGTACCCTCTCTTCGGCGCAATCGCTCGCGGACTTGCGCATTTAAAATTAGAAAAATACTGGCTCGGTTTGCTTTTAAAACTGCGCTGGATTGAGCGTTCCGCCGATACAAAACTCCTCGAAAACACGACCATTACTAACTGGCAAGCAAAACTCGCCCTCCGCCAGCTAGGTTCCTTAAAAGATAAACCCCTCCGCGAATTTTTCCTCGTCGAGAACCGCGAAGAAACCTTAAAGATCTTAAAGAAGAAAGGAATCCGCCTCGAAGAAAGTTGGTATGAAGTCCCCGTCTCCCCCGCTCGCTACTATAAAAAGACCAATTTCCCCGAAAAAGAAAATAAAAACGCCGTTTTCTTCGCCAAGCACGTCCTCAATCTTCCGACTTGGTATTATGATAAAAAACATCAAAAAGAATTAGCCTATGCTAAAAAAATCCTAAAGGAGAACGCTCTAAATGGAAACTAAAACCGAAATCTGGTCTGACCTTTTGCGAAAATTCCCCGAGTCGAATTTTCTCCAATCCCCCCTCTGGGCGGAAGCGAACCGTCTAATCGGTCATAAAATCGTTTTTGAAAATTTTGACGACGAAGCCATGTTTCTCGGAATTATTAAAGACGCGAAACGCGGTCGCTATCTCGAAATCCCTGGCGGGCCGCTTGTCGATTGGAAAAATAAACCCCTCGTTAAAAAAATCTTTACCCGAATAAAAGTCGTCGCAAAAGAAAATCATTGCGTCTTCGTTCGCTTCCGCCCCCAACTTGAAAATACTCCCGAAAACAATCTCCTCTTGAGTGGTCTTGATTTTTCCGAAGCACCGATGCATCTCCACGCCCAAGATACCGTCCTAATCAACCTCGAAAAATCCGAAGAAGAACTACTCGCCGATCTCCGTCGCCAAACTCGCTATGAAGTTCGCCGTTCCGAAAAACTTAACCTAAAAATCGAGGAAGACCATTCCGAAGCCGCGTTTAAATCTTTCCATAAAATCCAAGTCGAAACCGCAAAACGCCAAAACTTCGTTCCTCCCGACGAAAAAACTCTCCTCGCCGAACGAACCGCTTTCTCTCCCGAAAATCTAAAACTCTACGTCGTCAAAACCGAAGACGAAAAACCCGTCGCTTATGGTCTGATTTTAATTTATGGGAACGAAGCCGCTTATTTCGAAGCCGCTTCGACCGATTTAAACCGAAAACTCCCTGGCGCTTATCTTCTTCTTTGGACTGCGATTAAAGATTTGAAAAAACAGGAAATTAAACGTTTTAATCTTTGGGGAATCGCCCCGCCGAACCAGCCCAACCATCGCTACGCCGGCGTAACAACTTTCAAAACCGGCTTCGGCGGTGAAATCGTCGAATATATCCCCGCAAAAGACCTCGTTATTAATCCAATAAAATATAAACTTAACGTTCTCGTCGAAACCGCAAGAAAGAAAAAAAGGAATCTCTAAAATTATGAAAATACTAGTCGAAGATTGTAACGATCGAAAAATTTGGGACGAATTTATTACCTCCGACAAAACCTCGAATTTCCTCCAAAGTTTCGACTTCTACGTTTTCCATGCTTCCCGCAACAAAAAAATCGTTCGTCGCCTTTTTAAAACCGAAGACGGAACTATCATCGCGGCTTATGCTGGCGTTGTTGAAACCGCGAAACGCGGTCGCTATCTCGCAATCGCCGGCGGTCCGATTCTCGACTGGAAAAATCGCCCCCTCGTTAAATTTGTTTTTAAAGACATCGAAAAAATCGGAAAAGAAAATCGCTGCGTTTTTGTTCGCGTTCGTCCCCAACTAGAACTTTCCGAAAATTCTTTAAAACTCTTTAGTTCTCTCGGTCTAAAAAAAGCCCCGATGTATCTCTCCGTTGAATATGCCGGCATTCTCGACCTAACTAAATCCGAAGCCGAAATCCTTGCTGGCGCCTCCCAAGGCTTCCGTCGTAAATACCGAAAAGCCCTAAAAAACAATCTCTCGATTTCCGCCTCCGCCGACCAGAAAGCTATCGAAGACTTTTGCGCCCTCGAAGAAAAACACGCCGCCCGCCAGAAGTACGTCGCTTTCTCAAAAAGTTTTCTAACCAAACAATTTTCTGCTTTCGCCGAACATAACGAAGTTTTAATTTATACTGCGAAACTAAACGACGAAATCCTAGCGATGAATTTTATGATTTTTTATGGCAACGAAGCCAGCTATCATTACGGCGTTTCGTCCGAACTCGGAACTAAATATTCTGCCGCCCCTCTCCTCCATCTACGGGCTATGTCCGAAGCTCGTAAACGCGGCATTACTCGCTATAACCTTTGGGGAATCGTTGGAACCGAAGAAAAGTCCCATCGTTTCTACGGCGTCTCCGAATTTAAACGCAGTTTCGGCTGCTTAGAACTAAAATATACTCCCGCCCATGATTTAATTCTTAATAAAACAAAATACATCCTCAATAAAACCGTCGAAACCGTCCGCAAAAAACTCCGCCACGTCTAATTTCGCTCGTGCTTGCCTCGAAAATTTGCCTATATATAATATATATTATATGAAACGTTTTAAAATAACGCCGGAGGTAATTATAAAAAGTAGCCTTTCGTTCCTTTTTGGCGCTCTAGTCGGTTTCTTTGCGTTTCGTCTTGTAACAAAATTCTCCCCAAATTTCGTCGCCGCAATCGACGAAGCCGCGGTATTCGCTTCTCCTGAAAAATCCCCCGAGAAAACCGAGTTCCCCCTAAAATTAGAAAAAGCAAGTCAAGAATCTCGGCTCAAAAACGAATCCGAACCGCTTAATCTTGTTTTTCGTAACGCCCCCGTCCTAAAAGTCGAACCCCCCGCCGAACCCGAGCCAGTCGAAGTTTCTCCAGTTTCCGTCTCCGAGCCCGAATCGACTCCAGAAACTCCAGAAAATCCCGAAGTTGAAGAAACGCCTCCGCTTGACGAACTAAAATAAAAAAGTTATTATAATATAAATATGCTTAAACTTCTGAAATATTTAAAACCCTATTTTTGGTCGGTCTTTTTTCTAATTCTGTCTGTTGGCGTCCAAGTTTTTTCGACTCTCCGCCTCCCCTCTTTAATGGCAGACATCGTTAACAATGGCATCGTTACCGGCGACCCGAACTATACCCTCGCCGTCGGGCTAAAAATGCTCGGTTTTACTGCTCTCTCTGCGCTCGCTTCGCTCGTTTCTCATTACCTCTCTGCTCGCATCGGCGCCGCTTTCTCGCGCGATCTTCGCGAAGACTTCTATAAAAAAGTTATCTCTTTCTCAATTTCCGAAATCGACAAATTCTCAACCGCCAGCTTAATTACTCGAACGACCAACGACATTTCCCAAGTCCAATCCGCCGTCATGATGATGTTGACCATGCTCCTCCGCGCCCCGTTAATGTGTCTCGGCGCCATTTTCGAAGCATACCGAACCGCCCCGAACATGACTTGGATTATTGCTCTCGGCGTCGGTTTAATTATCTTCTTCTCAATTATTATTATCGCCTCCGTCATGCCGAAGTTTAAACTTTTCCAAAAACTCCTCGACTGCCTAACTCTCCTCGCCCGCGAAAATTTGACCGGTCTCCGCGTTATTCGCGCCTTTAACAACGAAGAACTCGAACGCCATAAAATCGAAAAGTCGAATGAAGAGTTAACAAAAACCATTCTCTCGATTGACCGCGTTTTCTCGCTCCAAGATCCATTAATTAGTTTAGTTTTTAATAGCGTTACGCTTCTTTGTATCTGGATCGGAATCAATAATCTCGAAACCGACCTTTCTTATCTCGGAAATATGATCGCGTTCGTCGAATACGCCGCCCAAGTTATCATGTCATTCTTAATTCTAACTATGCTTTTCGTCGTTCTTCCTCGCGCTAACGTTTCCGCCGTCCGCCTTAACGAAGTCTTTAACACGAAATCAAAAATAACCTGGAAAGAAAAAACTCTAAAAGCCCCCGAAGTCAGTCCGAGCGTCGAATTTAATAACGTCTCATTCGCTTACGCTGGCGCCGACGAAAACGTCCTCTCGAATATTTCTTTTAAGGCGAACGCCGGCGAAACGACCGCTTTTATCGGCTCGACCGGCTCCGGAAAATCAACTTTAATTTCCCTCGTCCCGCGTTTCTATGAACCAACTTCCGGCGAAATTAAAATTTCCGGTCTTAATATTAAAGATTACAATAAAGACGATTTAATGAAAAAAATCGGTTACGTTCCCCAAAAAGGCGTTCTTTTCTCCGGCTCCGTCAATTCAAACATTACTTTCGGCAACCCAAAAGCGAACCAATCCGAAATCGAACTCGCCGCTAAAATCTCCCAGTCCGAAGAATTTATTAAAAAACTGCCCGAAAAATATACTTCCCATATTTCCCAAGGCGGTTCTAACGTTTCTGGCGGTCAAAAACAACGTCTCAGCATCGCTCGCGCTATCGCGAAAAACCCCGAAATCTATATCTTCGACGATTCTTTCTCCGCCCTTGATATGAAGACCGACAAAAAGCTCCGCGCCGCTCTAAAGCCGAAAGTAAAAAATTCTGTCGTCCTAATCGTCGCCCAACGAATCAATACTATTAAGGACGCCGACCAAATCATCGTTCTCGATAACGGTAAAATCGTCGGAAAGGGGAAACATTTTAATCTCCTAAAATCCTGCGAGACCTACCGCGAAATCGTAAAAAGTCAGTTCTCGGAAGAAGAATTTAGAAAGGAGCTAAATCATGCCGCGTAAAGTTGCCGACCAAAAGCCAAAAGACGCGAAAAAATCTCTCCGCGCTTTTCTAAAATCGCTTAAAGGTTTCCGCTTCTTAATTATTGTTTCATTAATTTTTGCCGTTGCCTCGAACGTCCTCGGACTCTTCTCCCCGAAACTGCTCGGGAACATGACGAACTCCGCCTATTCTTCGCTCTCCGAAACTGGACATCTCGACTTCGAGCCAATCAAACTAATCGCCATCCAGCTCATCGTCATTTATCTTGTTGCTGCCGTTCTTAATTATTTTGAAAGTTATTTAATCGCCTACGCAACCGCAAAATACACCAAACAGCTCCGCACGCAAATCGTTGAAAAAATCTCTCGTCTTCCAATTTCTTATTTCGACAAGGTCAGATTCGGCGACACGCTCTCGATTTATTCTAATGATACAGATACCCTCTGGGATACTTTAACCGAGGGCTTAACCCAAATCTTGACTAGTCTAACGACCATTATTGGCTGTATGATTATGATGTTCCTAATTTCTCCGCTTCTCGCGCTCGTCGCCGTTGTTGTCGTCCCAATCTCCGTCTTTCTTGTTTCTAAAATCGCGAAAAAGGCGCAAAAATTCTTTGCCTCCCAACGCAAAACGCTCGGCAATTTAAACTCCCATATCGAGGAAGATTATTCTGGTCAACTCATCATCAAATCCAACTCCCACGAAGACGCCAGCCTCGCGGAATTTAAGAAAATCAACGAAAAACTCTATGAAGAATCTTGGCGCGGTCAATTCCTCGGCTCGCTCGCCTTTCCCGTCGTCCATACCCTAACCAACTTAGGCTACGTCGGCGTCTGCGTTCTCGGCGGAAACCTCGTCCTCTCCGGAAAAATTCTAATCGGCAGCATCCAGGCTTTCGTCCAATACCTCTCTCGCTTTAACCGCCCATTAACAAACCTTTCCGAAATCGTCGTTACCGTCCAACAAACTCTCGCCGCCTCCGAACGTATTTTTAACTTCCTCGACGAGCCCGAAGAAGAACCCGACCCCTCTCCCTCAAAAACCCTCCCGAAAGTAGCGGGTGCAATCGAGTTTAATCACGTCAGCTTCTCCTACGACAAAAAGACCCCCATTATTAAAGACTTCTCCGCCAAAATCGAACCTGGCGAGCGAGTCGCCATCGTCGGACCAACCGGCGCTGGCAAAACAACTATCATCAACCTCCTCATGCGTTTCTACGATCCCGACTCCGGCTTTATCACGATCGACGGCGTCCCAACTAAAGAGATGAAACGCTCCGACGTTCGTCGCCTTTTCGGCATGGTTCTCCAGGATACTTGGCTTTTCTCCGGAACCGTCGAAGACAACTTAAAATATGGCAACAAATCCGCCTCCGAAAAAACGATTAAAACTGCCGCCAAAAACGCCGGCATCGACCACCTTATCGAATCTATGAAAAACGGCTATCAGTCCGAAATCTCCGAAGATTCCGACAACATTTCCGCTGGCGAAAAACAACTTTTAACGATTGCTCGCGCCATGATTGAAAACCCGCCAATGATGATTCTCGACGAAGCAACCTCGAACGTTGATACTCGCGCCGAAGCCAAAATCCAGGAGGCTTTCGAAAAAATCACGAAAGGTCGAACCAGCTTCATCATCGCCCATCGTCTCTCGACTATCCGCAATGCCGACCTTATTCTCGTCATGAAAGACGGCAACATCATTGAACAAGGAACTCATACCGAGCTCTTAAAGAAAAATGGTTTTTATGCCGAACTCTATAATTCCCAATTCAGCGACGCCGATTAACCATCGCTAATTCCGCTTAACGTTGTAAAAATTACTTTATTCCCCTAAAATTATTCTACCTATGCGTAAATTTTTTACAACTTTTCTCATTTCTAGTCTATTTTTTAATCTTCTCTCTCCGCTCGCCGTTTTTGCCGAAACCTCCCCGAAAGTTCTCCTTTCTCCCGAAAATACCAAAACCTATATTTCTTCCGTCGAAGAATACGAAGAAGCAATCCTAAACCCCGAACTTACGGTTCTCGTTTTTCTCGAAAGCCTCGATTTAAGCGACTTGACCGAAAATAAAATCATTATCGACGGCTATGACCGTATTTTTAGCTTTAAAAATAAATCCTTAACTATTTCCGAAACTAGCGCGTTTACCGTCGATTATAAAACCGACAACTCTTTGATTTTCCAATATACCGTCGCAAACTATGTCCGCATAAACCAAACTTCGAGTTTCCCAACTTTTACCCTTTCGTCTCCAACAACTTTCTCCCCAAAACTCTATTTTATCTGTCAAACTAAAAATTACGTTTGGGAAGACGATTCTTACACTCCTCTCGAACCCGCTCCAGAAATTCTCGCAAAACGAGAAACCGTCGAAGTCGGAAACGAAGTTTTAACTCTCGACAATCCCGAAAACTCTGAAAAAACCGCAAAATTTTCTAAAACTTCCGACCCGAATATTGGAACAAATTATTTTCTCGAACTAACTAACTACTCCGGCGAAAAAATTAAAATCAACTACCTCCCTTATCATGAAACTTTCCAGCTCGTCCTAACCGGCGAAAACGTAATTGAAACTACCTCCGACCTTGCGCTCGAATACGAAAACGCCAATCTAATCATCACAACCGCCGACGCCCCCGCGAGTTTAACTTTTAACGTCAATTCCGCCTCCTCGACCGCCGTCGGCATCGCTACCGGTTTCTCAAATCCGCTCTCAAACAGCGAGTTCCGAATCGACTCAAAAGACGTCTCCCTCGAAATTAACTTAAAAAACCAAACCCCATCCGATTCGCCGTTTCTAACTGGGATCTTTACTAGAAACGGGGACGTTAATCTTTTTAATTCCTCAAAAATCACTATCAACGTCTCCCCGAACCTTCTCTCCGACAATTATCTCTCAACCAACAACCTAACCGGCATCACAACTAACCTTAACGCCTCAACTAACCTCTATCGCAACAATCTCCTAATCAACAATCCAAAAGGGAATTATTCGGTTTGGACTGGCGACATCTTTTTCCCCGACGGCGTTTATGATACGGATACCGACCAATATACCGATTCTTATACCGACCTAACCGACCCAGAAACAAAACTAACTTATGCTTCTTCCCAAGATTCTAGCGCGAACGTCGAAAATATTGCCTCCGTTCAATACAATACCGACAACTACGTCGTCCGTATTACCCCTTACGAAACTTTTAACGAATTTACTTTAAACAACAAAATCAACCTCGTCGAAACTAGCTTTACCGCCCCCGCCGAAATCGAGATCTCCGCTCTCGCCGACGCTCTCGATTTAATAAAATCTTCTTTCTCGCTCAGCTCTCTAACCAAAGCCTCTCTCGATTCGCTCGAAATCGTTAAATCCGAAACCTCCGACTCCTATTTCCTAAAAATCAATCTCCTCGCAAACTCCCGCTACGGTTTCAAATCTAATTCCCCGTTTAAATCGCTCTATAAAACTTACTTTGTCGAAAAAGAACATCAAAACTCCGTCAACATTAACAACGAAGCCGTCGAAACCTATTTAATTAATTCAATCGACTCCATGACTATTTATTATCCTCTCAACGTCGTCCAGCCAGAGGAGCCGGAAGAACCCGAAGAGCCAGAAAAATCAGAAACTCCCGAAGCCCCCGCCAAGCCAGACGACCCCGAAGAACCCGAGCCGACCGAACCGGAAATTTCCGAATCAGAAACCGAAGAAGAACTCGAACCGGTCGCCGAGGAAGCCCCAAACACCTCCGCCGCGTCTTTTTCGCCCATATATTATATATGTCTAGTTTTTAGCGCCCTCGCCCTCCTCCCGCTCCTCGGGAAAAGAGACGATTTGGTCTAAAACTAAAAATTTTTGTTATAATAAACCTAATATGGCAAAACTCTACTTCCGTTACGGCGCAATGGGTTGCGGAAAGACCATGCAGCTCCTCCAGGTCGCCTTTAATTACGAAGAGCGCGGACATCAAGTTTGCGTCATTAAACCAAAAACTGATACTAAAAACGGCGATAAGCTCCTAACTCGAATCGGTCCCGAACGCGAAACCGATTTCTGCTTCGACAAAACCGTTGATCTTTTTGAAGCTGTCGCAAAAAACTACGCCGGCGTCGCCTGCGTGCTTGTCGACGAGGCGCAGTTCTTAACCAAAGACCAAGCCGACCAACTCATGATGATTACGATTCAGCTCGACATTCCCGTCATGGCGTATGGTCTCCGCCTTAACTTCCGCCAAGAAGACGGCGGTTTTGAGGGCGCAACCCGCCTCCTCCAAATCGCCCACGATATCGAAGAAATAAAAACCATCTGCGAATGTGGAAAAAAAGCGACCTGTAACTGCCGCTTCCTAAACAATAAATTCGTCTCAAAAGGTCCCGACGTTTTAATTGACGACGGAACCTCAAAAATCGAATACCGCGCGCTCTGTCCCGCCTGCGTCGAAAAATATAAACGAGAAGAAAACTAATGTTTATTGTTATTGAGGGTCAAGACGCCGCCGGCAAAGATACTCAAGCCTCTCTTTTAAAATCCTATTTTAAGAAAAAAGGCGAAACCGTTGTCCATTATTCCGAATCCGGAACCGAATCGACCGACCCGTTTGTCTCAAAAATCGCCGAACTTAATTATAAAAAAGATTACGGCGTCGACAAAAAAACTCGCGTCCTTCTCTATCTAGTCAATCGCTATGAACAATGGAAACGTTTTGCCGAACCCGCACTAAAAGAAAATAAAACCGTTATCCTTACGCGTTCTTGGCTCTCGACTTTAATCTACGAGGGCTATGGAACCGGCGTCTCGAAAAACTTAATTATTAAGCTCCATAAAGACCTTATGCCCGAAAAATATTTCTCCCCCGACAAAATCGTTATTCTAACTCTCGACGAAGAAGAACGTAAACGCCGCCTAATTTCCCAGGGTAAACGTTCCGAAGAATTTTTTAAGTCAAAAAAATCCGCTTTCCAAAAAACTCTTAACTCCGCCTATTTAAAAGTCGCAAAAGATTTTAAAATCCCAACTCTCGACGCCTCCGGCTCGCGCGAAGCCGTCTTTTCCGATTTAAAGAATCTTTTTAATATTTAAAAATCTAAATATAAAGTCTTTAATTTTTTTCCGCTAACGTTTATAATAGTTTTATGTATATTAGGTGGGTTAAGAATGAATAAGATTGCGATTTATCTAAATCGCCATATTACCGGAAATGTTTTTGATCGCGACTCAATTCTAGAGGCTTATTCTTTTGACCACTCCGCCTTGAAGATTAAGCCTCGCCTTGTCGCCCTCCCCGAATCGACCTCCGACGTCCGAAAGCTCGTCCGCTTCGTTAACCAACTCGCCGTTAAAAACTATAATCTCCCCCTCGCTGTCCGCGGTTCTGGACTCTCGAAAACCGGCGCCGACCTTTCCTCCGGTATGGTCGTCTCGATGGAAAAAATGAATAAATTGCGCGAACTCGACGCGCACGATCGCCTCGTTCATGTCCAATCCGGCGTTACCCTCGGACAGCTCAACTCCGTTCTCGCTCCGCACGGTCTCTTCCTCCCAATTTCCGCCGACCCGCGCGAAACAATCGGCTCCTTAATCGCGACCGCCCCTGTCGATTCCTATTCCGGAAAATACGGCGGGATCATGAACTATATCGATCGCGTCGAAGTCGTCCTCTCGAACGGCGACATTCTCCAAACCTCTCGTCTTTCTCGCGGAAAGCTAAAAGCCTTTAAAAAGAAAAATTCCCTCGAGGGTGACATTTATAACGACCTCGACAGTCTCCTCGAAAACAGTCCCGACGTCCTCGTCAATCTGAAAGACTCAAAATCCCGCTCCGGTTACGTCGGCGTGAAACATATTCGTCGCCTTAATGGTCGCGTTTTCGACCTACTCCCCGTTTTCTACGGTTCTGAGGGAACGCTCGGAATCATAACCGAAGTTATTCTCCGTCTCGACGTTCTCCCCGCCCGTCCACATCGCCTCCTTGCCGTCTTTAATTCTTTCCGAACCGCGAGCGAATTTCTTTCCTACGCGAAAACCCTCTCTCCCCTCGAACTTAATTTCTACGATTTAAACTTAGTTAAATCCGTCGAAGATTACGGAAAAAGACCCGAGCTCCTCTCGAAAAAGTTCGAAGACGGTTTTCTTGTTTACGTCTCCTTTAACGACAAGTCCCACGTCTCCCGCAAAAAAATTAGAAAATGCCTAAACTTCCTCCCGAAAAACGCCTACGTTATTCCCGAAACCCTAAAAAACTCCGACCTCTTTAACGACCTCCCCTCGATGGTCACGAGCTATTTAAACGATACTCCGAAAGGCGAACGCGTCCCGCTTGCTCCCGATTTTTATCTCCCCGACGAAGAAGTTGCAAATTTCCTCGCCGACCTCCCCGCTCTCTCCGCGAAACTAAAAAAGCCGCTCGAACTTTCTGGCTCTTTCTCGACTGGCGTCTATTCTCTCCGCCCCGACTTTAAACTCGATACGCTCGAAGACCGTCGCGCCGCGATGAACTTCCTAAAAGAAATTAACCTCCTAATTTCCGCCCATAAAGGCTTTTTAAACGGCGGTTCTCCGGAAGGGCGCGTTAAAGCGATTGTCTCGAACCCCGCTCTTTCCG
The DNA here is from genome assembly GCA_017432425.1 of Candidatus Saccharimonadota bacterium. GTDB lineage: Bacteria > Patescibacteriota > Saccharimonadia > Saccharimonadales > Saccharimonadaceae > Nanosyncoccus. Next base: position 64,556 of record JAFRJE010000002.1, read on the forward strand.
AAAAAGAAAAACGCTTCTACCGAAAAGTTAAAGAAATTTTTGACCCAAATAAAATTCTCTCCCCCGATTCTAAAACCGGAACCGATACCCGCTCAACCGTTCGCGCGCTCCGCTCGACCTATAATCCCTATATTTCGCTCTAATTTTATGCTATAATTATCCCTATGAAAACTACACTTAAGAAAATTTCCGATACTCGGATTGAAATTAAAGTTACCCTCGAAAAAGAAGATTTAAAAATCGCCCGCGAAAAAGCTCTTGAACGTTTGTCGAAAGAAGTTAAACTCGAAGGCTTTAGAAAAGGAAAGGCTCCGAAAGAACTCGCCGAGAAAGCGATTCCCGAAAACGAGCTAAACCAAAACGCCCTCGACATTGCCGTCCGAACTTCCGTTCCGCGCGCTTTCTCCGAAAACGAAAAAGCTCCGCTCGTTATCCCGAACGTAAACGTAACGAAATTCGTCCCGAACGAAACCGCCGAATATACCGCGACCGCCGACATTCTTCCAGAAATTAAACTCGGAAACTATAAAAACCTAAAAGTCAAAAAAGAAAAAGTCGCCGTTAAAGAAAAAGATATTGAAGAAATCCTCGAAAATATCCGCGCCGCTTACGCCGAGAAAAAAGCCGAAAAGAAAAAAGCCGAACTCGGCGACGAAGTTATTATCGACTTTGTCGGGAAGAAAGACGGAACCCCGTTTAAAGGCGGAACCGCGAAAGATTTTCCGCTAACCCTCGGCTCAAAAGCCTTTATTCCTGGCTTCGAAGAGGGAATTGTTGGAAAAGAATCCGGCGATAAATTCGATCTCCCCCTGACTTTCCCGAAAGATTATGGCGAAAAATCCCTCGCTGGAAAGAAAGTCGTTTTCGAAATTCTCGTAAAGCAAGTTAATAAGATTACGAAACCCGAGCTAACTGACGACTTCGCGAAAAAATGCGGGCCTTTTAAAACCGTCGCCGAGCTAAAAGCCGACATTAAGAAAAATCTCGAAGCCCAAAACAACTATAAACTCGAAGAAAAATATAAAGACGATCTCGTTGACGCTCTCGTCAAAGCCTCGAAAGTCTCCGCCCCCGAAATCCTCATTTCCGACCAACTCCGCATCATTAAAGACGACATCTCCCGCAACGCCGCCGCCCAGGGACTTAAATTTGAAGATTATCTTACCCAAATTAAGAAAACTGAAGAGGAATGGAAAAAAGACGCCCGAACTCTCGCCGAAAAACGCGTTCTCGCTTCTCTCGTTCTCCAGATCCTCGCTCGCGAAGAAAAAATCGACGTCTCCGAAGACGAAGTTGCCGCTAAAATCGCCGAACTTCGCGATGTCTATAAAAAATCCCCCGAAGCGCTTAAAAATCTAAAAGACCCACGCGTGAAAATGGACGTAAAAAACCGTATGGTAATCGAAAAAACTCTCGACTTTCTTATTCAGGCGAACGAAAAATAAAAACTTCCCGAAAAATAACCGCTAGCAAAATGCGGTTATTTTTTGTATAATAAAATTATTATGGATAGAGAAAAGGTAAAACCTATAGAAATAAAAATCGATGATAGATCTTCCTCTGCTGTCCCGCCGGCGCCCGCCCGCCCGGACTATTTTTCGAACCCCGTCGTTCCGGATTCTTCGATTTCTTCCGGAAAGCCCCGCCGTTCTTTCGATTTTAAAATAACTCTCCCCGTTCTGATTATTTCGATTCTCTTGACCGCCGGTCTTTCCGTCGGAATTACCTATTTTCTCATGTCCCGAAAAAACTCCTCAATTTTCTCAGACAACTCTATTCTCCCCGAAAAGTCCGACGCAAACGTCTCCGACATAATCTCGACCGACGGCAGCGAGTCGAAAGACGATGTAATCGCCGAACTCGATAAAAAAATCGCCAGTTCTTCCTCCGACTCTAGCGATTCTTTCGACGCAACAATCTCTAAAGTTTCTTTCCTTTTCGACTACGAAGATTATGACAGCATAAAAAAGACTCTCGACAGCGTTTCCGAGTCTAGCCTAACTAATTTCCAGTTATACCAACTTTACTCCGCCTACTCTCGCTATTATTCCGAAACTGGCGACTCAAATACCGCCGCCTCGTTCGACTCGAAAGCCGCCGAAGCCGAGAAAAAATATCTTTCCGAATAAGTCAAAAAATCTTCTCGACTTTTCCGTTTAAGTTTATTATAATCATAAGTAATTATGGGAAATAAAAAGCTTCTTTTCGTCTTAGCCTGTTTAAGTCTATCTTGCTCCGTCTTAATGCCGTTTACTGAAAGTTCTTACGCCCTAGATAAAGCTGGTTGTATCTCCGAAGCAAACAACCACGATAAGTCCGGCTCCGCCGCGAAAGACTGCGAATATTACGGCGACTCCGCCCGCGGAACGCTCTATTTTTCCAGCGAATCCGGCGAAATCCCTGAAAGCGAAAGCCCGTCTACAAACTTTAACGTCTACATTAGAGGCGGCGTCTTTTCCGGAACAAAAACCTCGTATTACGATATGACCGCGAATCATATCTACGCCCTAACGAGCAGCTATAAAGGCGGTAAACCCAGCAACCAAACCCAATCCGACGTCTTCGTTAATCTTAGCTCCTTAACCGTTAAACGCGCCCGAAAAAGCGGTCAAAGCGCTCATACCTGGAACTGGAGTAGCGACAAACAACAAGCAACCGTAAACAGCTCAAAATTCTGGGCAGTCGCCTCAAAAAACAGTTCAATCCCCGGTCTATATCGAACAACCGTCCATCTATACCGTTGCCCAAATACTAGCCCGTCCGATTCTTGTTATACAACCGAAACTTATGTCCCGGCATACAAAATCGCCCGCGTTGACGACAAATTTTCTATTACTGTTAACGGCTCTAGCGCCTCGAACGGAGAAACTATTAAGCTCCCCGTCGGAACAAGTTCCGCGCAAGTTTCTTTTTCCCATAAACTTTACCGAAAAGACGGGTGGACAAGTCTCAACCCCTCCGCAACGACTAAATATACAATTTCTGACGCCGTCCCGTCCCAAACAAACGTCGAACTAACGGGTACTAACGAAGTCGCTCTGCCCGTAAATACCCGAACAGTCAATAACATACCGACCGGCGAAAAGAACGCAGTCGAAGTTTGTTCAACTTTAACTTATTACGAAATAATCGGCTTAGACGGATACAGCGCCATGAAAAACCAAAAAAGTAAAAAGATTTGCGTCAAGGTTTACCAAGCCGAACCCGACTATAAATCCGTCTCCGAGCTCTCAAAAGTTTCGTTCGGCGCCGGAAAAGTAAAATCCAACGAAACAACCGACAATACCTTAAGTATAAGGCGCGACTCCGGCGTTTCGAGCTATACTTTCCATTTTACTCATAATCTCTCCGTCCCCGAAACGTTTACCGACGCAACCATGAGTTATAAAATCCACCGAACCGTAAGGAAAAACGGTAGCATAACCGAAGATAAAGATATTATCGTCGAAAGCAATAAAGCCAATTTCTTCAATAGTCAGAAAAACGTTAATATCCGTAGTGGCGACGTTAAGCTCGAAAATTTAAGCGGCTCTGATACCGCCAAAGTCTGCGAAACAGTAACTTATTCCCCAACGCGCTTTACAATCGCCAGCGGTAAAGCCATCGACAATAACGGCGAAGCGAAAACCGCGCGAGAGGTCTGTGGTGAAATTACCGCCGCCGAGGCGCAAGAAACCGAAATCGAGTCAAAAACAACTGCTACCGTCTCCGCTCGCTACCTTACTCCCGAAAACGCCTCCGCCTCCGCCAAGTTCCATTTCTCCCATAAATTCCGCAATAAAGACTCTAATAATAAATATGCCGATTTAACGACTAGCTATCATATCAGTCGTACCGTTACCGTAACCAAAAACGGCGTTAAAGACGAGAGCCGCAGCAGTAGTTATGACGTTTCTGGCTATACTAGCTCCGACGGAAAAACTTATACCGTAGCCCATAATAGCGATTACAGTGGCAATAGTCCAATTTCCTACGAGTTTAACTATACAGTTTATGAGGGCGAAACCGTCGAAATCTGCGATACAATCCACTATTCCCCGAAAAAATTCTCGTTTATGGACGACGGGAGTTCTAGCGGAAGCTCAATTAGCAGCAATAACGGCAAATCAACCGCCTGCGCTACAACTTCAAAGCCCTCAATAACCTGGGAAAAAGTCGGCGACATCACAATTACCGGAACTACTGACGCCTTCGCCGAACCAACTAGCTCCGACAGTAGCGTTGATAGTTGTCCTGGCGGTTTTTGTACTATCCGCGGCAATAATATCTCCGTCCAATTTACCCATACCTTAACTAGGAGTCCAGCAAACCCCGATACAGCCGACAACTTATCTATTTCCGAAAGCATTACCGAATATTATAAATTCGGCGCTAGTAGTTCGTTTAATACGAATGACTATACTAATCTCGCAAAGCCCTCCCGAACCGGCGAAAGCGTCTCGAAACTTATTGACGAAGATGCACGCGACGTCGCTAGTGTCGGGCTCGGTACCGCCGGTCAACAAACCTATTGTAGTAATATCTATTTTAAGTCTAGTTTCTTCGTCCTTGAAAAGGCTTTTGCGACTCTCGACGGCGCGCACATCAACGAAACTGTTTATGGAACCCGCCAACGCTCCGAACCGACCTCTCCGGAACCAGTCGGGAATTCCGCCGAACGTTGTTTAACGTTCTTCCGCCCGTACAACTTTAAACTAACTAGTCTCAAAAATACTAAATTTGCTAACGAAGTCGTTACTCCAAATAGCGAAGTTTCCGTCAAATACGACGTTAATATAAGTAAATACAATCCAAACGCCGACATTACCTATATCCCCGATGCTAGTATTCGTCTCTTCCGCTTTACTCTCGATGCAAACACCCCGAAAGAAATTAATCTCGACGGGGCTGAGGGTGTCGCCGATCCTTATAATTATATTTATAGTAAAGTTTCAGGCTATCTCATCGGTAATATTATGGGTAACGCCGACGACGACCCCTATTATAAACAACATCATGAGTTTCGCAACACCGCTAACGGTACCCCTAATACAACAAATCATTATTCCAACATCAACGATTATAGTACGACTTATGCCCCAAGTTCCGCAGTCGTCGTCCCCAGTATTGAAAACGGTCAAAAATTCTGTATTGCGCTCGCCGTTTCTCCGCTCGATAGTGGCGCCGGTCGTAGTTCTGACGACTTTAATCGCCAATGGATTGTCTCTAACTTTTCTTGCGCTAACGCCGGAAAAAAGCCGACGATGCAAGTTTGGGGCGGCAATGTCTTTACCGAAGAAGGCGGAATCAATACCTCAACTACCGTCAAAGTCAAAAGCGAAACCATCGAAGAAGTAGTCCACGATTCCAATCTCCCCAATCATAAAATCTTCCTTATCGTCGACCGCTCCGGTTCTATGGCGAGCGTTATTAGCCAGTTTAAGGTCGCCGGCGTCAAAATCGCCAAACAATTCCTTAGCGCCGGAGCTAAAGTCTCTATCTATTCTTTCTACGGTCAACGTTGCCAAAACGGCAGTAGCGACAACAATTGTTCTGGCTCCGATTACGACAATTCAACCGCCAAAGTTCAAAAACATTGCTCCTTTACGGAATGTAATTCCGCCTCCGCAATCCAATCTAGCGCAAATACAATTTCGACTTCCGGAACGCCTCTAGCTAGCGGTTCTAGTGGAAAAGGAAGCGAAAAACCGCTCAGTGCCGCGCTTAAGGCTTTCGAGCAAGAACAAGCCGCCGGTAACATTAGCTCAGGTGACAAAATAACTTTCCTCCTCATAACCGACGCCGGAATCGACAACGCCAATCTCGAAGCTATAAAAACCCTTAGCCTCAATAACGGAAAAATCAATTTATTCTTCATGGTTACTTCAACCTCGACTTATAATCCGCCTAGCCGGCTTGGTCCGACCGAAGATAGTAAATTCTGCCAAAACAAAGTCGTTGCTAATTGTTCATACCAACAAATCCTCAATAGCCAAGACTACTTCAATATTCTCGAAATCTATAATAGTGACAATACCGATATTTATGATTTAATTCAAGAAACCGCGACAACGACCATCGTAACGACGACTAATATTCTCAGCAAAAATCTTTTTGGCTCCTGGGGCGACTTCGCTTTAATCTCTCGAGGAAAAATCAACGCCTCAACCGAAACCGGTATGGCTTCCGGCGCTGCGCTCTCCGGCGGAACGGAAGACTTTAAAAATAGTCGCCAACCGACAATCTGTAGTTACTCCCCGCTAACTATTGCTAATGAAAAATGTCTAGCCTCTACGACCAGCGTTGATTCCCTCGGCGAGTCAACCGCATCCCATAGCCGAAACCTCTATTCCGAACTTAAAACGCGCTATATCGGCGACAGCGATTTCCAAAATACCGGATTTGAAGACTCTCGAGTTTCAATCCCCGCCGGCGCCAACTATAAAATAGTTGAGAGTGATCATTATATAATCTATTACTCCTCTGGAGACATACAAATTAAAAGCAACATTACCGACGACAATAATTATTCAAATATCAATGACGTCAACCAGGTTATTATCCTAGCGAACAACATTAATATTAACGAAAACGTTACACGTCTCGACGCCGAACTTGTCGCGAGCAACAACATTAATACCTGTACTGGACACAATACCGACAATCTCAACTCAGATACCTGCAACAAGTCGTTAACAATTAACGGGCCAGTTTATTCGAGCAGCTTAACCCTCCCACGTACCTTTGGCGGCGATCCTAGCATTGACGAATCTGGAGACAGAGCCCTCAGCGGCCTCGACTCTGCTAACGGCTCCCTGAATTCCCCCGCCGAACGCCTCGATTATAACCCTCTCTCGATTCTCTGGGGCTATGCCCAGTCTACTAAAGAAAAAATCCCCAATACCGTCTATCTAAAAAAGCTCGCCCCGCGTTATTAAACCCTTGAAAATTTTTATAATTAGCGTTATAATAATCTAAAGAGTTTCGTGTCTCGATTTTGAATGCTGTAAAAAATCGGGACGAATATAAATCATAAAAGTTAAAAGGAATAGTTTAACTGTGCCAACAATCAATCAGTTGATTAGAAAACCGCGCAAGAAATCCGCGAAAAAGTCGAAATCTCCTGCGCTCGGTTCAATCGTTAATACCCTAAAAACCCGCTACTATGACCAGGCTGCTCCGCTTAAACGTGGCGTCTGCATTAAAGTAACGACAAAAACCCCGAAGAAACCGAACTCCGCGCTCCGCAAAGTCGCTCGTGTTCGCTTGACTAACGGTCAGGAAGTCTGGGCATATATCGGCGGCGAGGGTCATAACCTCCAAGAACACGCCGTTGTTCTCGTTCGTGGCGGTCGCGTCCCCGATCTTCCGGGTGTTCGCTATCATATCGTCCGCGGGAGCCTCGACCTCCAGGGCGTTCAAGGTCGTAAACAAGGTCGTTCTAAATACGGCGCAAAAAAGGAGGATAAATAATCATGCCTCGCAAAACTACTAAATCTCTCGAAAGAAAAGTTAATCCTGACCGAAAATACCAGTCAATTCTTGTCCAAAGATTAATCAATAAATCCATGCTCGACGGAAAGAAACAGGTCGCTGAGCGCGCTGTTTATGCTGCGCTTGAGGGTGCTGCGAAAAAACTCAAAAGCGAAGACCCCGTCGAAGTTTTTGAAAAAGCTCTCTCGAACGTCTCTCCGGATTTCGAAGTTAAGTCTCGCCGTGTCGGCGGCGCAAACTACCAAATCCCGTTCCCGATTTCTGGTCATCGCCAGCTCCACTTTGCTTTTTCTTGGCTAGTCGAAGCTGCTCGCGCCCGAAAAGGAATGCCCTATTCTAAACGTCTCGAAGCTGAGATCATCGACGCTTATAACGAAACCGGCGCTGCTTTCAAGAAAAAAGAAGATTGTCATCGCATGGCAGAAGCCAACCGCGCTTTTGCGCACTTCGCCCGCGCTTAAGGTTCTCTTTAAAAAACAAATTTCCCCCGATTGCTCGGGGGATTTTTGGTGTAAGGCTATTATCCGTCATAGTATTCGTTGTCATCTTCGTCTTCATCATCGTCATCATAATCGTCGAATTCGTCCGACACCCCAAATTCTTCTTCCGATTCTTCGCCCAGGCGGCAGATGTACGCCTCGTAGAGAACTGTATTGACGAATTTGAGCAATAACGACTTCTTCTCGTCCGTCTCGGCAACATCTTCGTCATCCAACTTGATCAAGTTTTTCTCAAGTCCCTTAAACCTGAGTCCGACAAAGAAGACTCCTCGGTCGTCCTCGGAAACCCGATAACCGCGAAGACGCCTACGCATCACAAACATTCTCACGTGATGACAAGACAGCCGCGCATATCTCCACAGTTCAAAGTCGCTTTTGAATACAACCGGCTCGTCGAGATGCTTGAGGACAAACCTCGTCAAGAATCCAGACATGAAGACCAACGTATCCAAGGTCGTAAACCGTTCGACCATATTCAGGTCAAGATACTTGCCCATGATCCCTCGAACTCGCTGATCAAATCTAACGACTTCTTTGGAACCAACTCGGCGGAAAAGATACCGAGCAAACTCGGACGGCGACGGGTTCACATACGATTTTCTAAACCTCAAAAGAACCACCTCCTATCCCCTTATTATATCACAGACTAGCAAAAAAGTCAATATTTGACGCTTAAAAACGCCTGTGCTAAACTAAGTATAAGTATATTTAGGAGGTAAATTTTCTATGGTAAAACTGGCTATTAACGGTTTCGGGCGAATCGGTAGAAACGCGTTAAAAATCGCGTTCGAAAGAAAAGACGTCGAAATCGTCGCGATTAACGATTTAACAGATACAAAAACCCTCGCAAAACTCCTCCAATTCGACTCGTCTTACGGGATTTATGACGAAAAAGTCGGCTTCGACGCCGAAAATCTTGTCGTTAAGGGAAAGAAAATCCGCGTTTTTTCCGAAAAAGACCCGCTTAATCTCCCCTGGAAAGACCTCGGAGTTGACGTCGTAATCGAATCGACCGGTCTCTTTACTGACCCCGAAAAAGCCAAGGCGCATCTTACCGCTGGCGCGAAACGCGTCGTCATTTCCGCTCCTGCGAAAGGCGAGGGCGCAAAGACAATCGTTATCGGCGTCAACGAAGATACCGTCGACGAAGACGACGTTATTCTCTCGAATGCCTCCTGTACAACCAACTGTATCGCCCCCGTTATGAAAATCCTCGAAGATAATTTTGGAATCGATAAGGCGATGATGACGACCGTCCATTCTTATACCGCCTCCCAGCGTCTCCAAGACGCCCCCGCGAAAGACCTTCGCGAAGCCCGCGCCGCCGCCGAAAACATCGTCCCGACGACGACCGGCGCCTCAAAAGCCGCCGCTCTAACGATTCCGTCTTTAACCGGTCGCTTTAACGGTCTCTCTGTCCGCGTTCCGACCCCTGTCGTCTCTCTCGCTGATATTACCGCCGTCTTAAAACGCCCGACTTCCGTCGAAGAAATCAATAAAGTCTTTAAAAAAGCCGCGAAAGAGCCTTACTATGAGGGAATCGTTGACGTAACCGAAGAAGAACTCGTCTCTTCCGATTTCCGTGGCAACGCACATTCCGCCGTCGTCGACTTGCCTCTAACGGACGTCGTTGGCGGAACTCTCGTAAAAGTCGTCGCTTGGTATGATAACGAATGGGGCTATTCTAACCGCCTCGTCGAACTCGCCGTCGATTTTGGAAAGGCTGCCTGAATGGAAAATTCTTCCCCGAAAGTTTATATAAATTCCGACCATCGCGGCTTTGCTTTGCGCAAAAAAATCTGCGAGAATTTTCCCGAATTTATTGACTTAGGCGGAGAAACCCTCGACGAAAACGACGATTATAACGATTCCGCCGTTTCCGTCGTAAAAGAAATCCTAAAAGATCCCGAAAATTCGTTCGGGATCCTGATTTGCGGCTCCGCAATCGGCGTTTCGATTCAGTCCAACCGCTTTAAAAAAATCCGCGCTGCGATTGTCGAAGACGAACCCTCCGCGAAGCTGACTCGCGAGCATAACGACTCGAACGTCCTCTGTCTTTCTGCCGATAAAATCGGCGACAACCCCGAAAAACTCTCCGAAACTTTCCGAATTATTAAAGCTTTCCTCGAAACCCCCTTTTCCGCCGCCCCGCGCCATCTCCGCCGAGTCGAAAAACTTGATAAAAATTATCTTTTGGAGGAAAACTAATGGCAGAAATCGTCCCAACAATCCTAACCGCCGACCTTAACGCCTACCGTCGCCTTTACGAATCCTTTAATACCTTTACGAAGCGTGTCCAAGTCGATATCTGCGACGGCGTTTTTACCCCGACTTTAACGATTGATGAATCAAATCTTTGGTGGAGCCAAGGTTGGGCGGCTTGCGACCTCCACATGATGGTCATGAACCCCTCGCGTCACCTCCCGGCAATCCTAAAGTTAAAGCCCCACCTCTGCATTTTTCACGCCGAAACTAACGAAAATCTTCTCCCGATTTTCCAAACTTTAAAAGCAAACAATATCCAAGCCGGCGTCGCCATTCTAAAACAAACTTTCCCGAAAAAAATCGAACCCTATCTAAAAGCCGCCGACCATTGTCTAATTTTCTCCGGTAAACTTGGTCAAATGGGCGGCAAAGCCGATATGCTCCAAATTGAAAAAGTCCCAATCATTAAGTCAATTAACCCGAACCTCGAAATCGGTTGGGACGGCGGCGCAAATCTCGAAAACGTCCGCGAACTTGCCCATTCCGACATCGACGTTATTAACGTCGGCTCCGCAATCGCAACCGCCGTTAACCAAGCCGAAACCTATAAAGCCCTTACCGTCGAAGCCGAAAAACAAGGAGTTTTGATTTAATGGCTCGCATCGTTTCGCTCGGTTCCGCGCTCCAAGACCTCTATCTAATCGACCACGACGATTTTGGCGGTGCCGAAATTGGCGGCGTCTCGATTTTTAAAGACCTAAAAATCGGCTCAAAAGTCGACATCGACAAAATCCAATTTTTCATTGGCGGCGGCGGGACAAATTCCGCAGTTACGTTCGCCAAAAACAACCACGAAGCCATCTTCCTCGGTAATATCGCGAACGACCCCGCCGGCAAAGCCGTCCTCGAAAAACTCGACGAAGAGGGAATTGACTCTAGTTTCGTCAACGTCCTAAAAAAAGGCAATACCGGAACCTCCGTCATTCTCCTCGATTCAAAAACCGGCGAGCGAACCGTCTTAACCTGTCGCGGCGTCTCTGCCAAATTCTCAAACCTCTCCCCGAACGACCTCGACTTAATAAATCCCGACTGGCTCTACGTTACGACCCTCCGCGGCGACATGGGAACCCTCCTCGGCTTCTTCGAAAAAGCCAAATCCCTCGGCACGAAAATCATGTTTAACCCCGGAAAACTCGAATTTATCAATAAAAACCAGCTTCTCGGTCTCTTAAAAGACGTCGATATCCTCCTCGTCAACCGCGAAGAAGCCTCCTCGCTCGTCCCTGGCGTTCTGCTTTCCGAACTTCTCGCTCGTCTAAAAAATTATGCAAAAACCGTCATCATTACCGACGGCGCGATGGGCGGAATCGCGACCGACGGCGAAATTTCTTTCCGTTTCGGAATCTACGAAGACGTTAAAGTAAAAGATACGACCGGTGCCGGCGACGCGTTCGGCTCTGGTTTTCTCGCCGCCTATTCCGCCGGAAAATCTTTCCGTAGCTCCCTGATTTTCGCCTCCGCAAATTCAACTTCCGTCGTCCAAAAACTCGGCGCAAAAAACGGTCTCCTCTCTCTCGAAGAAACCTCTCTCCACCCCATGCCAATCCAACGGATTTAAAAAGGAACTATTTATGGAAATCAACAAATCAGACATTGAAAAAGCAAAAAAAATCTTTAAAGACCTCGAAGCCGCCGATACCGAACGCGCCCGTGCCTACTCAAAAGACTTGCTTAACGGCCTAAAGAAAGTCCGAACATACCCCCAGGGCGTTACGATTTTTGGCTCCGCTCGTCTTTCTGAAAACAATAAATACTATAAACAAGCCCGCCTCCTCGGACAGCTCCTTGCCCAAAACGCCCATACCGTCATTACCGGCGGCGGTCCCGGAATCATGGAAGCCGCTAACCGCGGCGCGTTTGAATATGGCGGTCGTTCAATCGGCTTAAACATCACTCTCTCCCACGAACAGCACCCCAACCCATACCTAACCGACGTTCTCCAGTTCGAATATTTCTTCGCCCGAAAAGTCATGCTCGCCATGTCCGCCAAAGTTTATGTCTTTTTCCCCGGCGGTTTCGGGACGATGGACGAATTTTCCGAAATCCTGATTCTAATGCAAGAGAAAAAAATGCCCGTCATGCCAATGTTCCTCGTCGGAAAAAGTTTCTGGCGTCCGCTCGACCGCTTCTTCGCAACCCGCATGTCCCCCTTAAAAACCATTAACCCTACCGACCGCAAAATCTATAAACTAACCGATAACGTCGAAGAAATTGTCCGCGCCGCCAATAAAATTGGTCATCCAAAAATCAAAACCAACTATTACGACGGTTTTCGTGAAGCGACCGAAAAATTATGATACAATAAAAAAGGGACAAGAAAAAATCCGGAACGCTCCGTGGTTCGGACTTAAACCAATATTATAGGGCTACGGCTTTATAATACAAAAAATCGTTCCATATCCCGATTTCTTCTTGCGTCCCCTTTTTTGGAGTTTATTATGATTTATTTAGATTCCGCCGCGACCGCCCCGCTTTTACCCTGCGTAAAAAACGCCGTCTCGGAAATTCTGGAAAAACTCGCTCGAGCCGAAGTCGGAAACGCGTCTTCGCTCTATTCGTCTGGCGTCTATGCGAAAGAACTAATCGAAACCGCTCGCGAAAAAGTCGCGCGCTTTCTTGATGCCTCCCCCTCGGAAATTATTTTTACTTCCGGCGGCTCCGAGTCGAACAATACCGTCCTAAAAACTTTCGAGAATAAATCCGTCGCCGTCTCCGCAATTGAACACCCTTCCGTTCTTCGCCCCGCCGAAGCCTACGCGAAAAACTTAACCCTCCTCCCCGTCGATAAAACCGGACGCCTCGACCTTAATTTTCTCGAAAATTTCCTCGAAAAAACCCCCGCTTTTCCGAACTTAATTTCCGTCATGTTAGCGAACAACGAACTCGGCGTTTTAGAACCAATAACAGAGGTCAAAAAAAAGTTACAGCGCGTATTAAAACTCCGCAAAAATCCCCGCGAAAAATGCCCAAAATTCCACTCCGACCTAACCCAAGCCGTCGGAAAACTCCCCCTTTCCGTTAAACAGCTCGATCTCGACTATGCCTCCTTTTCTGCTCATAAAATCGGCGGCCCGCTCGGCGTCGGCGTCCTCTACATAAAATCCGGCTCACCCTATAAACCCCTCCTTCTCGGCGGGGAACAAGAAAACTCCCGCCGCGCCGGAACCTATAATCTCCCTGGGATCGTTGGGCTCGGCGTCGCCTGCGACTATTGTTTTGAAAATCGAACCTGGGAAATTTACGAAAAAAAGGTTAAACCCCTCCGCGACTCTCTCGCGAAATCCCTCCTCGAAAAAATCCCAACTGCTCGCCTAAATACCGACCTCGAAAATTCCGTCCCAAACATTTTAAACCTCTCTTTTCCCGCCGCCGAGGGCGAATCAATCCAACTCTACCTCGACCTTAACGGCGTCCAAGTCTCAACCGGCTCCGCCTGCGCCTCCGGCTCGCTCGAACCGTCCCATGTCTTAATGGCAATCCACCACGACCCCGAATCCGCCCATAATTCCATTCGCTTCTCCCTCTCTCTCGAAACCTCTCCCGCCGACCTCGAAAAAGTTATCGCGACCCTCCCGAAAATCGTTTATAATCTCCAGCAAATCTCAACCATCAAACTTAAGGAGCCAAAAAAATGTCTAACGAAAAAATAAAACCTTTTGCTTATACCGAAATCGTCAAAGACCATTTTCTAAACCCTCGTAATTTTCTCATGGGCGATGAAAAAAACTTCACCTACGACGCGAAAGGAACCGTCGGCAATCCCGTCTGTGGCGACCAAATGAATATGTACTTAAAAATCTCCTCCCGAAAAAACCCCGAAACGAACGAATCCGAAACCTATATAAAAGACATCAAATGGAAGACCTATGGTTGTGCCTCCGCAATCGCCTCGACTTCTGCCCTCTCCGAACTCGCAAAAGGAAAAACCCTAGAAGAAGCCGAAAAAATCTCCGCGAAAGAAATCTGCGACTTTCTCGGCGGTCTCCCCGAACACAAATTCCACTGCTCCGTCCTCGGTCATGAAGCCCTAAAAGACGCAATCAAAAATCATCAAGAAAAAGGGAGTCCGAAGACTCCCTAGTGGCGAAAAGAGAATTACAGATTACCAAAGCCCGAAAGGTCCAGTATTGTGCTTCCTGCCCTGGTCGTCATATCCCAAATTCCTCAATCCGCTCAAGGTACCAGTCCCGTCATCGCTGACGGTATGCCCCTTCGCGAGGCACTCTGCCCTAAATTGCGCCGCGCGCGCATATTCTTCTTTGCTCGAACCGAACGCAACCGACTTGCCGGTAACATTGTCCCGAAGAATATGATCGTTCGAAAACAATCCAAACACATTTCTCACCCCCTCTCGCGCGTAGGACTTCCCGATTTTATTCTAAATTTCCCGCCTTGTCAACAATAAGCCGAATAAATTCTTTAATTTCCTTTAGTCCTTTCCCCTTGTCCGCTTCGAGTTTTAGCTTCTCGTCGTCCATAAACCTTAACCCCTGAATCTCTCGATAAACCGCCCGAATTAGCTCAATCTCCTCTCTCTCGTCTTTTTCTTTAAACTCTAAAACTTTATCATAAACTTTCCCGTCCGCGTCCGGCGAAACGAATAAAATATGCGCCCGCGAAACTTGATATTTTTTATAGCTCGGCGAAACGTTTAACAATAATTTATAAAACAATAGTTGTAGTTTATATTTAAACAAACTCTCAATCCTGTCCCAACTTTCCGGATGATATGTCCCCGTCTTAAAATCAAAAATCTCAATCTCTTTCGTCTCCGGATAAACTCGGATATGGTCAATTTTCCCCGTAACCGGAACCTCAAAAACCGAAAGATGTTCCGAATATAAATTGACTTCCGCCTTTGCGTTCTCCGCCCTAAGTTCCGCCCCAAACGACTTCAAAGAAATCTCTAAACTCTGTCGCCCTCTCTCTTTTAAGTTTTTAATTACTTTTTCCTCGACGTCCTGTTTTTCCGCCTCGCGAAGATAAAATTTAACCGCTTCCTCGTCGCTAACCCCCGTGTTTGTAATTCGCTCAAACGTCGCGTGGACTAAGTTCCCAAACAAAATCGACTCACTCGCCGGCTCTCCGGGCGCGCGCAAAACTTTTCGTTTATAAAACTCAATCGGACCGGCGTAATGTAAATCAACAAAACAAGTTAAATCCGACGCCGTCAGTTGATAATTTTCTAATCTCTTTTCTAAAATCGGTCTTAAACTCGGCGTCAGCTTTTTATATGCCGCAACCCAACTTTTCCTTAAATCCGTCTTCTTTTTCGCCTCGTCTAAATCCTCATAATGCGAAACGACTTTAACTCCAAACCCGCCTTTTCCGTCCGGAATTAGCGGCGAAATAACTTCTCCTCCTTCCCCAACATATTCCTCAAGATAATCGAGCCGTTTCGGCGACTTCCCCGAAAAATCCCTTAAACTATTCGAAAGGATTAAATTCGACTTCGCCCGCGTCAGCGCAACAAAGAACAACCGAATTCGCTCGTCGTCCGTCGCGCCAGTATGCCGAATTTGCGTTACGTTTTTCGGCAAAACCAGCATATTATTATTCCCCTTACCTTTTCCCCACGCCACGTTATCCGTCGCAATCAAAAAACAATACTGATACTCTAACCCTTTTGACTTGTGCGCCGTAACAATTTGAATCGCGTCCGCCGAATCTTGATAGGGCGACGTATTCTGAACCTGAACCCCCGCCGCCTGATAATCCTCGACCATCGTAATAAAATCCTCTAGCCGCGGATTTTCGTTTTTTGTGTGCGCCTTAATTTTTTCTTTTAGAACCGCGAGATTTTCATACAACTCAAACGTCCCATATTCGTCCTGCTCCCGATCATAATATTCCAAAAACGGCGACCGAAACTCTCGAACTTCCCCCATTTCCTCATCTTTTCCGAGTTGAACTGGCGCCGAACCCGTTAAATAATCTATAAACAACTCTAGCGGCGTATCATACGACCTTAAAACCAACGTCGCGAGATATTCCGCTAACTCTCTCAGCTTCGCGCTCTCTGATTTTTTCAAATAATCTAGCGCATTTCGTTTCTCATTTCGCGCTTCCTGAACCGTCGTAATCGCTTCGATAGGCGGAATCTCAAAAAACGGAAACGCCAGAATTTCGAGCAACCTATGCGCCGACATTTTTACCCTCGACAAATCATAAACAAACCTCGAAAGCGTAATTAACTCCGCAAGCCTCCGATCCTCGAGCAAATTATCTCGTTTTTCGTAAGCGATATTAATTTTCCCGCTCGCCTTAAGATAGGGAAGCAAAGGCAAAATATATTTATGCTTCGGCGCGATAATCGCGATTTCGCTCTGTTTAACGCCCCTCTTAATCAGTTTTTCAATTTCCTCCGCAACAAAATAATACTCCGCGTCCGCCGAAATAAATTCGTGCCGCTCAATTTTTCCGCCCGCCCCCTTAAACGCGTTTAGTTCTTTCTTAAGCTCGCGCTTTTTTGCAAACGAATCGTCGAGTTCGTCCGCAATTTTTCGCGCAAAATCCAAAATCTCCTGATTCGAGCGATAATTTTCCTCAAGGTTAATTACTTTCGCATTGTAATATTCCTGGAACGTGATTAAATTCGACGCGTCCGCCCCCTGAAACTCAAAAATCGCTTGATCGTCATCCCCAACCGCCATCACGTTCGGCTGTTCATAATCCGTCAACAATTTTATCAACTCAAACTGACTCGGATTCGTATCTTGAAACTCGTCGAGCAGAATATACTGAAACTTTTCCTGAAGCGTTAGCCTAAATCCCTTGTCTTTCTTTAAAATCCGAATCGCCTCCTCGATCATATCCGAAAAATCATAATACCCCCGCTCACGGAGATAATCGTCATACTTATTCATAATCCGCCCGAGCGACTCAAGTTTTTTGTTCGCGACCCGGTCTTTTGAGATATAATGTCCGTCCTCGTCTTTAACAAAATATTTATTTCTAAAATCCGTTAGCGGTCGCGCCGACGGTTTTTCTTTCTCCGCCTCCGCCTCGAGAGCTCGCTTTAAATCTCGATACATTGCGTTCGTATTTATTTCAATCTGCCCAACAATATACTCGTCCGACCGTTTCTCGCCGAGAATTTTTAAAATCGGCAAAAACGTTTTTTCTGCCGCTTCCGAAAATCTCGCCCCCGACTTCGCCGCTTCTAAAATTGGTGAAACTTCCGCCGAAATTTCCGCGCTTGTCTCAATATTCTTCTTTGCTATTTTAATCAAATCATCTCCCGAAAGTCGCGCCGCTTTCGCATTCGCGATTGTCGAAACAATATCCGCCGCCCCGCCCGACTTTAAAATATCAAACGGCTCTAAACCTTCCTGAATTTCCCGAATAATTTTAAATTGCGTAACCGTATCAATCTGCGCGTCGAGATTGCGGTCATATTTCTCCGCGTAATTTTTATATTGCGCCAACAAATCCGACCCGAACGCGTGATAAGTATGAATTTCAATTCGCCTCGCCGCCGACCCAACCGTCGAGATTAGTCGCTCGCGCATATTGCTCGCCCCCGATTCCGTAAACGTTAAACACAAAATATTTTCCACGTCCGCGTCCGTCGTTTTTAAAATATATTCGACTCGGCTTGACAATAAATGCGTTTTTCCTGTCCCCGGACCTGCCAAAACTAAAAGCGGTCCCTGAATCGTCTCGACCGCTTCTTTTTGCTTCTGATTAAGCGGCATTTTTTATCCTCCTAATTACCGACTTTAAAATTTCTGCCTTTCGCGGAACTTCTAGCCCCTCCTCCTCAATCCCTCGAACTGCGTTAATCGCCTCCGTCGTTTCGTCTGGCGTTCCGGAAAATCGCGAACGCAGCCTAACCCCAAACCGATAATTCCTCGACTCTTCCGACGAACAAGTCAGCCTCAAATCTCCCTCCCCGCAGGCTAGTCTCGCCGTCTCTCGTCTCGCTCCGTTCATCTCCAAAAAACTCTCCATTTCTTCTAACGCTCGAAAAATAAACTGTTCAAACTCAATCGTCTCCGGCTCTAATTTTCTAAATCCCGCCTCGACCGCAAAAATATTCTTTAAACTCCCCGCAAAAATCACGCCCAGTTCGTCGTCCGTCTTATCAAATTCAATAAATCCCGCCTTAAACAACGCCTCCGTCAACTCCCCCGTAATCGTCAACTTCACTTTCTCGCGGTCTAGAATCTGACTTGCAAACGCCGGACCAGAAATAATCTCGACTTGTTTAAATTTCCTAAAATCGCGAAGGCTAAGAAGCCCTTTCGACGCAACAATTACTGACTTCGAGAATCCGAACTCCGGAAACTCTCGAACTAGCGCGCTGATTTTTTCCGACGGAACCGCGACTAAAATTACTTTCGCAAACCTAAGAACGTCTTCGAGCGAATTGTCCGGAAACTTAATCGGGTCATAATAAATAACTTTATGTCCTTTTTCCTCCAGTAAACCTCCGAGGCTCGAGCCAAACGCTCCCGCCCCTAAAACCGCAATCTTCATGTATATTATTCTATCATAAAAAATGCTATAATATATATTATATATATGAAAAATATTTGGGAAACTCTGCCGAAACCTTTTTTCTGTCTCGCTCCAATGGAGGGGGTAACTGACGCTGTCTTTCGCCAAGTCGTCGCCCGCGCCGCCCGTCCCGACCTTTTCTTTACTGAATTTACGAACGTTTCTTCTTTCGCAAACGAAAAGGGAAGAGAAAACGCCCTCTCCCGCCTAAAAATCGCCCCCTCCGACCCGCCGATTATCGCCCAAATCTGGGGCAAAAATCCGGAACATTTTTCTGCCCTCGCGAGTAGTCTAAAAGACCTCGGTTTCGCCGGAATCGATTTAAATTTCGGTTGCCCCGACAAAAACGTTAACCGCGCCGGCGGTGGCGCCGCCATGATAAAAACTCCCGACCTCGCCGTCGAGTGTTTTAGAAACGCAAAAGAAAATTCAAACGGTCTTCCCGTCTCAGTTAAAACCCGCCTCGGCTTTTCTTTCCTCGATGAATATAAAAATTGGCTCTCGACCCTTTTGAAAGAATCCCCCGCCGCTTTGACCGTCCATCTCCGAACCAGAAAAGAAATGTCAAAAGTCCCAGCCCATTTCGAGCTTATTCCCGAACTCCTTGCTCTCCGCGAAAAAATCTCCCCCGAAACAAAGTTAATTATCAACGGCGATCTCGATTCGCGCGCCGCTGCTCTCGAACTCTCCGAAAAATTCCCCGCGCTCGACGGTTTCATGATTGGTCGCGGCGTTTTTAAAAACCCGTTTTGCTTTAAAAAAGAGCCCTACTCCCCCTCGAAAGACGAACTTCTTTCTCTCCTCCGCGTCCATCTCGACCTATACGACGCCGCCGATTCGAAAAGACCCTACGAAACTCTAAAACGCTTTTTTAAAATTTATATAAAAGATTTCCCCGGCGCTTCCGACCTCCGCGTAAAATTAATGGAAACGACCTCGACCGCCGAAGCCCGAAAAGTTTTAAATTTCTAAAAAGCCTTGTTTTTTGTTTTTGCTTAAGTTAAAATAAAAAGTATGAATAATGGCGAGGTATATTTTAATAATAACGTCGTTTTTGACGGAGGTAATATAAAC
This sequence comes from Candidatus Saccharimonadota bacterium, assembly GCA_017432425.1. Taxonomy (GTDB): domain Bacteria; phylum Patescibacteriota; class Saccharimonadia; order Saccharimonadales; family Saccharimonadaceae; genus Nanosyncoccus. The sequence goes on from JAFRJE010000002.1 coordinate 84,370, forward strand.
ATGGTAAAAAAGAAGAATAAACTCCCCTGGATAGTTGTCGGGATTGTCGGAGTCTTACTTTTAGCTGGAATAATCTTCCTGCTGATTCGACTCTTCCCGAAAAAGGCAGTCGTCTCGATTCTTGTCGCTCCCGAATCCGCCGAAATTGAAATCGACGGCGAAACCTATAAAAACGGCGTCTATTCTCTCCCCGTCGGAGAACATTTTGTCGAAATCTCCGCCGATGGTTTTTCTAGCTCCTCTTTCTCGTTCGACGTCGAAGCGGACGAAGCGAACGAAATCTTCGAATATCTCGACGAAGAAACCGCCGTCTATTCCGACCGTGACTACGAAATCCTCTCGTTAATCGCCGACGACGATTCTGCCGTCGCGAAACTTCGCGCTCGCGCGAAAGCGAAAACCCTCTTTACTCTCCTCCCATATTCCGACTCCGAAAACCGCGTCTATCTAACCGACCAAACCTCGAACCCCGCCTGTAAAACCTCCGAACTCTGCCTCGGCGTTACGAATCTCGGAAGTTTAAGTGAAAGCGGCGCCTACGATGTCGTCCGCTCCCTCGGCTACGATCCAAACGACTATACCGTCTTTTATGAACTAGGAACAAATAATTATTATAAGGAGACCGACTAAAATGAAAAACCCTCTAAAATTAATTTTTTCTTTTGCGGTCATAGTCCTGAGTTTTTTGTTTAGCTTAGGGAATCTCGGCGAAGCGTATGCCGCGACAAAAACCTATGGTTTTTCTAGTCCGAATAAAGATTATCTATATTCCCAGTCCGCTGAATGGTGGAAAGGTGTCGGCGACGGAACTGCGAAAAACGGCTCGGCGATCGTTTCTTTCGCAACCCTCGCTTCCGTAATCAATAATAAAAAAATAACCCCCGCCGCAATCGCGAAGCTCGCCTACGAAAAAGGCTATTGGAATCTTTCCGGCGCGACTCCGACCGATTTGATTGAGAAACTTCTCGGCGAATACTCGAACGTCGAAAAAGTAATCGCCGCCGGTTCAAAAACCTCCCAACGCGTCTCCGCGACCGCAAAAACCTTTACAAAAATGAAAAATGCCGCAATCATCGTCCGCGCAACCGGTAAAAAACCGTTCGATACTGGCGAAACCGGTGGTCATTATATCGTTATTCTAGCGTATAAGTCGAACGGAAAGGTGCTCGCTTTTGACCCTGCCCAAAACAAATCGACTTGGATTAAAGCTAGTACGCTTTACGGAAAAATGTCGAAAGATATTATGTTCTACGCCGTAACTTTCTCCGGCGAGGGAAACGATTTAGCGCAATTCGCCCCCTCGAATCTTCCAGTTGACGACGACGACGGAGATACTGGAATTGAACCAGAGGGCGACCCAGACGAACCTTTCGACGACGAAGAGGAGGAACAACAACAGCCAGAAAACTATTCAACAACCGGCTCCGACATTCTCATTATCGGCGATTCAATGATTTATCGCTCAAATTCGACCAAGAAAACCGTAAAAACGAATTTAAGTTGGTATAAAAAATATTATAACGGGAAAATCCTTTCCGCGAACGCGAATCTAAAACAGGCTCGTATTATCTCCGGTGATTCAAAAACCTTTGGCGATGGAATTAACTACATTAAAAACACTCTGAAAGCTGCCGACGTTAGAGCGAACGTCGTAATTGATTTGGGGAATAATGATTGTATTTCGATTTCGTCGATTCTTTGTCCGCACGGCGCTAACGTTTCTAGCTCCCAAGTCAAAGAAATGGTTCAAGCTATTCGCGCCAAAAACTCAACCGCAAAAATCTATTTCACAACGAACTACCGCGCCGTAGTTGAGCCGAGTAGCGCAAGCGACTATTCAAAGCTCGAAGAAATCAACCGCGACGTTTTCGTCGAAGCAACAAAATCTTTTACGGACGTTTATTTAATTGATTGGGTCACCGCCGTAAAGGCGCAGAGCAGTCCGTCTTATTATGTCCATGTCGATGGTCATCCTACCGTTGCTGGCTCGACCGCCCTCGGAAACCTAATCGCCAACGCCGTCATTAACGCCAACAATCAAGGAACCGGCGGAAGCGACGGAGGAAGCGGCGACGATAGCGGAACTGGCGGCGAAAGCGGCGACGCTGTCGATTGCGAAACGAATCCGACCGATCCAGGTTGTACTAGCGACGGCGACGACGGCGGCTCCGACGGACAAGGCGGTCAACAACAAGGGACCGTAGTAACGACCTACGGACAAGTCATCGCCGAAAACGCTCTCGAAGTAACTTGGCCAGCCGAAGACGGAACCTGTAAGGGAACTAACGGCACAACTTATAGTTGGCTAACAATGCGCGACTATTGTAAGTCCAGTATTAACGACGAGTACGCCGCAAGATTAAGCGGCGCCGGAATTAACCCTAGCGTCGAAACCGCCCAAAAACCCGCTAGCTTTATTGCTGCCGTTATTGCCGCTAGCTCAAATCTCGGTCGTATTCCCGAAACCGTTTTAAACGGAACGACCTCTCTCTACGATTACTTTGAATCCGAAGCGAAAAAATCCGACGCGGATTGGGAAAAGGGAAATGGCGTCCCCGCGATTGGCGACGTCGTCTATCAAAATAATCAGTTCTATATCTATGTCGGCGACGCAAGAATCATGTACGGTAACGCCGTAACCGTAAAAGCCGGCGAATGGGTTCCATACATGGACAATATCTCCTCAAACCAGTCCTATAATTATTACCGCGTGACGAAAAAATACATGGGCGGAGATTCCGGGCTAGACGACCAAGTTCCCCCCGAAGACCAGTCCGAGGGCGAAGACGCCGCAGGAGACGGAACTCCTGGCGAAAAAATCGCCGCCCGCGCGATGTCATTCTCTTGGCCTCTAACAAAATACTCAACCGACAACGCAGAAGTCTACGGAAAATGTGTCGCGAAATATACGAGCCGCTATACTTCCTCTTCCGAAATCAATCTCTTTAATCTCTCGACTTATCCGTCCGAAACAACCAAATCCTGGAAATTAAAAACCTATCCGACCGGAACGAAGTGTAATAAAACCATTACCCCGGCTTACGCAAAGTTCAAAGGCGTTGACGGAAATATCTCGAAAATGAATAGTTATAGCGTTGGTTCAATGAGCTTCATTCGCAACGTTTTCTTAAGCCTCGGCGTCGACATTAACTATCTCAGCATCTCCGATTTACGCTCAAAACTCGAAACTTCCTCGAACTGGGAGTTAGTAACAAAAAACGCGACCGCGGAAACCGAATTTGTGCTTGGCGATTTAATCGTCGCGCCTGACGCCGCCATGATTTACGTCGGCGAGTTCGGCGGAATCTACGGAAAAGTTACCCAAGCCTATAAAGGCAGTTGGTCTCCTCGCGTAACTCCGCTCTACCTCCCGAAAGGAAAGAAAACCTACGTCTTCCGTCTAAAGACTGACGCGAACATTAGCGAAAGTGGCGATTGTCCCGAAGTCTCGCTCGATTCCGTCGAGGGAAACGAAAAAATCGCGGTTGCTGCTTCGGAAATGGCTTGGCCATACCGAACCGGTTCCGGCGATAAGCTCGGAAAATGTTTAAACTCCTCGAACGCTCTCGTAACTTTCCCCGAAAAACTAACTTATAGCGTCGCGAACAATAAATTAACGACAAAGTCAAAATCCGCCTCGACCCTAGCGAAAGAAAGAAAGAAAACTGGCTGCTTAACGACCTCGCGCGAATTATACAGTTCAACGCTTAACGAATATCTTGGGCTTAACGCAAAAAGCGATATTGCGTTCGTCTATGTCGCCCTCCGAAAAGCCGGCGTTAAACGCTTCGAATCTGGCGCCGCTCTCGATTTGCTCTCCGTCCAAACCGCGTTTAATAACCTAAAAAACAGTTCCGACTTTACGCTCGTAACAAAAAAGTTAACCAGTAAGACCAGCCTCCAACGCGGCGACATCATCATCGCCTCCCAAACCAAGGGCAAAAAGACCTACTCGAAGATTATGCTCTATATTGGCGCGTATGGAAAAACTTGTACAGGCTTAAAATACGGTAGCGTCGTCGATCTCGATAACGGAAGCTCAACTCCCTACGTCCGTCCGATTTACTATTACCTAAACAATAGTAGTAAATATATGCGCTTCTATGTTTACCGCGCGAACCCGAGCGCCTATGAAGACCCTGAAGTAGCCGAAGATCCTGGCGAAGATCCAGGAACCCCCGAAGACCCCGAAACTCCAAGTTCCTCTAAAAGCGAAAAAATCGCCGAACAGGCTCTAAAGTTCTCTTGGCCTTATACAGAATACTCAATTCCGACCAGTTCAGCTTGGGGTAAATGTGTCTATTGGTGGGGAACGAAAAAGAACGAACTCGTTAACTATCCGCGCCCGTTTGCGAACGGAAAGTTTAGCGATCAAACGAACGAATGGAGTAATGGCGTCGTTAAGCTAAAAAGTCCGAACAACTACTACTATACCTGCGCGAATACCATTCCGCCATATTACGCAAAATATAAAAACCTTTCCTCCTGGAGCATCGACGACATTCGTGACCCAGAGGGCGAGTACAACGCGAACATCATTCTAAAAGAAAAAGAGCGTAGCGTCATGTTTACAAAACCGAGTCAAATTGAAAACGGTTGGGACTGTATTAGCTTCGTCAACGACACTTTGAAAGCAGCCAGCGTGACTAAATTCCCCAGCGGTATTAAAAGTACCGTAAACGCTAATCCGAGCGGTTGGACTAAAATCGGCGACTATGTCCTCGACACCAAAGCCGCCCGCTCCGCCTACAAAAAATCCTCGACTCTAACCGCCGTTGACGGAACGACGAAAAAAGAAACCAAGCTCGAACCTGGCGACGTCGTCGTTCGCTACGATACCTACGAAAGCAAATGTAGCGGCTGTGTAAAGACAATGACCAAGAACGGCGAACAATGGGTTAAAGGAGTTCACATCTTCATCTGGGTAGGTCAAAAAGGCTGGCCTTACGGCGACCGCGCCGAGGGCGCTAAAGGGTGGTACTCCGGCGGTTTAGTTATGGATACCTGGATTGGCGACCATATCTATAACTACGGTAACGTTAAAGTCTTTCGCTATACTGGAGCATAAACAAGGAGGAAAACTATGGAAAATCAATCAATCATCTCATCAGCCAAAAATGCTCGCGGTCCACGAACTCCCGCGAGACCCGCTAAAAAAGGGCCCTCGAAGATCTTCCTCGCCGCCTCCGCCGTTCTCGTCGTTGCTGGCGTCGCGTTCCTCGTCATCTCTAACAATTCCTCTGCCGAAACTTTTAACGAAGACGCCGCGCCGCGCGGTTCTCTCGAAACGACCGCAAATTACGCTAGCCTAGAAGACTTTGAGCTCGAAATCGACGAGCTCTCAATCGACGACCTCGAAGAAATCGAAAACAAAATCTCTCTCTTCTTTACATATTCTTTCCCCGAAATAAAAACCCTGACCGCCGGAACCCCGGAAGTTTCCGAAGAGAAACCCGAAGAAACCGTTAGCGAAGAAGAAAACCCCTCGGAAACAACTTTAATAAAAATCCCTCTCTCCGCGAACACTAACCAAAAATTCTTCGCCGAACTCTCGCTCATGTCTAATATCTCCGGCTATACTTTAACGATTCTCGACAACAAAAACAACGAAATCTACGCTTATAACGGCGGGGCGTTTAATAACTCCGTTTACGATACTTCCTCCGAACCTTTCCTCGACTCAATCATTACCAAACTCCCTTATACTGATAAAGCCGATTCTGGCGTCGAATTTACCGTCGAATACCAAGGCGCCGACGAAGACCGCCTAACAATTTCTCCTGTCGAAGAGGGAAAAACTCTTTCTGAAGTCGATTGCGAAAACGCTCTCAAAAAATCAATCGACTGGGCGAGCTCGCTCAACATTACCTACTCCGGAGAGATTACCGAAGCTAACTTCGTTTGCGAATAGCCGAAAAACCTGATATAATCACGTATTATGTTAGAGTTACGGAAGATTACTAAGGTTTATGAAACCGAAAGTCTAAAACAGACCGCGCTTAATAAAATTAGCGTAAACTTCCGCGAATCCGAATTTTGTTCAATCCTCGGTCCCTCTGGTTCTGGAAAGACAACCCTCCTCAATATCATTGGCGGTCTCGACAAATATTCCTCCGGCGATTTAGTTATTGATAAAGTCTCGACAAAAAAATATAAAGATTCCGACTGGGATAGTTACCGGAACCATCGCATTGGCTTCGTTTTCCAAAACTATAATCTAATCTCCCATCAATCAATCCTAAACAACGTCAAACTCGCTTTAACCCTTTCCGGAGTATCAAAATCCGAGGCAACCCGCCGCGCGAAAAAGGCGTTAAACGACGTCGGACTTGGCGACCACATCCATAAACGCCCGGCTCAGCTTTCTGGCGGTCAAATGCAACGCGTCGCAATCGCTCGCGCCCTCGTCAACGACCCAGACATTCTCCTCGCCGACGAACCAACCGGCGCGCTCGATACAACTACTTCCGTCCAAATCATGGAACTCTTGAAAAAGATTTCTGAACGAAAACTTGTTATTATGGTTACTCATAATCCCGAACTCGCCGAAAAATATTCTTCCCGCATTATCAATATTAAAGACGGAAAACTCCTCTCCGACTCAAACCCTTTTACCATAAATTGGCGTAGCTCCCTAAAGCCCAACTCCGCTAAAATCCTCAGAAAAACCAGAAAAACAAAAATGAACTTTCTAACCGCGCTCAGTCTTTCCTTTAATAATTTAATGACGAAAAAGGGAAGAACCGTTCTAATTGCTTTTGCTGGCAGTATCGGCATTATCGGCATCGCCCTAATTCTCGCCGTTTCAACCGGTTTCCAAAATTACGTCGATTCAATCCAAGAAGATACTCTCGACTCTTACCCATTAATGATAACCGAAGAATCTTTTTCTCTAACTAGTTTAATGACTAGTGGCGAAGAAGATCTCGAGAAATCGAACGAACTCGACTATAAATCCCTCCGCGAAGAAAAGAATAAAGACCTCGTCGAATATCCCGTCCTCGCGAATACTTTAAAATCCGTCGCAACCAACGACCTAAAAAGTTTTAAATCATATTATGAGAAAAACGCCACCGCGCTTAAAAACGACGTAAAATCCGTTCTCGTCGGCTACGATATTAAACCCCTCGTTTATTCTGTCGACAAAACCAACCGCGTCGCAAAACTAAACCCAAACGATACTTTCTCCTCTATGTTCGGCGGTAGCATGAGTATGTTGACTAACTTTACCGGCGGCTCAATGTCGCTCTATAGCCCGCTCTACAATACCGACCGTTCGTCGGTCGAATCGAAATACGAAATCCTCGCCGGTCGTCTCCCCGAAAATTATGACGAAGTTATTATTAACCTCGGAATTAAAGGCGTCATGTCCGACCTCCTCGCCTACGAACTCGGTCTAAAAGATACCTCCGAACTTTCGACTTTAGTCCAAAAACTTATGTCCGGCGAATCTGTTGATATTGAATCCGATCCAATCGTAATGGACTATGAGGATTTTCTCGATCTCGACCTCCGCCTAATTCTCCCCTCCGACTTATATTCTTATAACGAAAAATACGACGTCTACGAAGATATGTCTTCCGACCAGGCTTTCCTCGAAAACGTCTATAAAACTAAAGCAATCAAATTAAAAGTCGTCGGCGTCATTACCGCGAAAGAGGGCGTAATGACCGAATCTCTCGAACAAGGCGTTAATTATTCTGCCGATTTAATCGACTATATTATAAAACAAAGCGAAAATTCCGAAATCGTCAAAAAGCAACTCGAAAACCCCGAAATTAACGTCCTCTCCGGCAAACGTTTCGACGACGACAAAGCCTCGTTCGACTATTCGTTCGAAGATCTTGTTTCTGTTGATAACGAAAAACTTTCCTCTCTTTTTAACGTCGAGATTGACCAGAAAACCTTAAATTCAACAATCGAAGATTATATGAAAAAAATTTCCGACTTAGTCAACGTCGATACCGAGCCCGCAAAAACCGCTTTTCTTTCCGCTTTCGATTCTCTAACTTCTCTCCTTTCCAAAAAACTCGCTGATTATGAAGCCGAAACTTCCTCCTTGCCCGCCGACGCCGATGCTTTCGTCGAAAGTTTTCTCTATGAATACGCTCCAGGCGAAGTCCTCTCAACTCTCGAAGCCGACTATGTTCTCCCCGCCGACATCTACCGCGAACTTTTTTCTGGTTTCTATAAATCCCTCCTCCCGGCTTTCTTAAACGCCCGCTCTCTCGGCGTTGATGTTTCGCTTGAAGATTCTGTCGCCTACTTTAAAACTCTCGCGCCTTTCCTCGAAACCGAAGAAACTTTTGCGAAAATGATGACCGAAGCAAAAATTAAAAAATCCATCCTCGAACAAGTCGGCAATTTAACCGCCTACCTCTCTAAAACCTTTGCCGAAAGTTTTAATATCGACGCTTCTGCTTTCTCCTCCGCCTTTACTCTAAATTTCTCCGAAGACGAACTAACCCGCGTAATGGAATCGCTGCTTAATCGAACTGACGCAACTTTAAAATCAAACCTTTCGCTTCTCGGTTTCCAAGACAAAGATGATCCGTCCTATCTTTACTTTTATTTTACAAGTTTCGACGGTAAAGAAAATTTTCTTAACTTCCTAAAAAGCTATAACGAGAAAGTAGGAAAAGAACAACAAATCAACTTTTCCGACGTAACCGGAATTTTAATGGACTCCGTAAAAATTATCGTTAACGCCGTTTCTTACGTTCTAATTGCTTTCGTCTCAATCTCCCTCGTCGTCTCCTCGATTATGATTGGAATCATAACTTATATTTCCGTTTACGAACGAACTAAAGAAATTGGAATCCTCCGCGCAATCGGCGCCTCAAAACACAACATCTCAAGCATCTTTAACGCCGAAACCTTTATTATCGGTCTTCTCTCCGGACTTTTCGGAATCATCATTTCCTATACTATTATCCCAATCATCAACGTCATTCTCAACAACTTAACTAACGTCGCAAATCTCCGCGCCGCCCTAAACCCCTCCTCCGCGCTAGTTCTCGTCGTCCTAAGTATAATTTTAACGTTAATCGGCGGCTTAATTCCCGCTCGTTCCGCCTCGAAAAAAGACCCCGTCGAAGCCTTACGCACTGAATAAAATTATGCTAAAATTATCTTATCTAGCTATACTTCGGTCCCTCGCTAGATAAAAGAAACTTGGTTATAGATATCGTCATTTATATCTATAACTTTGAGCCGTTTAAGTTTAGGCTCGCATAAATGACTCTAAGTTAATTTAAAAAATTTTCAAGGAGTTACTTATGTTAAATTCTAACAAACTTAACAAATCAGAACGCGTCGAAGTCATGGCTCTTTTCGGCTATGAAATGACCCCGTGCCAACCGCTTTCGTTTAAAAAGCGTGGCGAATCTGAAATTGAGGTAACGGAGCTTCTCCGAACCCACATCAAATTCACTGGCGCGACGGCGCATCACATCTTCGACGTCCTCTGCGGACGCAAGCAATTCACGCTAGAGTTCAACTCGACAGATTTGTCTTGGCATCTCCGCTCAGAGTAAGTTCTGTAAAAATAGCCCTTTCGGGCTATTTTTTCTCCCCTCTCCTCCTAGACTTTACTTCACAATCCCTAGAACGTCCTCAATCTTTCCAACGGGAACAATCTCAAAATTACCGGTCCAACTACCCTACAATACGGAACCGTCCCCAACCCATTTCTCGAATCATAACTATGCGACCCCTCGCGATTATCTCCCGAGACAAACAATTCTCCCTCCGGAACCGTTACATCGACTTCTCCGCTCGTATATTCTTTCGGACCGTCGTCGTCGCTCACTCTCCAGTCCTCGTCATAAACATGTCCCTCCGGATATTCGCTATTATAAACTGTCATTATCCCGTCTTTAACCGTTACTCGCTCCCCCGGAAACGCAACTACGCGCTTAATAATATACTGGTCTTTAATCCCTGACGGCGGGTCACAAGTCAACTCTCCGCTTGAGCTTCCGTTTGCAAAAACAATTATATCACCTCGCTCGGGAACATATTCCTTACTGTTAAAATGCGCCCAAGTTACCGTTAGTCGATTAACAATCATTCGGTCATCGCCGAGCAACGTATTTTCCATACTACTCCCAACCACGTTATATGACCGGAAAATATATTTATTTAACAAAAACGTCCCAATAACAACGCACAGAACAAACCCAATCAAACTCAAAATATCTTTTAGAATCGGGTGTTTCTGTAAAAAAGTAGCTTTCTCCATATACATATTATAATATCATACTTATCGTTAAAAATCGAAAAAATCTGCTATAATATATATTGTCTATGGCTGATTATATTTTTATTCGTAAATCCCGTAACGCCCTGAGTTCCTTTCTCCATTTATTCCTAAATATTCTCCTCGGCGTCGGCTCAATTTTCATTACCGTTGTCTCCGGAAGCTGGATTATCGGGCTTTTTCTCGTCTTGATTTCAAAATGGCGCATGTTTGCCGTCCGCCCGCGTTTCTGGTTCTTAAACTTAAAGTCGAATCTCGTCGATTTAATCGTCGGCTTCTCTTTTGTCTTCCTGACTTATTTCTCCGGCATGACCCTCCTCCCCGTCCATTATACCCTGACCGCTCTCTATATTATCTGGCTCGTCATCATCAAACCAATTACTAAAGAAAGCGGAAACCTAATTCAGTCAATCTTCGCTATTATTCTTGGAACTTCCGCCGTCATTCTCGCGACCGCAAACCTAAATTCCGCCGCTATGATTCTTCTCGAATTTTTTATCGGCTATGGCGCCTCCCGCCACGTCCTCTGCCAAAACAACAACACTAAAGATTTCGAGCTAACGTCCTTGATTTGCGGCTTGCTTTTCTCGGAAATTTCTTGGCTAGCGCATTCTTGGTTAATTATTTACTCTTTCGGAACGACCGGAATTATCCTCCCCCAGCTCGCAGTTATTCTTGGAATTGTCGCTTTCGTTTTCCATAAAGTCTATGCCGAGACGACCAAACGTGACGGCGACTTAAAATTAAAAGACGTCACGCTTCCGGTTTTCTTCGGAATTTTAACGATTGCCGTTATTGTTCTCGGTTTCTCAAATCCTTTCTTTAACGTCTAAACTTAAAAACCTTAAAATTTTAAGGTTTAATTAAAATTCCAGCGTATAATAATAATCATGGAAAACAATACTAAAATCATAGAAGGAAATATTAAAAACAAATCAGAAGAAACTAAAAAGTCCAGCGGGAACGCACTTGCAATTACCTTTTCGAGTCTTGCGCTCGTCTTTGCTCTCGGCTCTTGTTTCCTCTCTTTCTTAACATACCAAGATTCTCTAACCCCAATTACTTTCCTCGGCTCCGGAACTGACGGAAATTCCGCAAATTTCGTCGAGGGCAGTATTGCCGACGTCGCGAACTCCGTCGAAAAATCCGTCGTCTCAATCTTGACCGAAACTCGAACAATGAGTTATTTTGGCGGCGCCTCAACTTCTGCCGCTGCTGGAACTGGTATGCTTGTTACAGAAAACGGCTATATTTTGACTAACAAACACGTCGTCGACGGCGCGAATAAAATCTACGTCGTCCTCGCTGACGGAACCGAATACGAAAATGTTGAGCTCATAACGACCGACCCCCTAAACGACGTTGCCGTTCTTAAAATCCCTGACGTTTCTGGGCTTTCTCCGGTTACCCTCGGCGACTCAAAAACCATTTCCGTCGGTCAACAAGTTATCGCAATCGGTAACGCCCTCGGTCAATACCAAAACACCGTTACCTCCGGCATTATTTCCGGAACCGGTCGTAACATTACCGCAACCGACGAGTCTTATTCTTCCTCAGAAACTCTGACCGACATGATTCAAACCGATGCCGCGATTAACTCTGGCAACTCCGGCGGACCGCTCGTCAACGCTGCCGGCGAGGTCATCGGCATCAACACCGCCGTCTATTCCGACGGAAACAATATCGGCTTCGCAATCCCCATTTCCTCCGTTAAAGGTCTCTTAAATAATATTATCGAAAATAACTCAACCACCCGCGCCTACGCCGGAATCTATTATTCAAACATCACAACCGACCTCGCAAAAGCCTATAATCTCCCCGTAACTGCCGGCGCTTATGTCTACAGTAATTCAGTTTATTCCTCCGTTATCTCTGGCTCACCCGCCGAAAAAGCCGGCTTGAAAGATAAAGATATTATTATCTCCGTTAACGGCGTAAAAATCGGCAAAGCTGGTTCGTTCTCCTCGCTTATTGGCGAATATAAACCCGGCGATACGGTCGAGCTGCTCGTCCTCCGAAATGGCAACGAAATTGGCATCAAACTTACGCTCGGCGAATACAAGGCGAACTAAACCTTATAGCTAAAAACTAGTTGGAAACCTCGGGTCTCGATATGAACGAATCCGAGGTTTTTCGAAAACTTAATCATTGTTTTATGCTGGCAGGGGTCACATTCCAAAATTACATACCTCGTCCGTCCGACTGCCTCCGTCATAAACTTTTTAATTATCTCCGTTCCGCCGTCGCCCGCGTATAGTGCCGACCCCGGCTCCCACTCCAACTCCTTACTTCGCCACGGCCAGCCAATATCAACATACGGCAAATTAGCGACAATCAAATCAAACTTCTCGTCTTTCGGGAATCGCTTTAAAAGATTCGACTCCAAAAAATCAACTCGCGCGCCAAGACTAATAGCGTTTTTCGACGCGACAAACAACGCGTCCCTCTCAATGTCCGATGCCGAAACCCTTGCCATCGGCATTTCCAAACTCAGCGTAATCGCCAAAACTCCGCTCCCCGTCCCAACGTCAAGTACTTTCCCTAAAAAAATCCTCGGGTCGAGCCGTTTCGCAATATCAATAATCGTCTCCGAATCCGGACGGGGAATTAAAACGTGTTGGTTGACCTGAAAAACCCGCCCGTAGAATTCTTTTTCTCCCGAAATATACGCAAGCGGCATCCCCTGTTCCCGCATCTCAATCAATTTATCCAATAATAATACATCCGCGTCCGCCAGCCTCATTTCAAGATGTGTCATCAAAAAGATTCTGTCTCGCTCCTGGAGAACAAATAATAAAAGCAGCTCCGCATCTAACGCGCTAATTCGCGTTCTGGCTTTTTTCAGCCATGAGTCTACGTTCATAACCGGAAAGCTCCTTCAATAAATCATCAATCTCGCCATCCATCGCCGCCGGAATATTCGAGCGCGAATAATGGATTCTATGGTCAGTAATTCGGTCTTGCGGAAAATTATATGTCCTAATTTTTTCGCTTCGATCCCCCGTCCCAATCAACGATCTCCTCGCTTCTGACGCTTTCGCGCGTTCTTCTTCTTTCTGTCGCTCAACCAGCCTCGATCTTAAAATCGTCATCGCTCGCTCGCGATTCTGACGCTGAGACCTTTCGTCCTGCATCGCAACCACAATTCCTGTCGGTAAATGGGTTATTCGAACTGCCGAATCGGTCGTATTAACCGACTGTCCGCCGTGTCCGCCCGAACGATAAATGTCGATTCTTAAATCTTCGTCCTTAATCTCAATGTCTTTTTCTTCCGCTTCCGGAATGACCGCAACCGTAACCGTCGAAGTATGAATCCGCCCCTGGCTCTCCGTAACCGGAACTCGTTGAACACGATGAACTCCCCCCTCGAATTTTAATTTTCCGTACGCGTCTTCACCCGAAAGTTTAAAAATAACTTCTTTCATTCCTCCCGCTTCGTTCTCGTTTTTCGAAACCAACTCCGCTTTCAGTCCAACTCTCTCCGCGTATTTTAAATACATTTTCGTTAGCTCCGCCGCGAACAACGACGCCTCGTCTCCGCCCGCCCCCGCGCGAATCTCAACAATCGCGTTTCGATTATCGTCTGGGTCTTTCGGCAACAATTTTTCTTCCAACTCCTCTGATTTTTTCTTAATTAGCTCCGTAAAAGTCTCAACGTCCGCTTTCGCAAGCTCTCCGAGTTCCGCGTCTCCCTCCAGTTCTTTTGCCTCCGCTAAGTTTTTCTCCGCGGCTTCTATCTCTTTTTTTAATTCTAAAATTTCTTTAATCTCTGCGAGTCGCTTCGACTTCTCCGCAAAATCCGGCTTTGCGTAAGAATCTGGCAACGCCAAAAATTCCTCAATCCTCCCTGCTTCGCGTTCTAATTCCTGGAAATCAATATTCATATATGCTAATATTATATCATATATATTATTATATGTCGGACTGTTAGCTCAGCTGGCTAGAGCGTACGATTCACATTCGTAAGGTCGGAGGTTCAATCCCCCCACAGTCCACCACAAAGGAAACTATGCTAAAAAAACTAAAAGCTATTCTCCCTCCAGTCCTCTCCGCCTGTCTTTTTTCATTCCTCGCCTGCTTAAACTTAAAAACCGCGATTTGGTTCGACGAAGCCTATTCCGCCTTTCTAATTCGCGGAAACTTCCAAGAAATTTGGACTTCGACCGCCGTCGATGTCCATCCTCCCCTTTATTATTTTTGCCTAAAAATCTGGAGCCTCGTTTTCGGAACTTCTGACTTTGCGCTCCGCTCAATGAGCGTCTTTTTCGCCGCCCTCGGAATTATTCTCGCTTTCTTCCTTCTTCGCCGTCTTTTCGGTTCTCGCCCTGCGACGATTTCGACTTTCCTCCTCTCCCTCTCCCCGCTCTTAATTCGCTACGCCGAAGAAATGCGGATGTACGGAATTGTTTTCTTCCTTATTATTAGCGCAACTCTCGTCCTCGACTACGCTTTAAAGTCGAAGCGAAAATCTTTTTGGTTTCTCTACGCCGTTCTAATTTCTCTCGGAATGTGGACGCATTATTTTACCGCCCTCGCTTGGATCGCGCATCTCGCTTGGATCGTTTATTATCTAAGAAAAACTAAAGAGCTAAAAACAATGCTTAAGACCCTCGTCCTGAGCTATTCTCTCGCCGTTGTCCTCTTTCTTCCTTGGCTCCCCTCTTTCTTTTCCCAAGTCAGAACCGTCCAAAACGGCTTCTGGATTCCCGAAGTTTCGCTCTCGACCCCGCTTAGCTTCTTCTCCGAATCTTTAACCTTAAAATCCCCCGACGAGCTGACGAGCTGGCTTCTTCTCCCCGTCTTCGGCGTCCTTGTCCTCTCCCTTTTCTTCCTGAAAAAAGTTTATAAAGCCCTCCCCCGCGAGAAAAAGTTTAACTTTCTCTTTCTCTCGACTTTGATTTTCCTTCCGCCCCTCCTCTTGATTCTCCTTTCGCTCCCGCCCTTAAAGTCGACTTACGTTACTCGCTATATAACCTATTCTTCCGCTCTTTTAGCTAGTCTCCTCGGGCTTATTTTCGCTTTTTCTCTAAGTTTGAATTTAAAGAAAAAAGAAAAAATTCTTCCCGCGCTCTTCTTGGTCGTTCTTTTGGCTTGTTCCGGAATCGGGATTCATGCCGCCCTAACCCGCGAAAACAATTCCGAAGTTCGCGAGCTAATGAGTTTAATTTCCCCGAATAAAGAGGGAAAAACCGAACCCGTCCTAGTTAGCGTCGAGCCGATGGACTATTATAATTTCTTTTTCTATGAAACGCCAGAAAATCCCGTTTATAGTTTTAACGTTGATTTTATTTGGAGCTCGCTCGACCCGCTAAAGAACCTAAAAACCTCCGAAAATCGAAAGTTCTACGTCGAGAATTTTAACGCCGAGTTCAAGAACGTCGAAAACTTCTACGTCATTCTCTCAAAAGATAAAGTCGAAGATTCCGCTATCGAGACTTTTCTTCCCGACGAATATTCCTCGACCGAAACTATCGCGACCGACAATTTCGTCCTTTACTTTT
The DNA here is from genome assembly GCA_017432425.1 of Candidatus Saccharimonadota bacterium. Taxonomy (GTDB): domain Bacteria; phylum Patescibacteriota; class Saccharimonadia; order Saccharimonadales; family Saccharimonadaceae; genus Nanosyncoccus. The sequence goes on from JAFRJE010000002.1 coordinate 100,132, forward strand.
TCTCCCTTTTATGATATTATATTGAAAATCTAAAGGGAATAATTTATGCCTAAAAAAGTTACCGAAGCTCCTTCGCCGGTCTTTAACCCCGAAGAGCTTGAGACGAAGTTAAAAGACGAACTTCGTCATTATCTCGACGAAAAACTTGACGACCGTTTTTTGGATAAAATCGAAGACGTGAACAAAAAACTTCTCCGCGAAAAAAATCATAAAATCTGGTTTCGCAACATTTTTATCCTAATTCTTCTCGTTCTAATTGGTTTTGAAACTTGCGCGCTCTATAATTCCGGCTTTTTCGACAATTTCCTTAGCCATAAATCTGAGGAAACTTCTGTCTCAGCTTCCGCCGAAAAACCGAAATCGAATCTAGAAGTTTCCGTCGAAGAGAAAACGCCATCCCTCTCCGAACTTAAAGAAAAATATTCTCCTCTCCTAAAGAATTTTAACCTCCCCGCCGACTCCGCTTATTATTCCGACTTTATGTCCGGAAACTTAACTAACGAGCTGAAATTATATTTCTCTCTAAACTCTCTCGATTTCACTTCCCTCGAGACCGAAGAAGATTATAATTTAGTCGCCGGCTCCGCTCTCCTCTCCGCCGCGAAAAAACTCTTTTCTAGCTCCGATTTAAAGCTAGCCTCTTTTGACTTTAATGGTAATAAGCTCCGCTATCTCGAAAAACTCGATTCTTTCGTTTCCTCCGAAATCTTGAAAAAATCCGAAACCTCGACCGAGCTTTCCGCCGACGTTACGGAAATTAAAGAACTCTCCAATTCGGAAGTCGAAATAAAAACAAAGGCCGGACTCTCCTTAAAATTTAAAGATAATCGCCTCGCCTCTCTTTCTAAATCCGAATAATTCTTATATAATAGAATTATGATTAAAGTTTATACGACCCCGACTTGCGTCTATTGCCACGCGCTCATGGATTGGCTCGACGAAAGCGGGATCGAATATAAAGAAATCGACGCCCGCAACGTCGAGGGAATCTCGGCGGTTCCTGTCGTCGAAATCGGTTCGAAAAAAATCGTCGGTTTCGACCGCCGCGCCATTAAAAAAGCCTTAAAAGAGTTAAACTAAAACTATGACAACTTTAGCCGATTATCGCAACGAACGCTTAAAAAAACTCGAGGAAATTAAATCCCTCGGAATTAACCCTTACCCCTCGAAAACTTCCCGTTCAATAAAAATAAAAAATCTTCTCGAAAATTTCGCCGCCCTCGAAAATAAAGAGGTCTCGATCGCCGGACGCCTCGTCGCGATTCGCTCGTTCGGAAAAATCGCCTTTCTTAAACTCCGCGACGATTCCGGCGAAGTCCAAGTCTTTATGAGAGAACCCGAGGTTCCTTCTCGGGAATCTCCGGAGGTCACGACCGAGGACGAAGGAGCGCGACACCCGCAACGGCGGGCTGGCGCGACTCCGTGTCCCGAAAGGAATTTCGGGTTCGACCTTAGCCGCTTAAAACTCCTCGATACGGGCGACTTTATCGAAGCGACCGGAACCGTCGGAAAATCCTCGACTGGCGAAATCTCCGTCTTTACCGACTTCATTAAACTCCTCGGAAAATCCCTCCGTCCCCTCCCTGGCCGCGACGGCTTTACAAATAAAGAAGAACGCTACCGCCGCCGCTATGTCGACATGAACGTCAATCCCGAAGTTCGCGACCGCCTCGTCCGCCGTAGTAAATTCTGGCAGGCAACCCGCGATTTTATGAACTCTAAAGGCTTTATTGAAGTTAATACTCCTGTCCTCGAACATACGACCGGCGGCGCCGACGCAACTCCGTTCGAGACCCACATGAACGCAACCGGCGAAGATTATTATCTCCGAATTTCCCAAGAACTTCCCCTGAAGCGTCTTCTCGGCGGCGGTTTCGAAAAAGTCTATGATATCGGCCCCCGCTTTCGCAACGAGGGCGTCGACGACGAACACCTCCCCGAGCATATCGCCTTTGAGTCTTACGCCGCCTACGAAAACTACGAAGACGGAATGAACCTTTACGAAGAAATGATAAAATACGTCGCGAAAGAAACTTGGGGAACGCTAAAGTTTAACGTTTCCGGTTTCGAAATCGACCTCGAAAACGGCGGAAAGCCCTGGCCGCGAATTAAATACGCTGACCTTTTAAAAGAAAAATTTAACATCGACGTCTTTAACCCTGATAAGACCCAACTAATTAAAATCCTAAAAGACAACCACGTCGAAGCGAAGAATCTCGAAAACCTCTCTGAAGCCCGCCTAATCGACCACGTCTGGAAGCTAATCCGCAAAACTTCCGCCGGCCCGTTCTGGCTCGTCGAAGAACCGCTTTCCCTCTCTCCGCTCGCGAAAACCTCTGAAGAAAATCCTCTCGTTACCGAACGTTTCCATCCGATTATCGCCGGAACCGAAATGGGGAACGGCTATTCCGAGCTAAACGACCCGATCGACCAGCTCGAACGCTTCCGCGCCCAACAATCCCTCCGTGACGCCGGCGACTCCGAAGCCCAAATGCTCGACGAAGATTTTGTCGAAATGCTCGAATACGGCATGCCTCCCGCCTGCGGCTGGGGAAATAGCGAACGAAACTTCTGGCTTCTTGAGGGCGTCTCCGGTCGCGAAGCCGTCCCGTTCCCGATTATTAAATCCTTGAAATAACCATAATAATTATATATAATATATATAAACTAAACAGGGTGGACTATGTCTAATAAAATCATGATTGTCGGGACGGGGAACGTTGGTGCGTCGATTGCGTTCTCGCTTATCAACCAACGAACCGCCGTCAACGAACTCATCTTAACCGATATTAACGCCGAAGACGCCGAGGGCGAAGCAATGGACTTAAAAGACGCTCTTGCCGTCGCTCCGAGCTACATGAAAATCAAATCCGGAACCTATAAAGACGCAAAAGGTTGCGACATTATCATCATCACCGCTGGCGCAAACCAAAAACCCGGCGAAACTCGTCTCGACCTTTTGAAGAAAAACGCCTCGATTTTCCGTCCAATGATTAAAGAAATTATGGCGAATGGTTTTCGCGGAATTTTTCTCGTCGTAACGAACCCGATGGACGTTTTAACATATCTAACCTGGAAATATTCCGGTCTTCCGAGCGACCATGTCCTAGGAAGCGGAACCGTCCTCGACTCCGCCCGCCTCCGCATGAAACTCGCCGAAAAATTAAACGTAAACCCGAAATCCGTTCATGCTTACCAAGTCGGCGAACATGGTGACACAGAATTTGCGCTTCTCTCCTCTGCCGACCTCGGCGGACAGCCAATTACCTCCCTCGTTTCCGAAACCGCCCTCCTCGACATCGAAGATTTTGCCCGCAACGAAGCCTACGAAATCATCAAGAAAAAAGGCGCAACCTATTACGGAATCGGCGCCTGCGTCGTCCATATCATTAACTGTATTTTGAATGACGAACGTCGTGTCCTCTCGGTTTCGAGTTATGACGACAACAATAACCTCTTTATTGGCTTCCCGACCGTCGTCGGAAGAAAAGGCGCAATCCGTCGCCTTGACTTAAAATTGACCGAAGCCGAGGGAATTAAATACCAAAAATCCGTTAACGCCCTAAAGACCGCCCTTAAATCCGTCAAATAATTTTAAAAATCATATATAATATATATTATGAAAAGGTTTTTAAGGTTAATTCTAGGTTTAGCATTAATTTTTAGCAGCGCGCTTTCTCTCGCGAAAAACTCTTTTGCAAGCGCGAACGACTTTTATTTTGAGTCTTTCGACGCCGAATACTATCTCGACAAAGCAGAAGAGGGTTATAGTTATATGGACGTCAAAGAAACTCTTGTCGCCGTCTTTCCGGATTTCGCCCAAAACCACGGTATCGAACGCTGCATCCCCCAATTCTACCAAAACATTAATACCTTAATTTCTCCTAACTTCTCCGTCTCCCGTAACGGCGCCTCCGAACCATATTCCCTCTATACCGAAAACAGTTATACCGACAATAACCAATATACCTGTCTCCGTATCGGCAACGCCGACTCCTACGTTACGGGAACCCAAACCTACGAAATCTCCTATCGCCTCTCTAACGTTATTCTGACCCCAAATAACTCCACGAACCAAGAACTTTATTGGGACGTTAACGGAACCGGCTGGTACCAAAAGTTCAATTCCGTAACTGCAACTATAACCCTCTCCGACGCCGTAAAGCCAAATTTTCTAGATAAAACTTCCTGCTACGCCGGAGGCTACGGAGTTTCCGGTCTCGCCGCGACTTCTCGTTGTTCGACCAAAAAAGACGCGACTAACTCCCCAAAAATCACGTTCACGTCAGAAAACCTTTCCCCGACCGAAACTCTGACGATCGACCTCGAATTTTCGCCGAATTCTTTTTCTATTCGCGAACCCGAAAAAAACTATATCTTCTTCGTTTTCTTGGGAATTTTTCTCGTCATTATCGCGTTTAGCATCGCCGCCTGGCTAAAAGCCGAAAGAAAGATTAAGGCGAAAAAATCCCTCGCCAAGTCAAAAATCGTCGCCCCCGAATTTACCCCGAAAGCTGGTCTAACTCCGGCGGAAATGGCAACCGTCTATTTAAAGACGCTCTCCGGCTCTTCCCAAGTCGCTAGCCTCCTCGATCTCGCCGTCAATAAACATATTGCCCTCGAAAAAGGCGAGAAAAAACTCCTCGGCGGCTTTAAATGGAAAATCCATATTAAAAACATCGACCATATCCCGACCGAACAAAGAATCGTCCTTGAGATTCTTAACGGCGGCGACGAAGTTAAAAACGGCGACGTTGTCGAAGTTAAAAAACACTCTTATTCCTCAAAACTCGAACGTCTCGGACGCTCCTATGATACGACCGTTGAAAGTTCTCTAAGAAACAAAAAACTTTTCGAAGAAAAGAAGAAAACCAAATCTAAAGAAGTTAAAAGTTCGAGTGCCGGAACCGTCGTTCTTATTACGGTTCTAATCATAGTCGGAATGCCGATTATCGGTACTATTATCGGATTGGTTTTTAGCGGTCTTGAAAACTTTCTCTCTAAACCTGGCGTTAACTACGTTGGAAAAGATTTTATCGTTCCGATTCTTCTGATTGGTTTCTTCGCTTACTTCTTTGTTCTTGCCGTCGTCGCTTCTGGCGTCTATAAATACAATAAACGTACGCTCGAGGGAATTAAAGCGAGCAAATATCTCGACGGTCTAAAACGCTATATGAAACTCGCCGAGAAAGACCGTATAAAATTCCTCCAAAGCGTTAAAGGCGCCGATACTTCCGCCGAGGGAATCGTTAAGCTCTATGAAAAACTCCTCCCTTACGCCGTTCTTTTCGGAATCGAAGAATCTTGGATGAAAGAACTTAATAAATATTACGAATCCGCTAACTTAGATAGCGGCTGGGTCGCGAGAGGCGTTATTATTTCCGCTTCCGACTTCCGCTCGTTCTCCTCCTATACTTCTAGTTCAATTTCCAGTTCAACCGCCTCTAGTTCTTCCGGCAGTTCCGGCGGTGGCGGGGGCGGCTTCTCTGGCGGCGGCGGCAGCGGCGGGGGCGGCGGAGGCTGGTAATGCTCGACTAAAAACCCTAATCTATGCTATAATTGTCACATGTTAGATATTAATTTTATCCGCGAAAATCGAGCGGACGTCGAGCGTGCGATTAAGGAAAAACGCTATAAAATCTCTCTGAGCGACCTCTTGAAGCTCGACGATGAACGCCGTGAAATTCTGAAAAAAGTCGAAGATCTTCGTCGCGAGAAAAACGAAGTCGCCTCGAAGATGAAAGGCGGAAAACCCTCCCCCGAACTAATCGAAAAAGGGAAGAAAATAAAAGAATCTCTTTCGCTCGACGAAAAGAAACTCTCCGAACTCGAAACCGACTTGAAAACCCGTCTAAAATCCGTCCCGAATATTATCTTCGACGACGTTCCGCTTGGCGGCGAGGAAGATTCCGTCGAAGTTAAATCTTGGGGCAAAAAACGCCCAAAAAGCGAAGCCGTCGACCATCTCGACTATGCCGTCTCTCGCGATTGGGTCGATTTTGAGCGTGGTAGTAAAGTCGCCGGCAGTAAATTCTATTATCTAAAGAACGAGCTCGCGCTCCTCGAAAACGCCCTAACCCAATACGGAATTTCTAAAGTCCTCGAAGCCGGTTTTAATTTCATGACCGTCCCCGATCTCGTTTCCTCGAAAATCCTCGAGGGCTGCGGTTTTAATCCCCGAACTTCCGACCAGTCCGACGAATACTTCGTCGAGGGCGAAGATCTCGCGCTGATTGCAACCGCCGAAATGCCTCTAACCGGCTATCACATGGACGAAATCCTCGACGAAAAAGATCTTCCGCTCTGCTACGCTGGACTTTCCGCCTGCTTCCGTAAAGAAGCCGGAACTTACGGGAAACATACCCGCGGACTTTTCCGCGTCCATCAATTCAATAAACTCGAAATGTATGTCTTCTGCCTCCCCGAAGATTCGAAAAAAATGCACGAAAAAATCCTCGCGATTGAAGAAGATATTTGGCAATCCTTAAAAATCCCTTACCGCGTTATCAACATCGCCGCTGGCGATCTCGGCTCTCCCGCCGCAAAAAAATATGATATCGAATATTGGTCTCCGGTCGACGAAAAATACCGCGAGCTAACTTCCTGCTCGAACTGTACCGACTTCCAGGCCCGCTCGCTTAATATCCGCGTCCGTAAACAATCCGGCGAAATCGTCGTCGCCCATACCCTTAACGGAACCGCTGTCTCGCTCGCGCGAACCATGGTCGCCGTTATCGAAAACTACGCTAAAAAAGACGGAAAACTAATCGTTCCGGACGTTTTAAAGCCATATCTAAATAATAAAGAGGAGTTATAAATGATTAACAAAGTTGATATTTCCGGCTCAAATTATAAAGTCGAAGAAAATCTAAGAAAATACGCAACTAAAAAAATCGGGAAACTTGACAAATATCTCCCGCGCAACTCGAAAAAAGACGTTGTCGCCAAAATCGTCGTCACCGAAGTCAATCGCGAGCATGGCAATAAATACGAAATCTCCGTCGCAATGGAAATTCCGGGCGGAAAAGTTATTTCCGCAAAAGACGAATGCTCAAATCTCTTCGCTGGCGTTGATATTGTCGAAGCGAAGTTGACAGGTCAAATCCGCCGTTATAAACTTGAACAAACTCCTCATAAATCCCGTCGGGGTTTAAAGAGTTTATTCATTAAAAGAAAATAATTCTATTATTAATTTCCGTAATTGGGAGCGTGTCGCGTTATGTCTAAAGAAAAAAATAAGAATCCGAAAAAGTCCAAAAAACCAACCGATAAACTTGCCGATAAGACCAAGTTAGAAAAGTTCCTCCAGGGCGTTTTTGGCGATGCCCAGAAAAAAATTCTTAAACGCCTCTATAAAAAGGTTCAAGAAATCAACAAGCTCGAACCGAAATACGAAAAAATGACCGACGAAGAACTCGCCGAACAAACCGAAGTTCTTAAAAAGCGTCTCGAAAAACTAACCCGCCAAGAAGAAGCAAAACGCGCCAAAGAAAAAATTAAAGACGAAAAGACCGAAGAGAAGAAAAAGAAGAAGTCGAAAAAACTAAAAAATTCTGCCGTCGAAAACGCCCTGAACTCGATTCTTCCGGATACTTTCGCCCTCTGTCGCGAGGCGACTAACCGTATTCTGAAAATGCGCCCATACGACGTCCAGCTAATCGGCGGTATTGCGCTCCACGAAGGAAATGTCGCCGAGATGAAAACCGGCGAGGGGAAAACTCTCGTTGCTCTGCTTCCTGCCGTCTTGAACGCTTTAACCGGTCGCGGCGTTCATATCGTTACCGTCAACGATTATCTCGCCCAGCGCGACGCCGGTTGGAACGGACCGGTTTATGATTTTCTCGGACTTTCCGTCGGAGTCATTATCAATAACGCCTCTTTCGTCTATGATAAAGAATACATCAACGAAGACCACGCCGACGAACGTTTCCGTCATCTAAAACCCGCGACGCGTAAAGACGCTTATAACGCCGACATCACTTACGGAACCAACAACGAATTTGGTTTCGACTACCTCCGCGACAATATGACTTCCGAAGTTAAATTCCTCCGCCAACGCGAACTCAACTTCGCGATTGTCGACGAAGTCGACTCAATTCTAATCGACGAAGCCAGAACTCCGCTAATTATCTCCGCTCCCGCCGGCGACAATCCCGACGCTTATTATCAGTTCGCTAAAATCGCCTCGCGCCTAACGCCCGAAGATTACGTTCTCGACGAAAAACACCGCTCCGTTACCTTAACCGACAAAGGCGTCGAAAAAGTCGAAGACCTCCTCGGAATCGATACTCTCTATTCGACCGCAAACACCCGCCTCGTTTATCACATGGAACAAGCCCTCCGTGCCGAAGTTATCTTTAAACGCGACAAGGACTACGTCGTTACGAACTCTGGCGAAGTCATTATCGTCGACGAGCATACCGGTCGTTTAATGCAGGGTCGTCGCTATAACGAGGGTCTCCACCAAGCCATCGAAGCCAAAGAGGGCGTCGCCGTTAAACAGGAATCAATGACCCTCGCAACAATTTCTTTCCAGAACTTCTTCCGTCTTTATAATAAACTCTCCGGCATGACCGGAACCGCCTTTACCGAAGCCGAAGAGTTCCAACAAATCTACGCTCTCGACGTTATCCAAATCCCGCCTAACCGTCCGATTAAACGCATCGACAAAGATGATTTAATCTTCCGAACGAAAGCCGGGAAACTCCGCGCCATCGCCGACGAAATCGAAAAATACCACACCAAGGGTCAACCCGTCCTCGTCGGTTCCGATTCGATCGCAAACAACGAAGAAATTGCCCGTTATCTCGACGAACGCGGCGTCCCCTATGAAATCCTTAACGCAAAAAACAACGAACGCGAAGCTGCTATTATTGAAAAGGCCGGCGAGAAAGGCGCAATTACTCTCGCGACGAACATGGCAGGTCGCGGAACCGACATTAAATTAGGCGAGGGCGTTAAAGAACTCGGCGGTCTTGTCGTTATTGGCTCCGCTCGCCACGATTCTCGCCGCGTCGATAACCAACTCCGCGGTCGTGGCGGTCGTCAAGGCGACCCCGGAACGACCCAATTCTTCGTTTCTTGCGAAGACGATTTGATGCGCATTTTCCAGGGCGAACGCGTTGCGATGTTAATGTCCCGCCTCGGCGTTGACGAAAATACCCCGATCCAAACCAAATCCATCTCGAAAACTCTCGAAGCCGCCCAAAAACGCATCGAGGGCTTTAACTTCGATTCCCGAAAGAACGTTGTCCAATACGACAACGTCATCAACCGCCACCGCAAAGTTGTTTATATGATGCGCCGCAAAATCCTCGAGGGCGAAAATATCCGTCCCGAAATCTTCCGCCTAATTAAAGACGCGACCGAAGATTTGACTATGTTCTCCTCCCGCGTCAATAAAAAGTTTAAAGAAAACTTCCTCGCCGTCTTTAATCTCGACGAAGATTTAGTCGAAGAAATCGGACGTTTAAGGAAGGAAAAAGACCGCGCAAAACTCGCTCGAATCGCCGTCGAAGAAGCCTATGTCTCGAAAGAAGCCGAGCTCGGCGAAGATGTCATGCGCAAAGTCGAACGCGAAGTCTACTTAAAAGTTCTCGATACGCTCTGGATGCAACATCTCGAAAATATGCAACATCTCCGCGAGGGAATCCATTGGCGCTCCGTCGGTCAACGCGACCCGCTCGTCGAATACCGAACCGAGTCCCAAAAACTCTTCGACGGACTCGAACGCAATCTCCGCGAAGAAGTCCTGAAAATCCTCCTCTCGCTCTCGAAACAAGAAGCCTCCGCTTCTAACCCGTCCGAAGAAGAATACGATTCCGAACTGACTAAAATGGCAGAATCCTCGACCGAAAAAGGCGTTAACGAAATCTCCGCCGGTGATAAAAATCTCGACGACGAATTTAAAAAAGATTCAAAAAAGTCTTCCGGAAAAAGTACCAACGCCAACACAAAACGCAACATTGCTAAGAAAAACAAGAAAAAACAACGTCAAAATAAGAAAAAGGCGCGCCGTCGCTAACTTTCCATGCGTCACTTCGTCGAGGAGGTAAAATTACGCTCTGGCGCAAAAGGACTTCTAATCAACGTCCCTGGCGCCAGCGTTATGTCCATGCGCGTTTGTTTTCGCGCCGGTCTTCGCTACGCCAAAAAACCAGAAATCTATGAAACTGCCCACGTCGTTGAACATCTTTCTTTCGGCGCCAATTCAAAATTCAAATCTGAGGGCGAATATGAAGCCGAGTTTACCAAAAACGGCGCCTATCATAACGCTTGGACGTCCGACATCTCTATCTGTTACGAAACCGAATGTGCCGATTTTGAATGGGACAGAATCCTCGACCTAAAACGCCTCGCAATTTGCGAACCAAAGTTTAACGACCTTGAGCTTAAAAGCGAAAAGGGAAACGTAAAATCCGAGCTAACCGGTTATATGAACGATTATAATCGTCTCCTCTGGCCGCGTGTCCAACAACAAATCGGCGAATCTGTCGCAAACCTCTCCGAACGCCTTCGCACAATCCCGAACATCGAACTCAAAGATATTCGCGAACATTACCGCCGTACTCATACTGCTAAAAATATGCGCTTTATTATCGCCGGCAATATCGGCTTTTTCCGCAAAAGAAAAATCCTCAATATGTTAAACAATTGGGAGCTTAAAGACGGCGAACGCTTCGACGTCCCCCTCGACACGCTCCACTCCGGCTCGCCAATCCTTATCCGTCGCAAAGACGCAACCAATCTAACTTTCGGCTTTTCTTTTCTAACCCCTCGCCGCCTCGAAACTTCCGAGTCCTATTCAATCGGCGCCCTAAACCATATTTTAACTGGAACAATGAACTCTAAAATCTTTGGCGAAGCCAGAAAACGCGGTTTAATCTATTCTTTTGAATCCGGTCTAACTTATGACGAGCTCAATACTTCCTGGGACTTCTCCGGCGAAGTCGATTTAGAAAACGCCGAAACTCTTTTCGACCTTGTTCATGATTCTCTCGAAAAAATTCTAAACGGCGACCTCGACGAAAAAGACATCGAAGCTGCAAAAAGTTATATGCTCGGACGTACCCAAATCTCCGCCCAAACCGTCGGCAATATCGCCGACTTCTATGCCGACGAATATTTTAAAGCCGACGAAATCGAAGTCTATGATTTAATCCCGTTCTATATTAACAAAATCAATAAACAAGAAATCATCGACCTCGCTCGCGAATTTGCCGGCAGCGAAATCTCCGCTCTCGTCGCCGTCGGTTCTTGCGAAAAGTCCCAAATCACTCCTCTCGCCGAAAGGCTAAAACTCTAAACCGCTTTTTCGTGTTATAATATTTTCATGAACATCTTAATCTTAGGCTATGGCGTCGAGGGAAAATCCGCCGAAAACTATTTTAAGAACGACCCCTCTCTTTCTGAACACACCAAAATCGACATTCTCGACCATTTTACTTCCGAAGATTTAAAGTCCGTCAACTACGACGATTACGATTTAATTTTCCGAACTCCCTCCGTCCGCCCCGACTGGATTCCGACCGACCCAGCAAAAATAACTAGCGTAACTAAGTTTTTCTTCTCAAATTGTAAAGCAAAAATAATCGGCGTTACCGGAACGAAAGGAAAGGGAACGACTTGTACCTTAATTCGCGATTTTCTAACTTCGCTCGGAAAAAAAGTTTTTCTCGTCGGGAATATCGGTCTCCCCGCCCTCGACGTTCTCCCCGAGCTAACCGAAACCGACGTCGTTGTTTATGAACTTTCCTCTTTCCAACTCTGGGACCTAGAAAAATCCCCAGAAATTTCCGTCGCTCTCCGAATCGAGCCAGATCATCTCGACGTTCACAAAAACTTCGAAGAATACCTTTCCGCAAAAGAAAATATCGCCCTAAACCAAACTCCGAACGATTTTCTCGTCTATTTTAAAGACAATAAAAATACAAAGTCTCTCGCTGAACTTTCTCCCGCAAAAAAACTTCCCTATCCGCTCGAAGAAAAATCTCCGCTCCTTGAAGAAATCCTTAACTCCCTTAAAATCCCCGGCGCCCATAACAAAGAAAACGCCGAAGCCGCTCTGCTTGCTTGCTCCGCCTATCTCGGCTTAGACTTAAAAACCCTCCTCGAAACTTATGAAACCGAGCTAAAATCCGCTCTCGAAAATTTTAAACCCCTCCCCCATCATATCGAGCTTGTCCGCGAACTAAATTCCGTAAAATATTACGACGACTCTTTCTCAACCGTCCTCCCCTCGCTCGAAGCCGCAATTAAATCTTTCGAAGATATTCCGCTCGTTTTAATCGCCGGCGGAAAAGATAAAGGCGTCAACGTCGAGCCGGTCAAACGCCTTATTTTCGACAACCCCCGCCTCATTAAAGCCGTCTTAATCGGCGAAACTGCGAAAAAACTCTCCGAAAACGAAGACCCAGAAAAGTTTTATCTCGCCGGAAATAACTTCGAGGACGCTGTCGAAAAAGCAAAGGAATTTGCCGAATCCTATCTCGAACGCGCCGAAGAAAACTCTGATACTTGCCTCGTCGCTTTAAAAAAGCCGATCGTTCCGCCCGTCGTCCTCCTTTCTCCCTGCGCTTCCTCGTTTGATATGTTTAAAAGCTATAAAGAGCGCGGTGACATTTTTAAATCTCTCGTCAACCAGCTTCCGGAGTCCTAAGTTATGAACGATCTCGAAAAAACTCTCGCTTCCCTCGAAACCGACCTCACTTCCGCCTGGCAAAAACTCGAGCTCGACTCAAAAATAAAAGAAAAAGCTCGCCTCGAAACCGAAGTCTATGAACCAGAAATCTGGAACAATCCGAGCCTAGCGAAAGAAAAACACGAAACCCTTTCTAAACTCTCCGCCGAGACCGAACCCTGGCTCCTCCTAAAAACCCAGCTCTCCGATATTTCCGAGCTCCTTAAACTTGGCGACGCCGATTTGATGGAAGAAATCAAAGCCCAAATCGAAGCCATGCGCTCAAATCTCGAATCACTTAAAAAATCCCTCCGCTTTACTGGCGAATATGACAAAAACGACGCGATTCTCCGTCTAACCGCCGGCGTCGGCGGAACCGAAGCAATGGACTGGGCGTCAATGCTCGAACGAATGTATTTAAGATTTTTCGAGAAAAACGGCTTTAAGGCTAGTTTAATCGAGCGCGTCGCCGGCGAAGAAGCTGGAATAAAAACCGCCGTTTATGAAATTAAGGGTCAAAACCCTTACGGAACTCTAAAATCCGAACACGGCGTCCACCGCCTCGTTCGTCTCTCTCCTTTTAACGCCGATAATCTCCGCCAAACTTCCTTTTCTCTCGTCGAAGTTCTCCCTGTCATTAAATCCGACAGCGAAATCAAACTTGACGAAAAAGACCTCCGTATCGACACCTATCATTCCGGCGGTCACGGCGGTCAGTCCGTCAACACCACTAACTCCGCTATTCGCATTACCCATCTCCCAACAGGAATCGTCGTCACTATCCAAAACGAACGCTCCCAACTCCAAAACAAAGAAAAAGCCCTCGAAATTCTTCGCGGTAAACTTGTCCAGATGAAACTCGAGCAAGCCGCCGAATCAATCGACAAACTTCGCGCTGGCGAATCCGCCAAATGGGGACAACAAATCAGAAACTATGTCCTCCAACCTTATAAACTCGTTAAAGATACCCGAACAAAACACGAAGAAAAAGACGCCGACGCCGTCCTCGACGGCAAAATCCTCCCCTTTATCGATGCCTACCTCGAAATGTTCTAAAATTATCAAAAAGGGGCGTCGAAGAAAGGAAAACGCCCCCGGACAACAAACTAACCAATCCGTCCAACAATAAAGTTCACTATCGCGTACGCCAAAATCGCTACAACCAACCCGACAATCCCGTAAAGAATCGTATTCTTCGCTTTCGTTACCTTATTCGTATCTCCTGCCGAAGTCGTATATTGAACTCCCCCGAAAATAATCATTACTACCGCCAAAACGCCAACTACATAAAGAATTATATTTATAATATTCTTAATCACGTCGGTCAAACTAGTCTGCGTAAAACTGCCCTCTGTCTGTTCCATCCCCTCCTGCCATGCTCCAGCGTTACAACTTTCTCCCGTAGCATCATCAGTACATACCTTTTCCCCTGCCGCATTCCTTTCACATTTACAAGTTGCAAAAGTCGGCATCGCTAATCCATTTACAACCCCAAAAACCCCCAAAATCCCCGCCAGAATTATCGTTTTTACTTTTTGCTTCATTTCTAACCTTTCATTTATCTAATGCTTAATAAAAGTGTACCCCCCCCCCCCCCGACCATTTTGTCAAGAAAAAGATTCCGAATTTTGAACGAAACGCAAAAAAAATAGCAAGCACCAAAAAGGGACGTATCTTACTTACGTCCCTTGTTTTCCTACTTTATTTTTTCTCTTTCGCTTCTTTCTTCGCTAATTCTTTCGCTGCTTTTTTCGTCTTATTTCCTAAGCTCGCGCGAAGTTTCGCAGCCCTCTCGGCACGCGCCTTAAACCTATCAACGCGACCCTCGGTATCAATAATCTTCTCCTCACCAGTAAAGAACGGGTGGCTTGCGGAGGAAATCATAATCTTAACTAACGGATATTCTTTTCCGTCAGTCCATTTAATCGTTTCTTCGCTTTTTGCCGTCGAACGAGTTAAGAAAGAAAACTTCGCCGCTTCGTCCGAGAAGACGACAAAACGGTAATCTTTAGGATGTAAATCTGTTTTACTCATAATTCCCGTTATTATACTAAACTTTTCCAATCTTGTAAACCCTTAAACCCAAGAAAAAGGGAGGCTTCTCGCCTCCCGAAAATACTGAATCGGCTCAAGCCCCGCAATATCCCTTTACCTTTCCGTCTTCGTCAAAAGCATCTTCCTCATCCACCACTTCGCGCGACCGACGCTCGAACTGAAGCTGAGTCTCAAGCTCCTCGATATGCCCCTTAGCTTCCTCAAGCTCCCGTTCGCGCAGCCGAATCTCAGCGACCAACATCCGGAACAAACCGGCAAGTCGACTGTCCGGTTTAATCCGCTCTTCCGCGGCCAACTCATACAGCAGATTATATTTCAAATCTCCCGTCTGAGTAATCACATGGTAACACCACTCCTGATAATCCTGTATCTCCGAGTTATACTTCAACCCGGTCAAACACAGATCTCGCCGACTCTTAATTTTCAAGGTACAAACCCCCTAAACTAAAAGTATCTTTTTCCTCAAGCAAGCCTCGCTCTAGAAAAAGACCTAGTCATAATTTTACCATAAAACCGACTTACCGTAAAGTTTCCTTGCTTTTTCTAAAATTCTATGCTAAAATACCCCCGTAATAATTTTAATTGAAACGCCCGCGAGCGATTTCCTGATTTAAAAATCTAATTTCTCGCGGAATAAGAGAAAGGAAATCATAATGACTGTAAAAGTCGATATGAAAGCTCTGTTCGAATCCGGAGCGCACTTTGGTCATAAGACCAGCCGTTGGCACCCTAAAATG
Source organism: Candidatus Saccharimonadota bacterium (assembly GCA_017432425.1). Taxonomy (GTDB): domain Bacteria; phylum Patescibacteriota; class Saccharimonadia; order Saccharimonadales; family Saccharimonadaceae; genus Nanosyncoccus. The sequence goes on from JAFRJE010000002.1 coordinate 115,603, forward strand.
GCGCCCTATATCCACAGCAAACGCCAAGAAGCCCATATTATTAATCTCGAGAAAACCGTCGAAGGTCTCGAAAAAGCTCTCCCGTTCGCGACTAAACTCGCAAAAGACGGAAAGAAAATCCTCTTCGTCGGAACAAAAAAGCAACTTAAAGAAATGGTTAAGACCGCTGCCGAATCCGTCGAGATGCCTTACGTAACTGTTCGTTGGGTTGGCGGAACTCTAACTAACGTCGAAACCGTTAATCGCCAAATTAAAAAAGTAAAAGACCTCGAGCGTCGTATGAAATCCGGCGAACTCGAATCTCGCTACTCTAAACTCGAAGTCCAGCGTTACCAAGAAGAAATCGACTTACTCAACGAACGCTACGGCGGAATTAAAGATATGTCTGAACAGCCCGCCGCAATTCTCGTTACCGACGCCGTCGAAGATAAAAACGCAATCAAAGAAGCAAAAACCCTCCATATTCCGATTATTGCTCTCTGCGATACGAACGTCGATCCAACCGGAATCGACTACGTTATTCCGATGAACGACGATGCCGTTAAAGCCGAACAACTCGTTCTCGATTATTTCGTCGAAGCTATCAAAGAAGGTAAAAAATAATAAAAATCTAAAAAAGGAGAAATATGGCTAATATTTCTATCGAAGATATTAAAAAACTTAAAGAACTCTCCGGCGTTGGTTTAACCGACGCAAAAAACGCTCTCGTCGAAGCTGACGGCGACTTTGATAAAGCCCTCGACGCAATGCGCAAAAAAGGTTTAACTAAAGCCGAAAAACGTGGCGACCGCGAAACCCGCGAGGGTCTTGTCGATTCTTATGTCCACGACGGACGTATTGCCGCCATCGTCGAAGTCAACTGCGAAACTTCTTTCGTCGCCAAAACCGACGAATTTAAAACCCTTGCTCATCAACTCGCGATGCAGGTCGCCTCGATGAACCCGCTTTACGTTTCCGAGGAAGATATTCCCGCTGACGTTCGTGAGAAAAAGATGAAAGAGCTCGAAGAAAACTTTAAAGGCCCCGAAAACATGAAAGAAAAAATCCTCGAGGGTCAAGCAAAAAAGGCTTTCGCCGACAAGGTTTTAATGAATCAGCCTTATATCCTCGACGATTCAAAAACCGTCGCCGAATTTATCAAGGAAGCAATCGCTAAAACTGGCGAAAACATTACCGTCCGCCAATTCAAACGCATCGAACTCGGCGTTACGGAATAAAAAATAAAAACAAAATTTTAAGCCCCGACCTTAGCCGGGGCTTTTTGTTGAAGTAGATAGATTACGGATTCAGGTCGTAAAGCACCCTGAACGACAGACGCCGGTTGACATCGACCCGTTCGCGGTCGAGAATCGTATTCGTCTCGGTAATAATCAAGGCGTATGCCTGGTGTTCGGCAATCGCCGAGTGTGCCGGCGCTTCAGTTCCAGTCCAATACGCTGCCCACTCGCCCTCATGTTCCGCGACTCCGCGACCAACGGGATGACCGATTCCGTTCCGGTTCAAGCCCAGTTCTCGAACGACATCTCTGCCATCCAAATCGTCGCCCGTCGCTTCCAACGCCATCAGTCCATATTCCGACACCGTCGGCAACCTGAAGCCGGGGAAAGAACCGCGGATATAGGACTCAATCTCCGCCGCTTCCAGCCAGGTAAACTTCCGAATCTCCTTTCCGTTCTCGTCGGTCAATACCAAGTCTTCCGGACAATAGAACGCCTCCGCGACTTCTGACAGTACGTAGTCATTCCTCATCGCCTGCCGAAACAGAAAATCTTCGATCTGTCTCATCTGTTCTTCGGAAAGGGTAAACTTCTCTCGGTTCATCTTTCTAACCTCCAATGTAAGTTTCTTCCTCTGTCCTCTAGAGAACAAGGATACGACAAATTATACCATAAACCCCGTTGACTTTAAACCCCTTTTTATGGTATAATCCCGAAGATACTAAAAACTAAAGGAATTATATGAGTCGTATCGGAAAACAACCTATCGATATTCCGACAGGAGTGACAATTACGGTCGGCGAAACGGAAATTACCGTCGCTGGACCTAAGGGTTCGCTCTCTGTTCCGGTTCAACAAAATACTAAGACCTCCGTCGAGGGGACTCAAATTATCGTTACTCGTAAAGACGATGAACCCGAATCCCGCGCCTGGCACGGTCTCCAAAGAGCCCTCCTTAATAACGCAGTCATTGGCGTTACTAAAGGCTTCCAAAAACAGCTCGAAATTAACGGCGTCGGTTTCCGTCTCCAGGGTAGCGGCAAGTCGATTGAGATGGCACTTGGCTTTTCTCACCCCGTTAAATATACCGCTCCTGAGGGAGTTGAGCTAAAAACTGATAAAATGACGATTACCGTCAGCGGTATCGACAAACAAAAAGTCGGTCAAGTCGCTGCGGAAATTCGCGCTCTAAAGAAACCTGAACCTTATAAGGGTAAAGGTATTAAATATGTCGACGAAGTTATCCTCCGTAAGGCAGGAAAGGCAGGAAAGAAATAATATGAAACCTATTTTCCGCGCAAATCGCACCCGCGCCAAAATCCACGGCACCGCCGAGCGCCCTCGCCTCAGCGTCCACATTTCCAACGCGCACATTACCGCCCAGTTAATTGACGACGATAAAGGCGTTACTTTAGCCTACGCTTCGACCGTCGGCTCAAAAACAACCGGCAGTAAAACCGAAAAATGCGCATTAGTTGGCGCCGAAATCGCTAAAAAAGCTAAAAAAGCCAAAATCGAAAAAGTCGTTTTCGACCGCGGCGCTAGATTATACGCCGGTCGTCTCTCTGCTCTCGCAGACGCCGCCCGTAAAGAAGGATTGGAGTTCTAATATGCCCGAATCTAAAGAAAAAGCCCCTAAAGTTATTAACAAATCCGGAACCTTGAAGATGACGGATAAGATCGCCGCAACCCGCGAACGCAAAGATATCGGCGGTCGCCGTATGGGTCGCAATAACCGTCGCGACCGCGTCAAACCAAACGACGCCCCGAAAGAGTTCGATGAAGTTACAATCAACATTGACCGCGTTTCTCGAACTGTCGCCGGCGGTCGTCGTATGCGCTTTAAAGCTCTCGTCGCAATTGGAAATCATAAAAACAAAATTGGCGTTGGCGTTGCCAAAGGTAACGACGTTACCTCCGCCGTCGCCAAAGCAACCGCTAAAGCAAAGAAAAATATGATTGTCTTTGCGATGGACGGCGAAACCATCTGCCACGAAGTCGAAACCAAAGTTACCGGCGCCAATGTTTTAATGAAACCTGCTGCCCCCGGTACCGGAATTATCGCCGGCGGTGTCGTCCGCTCAATCATCGGTCTGACTGGCGTTAAAAACTTAATCTCTAAATCTCTCGGCTCAACGAACAAAGTCAACATCGCTTACGCCGTCGTCGAAGGTTTAAGACAACAAGTCCCACGCAAAGATTGGGAAACAACCGCCCTCAAGGCTCAAAAATCTACTCCCAAACCAGCTAAGAAAGCTGACAAAAAGGAGAAATAATTATGAAATATAACGAATTAGCAGTTAATAAAAACACCCGCCCGACCCGCAAAGGTCGCGGCATCTCCGCCGGTCAAGGTAAAACCGCCGGTCGCGGAACTAAGGGTCAAAAAGCCCGTACCGGTCATCGCAAAATGCCGGCTGGATTCATGGGCGGCCAACGCGCCATTATGCAGGCAATCCCGAAACTTAAAGGTTTTAAGTCAATTCACGCTAAAGCCGAAATCGTTTATACCGATCGCTTAAACGATCTAAAAGGGAACGTCGACAATTTCGTCCTCGCGGAAAATTCTTTAATTTCTTCGCCTTACGCAAAAGTTAAAGTTATTTCTCGCGGCGAATTAAAGAGCAAAATCGCCCTCGAAACCCAATTCGCTTCGAAATCCGCGATTGAAGCTCTAAAGAAAGCTGGCGGTAGCTTCAAAAAAGTTTCTGTTCCGAAACGCGCGAAAAAAACCGCAGAATAGCCTTTAAAAAAAGAACTGTAGAAAATACAGTTCTTTTTTTTATTCTCCTTTTATGTTATCATAGATAAGATAAATCTAGTTGAGGTTCAGAAAGATGCATTTTAAGACCATTTTCAAATCCCTAAAAAACAAAGATATGCTAAAACGCTTCCTAATCATCTTAGGACTTTTAGTCGTCTATCGCTTCTTAGCTCATATCCCCGTCCCGATGGGCGAGCCAACAACTTTCCGCGAAGCCGTTAAAAGCCTCCTCGAAAGTTCTGATTTCGGAAGTTTTTTGAACTTAATTTCCGGCGGCGGTCTTGTTTCTTTCTCAATCCTAACCGTCGGTCTCTCTCCTTATATTACCTCTTCGATTGTTGTCCAACTCTTAACTAAAGCAATCCCCTCGCTCGAAGAACTCTCAAACGACGGCGAAGCCGGTCGCCGAAAAATTAACCAGTGGACTCGTATCGCAACCATCCCTCTCGCCGTTATTCAGTCAATCGCTTATATATATATTCTCTATCAGTCCGTCGTCGGCGCCAATACCGCCGTCCTCCCCGATTTAACGACTATGGACTGGGTTATTTCCGTCTCTGCGATGGTCTGTGGCTCAATTATCTTAATGTGGCTCGGCGAGCTAATGACTGAACAGGGAATCGGCAATGGAATTTCGATGTTGATTTTCGCCTCAATCATTTCCCAATTCCCCAGCACTTTCGCGAGCCTTATCACTGCCCTCTTCAATACCGAAGCCGGCAGCTTAAGCCTCTTTGGCTGGCTAAATCTTCCTGTTAATCCGACCGTCTTCTGGATTATTCTCGGCTTTGCGCTCGCGATTATCGTTGTCGTTTATTTCCTCGTCAAGTTAAACGAGGCGCAAAGGATTATTACGATTAACTATGCTAAACGAGTTCATGGCAACTCGGCTTACGGCGGGATTAAATCAATCCTCCCGATTAAGTTAATCGCCGCCGGCGTTATCCCCGTCATTTTCGCGACCGCCTTTCTCTCGCTTCCTGCCCTCGTTGGACAGGTTATTACTTCCGTTAACCCAGAAAATACCCTCGGTTCAACTCTAACAACCCTCTTTACCGCTCCGAGCGCTAATAATTTCTCGACTCAATATCCCGACGGAATTACCGCCCAGTGGTTCCTTTATCCTGCGCTCTACTTTATCCTCGTCGTCATGTTTACCTATTTCTATACGACGATTATCTTTAATACCAACGAAATCGCCGACAATCTCCAAAAGCAGGGAGGCTTTATCGAGGGCGTCCGCCCCGGTCTAAAAACCGCCGAATATCTCTCAAAAATCATTAACCGCCTCAATTTCTTCGGCGCCTTTAGCCTCGGTTTAATCGCTATGCTCCCGTTCATTACCGACTATATCTTTATCGTTATTACTGGCGCTCCGATTGGGCTTTCGCTCTCCGGAACCGGACTTTTGATTGTCGTTACTGTCGCGCTCGAAAACTTAAGAAGTCTCGATTCGCGCGCTCTCATGGTAACTTATGATGACTACGGAAAGGACGAACTTTAAACATGGAAAAGGGTGGAATGAACATTTCTAAAACCAAATCTCTTATTAGCAAAATTTTCTGGGGGATTATCCTCGCTCTCGTTATCTTCTTCTTTGGGAAGACCGCGATTTTCGAATATAATTATTATCGCGAAAAAGAGGGAAGTACTCGCGCCGCTTCCGACGTCCCGACCGACTCCGAAGAAGTCGACGAAACCGAAGTAACCGAAGAAGAACGCGCAGAATGGACGGTTCCCGCCGACCAACCGCGTTATCTAACCATTGAAAAACTTGGCGTCCGTAACGCCCGTATTCGCCCCGTCGGACGCAAAACTTCCGGCGAACTCGACGTCCCCTATAATATCTTCGACGTCGGCTGGTATAACTCCTCCGGAAAGCCCGGCGAAGGTCGAACCATGCTAATCGACGGACATAACGGCGGCCCCAATGTCGTCGGCGTTTTTAAATATCTCCCCGAACTAACCGAGGGAGACTTTATTGTCGTCGAGCGCGGCGACGGCATAATTTTTAAATATTCTGTCGTCGAGAACAATACCATCCCGCTTTCCGAATCCGACAGCTATATGTCAACCGCCCTAACTTCCCCCGAACCCAGAAAGGAAGCCCTAACTTTGATTACCTGTACTGGCGAATGGTCTCAGACCCAACAAACCTACCTCTCCCGCCAATTCACAAGAGCCGTTTTAGTCAACTAAAACCCCAAAATCCCTCTTGTATTTTATATAAATATTTGATATAATAGTAAGGTAATTTATGGCTAGTCAAAAGGAAGTGATTAAACTCACGGGTAAAGTCGTTGAGGCTCTGCCTAATACCCAATTTCGGGTTGAACTCGAGAATGGTCATATTATCATTGCCCACATGAGCGGAAAAATGCGCAAAAACTTTATCCGTCTCGTTCCGGGCGATAAGGTTGAAGTTGAGTTAACCCCTTACGATCTTACAAAGGGCAGAATCAGCTTCCGCCTCAAAGATTAGTGTTTCTTCCGCCCTAATTTTTTATTGGGGTAAAGAGGCGTTAATTATATATTAATATTAACCAAAGGAAAGGTTTTAACACGATGAAAGTACGCGCCAGTGTTAAAAAAATCTCCCCTGATGATATTCTCGTCCGCCGCAAAGGCGTTCTTCGAGTTATCAATAAGAAAAAACCTAAAAATAAGCAAAGGCAGGGTTAAGCATGGCACGAATTGCTAGTGTCGTTATCCCGAACGATAAACAAGTTTGGATCGCTCTAACTTACGTTTATGGAATCGGACGAACGACCTCAAAAGCCATCCTTGCGGAGGCTAAAATTGAGCCTACCACTCGGGTGAAAGATCTCACCGAGGCTGAAGAACAAAAAATCAACGACCTTATTTCCTCGAAATATCTCGTTGAAGGTGATCTTAAACGCCTCGTAACTAATAATATTAAACGCTTAAAGGATATTAATTCCTATAAAGGTGTCCGCCATAAAGCCGGTCTTCCGGTTAATGGTCAACGTACCCGAACGAACGCGCGTACGCGTAAGGGTAAAGCGATCGCGGTCGGTGGCGCACAACCTAAAGCGGCTTCTAAGACCTAAAATTAAGGAGTAAAGGAAAATTATGTCAGAAGAAACTACTGTAAAATCTACAGCTCCTAAGGTTAAAAAAGGAAAACGCATCGTTACCTCCGGTCAGCTTCATATCCAAGCGACCTTTAACAATACGATTGTTAGTATTTCCGACAAAAAAGGCGAAGTCCTCTCCGCTTCCTCCGCTGGAGCAAACGGCTTCCGAGGCTCAAAAAAGGGAACGGCGTATGCCGCCCAAATCGCCGCCGAAAAAGCTGCTGAAATCGCTAAAAAGGAACACGGATTAAACTCCGTCGATGTTTACGTTAAAGGAATTGGACTTGGCCGCGACAGCGCTATCCGCGCCGTCTCCGGACTTGGGATTAAAATCGACAGTATTACCGATATAACCCCAATCGCCCACGGCGGTGTCCGTCCTAAGGGAGAAAGGAAACCATAATGGCTCGCGATAAATCCCCTATTGTTAAACAATCTCGCCGCGAAAGCTACGCGCTCGCGCCTAAGGCCCATAAAGTCATGAGCCACAAGTCCGGTATTCCCGGTCAACACGCCGATATGCGCGTCCGTGGCGGTAGCCTCTACTTAACTCAGCTTCGCGAAAAGCAAAAAGTTCGCCGTCTCTACGGCTTGCTCGAAAAACAATTCGCTAAGTTAATGAAAGAGGCGCAAAGTTCCGAAGGTCTAACCGGCGAAAACCTTCTCGAATATCTCGAACGCCGCGCCGACAACGTCGTTTATCGCGCTGGCTTCGCAACTACTCGTCGTCAAGCTCGTCAACTCGTCTCCCACGGTCATTTTACCCTTAACGGAAAAAGGATTAATAGTCCCTCGATTCGTTTAAGCGCCGGAGACGTCCTCGAAGTTCGTCCGAAGTCCCAGAAATCCGAATACTTCAAAAACCTCGACAACATCGTTTCCTCCGCTGGAAAAAATACCCTTTCCTGGATGAAAGCTGACGCAAAAAAGATGAAAATCGAAATTACCGGAAAACCGAAGCGCGAAGAAGCTGAGGTGGGAATTAACGAACAATTAATCGTTGAGTATTACTCACGCTAAGGATAAGGAGAGAAATTTATATGACAACTAAAGCTATTCATACCGCGAACCTCGCCGAAGTCAACGACCTAGGCGAAAATAGCGCCGAGTTCGTTATCAAGCCGCTTTACTACGGCTATGGTAACACTCTCGGAAACTCTCTCCGCCGCGTTCTCCTCTCCTCGATTAAAGGCGCCGCAATTACGTCTTTCTCAATCGACGGAACGACTCATGAATATTCCGCAATTCCAGGTATTCGCGAAGATGTCGTCGACATCATGTTAAACCTAAAAAACATTCGTTTGAAGTCTCACTCCGACTCTCCTGTTGAGGCAACGCTCGAAATTAAAGGTAGCGCCCAAAGCGAAAAAGACGGCGACAAACGCGTTACGGCTTCCGACATCAAATTCCCCTCGGAAATTGAACTCGGAAACCCAAACCAAGTCATCTGCCACATCGACGATCCGAATTTTGTCCTTAAGATGAATTTCGTCATCGAATCTGGCTGCGGCTACTTAACCATCAGTGAATCTGGCAAAGAACGCCTCCATAGCGATATGATTGCGCTCGACGCCGTTTTCACTCCTGTTCTTCGTGTCCGCTATAAAGTCGAAAATACCCGCGTTGGTCAAGATACCAACCTCCAACAATTAACCCTAACGGTTGATACGGACGGAACGATCACCCCGCGCGACGCTTTCGAAGAAGCTGCTGCGATTCTCGTTGAACAATACAAAGCCCTCGCCGGCGGAACCGAAGTTAAACCCGCCGAAACCCCCGGAGTTAAAACCGAAGAAGAAACTTCTGGTTTGACCCTCCCGATTGAGGAACTTGGACTTTCTGCCCGAACCGCAAACGCTCTAACGAATAACGGAATCAAAAATCTCGCTCAGTTAATCGACTTAACTGACGCCCAGCTCAAAGAGCTTAAAGGTTTTGGTTCTAAAGCACTCGAAGAAGTTACTGAAAAAATAACGGAGTTTAAAAAATAATGCACCGCCACGGATATAAAGGCCGCAAATTCGGCCGTGAAACCGACCAGAGAAATGCACTTCTTCGTGGGCTGATGTGTTCTCTGATTAAATACCAAAGTATAACTACTACGCTCGCTAGAGCAAAAGAAATCCGCCGCCCGACCGAGAAGTTAATTACTCTCGCGAAGAAAGGCGACCTCGCCTCTCGCCGCCTCGTAATTGCTCGTCTCGACAATATGGAACTCGGCGATTTGCTCGTTGATGTTATCGTCCCCCAGCTTAAGCGCAATTCCGGTTATCTAAAAATCGAACGCGCCGGCTTCCGCAAGGGCGATCATTCCGAAATGGCAACGATTTCCTTTGTTGATGACGTCGATTTAAATCTTGACGTTAAAGCGACCGGAGTTAAGAAAGGGGAGAAGAAATAATGAAAACCTATTCCCAGAAATCCTCAGAAATTTCTCGCGACTGGTATCTTATCGACGCTTCGACTCTTCCGCTCGGAAAACTTGCCGTCGTTATTGCCGACAAGTTAATGGGAAAGTCAAAAGTTACTTATACCCCTCATACCGATAACGGAGACTATGTCGTCGTTGTTAATGCGAAAAACCTCAAAGTAACCGGAAATAAAATGACCGCGAAAAAATATTATCGCCATTCCGGTTTCCCAGGCGGTCTAACCGAGCTTAAACTTGAAGAAGTTCTCGAAAAAGACCCGTCCTTAGTTATTAAAGAGGCTGTTAAAGGTATGCTCCCGAAAAATAAACTCGCTGCTGACCGTCTTGCTCGCCTTCGCGTTTTCGAAGGACTTGAACACCCTCATACTGCTCAACAGCCAAAGGAGATTAAATAATGACTGCCTCTAAAACAACTTACATCTACGGGCTTGGTCGCCGCAAAGCTGCTACCGCCCGCGCTCGCCTTTTTAAAGGTAAAGGCGAAATTACAATTAACGAAAAACCCGCTCTCGAATATCTTTCTGGAAACAAAAGTTATCTCGCCGAAATTACCGACCCGCTAGCTTTAACCCAAAAGCAGAAAAATTATGACATTTCGATTCGCGTTTCTGGCGGCGGTCTCGCCGGTCAAGTTGACGCAATCAAACTCGCAATTTCGAAAGCTCTCCAGACCGAATCTCCGGATCTTCGTCCCGTCCTCAAAAAAGCCGGCTTCGTCAAACGCGATCCGCGCGAAAAGGAAAGGAAGAAATACGGTCTTCGCTCTGCCCGCAAGAAAGAACAGTTCAGCAAGCGTTAAAATCGTTCAAAAAACCGAAAAAGTTGCCTTTCTTTCGAGAAAAGCAACTTTTTTCTGGTATAATAGCCCTATGAAAATGTCTCAATCATTTGTTAAAACTCTTCGCTCCGCCCCGAAAGACGAAACTGCCCGCTCGGCGCAATATCTCGTTCGCGCAGGCTATATCTATAAAGAACTCGCCGGCGTTTATGATTATCTCCCGCTCGGTTTACGCGTCCTCGAAAAAATTAAAAATATCGTCCGCGACGAGCTCAATAAAATCGGCTGCCAGGAAGTCCAACTTTCCGCGCTCCAAAACCCTAAACTCTGGGAAAAAACTTCTCGCTGGGACGACCAATCCGTTGATATTTGGTTCAAAACCAAACTCTCTACCGGCGGTGAACTTGGTCTCGCCCCGACCCACGAAGAGCCGATTACGAACCTAATGAAAACCTATCTCGAAAGCTATAAAGACCTCCCAGTTTACGTCTATCAGTTCCAAACTAAATTCCGCAACGAGCTTCGCGCTAAATCTGGCATTCTCCGCGGACGCGAATTTTTGATGAAAGACCTTTATTCTTTCTCCCCCGACGAGTCCACCCATCAAAAATTCTACCACGAAGTTGAACAAGCCTACGCGAGAATCTTCAAGCGCGTCGGGCTCGGCGCTGAAACGTTCGAAACTTTTGCCTCCGGCGGCATTTTCTCAAAATATTCCCATGAATACCAAACTTTCCTCCCCGTCGGCGAAGATACCGTTTATTATAACAAAGACAAATCCGTTGTTTTAAACAAAGAAGTTTTAACCGACGAAGTTCTTTCCGACCTCGGCGTCAAACGCGAAGACCTCGAAAATACAACCGCCGCCGAAGTCGCCAATATCTTTACCTTAAAATATAAATATTCCGAACCGCTCGGACTCGAATTTACCTCTAAAAGCGGAGAACGAAAAACCGTTTATATGGGCTGTTATGGAATCGGGATTTCCCGCGTTATGGGCGTTATCGCCGAAAAATTTGCCGACGAAAAAGGGCTTGTCTGGCCCGAATCTGTCGCTCCGTTTAAATTCTATCTAATCGGGATTGGCGAACAGGGAACGAAAAAAGCCGAAGAAATTTATGAAAAAAATCCCGATCTCTTCCTTTTCGACGATCGCGACGCGCGCGTTGGCGAAAAAATGGCGGATTCCGAACTAATCGGCGTTTCTTTCCGCGTCGTCGTTTCCGATAAAACCCTCGCAGAAGATTCTGTTGAGCTGACCGAACGTAAAAATAGCGAGAAAAAACTATTGAAAATCGACGAGTTTCTTGCTAAACTCTAAAAAGTTATTACTAAAAGCCTACGCTTTTATCCTAGAGGAGTTTTAATTATATGTCTAAAAAGAGTATTGACTTAACTGTTGAGGGTAAAAAAGAACTCGAAAAAGAACTCAACGCCCTAATCGCCGAACGCCCAATCATAACCGAAAAAATCGCGACCGCCCGCGCTTTTGGCGATCTTTCCGAAAACGAAGATTATTCCGCCGCGCGCAACGAGCAAAAACTTGCCGAATCCCGCATCGCCGAAATCGAGGATATTTTAAAGAACGCTAAGATTATCCGCAGTAAAAAGAGCGGGAAAATTGGTCTCGGCTCGACCGTCGTCGTCAAGCTCTCCGGAAAAGAATATACTTACTCCATTGTCGGACCGGTCGAAGCAAACCCGCTTGAGGGAAAAATCTCAAACGAATCCCCAATCGGCAAAGCTCTCTTCGGAAAAATAGCTGGCGACGAATACTCGCTCCCGAACGGAAATAAAGGGAAAATCCTCTCCGTCGAATAATCTCTGATTGTATTTTCATATAGCTTATGATAATATAATAATATGATTCTGCTCGACCGCGTAACGAAAATTTATTCCGGAGACTCGAAACCTGCGCTTGATAATGTTTCTTTACATATCGAGCCGAACGAATTTGTTTTTCTTGTTGGAAAATCCGGCGCCGGAAAATCGACACTAATGAAAATGATTACAAAAGAAGAAAATCCCTCCTCCGGAAAGATTATCGTTGGCGGGATTGACCTCGACTACGTTAAACGCCGCCATATCCCTCATTACCGCCGTCGCCTCGGCGTCGTTTTCCAGGATTTTAAACTTCTCCCCCGCCGAACCGTTTACGAAAACGTCGCGTTCGCCCTCGAAATCGCCGGACTGCGCAGTTACGATATTAAAAAAACCGTCCCGAAAATCCTCGATCTCGTCGGTCTTTCCGACCAAGCGAAAAAATTCCCCGCCCAGCTCTCCGGCGGCCAAAAACAGCGTACCGCAATCGCCCGTTCCGTCGCCCGCCAACCAAAAATCCTAATCGCCGACGAGCCGACCGCGAACCTCGACAAGGCGACCTCAAAAGAAATTATTGATCTCCTCCAGCGCATCAACGATTTTGGGACGACTATCCTCGTCACAACCCACAACGAAAACATCGTCAACAACCTCCAAAAACGCGTTATTACCCTTAAAGACGGCTTGATTGTCTCCGACCAGAAAAATCACGGAATCTATAAACTCGACGGCGAGCCAGAAACCGTCTATTCTAACGCTCCGAAAGCTCCTGGTTTTCGTCGCTCCGCCCCTGAGCCCGCCGAACCGCCCGCAAAAAAGCAAAAACGTAAACTGATTATGTAACATAAAAAGAGAAAAACGATGCGAAAAAACCCTGAGCGAAAAATAACTAAAAAACATTTAAAAACCCTAACGAAAAACTCCGGCGCCCATAAACTCCGCAATTCTTCCCGAATCGTTAAATACGGCGCGATTAACTTCGCCAGAAATATCTGGCTCTCCGCTGCCGCGTCTTTAATTATGACCGTTACGCTCCTTATTCTTTTCATTACCGTTATCGCCTCCGTCATTCTATCCCAAACCGCCGACGCGATGCGCGACAAAATCGACATTACTATTTATTTTAAGCCCGGGCTCTCCGAAGAAACCCTCGCCGAACTTTCCGCAGTCATGTCAGAAGATAAAAACGTCAAAAGCCTCGAAACCGCTTCGTCCGAAGAAGAATATACCCGCTTCCTAAAAGAAAATTCCGACAACATCGAACTCATCAACACCCTCGACGACCCAGATATGCGCAAAATCATGCTCTCGACGATGAACTCGACCATGCAACTCAAAGTCTACGACATTGACAATCTCGACAGCATCAAAAACACCGTCGCCGCAAACGAACTCTTTATTAAAAACGTCGACAAAAACAAAGAAGCGACCTATGACGAACATCGCTCCGAAATCGAAACCATTACTTCCTGGGCAAACATCGCCAAAAACGGCGGAATCGTCCTCGGAATCGTCTTCTTAGGAATCTCTATCCTCGTTATTTTCAACACTATTCGTATGGCGATTTTCTCCCGTCGCGAAGAAATTTATATGATGAAGTTGGTCGGGGCTGACCGAACTTTTATTAAGGGTCCGTTTCTTGTTGAGGCGCAACTTTCCGGCGTTCTTTCCGGAACTATTGCCGCAACGCTCGGCTATTTCGGCTTTCGTTTTCTTGAGCCAAAACTAACGAATTATGGGATTGACGTTTCGACAATTATGAATATTCTCGAGTCGAATAAATTAGTTCTGGTTTATTTAGTTATGATTCTCGCGGGAATGGTAATTGGAACCGTTTCGGCGAATCTCGCCGTCCATAAATACCTCCGCAAGCAAACCCATTAACCTAAACCTCCTTGTCAAAAATAAAAATAAGTATTATTATAATATATATGGTAATGCTTAAGCGCGCAGCTCTGTTTCTGGTTAGTATCGGGATAATTCTCGCGACTGTTGTCGTTTTTAACCCAAACGCCAGCGCAACCCCTTATTGTAATACCGACGCCTGTAAAGAAGCCGAGGCGAAAGAAACTGCCGCTCGCGAAAAAGCCGAAGAAGCCTCGAAAGCCGCCGAAAATCTCGAAGAAGTTGTCGAGAGCCTAGAAAAAGAAATTCTTGCGATTGAGGCGAAAATCGCCCAAAGCGAAAAAGAATCCGCCGATCTCTCGCTCCAAATCAAAATCAACGAAGAAAAACTCGCCGCCCAACAAACCGCTCTCGCCGCACTGCTCGTTGATATGCACTTCGACGAAAATCCCGACGCAATCGTTATTCTCGCAAGTTCTAGTTCGATTTCCGAACTAACCGAACGCCAAGCTCGCCAAGAAACCGTCAAGTCCCAAATTTCCCAGTCCGCCCAAGCTATTCGCGACCTTAAAAAAGAACTCGAAAAAGAAAAAGCCGCGATCGAGCGTATTATTGTCGACCAAGAAAACCAGCGTAACGTCGTCGCCGAAAAACGCAACGAACAAGCCAGTTTAATGAACGAATACAAACACAACGCCGAAACCTTTTCCGCCGAAGCCGAGGAAGCGCGCCTAAAGAAAGAAGCCGCGATTGCTGACGAAATTGCTCGCTTGAACGGCTCCGGAACAGTCGGCTTTGGAATAAATACCTATATTTACCGCGACGATTGTCCCCATCGTAACCTCGCTTACGGAACTCAATGGGGCTATGTCTGTCAATGTACGAGCTATGCCGGCTATAAAGCCTATGAACACTGGGGCGTCTATATCGCCTACTGGGGAAACGCCTATAGCTGGGACGAATCTGCCGCCGCTCGCGGCTACGTCGTCGATACTAACCCCGCCCCCTATACAATCGCCGTCAGTAATTCCGGTCAATGGGGTCATGTCATGTGGGTCGAAAGCGTTAACTCCGACGGAACGATTAACCTTTCCGAATACAATAACAGTTATTCCGCCGCCAGCGGACTCCCCGGCGATTATGGCTACCGCAGTAACGTCTCCCCGTACGGCTTATATTTTATTCATTTCGAATAAAAACGTAGTATAATAAATTAATGAGCAAAAAAACCGAGTGGAAAGAAGCGAAAGTCAATCTCGGCGGCGCGATTGTTGCCGCGGCGGCGACTCTAATTCTCGGCTTTTTTATTGGCTTAAACTGGTCTAATTTTTCCGTTTATCTCGGAGCGAACTCAAAAGGGAAGACCGTAACCGCCGACTGGTCTGCGCTTAACGAAGTCTATTCCGCCCTCGCCTCGAATTATGACGGCGATCTCGAAAAAGCGACCTTAATCGAGGGCGCAAAAAAAGGTCTTGTTGATGCCGTCGGCGACGTCTATACCGTTTATATGGATAAAGAAGAGTCCGAAGAATTTGAAAAATCGCTTCATGGCGACGTTGGCGCTGGCGTCGGAATCGAAATGGGGCTTCGCGACGGCTATATCCGCGTCATCCGTACCCTCCCCGACAATCCCGCCCGCAAAGCCGGCATTCTCGCTGGCGACATTCTCTATAAAGTCAACGGCGAAGAAGTCTACGACCTCTCGACCGACGAAGTCGCGACTAAAATCCGTGGCGAATCCGGTTCGTCCGTAACCGTAACTGTCGTTCGCGACGGCGAAGAACTTGAGTTTACGATGGTTCGCGAAACAATCAACAACGTTTCCGCCTACGTCGACTATCGCGACAATTCCGCAATCATTACCGTTACCCGCTTCGATACTGATACCGGAACTCTCGTCGAGAGTTTTGCCGACGAAATTTTAAATTCCGGCGCGAAAAAAATTATTCTTGATTTGCGCAGTAACGGCGGCGGCTATGTTAGCGCCGCGCGCGATTTACTCAGCCTCTGGGTCGACGGCGAAAAAATCCTTGTCCAAAAGTCCCAAAACGCTAAAGACGAAATAACCTACGCTTATTCCGGTCGCGCCAAATTCGCGAACCTAAAAACCGTCGTTCTCGTCAACAACAATACCGCCTCCGCCTCCGAAATCGTAACTGGCGCGCTTAAAGATTATAAAAAAGCGACTATAATCGGCGAAACGACTTATGGGAAAGGCGTCGTCCAAACCCTCCTCGATTTAAGTGCCGGAACGACCTTAAAAGTAACGACCGCCCATTGGTATACTCCGCTTGAAAATTCAATCAACAAAGTCGGTATCGAACCCGACGTCGAAGTCATCAATACCTATGAGGATACAAACCTCTCTCGCGACCCCCAACTTGACGCCGCTCTCGCTTATTAGTATAATATAGTTGTAGTGTTAAATTATTTTAACCGAAATAAACTCCCTCTTTTCGCCGGTCTAGTTTCTGCCGCGGTTGTTTTTGGCGCGCTCTTAATCGCCGTTCCGCGAACTTTCGCCGAAACCGAAATCGCCGAAACTTCCGAAGAAGAAGATTTTTCCGAAGAAATCCCCGAAGGAAGCCTAAAATTCGTTACCGTCTTCGACACGAACTCAAACGAAAAAATAACAATAAAAACCGACGCTTCGACCGTTGCCGAAGTCCTCGACCGTTTGAAAATCTCTCTTGACTCCGCCGATTCGACCGACCCCTCCCTCGACTCAACAATCAACGCCAATAACTTTTTCATCAATATCTATCGTTCTCGCCCCGTTATCATTCTCGACGGGAACCTTTCGCGTATTGTCTCGACTTCGAGTTATGACAAAAAATCTATTTTTGCCGCCGCCGGCTTAACGGTTTATGACGGCGACGAAGTCGAAATCTCCCCAAACCCAAATTTCCTCGAAACCGGAATTTCGACCGTCTATAAACTAATCCGTAACGGCGGACATAAAATTACCCTCGAAGAAGAAATCCCGTTTTCCGAAAAAGAAGAAAAAGACTATAATCTCGAAACCGGAAAAACCGAAGTTCGTCAACTCGGCGAAGTTGGTAAAAAGGAAAAAATCTATGAAGTTTTTTATGTTAACGGCGAAGAAGTCGAACGAAAGTTAGTCGAAGAAAAAATCGTCCGCGAGCCAGTTATGCGTATCGTCGCAGTCGGCGCGCCCAAAATCTCCGCGACCCCCCTTACTGCCGGCATGGGGCGCAATCGCTATACCTCAACCAACCTTTCTGGCGCAACCGTCGAACGCCAAGAAACCTATTACGATCTTCCGATGAGTGGTGTTATGGGCTTCTGCGGAAAGTCTAGTTATTCCGTCCGCGAAGACGGCGTTAAGGTTGACGACGACGGCTTTATCATTATCGCCGCTAACCTTTCCCGCTATCCTCGTTGCTCCGTCGTCGAAACCAGTCTCGGCGCCGGCAAAGTTTATGATACTGGCGGTTTCGCGGCTGGCAATCCCGAACAATTCGACATCGCAACCGACTGGACAAATCACGACGGGAGATAACCAAATTTATGAAAAACAATAAATCCCTCGGTCAACATTGGCTTAGCGATCGCCGGGTTCTCAACGAAATCGCCGACCTCGCCGCCACTACCCCTACCGAAACCTGTTTAGAAATCGGACCCGGACTCGGAACTCTGACGTCTAGTCTTCTAAAACGCTTTAAAAAAGTCGTCGCCGTCGAATTTGATAAAAATCTCGCCAAAAACCTCCCGAACTCTTTTCCTGGAAAAAATCTAGACGTAATTAACGCCGATTTTTTAAAGTTCGACCTTAATACCCTCAAAAAACCTTATTCCGTCGCCGGCAATATCCCTTATTATATTACGTCTCCAATTATCGAAAAATTATTAACCGCGAACAATCGACCGACGCGCATCGTTCTTCTCGTCCAAAAAGAAGTCGCTGAACGCGCCGCCGCCCTCGACAAAAACGAATCGCTCCTTTCTCTTTTTTGCAAAAACTACGCCGAAGTTTCTCTCGGCCCCGTCGTTGATCGAACCCTCTTTACCCCGCCTCCAAAAGTCGACAGTCGCGTTCTTATTTTTTCGCCAAAGCCCGCCCCCGAAATTTCCCCAAAAATCTTTTCCCTAGTTAAACTCGGTTTTTCTTCTCCGCGTAAAAAACTCCTTAAAAACCTCTTTGGTTTTAATAACCTCTCTCGCGACCAACTCGCCGAAACTTTTCGCGCTCTAAATCTCGACCAAAATTCTCGCCCCTCGAATTTAAGTCTTACCGACTGGAAAAACCTCGCGCTTGCGCTCGACCTCAATTTGAGTTAAAATATAGTTAACTATCTTTAATATAAATTAGTTCTTTATGGAGAGAATTAAACATGGACAACACTAACCCAATTCAACCAACTACCCCAACGCCGACGCCTGCCGCTCCGGCAATGCCCGAGCCTGTTGCTTCGGAAACTGTTGCCCCCGCTAGCGAACCCGTCGCGCCTGTCGCCGAACAGCCAGTCGCGCCTGCTCCCGAACCAACGGTCGCTGCGCCCGTCGCCCCTGCCGCTCCGTTTAATCCCGCTGCTGCTGCCACGCCGTCCTTAGAAACCCCGGTCGCGCCCGTCTCTCCCGTCCCCGAACCCGTCCAAACCGCTCCGGTCGCTCCGGGAACCCCCGCCGTCCCCGAAACTCCGACGATTGATCCCTCAATCATCAACGCCGCAATCGCCGAGGGAGCGCAGCCTAACAACCCCGTCGCGGCTCCTGTCGCCGATATGACCGCTCCCGCTAGCGAACCCGCCACAATAACCGACGCGCCTGTTACCCCCGCTCCGGAAACAGAAACCCCCGCCGCCGACTTTACTTCTCCCGCCTCCGAACCCGAAAAAACTCCGAACGTTTCCTTTAACGAGACCATCTCTGAAACGCCCGCTCCGAACGTCTTTAACGGCGCCGCCCTCCCGAACGGCAAAAAAATCCCTCTCCAAACCATCTTAATCGCCGCCGGCGCTGTCGTTATCTTAATCCTCGCCGTCCTAATTGGCGTCTTTATCTAATTTTCTATGTCAAAAAAATATCTTACTACCGCTATTCCTTACGTTAACGGAACTCCCCACCTCGGTCATGCCATCGACTATCTTCTCGCCGACGTTTATTCGCGCTATGAATCCGCTCTCGGGAACGAAGTAAAATTCCAAACTGGAACCGACGAACACGGTAACAAAATCTTCGAAAAAGCGAAGTCCGCTAACCTCCCCGTCGAAGAATATACAAAAACCAACTCCGATCTCTTCCGCGATTTTATTAAAAAACTCGGCGTCTCCCCGACCGACTTTATTCGCACAACCGACGCCGCGCACAAACATCGCGTTCAACTTATTTGGCAAAGACTCGAACAACATATCTACGCCAAAGATTACGAAGGCTGGTATTGTAACGGTTGCGAAAATTTTATTACCGAAAAAGAATACGCCGACAATAACGGTGTCTGCCCAGACCACCAAACCCCTTACATAAAACTCTCCGAAAAAAATTATTATTTAAAAATTTCCGACTTTAAACCAAAAATAAAAGCCGCGATTGAATCCGACGAACTTAAAATCCTCCCCGAATTTCGTAAACACGAAGTCTTAAAACTCCTCGCGGATTCGCCCGACGTCTCGATTTCTCGCCCAAAGAAAAATCTTTCCTGGGGAATTGAAGTCCCTGGCGACCCCTCCCAGGTTATTTATGTCTGGCTCGACGCTCTTTCGAACTATATTACTATCCTCGGCTATCCCGAAACCGAACATTCTCCCGAATTTACCGATTTTTGGCCTGCCGCCGTTCAATTCGTCGGCAAAGATATTCTCCGTTTCCACGCTATCATTTGGCCCGCCATTCTCCTTGCGCTCAACCTCCCGCTCCCGCGCGTCCTCCACTCCCACGGTCATGTCCTCCTAAACGGCGCAAAAATGTCGAAATCCCTCGGCAACACTATCGACCCGCTCGAAGTTCTCGAAAAATACGGGCTTCCGGCTTTCCGTTATTATTTCCTCCGCCATATCGACACTTTCGCCGACTCCGACTTTACTTGGGAAAAATACGACGCCGCCTATAACAACGAGCTCGCAAACGACCTCGGCAATCTCGTCCAACGCCTCGCGACCCTCTGTTCAAAAAACTCCGTCGCCCCCGTTTCTGCCCCCTCTTTCCCAGAAGTCGTCATAGAAAATCCGGATTATTCCGCCCTAATGGAAAAACTCGAATTTTCCAACGCGTTCGATTATGTTTGGGAAAAAGTTAAGTCAGTTAACAAAAAAATCGACGACGAAAAACCTTGGTCGCTCATAAAAACCGACCCCGCCGCTGGCGTCGCCTCGCTCTCCTCTCTCGTCGCCTCCCTCCTCGAAGCCGCCGTCCTCCTTTCGCCTTTCCTCCCCGAAACTTCCGAAAAAATTATTAAAATCTTTACTGCCGAAAAAATCGTTGCCCCCGAACCCCTCTTTCCTAAAGCCCTAAAAGCCTAAATCGACCCGAAAAACTTACTCCCCGCCGCCAAATCATAAGTCACTAATTTATATTTCTCTAGTAG
>JAFRJE010000003.1 GCA_017432425.1 Candidatus Saccharimonadota bacterium
CGAACGGAGAGGCGGTCGCCGAAATTAACGCCGAGAATCTCGCGGACTTTTTTAGGGATGGTGGTTTGAGAAGATTTGTTTAAAGTTAGAGTAGCAATTTTTTCCATACATTGAGAATAGCACACTTCATTGAAAAAGTCAATATTTAGGGGATTTCAATGAATAAGCGGGATTGGCGAGGAAAAAGGAGTGTGATATAATTTTTAGTATGAGCAATTCTAAAGAAATTGTAAATTGGGAAGCGGAAGAGTACGTTCAGAGAGACAAGGGCGCGGGATGGTATGTTGGGCTAATTATTATTTCGGTTGGGCTGGTCGCGCTGGCGGTAGTTTTACAGTGGTGGACGTTTATGATTTTGGTTATTTTAAGCGCGGTCGCGTTGGTTATTTATTCGGTTAGACCGCCGAGGATGGTTCATTATTCCCTTTCGAACAAAGGGCTTTCTGAGGGGAGTAAGCTGTATGATTATGAAAATTATCGGGCGTTTGGGGTTTTAAAGGAGGAGGGGAAGTTTGCGATTGTCTTGACCCCGAGAAAGAGGTTTTCGCCGAGGGTAATAGTTTATTTTCCGGAGGAAAAGGGGGAGGAGATTGTTGATGCGTTTGGGGGGAGGTTGCCGATGGAAGAGGTTAAGAAAGATTTTTTGGATAAAATTGTAAATTTCTTGCGGATTTAGCATAAGTGTGATAAAATAGGGGTAAAGTAGGTCATATTAACATTATTTTAAATAGAAAAAGGGTGGCAATTATGAATAACGACGAGTTGCAGAAAGCAATCGACGATATTACAAAAAGTGATGTTGGCGGGGCGACGGAAAGCGCGAGCGAGAACGATGCGCTCGTTGATGAGATGGTTCAGGCGGGAATGCCGACGACCGGAGAGGCGCCTGCGTTAGCGCCGATTGGCGGGGAGACGGCGACGCCGGAGATTGCGGCGGTTCCAGAGATTCAGATTCCGGAAATTGGGGCGATGCCTCCGGTAGCGGAAGAAAAAACGGAAGCTCCGGCAGAAACGACGACTGAGCCGGCGGTTGCGGTAGAGACTGCGCCGGTCGCGCCAGAAGTTTCGGCGACGGTTCCGGAAGCGCCAGTTACGGAGCCAGCGGCGGCGGAAGTTAATGTTCCGGAAATCGGGAAGACGGAGAGTGGAAAGGAAGATTTGGGGGAAATCGAGAAAGAAGCGTTAAAGGAGCTTTATCCGTTGCTTGATAAGGTTACTTTGCCGGCGGAAGAGAAGTTTGAGATTTGTATGAAGGTCGCAGAAGAGGATAAGGGTGCGATTAAGGGTGCGCTAGAGGCGGCGAAAGGATTTACGGACGAGACGAAGAAGGCGGAAGCGTTGCTTAAGGTTATTGAGGCGGTTAAGTAAAGTAGAGTTAGTTGAAAAAACAGCCCTTAGAGGGCTGTTTTTGGTTTTTTGGGGATTTACCAATGTTAAATAAAATATATCTTCTCTTACAGGCTCCTAAAGCGCCCTAAATTTTTACAACATATTTCTTTCAGTCCTCGCAAATGCGATTCGGGTAACACCGGGCATCGATTTGCTCGGACGAAGGAAAATGTTGTCTAAAATTTTGGGGCTAGTCGCAGTGTTCGAGAAAGATATATTTTTATTTATATTTAATACATTCCGCCGCCCATTCCGGCAGGGGATTCGGGTTCTTTTTCGGG
Organism: Candidatus Saccharimonadota bacterium; assembly: GCA_017432425.1. Lineage (GTDB taxonomy): Bacteria > Patescibacteriota > Saccharimonadia > Saccharimonadales > Saccharimonadaceae > Nanosyncoccus. Next base: position 1,671 of record JAFRJE010000003.1, read on the forward strand.
GACTTCACAGATTAGCGCGCCCATGGTGATTGCGGTTGCGGCGATTGAGACGGCGTTTTGGACGGCTTCGCGCGTTACGCGAGCGGGGTCGATTACGCCGGATTTTTTCATGTCAACGAGACCTTTTTCGGGAGTCATTACGTTGATCCCGTAGCCGTCTTTCGCTTTTTCGACTTCGGCGAGAAGAGCCGGGGCGTTCAAGCCAGCGTTCTCTAAGATATGAACAAGAGGGCGTTTAAGGGCGTTTTTAACGATTCTTGCGCCGTCGTCTTTGACGTCGAGTTTATTCGCGAGATTAACGAGCGTAACGCCGCCGCCAGGGACGATTCCCTCGGAGAGAGCGGCTTTAGTTGCGGCGACAGCATCGTCGACGCGGAACTTCTTTTCGTCGATTTCGGTTTCGGTCGCACCGCCGACTTTAATAACGGCAACGCGTCCCTCGAGGGCGGCAGCGCGTTTTTCGAACTGCTCTTTTTCATAATCAGAGGTCGCGAGAGCGGCTTGATTTTTGATCAGTTCAATTCGATCGGAGACAGCTTTCTTTGAGCCGGCGCCTTTAATAATTGTCGTTTCGTCTTTAGTCGCGATAATTTTGTTTGCGGAGCCTAGGACTTCGAGACCGGCTTCTTCGAGTTTCAAACCCTTATCTTCGGAGACGAGAGTCGCGTCGGTCAAAATTGCGATGTCTTCCATGATCTCTTTACGACGGTCGCCAAAAGCGGGGGCTTTCAGGACGAGGGAGTTAAAGACGCCTTTTAGTTTATTGAGAACAAGGAGCGAGAGAGCTTCACCTTCGACTTCTTCGGCGATAATAACGAGATCCTTTTTGCCAGCCTGGGCACACTGCTCGAGAAGCGGGAGAATGTCAGAGGCAGCAGAGATTTTTTTGTCGGTTACGAGGACGACTGGTTTGTCGAAGACGGCTTCTTGGCGATTAACGTCGGTTACGAAGAACGGAGAGGAATAGCCCTTGTCATAGGAGAAGCCCTCGACGATTTCTTGTTCCATTTCGAGACCTTGACCAGCTTCGACGGTTACGACGCCGTCTTTGCCGATTTTAGAGATTACGTCGGCGATTAGTTTACCGATTTCTTCGTCGCCAGCGGAGATGGTCGCGACAGCGGCGACTTTTTTGTTATCGCCCTCGATTTTTTCGGCGAGGGAGTCGATATTTTTAACGATTTCGGCGCCTGCTTTTTCGATTCCCTTTCGGAGTTCCATTGGGTTGACGCCAGCGGCGATTAACTTGTTCGCTTCGGCGAGGATTTCGTAAGTTAGAACGGTTACGGTCGTTGTTCCGTCGCCAGCGACTTTATTTAATTTTTGGGCGGCGGTTTTAATCAGTTTCGCGCCGATTTCTTCGCCGAGGTTTTCTTCGGTACTGCCAAGTTCGACGGCTTCGGCGACGGTTACACCGTCATGAGTTATGACGGGGGCGCCGTAGGATTTTTCGATGACAACGTTTTTTCCTAGAGGTCCGAAAGTTACTTTAACGGCGTCGTAGAGTTGTTTGGCGCCAGAGAGGACTTTTTCGCGGGCATTTTCATTGTAATAAATCTTTTTCATTGAGAGTAACTCCTTACATTGTTGCGAGAATATCTTTTTCGTCGAGGATTAGATATTCGGTATCGTTAATTTTTACGTTAGTTCCGGAATATTCTTTATAGATAATTTTGTCGCCTTTTTTAATTTCTTTGACGTCGGGTCCGACAGATTCGACGACGGCGTAGGCGGGTTTTTCTTTTGAGTCGCTTGGGAGTAAGAGGCCCGAAGCGGTTTTTTCTTTAGGTTGTTCTTTGAAAGCTATAACGCGGTCTTTTAGTGGTTTTAGCATAGTTAACTCCTTTTCTATTCTCTATCATACGCTAAATTTTAGCACTGTCAAGCGCGGAGTGCTAGTTAAGAGAGATTTTATGGAGGGAGATTATTATTGAAAGAATTGTTATTGCTAATAGACTAGCGATCAGTATTTCAGGGAAGACATTAGAGGAGTCGAGAGAAGAAGTGACACCAGTATTTGGGGAAACGATTTTCCCGTCTTTATAGGCTTCGGCGGTAAAAATCCAGTTAATTTCTCCTTCGGTATATTCATAGTTATTTCCTAAATCGGACGGAGCGATTATTTCTACGGCTAGGAGGGTTTCTTCGCCATAATTGAAAGTTCCGAGTTCTAAATTTGAGGCTAGAGTATCCTGATTAGACGCAGGGGAGCTCGAGACTAAGACGTTATCATGGTAAATATTGAGCGTTAAGTGATTTAATAGAGCGTTAGTTTCTGTTGGGGGTTCGGCGCGGAGGAAGATTTTTACATAATCATAGTCGCGAGCAGTATTTTTAATGGTAATAGTTTCTGTTTTTGTATCTCCGGGCATTAAATCTTTTAGACCGCCGAATAAGTCGGTTTCGGTTTTTGAATTATCGGAATAAAAGACAAAGTTTTCTGCACCGCCCTCGAATTTTACTGTTGAGACGGCAAGGGCGGTCGAGCTGAAAGAAAGACCAAAAAGAATTAAGAAAAGTAGATTTAGAACGCGCCTATACATTTTAAAATCCTCCGCTTTCGCCCCAGGTTGCGTTTAGGGCTGAGGTTCCGTTATTGACTGATTGGGTCGCTTCGGCGCTAACTGTTAGAGAAAAGAGAGCGTCCATGTAGATATTGTCGAGGCCGTCCTTGAACTGAACAGTTTTAAAAAGAGGTTCGGTTTTTTCTCCACCGGATAAAGTCGAATTATAATAATAAAAGCCATCATCGGCGAGCGTCCAGTTTTCGCCCTTCTCTCCGATTTCCATTAGAGAGAAATAATCGTCGATAATAGTTTCGACGTCGCCAACTTTTCTTTTTAAGATTATTTTTGAGCGTACCCAGACTGGCTCGATGTCGATATTTTCGACGTAAGGGATTTTGCTATAGGTTACGTTGGTTGCGATATTGCTGAGCTCGCTAAAGGGTTTTGAGCCGTCGGGACTAGCGTATTCGTAGATTTCAATGTTGACCCCCTGAGTAGAAACGATATTATGCGCCGTTTCGGAAGCCGTAAAGTAGGCTACGGTTCCGCTTATCGCTAGGAGCAAGGTTAGCCCTAGGACGATAAGAAGTCGAATTTGATTTTCGCGGCGCATAATCTCTGTTTCCTGTTGGCGTTAATTATTATTGAGCGTCGTAGGCTGCAAAGGCGGCAGCGGCGGAAGCGAAGCCTTCAGATTGAATGGCTTCAGCGTCGACAGTGATGCCGAACTCTGGCTCAGTGAGAGCGGTAAGGTCAGCTTGATCTACGCTGTCATTAATTTTTACAGTAGTGATTGGGCTCCA
>JAFRJE010000004.1 GCA_017432425.1 Candidatus Saccharimonadota bacterium
CCTTGTTCCCTAGCTCATTCCACGCTTGGAATTGTGTCGGCTGACTCATTCCTACTACGCTATCGCTCCAATCCGCGAACGTCGAGAACGTCCCATAACTGTTCGACTTAAAGCTTGCGCTCGGATCCCAGCTCGCTCTATACCCCGCATCCTCAGAATCCAGCCCATAAGAAATATCTGTATTGCTTGCCGTCAACGTCGTATGCGTCGAATCCGTCCCGACCAACCCTAGCTCCAAATCAAGGTTCTGCACCATCCAACAGTTCCCGTCCGCCAGTCTCCTAACCAAATATTGTTTACTATCTCGCGTATCTCGGAGCGCGAACGTCCCCGTCCCAATCGCGTTTCCTGTCCCCGAAGCTCCCGCTGTTCCAACCGTCTGCGCAGCGTTCGTACCATCTCCATCTTCGCCATATCTATTATAAAGTTGCGCGCTCGCCCCAACTCCCGTCCACCACTGGTTCGTCATCTTACAAATCCCCGTCGTCATTCCCTGCATCGTCGTTACGTACGGATTACTCCCGTCTTTCGTCTGAAGCCCGACATACCTAAACGCCCCTGCTCCCGTCGTCTTATAGCTAATATAATTCGTCGTCAAAGCATCGCTTCCGCCCTTAACAACCGGAACCGAAACGATAAAATCATAATCAACTCCCTCCGAGTCCGCCAAATCCGGCAACGTACAGTCAACCTTAATCCCGCCGTCTGTAATTACTAAATTATCCGCCGCACAAACCCCCACAGCGCTATTAACTGCTGTCGCAAGCTCCGCTGCCGTGAACTTCCCGTCATTATTCGCGTCCGCCGTCGCCGCGTTCGCATGGCTAACCAACTTAACTGTCAAATCACTCGCACTTAAACTAATCCCCTCCGTATTCAAATCCATATAAAGCGTCGTTACGTCCGTCGGGCCGCCCAAATCTTTCGAGCTCGCGACGTTCGTACTTGGCGTGTCGAGGTCGCTCGCGCTCGCAACCGCCGTATAAAGAATTTTACTTCCATACGTCCCCGCGACCAACTCGCTATTTACCTTAACCCCATAAACAACTACTTTCGTATTATTCTGATCTCCCGTAACTTGCGCTCCGCTAACCGTATTCGTCCCAAACCCGTTCGTGTTCGTCGTGTCCGCGCTCCAAATCTTATCTGGCGTCGAAGCTAGCGGAACCGCCGCGAATTTCGCGCTATAAAGATCCGCGTCCGCCTCGTTCCCCGTCGTCGCCGTAATCGGGTTTCCCGAAAGGTTATTGTTTGAATATGTCCCCGCCGCCGAGAATCCCGTCTCGCCGTCATTCAACGCATACCCCCAACTATTCCCCGTCAGCGCCGCCGGACTTCCGTTGTCCTCGGTTACTGGGCTAATCCCAATCGTCGTATGTCCGCAATTTTTCTTCGCGTCGTCGCTCGCGTCGAATCCATAGCAAAGTTTCTGGTTATCATTTTCGACTTCCGAGTTCATTGAGAGGTAAACGCTAAAATGCTTTCCGGTCGTATTAACAGTCAAAGTTTTCGCTTTCGTCGCAACGACTCCCGCAGCGTCCGGCGTAATCGCGTTCCCGTTATTAAAGCTAACGCTTCCGTCTCCCCCCGCCCCCGTAATCAGTTCCAATTTAATCTTCCCCCAAAGCGTCTCTAAGTCGACCGCTTCTTCCGCGTTCGCGTCCGCGACAATATAGGGGACAAAAGTAAAGACCAAAATAGAAAGGAAGAGAAGTAGAGCCGAAACGCGCAAATTCCTATAACAATTATTCCTATAACTCGTTAAACCGAGCAGTGATTTTGTTTTATCGCGCATTTTTTCTCTACCTCTCTTTAGTTTGTACCTAGAACCCCGTCGTGATTCCGATTCTTATTAACGCGAGTGAGGGCGCGTAACAAAAATGGCACCACGAGGGGTGCAACAGTCAAACTAGTGCCTTGAATCATCGTGCATACGCAATCCACTACAAAAGTGACTTCCTCATGGTGCCAGCATCTCGTAGTGGCTTGTGTAATTTGTTGAATATGCACTACTTCGTTTTCTATACGGTAATTCCATATCAGAAAACGGACACATATATCGACTGTTGCACTTCTAGTCTATCAACTCAAAACGCTTTTGTCAATTAAAAAATCGTCTAATTTCTGCGCATTTTCGACTTTATATTTGTCGATTTTTGTTCGTCTTAGCTCGGTAAGATATGCCCCCGTCCCCAGTTCTTTCCCAATATCTTCCCCTAGCGTCCGAATATACGTCCCGCTCGAAACTTTCGTCCGAATTTTTAGTTTCGGAAAACTATAGTCTAAAATCTCGATTTCATAAATCTTTACTTTTCGCTCTGGCGTCGAAAACTCTTTTCCTCTTCTCGCGAGTTTATACGCTCGTTCTCCGTTTATTTTGACTGCCGAAAACGCCGGCACTTTCTGGAAAATCTCCCCCTTAAATTTTTCTAAAACTTCCTCGACTCTCGCTCGACTCGGAACTTCCCCCTCATTAAAACTCCTCGAAATCTCCCCCTCCGGGTCGCCCGTCGTTGAAACCTCTCCGAGTTTAATTTCCGCAATATATTCTTTGTCTAACTTTAAAAATTCGTTACTTCGCTTCGTCGCCTTTCCGGCCAGAATAATTAAAAGCCCCGTCGCGAACGGATCGAGCGTCCCCGTATGCCCAACTTTAACGCGTTTTCCTGCTCTTTCCGAAAGAACCCTCCTGACTCTTGCAACAACTCCAAAACTCGTCATATTCTTTGGTTTATCAATCAAAATAATCTCGTCCATATAATATATATTATAAAACTAAAAAACTATTCTAAAACAACATTCCGCAGTTTACCCAAAAAAGATAACAACTATTTCCTTATATCGAGTAAATCGATGCCCGGTGTTACCCGAATCGCATTTACGAGATATTAAGTGAAATATGTTGTTATTTTTTAAGGGCTAAACGAGGACGTTGCGAAAGAATAGTTTTTGGTTTTTATCACATTAAAGATTCGGTATCTGGAACGCCCCTGGATTCGACGCATTATCCGGCTGAACAACCGCAGGATTATTACTAACCTCCATAACCTCCGGATTCCCACTCATCTCCGGAACCGGAACCTGAACTTGAGGCATCTCCGGAACCGGCGGCATTTCCGGCTGCGCCGGCGCGCTCATCGAAAAATCAACCGGCGGCGTTGGCGGCGGCGGCAAAATTTCCTGCCCCGGCATCGGCAAATCATTCGGAACCGGCTCCAAAACTTTCTCCGGCGTATTAACCAAATATGACTCTCCCCCCTCCGCCGGATTCCCCTCCATTCCCATTCCTCCCGCTTCTACTTCCCCCGTTCCCGCTAACGCTGGATTCCCTCCGAGATATTCCCCCTCGACTCCCGCCTGATTAAAGCTCATTTCTGGAATATTGTTTACAATCGGCTGGCTGTTGACTTCCGGAACGACCGTCGCCGCTGGATTCGCCGTTTCCGGCTCAACTTTATCAACGTCTTGAACATCCGTCATCGGTCCGTTCGGTCCCGTCGCGCCAACTTGAATCCCTCCCTCGCCTGGAAGCGGCTCCGCTAACGCCTCGTCAATCATTTTTCCATAGTCTTTCGGCTCTTCTTTCGGCAACGCTGCCGCTGCTTGCTCCGCCCCCGTCAGCGGTTGAATCTGCCCCTCGACTGGAGCCCCTCCTTGCGCCCCCGAAAGTTGCTGAACCATCTGGTCCGCTAGGCTTAAACCGCTCGCTCCGCCCATAAACGGCGAATTAACTGTCGAATTAACCGCTAAATTCTCCGTTACCGGAATCGCCGCCGGCGCCTCCGGAACCTCGGAGTTCGTTACTGGCTCGGAAATTATTTTCCCCGGAACAATCTCCGGCGGAACTTCTGGCGTTTCTGGAACTTCTGGCGCCTTAACCGCATCTTCCGCTTTTACTGCCTCCGGAACCTCTGTCACTTTCGGAGCTTCCTCCGTCGCCTCTTCTTCGCGCTTCGTATGATCAATATCGAGCTTTGACTTATCTTCCGGTGCTTTCGGCGCTTCTAAACTCTCCGCGCTTTCCGCCTCCGTCTTCTCCGCTTCTTCATTCTCATTAAAAATAATTTTCTTCGAAACGTTTTCCGCAATTAACTGCTGATCCGCTCCCGCCCCCATCAACTTCGCCGCCAAAACCATCGCCGCCGGTGTCGTCTTTTCGTTCGAGAATCTATCCGTCGCCGCAACCAACCCTGTCATCAACGCCGTCGCCGCCGCCTTATCTAAATCTTTCGTCAATCTCGTCGCGAGGTTCGTCACCATTTCCGAAATCGAGCTCGCCTCCGCGTCAATCCATTCAACTTCCCCGAATTTCCCCGGCGCGCCCGTCGTAATATTAATCGCCGACGCGTCGTGCATAATTCGCCCGTGTTCCCTAAGCGCCCCGTCAAGATCTGTCGCCGCCGCAACATTCAGCGCAATCACCAAATCAACGTTAAAATCCCCCCTCGAAAACTCTAAATCGTCTTCCGAAATCGTTGTTCGATAAGGCGTAATATAAACCTTAACAAATTCCCCGTCGACTTTATAGCGTAAATGATCTGCCTTTTCCTTATTTAAGGCAATAATAAAATCCTGAAGACTGTTTGTGTTCGTCTCAAATGTTTCCTGAGGGTTCAAAAATTCCAACACATTCGGCGTCTTCCCTGAATAAATCGCCGTCGCGTGTTTCCCAATCGAATCCAAAACCATCGTCAGCCCAATCGCCGCCGCCATCTCATCAACCGACGGATTATCCGACAGCGCAACCAACACATTTTCCGCGTCGTTAACTTTCCCGACGATTCTCTCAAGCGTCCCGTCTTTCTTAACGACTTCGTCTTTTTTCTCTTTTACTTCTGTATTTTGCTCAGGCATACATACTCTAACTTTACCATAAACTTTTTTTATAAACAACCCCGTTTTCTTCCCCTCTCTTGCTTTTTTTTCTGTTTTAATATATAATCACAGAAAACTTTTTATTAAATTACTAATTTTAGGAAGAACTAAATGCCGATTATCAAATCCGCGAAAAAAGCTGCGCGTCAGGCAACTAAACGTAACGCAAAAAACTTAGAAATTAAGAAGAACATCAAATCCGCTCTAAAAGCCTTTAGGGCGAACCCGACGGCGGAAAATATGGCCAAAATCCAGTCCGAATATGACAAAGCCGTCAAAAAAGGTCTCTTAAAGAAAAATACCGCTTCCCGCCGCAAGTCTAACCTCGCAAAAATCTCTAAAGCCCTTAACGCGAAACCCGCGAAAAAGACCGCCGCGAAAAAATCTACAACGAAGAAAGCCTAACTAAAAATCCCTTGATTAAAATCCACGGTTCATAGCCCGTCGATTTCATCAACTTATCTAGTCGAGAAAGCTCCTTGAGGGCTTTCTTTTCTTTCTCCCCCGCCCGCGCCTCAAATTTCTTCAACGCTTGACTAACCAAAACCCCAAAAAACATATACGGGTCTTCTTCCGCCTCAATTTTCTCCAACTCCTCGACCGCCCTCTTCCCGTCCCGAAGCGCCAAGTCATAAATCCCAAACACTTTCCGAAAATCAACTCCCCCCGCCTCCTTAAACTCTTTAATCTCGATTCCCCGTTTTTTCAACTCCTTATACGCCGCCGTCCGCTTATCCAATTTCGTCTCTAGAATAATAACTTCCGCGTCCGTCTTTAAAAACTCCTCAATCCCCCCAACAAACGCCTCAAAACTCGCCTTGTTTTCGCTTAAATCCTTAATCAGAATTGCCCTTTTCCCGCCCAGTAGCGACGTCCCTAAAAAAATACTCGGAACTAACCCAGGTTCAACCCTTTCGCTCTCAAAAACCTCATAATTTGCGCCCAGGACGCGTTTTATCTCCAAAAAAGCCTTCTCTCGCGCCTCTCCCGTAAAAATCCTAATCACTACAATCCCCTTTTTCGTCGTTTTTCTCTCTGTCGCCCTCTTGTTCTTCCCTTAAAATCTCTAGCTCCTCTTCGTTCATTTTTGACACTCCTCGCAATAATGCGTTCCCCTCCCACCGACTTTAATTTTTTTAATCTCCCCGCCGCATTTTTCGCATTTCTCCCCGCCTCGCCCATAAACTTTCGCAAACAAATCAAGATAATTCCCCCTCGTTCCGTCCGCTTTAACATAATTTTTAATCGTCGAACCACCCGCCTCTAGCGACCGCTCCATTACCGTCTTCGCCCCTAAAATCAACCTCTTAGCCTCCAATTTTGAAATTTCTCCCGCCTTTCTCGTCGGTCGAATCCCCGAAAAATACAGCGCCTCGTCCGCATAAATATTCCCTAGTCCCGCAATTACCTCTTGGTCTAAAATTACCGCTTTAATCGCCGAATTTTTATGCCTCTTTAGTTTTTCATAAAACTCCTCAACCGTAATTTCCCACGGTTCTTTCCCTAGCTTCCGAATAAACGCCTCTTCCTCTATTTTCTCCGTCTTAACTACCTTAATAAACCCGAACTTCCTCTGGTCGTTAAAAAACAATTTCGCCCCGTCCGAAAATTCAATAATTACTCTCGTCTGTTTATTTGGCAACTCCTCAACAAAACTCTCGTTCGGATGCCCGCCGGCAAATCTTTCTCTCCCTATATAAATTAATTGTCCCGTCATTCTTAAATGAATCAAAAACGACTCGCCCTTTGATAACTCGATTATTAACACTTTCCCCCTCCTCCCTAACTTCTCTATTTTTCGCCCTAAAACCTCCTCCGCCTCCCCGATAAAACTCTTTTTCTCAAGCACCTTAACCTGAACAATTTTTTTGTTCAAAATCCGCTTCTCTAACCCCCTCCGAATCGTCTCAACTTCCGGCAATTCTGGCATCTTATTCCTCCTCTAGCCTCTCTAAAGTCTTAATTAGCGTCTCCGGAACATTATTCCCGACATATTCCTCTCCAACTATCCCCGAAAATCCTCTCGCCTCTAGCTCTTCCCTTAAGTCCCACGTCCCTTTCCCCCTCATCGAAACTTCCGTCTTCTCTAATCTCCCCGCCGAAAAATCAACTTTAATCGCCATAAACCTCCCCCTCTTAACCAGTTCCCCGATTTTCTCCCCAATCTTCGCTTTTCTCCCCGCTCGACTAACCGAAAAAACCTCTCCCTCCGCCTCGAATAAATCCTCCCCGAACCTCTCCGTATTCATTCCGACTCCCTCCTCTCCCCCCAGAAAAACCAAAACTCCCTCCTCGCTCTCAATCGTCAACAATTCCGCCCCGTTCAAAACTAACGCCCCAATCTCGTCTAACTTATTTCTCTCTTCCGAAAACCCGACCCGCGCAACAAAAAACTTAACTTTCTCTCTCCCAGAAAACTCCTCAACCGCCTCCATAAATTCAAGTTGTTTCTCCCCCGCGTCGCTAAAATCTTTTGAAAGAACCGCCTCAACTTTCTCCAACTTCTTCTCTAAAACCTCCTTGTCCTCCCGAAAAACCTCCTTAAGTTTCTCCGTTTCTATTCTCTCGACCCCTCTCTTAACCTGCTGAATCTCCTCCCGAAACTCCTCTCCGATCCCCTGTCGAAATAAACATTCCGTCAAAATTTTCGCCTTAAGGTTCAATTTTAAATAACCAACCTCCGCTTCCGTTTCTTCGCCCGCTACGACCTCTATCTCCGCCTCTGTTCGGATTGTTCGCTCAAAAAACCCTCGAATAATTAAACCTAAGAAAACTAACCCTAAAACCCCTAATCCGACCCCTAAAATCCTCTTTCGCGCGCCGTCTTTCTTCATATCCTAATTATACCCTAATCCTCCAAAAGTTTCTCAACTAACGAAATAATCAGCTCTTTTTCCTTTTCTTCGCTCTCTGCAATCAACAGAGTTATCGCGACCAACCCTCGATCAGAAATTTTTGTCTCTCCGTTCCCCGCTAAATGATAGTCGTTTATCGTTAGAAAATAAATAAACAAAAGCGCCCCAATCCGCCTATTCCCGTCTAAAAACGGCTTTTCTTTAACCAAAAAATAGAGCAGTCTAACCGCTTTTTCTGCGACGGTTTTCCCTGTTCCCTCCTCGTTCAGTCCTAAAATCTCTTCCTCCCAGCGTTTCTCCCCTCTCTCGCTCCTAAATTTCCCAAATTCCTCCCCCTCGTTCGTCTCCTCCCTTAAATTCTCAACCAAATTCGCCGCGTCCCCAATCGTTAAACTCCGCCTCATTCTCCCGCTCGTCTCTTTCTTAAAGGATATATGCCCCTCCCCAAATTCCCGAATCGTCTCTAAACTCCCCCCATACCGCGCAATCACCTCTAAAATCCCTTTCGCCTCCCCCTCTCCAAGTTCTGTTTTTCCGATTAACCTCTTAACAACCGTCAACGCCCCCTCTAGCTCCTCTAATTTCTCTTTCCCGAGCTGCTCCAGTCGTTTCTCATTAACCGCAACTCCCTGAGTTATATATGTCCTCAATACCCCTGTTGCCCAAACCCTAAAATTTGTCGCTTTTTTCGAATTAACTCGGTACCCAACCGAAATAATCGCGTCCAAATTATAATATTTCGTCTGATAAACTTTCCCGTCCCGCGCAGTTCGTGCATTTTTTGCACATACTCGCCCCTCCTCTAGCTCCCCCGTCTTAAAAATATTCCTTAAGTGTCGCCCAACAACCGTCCTATCAACCCCAAAAATCGTCGAAATCTCCTCTTGGGTCGCCCAAATCGTCTGCTCGTTTTTATCAATATCAAAAACAACTTCCCCCTCCTCAACCCGATAAACCGCTAGTTTCCGGCTCGCTTCCACGCTTCCTCCTTAAATTTCTCCCCAGTTTCTCCCGCTTTTAACATCAACCGCTAATTTAATCTTCAGCTCCGGCGCCACTCCCTCCATTATTCTCTTTAATATCTCCTTAACTTCCTCCTCTTTCTCCTTTTCCGCCTCAACAATCAACGAATCGTGTACCTGCATTACTAATTCCGCCCCCTCCGGCAACTCTTTCTCAACCCTTATCATCGCTCGTTTCATCAAATCCGCCTCTGTTCCCTGAATTGGCATATTCTGCGCCGCCCTCTCCGCCGCTGCCCGAACCAAAAAATTACTCGATTTTACGTCCGGCGTTGGTCGTCGTCGCCCAAAATAAGTCTCGACGTAGCCCTGATTTCTCGCCTGTTCTAAAATTTTGTTCAACTTTTCTCGAATTGGTTTTCTTAGTTCAAAATATCCGTCAATAAACGCTTTCGCCTCTGGAACCGTCATTCCCGTTGCGTCCGACAGCCCCTTAGCCGACATTCCGTATAAGACCCCAAAGTTAATTACTTTCGCCACTCGCCTCTGGAGTTTACTAACTTCCTCCATTTTAACCTTAAAAACTTCCGCCGCCGTCTTCGTATGAATATCAATTCCCGCGTTAAAATCTTCCGTCAACTTCTCGTCCCCCGACAGAACCGCCGCCAGCCGAAGTTCA
>JAFRJE010000005.1 GCA_017432425.1 Candidatus Saccharimonadota bacterium
CCGATTGTTTTGCTTGATGATGTGTTTTCGGAATTGGATGAGACGCGCCAAAAAGCATTAGTTAAAAATTTCAAAAAAAATCAGGTCTTTATTACGTCGGTTAACGGGGTTGAAGACCTAGAATAAGTTATTCGCAGAGGAGATTTTTCTTCGTAATCTCTTTTTTGTAATCTAGTTTCAAGGTCGAGAGATAGGCGAGGGCTTTTTCTTTTGCTTCGGAGCAAGTTTCGGGAGAGTTTTTCGCGAGACTTAAAGTCAGGACGTTACGATTCCCGCCGGAGTAATAGAGAATAAAATTAATATCGTCGTTAAGAGTCGAAGAATAGGGGAGGCGAGTAATCAAGTTCAAAGCAAGCGGCTCGGAGGAACGGTCGGAAAAGTCGAAAGAGTTTTTTCCGGAATAAGTAAAGATAACTTGGGAATCTTTTTTAAGCGAAAGCTCATAAGAAGAGTCGACGACTTCGAGGGTTCCGGAGAAAGTTTTTTCGGAATCGGAAGTCAGAGTAAAATCGGACTCGGAGGTTTTTTCGAAAGTTAAAAACGAAAATTCGGGATAGGCAAAGGAAAAGTAGTCGGAGATTGCGGTTTTTACTGTTTCGTTTTCAAAAGCCGAGAGAGAGGGGTTTTCGAGCGAATAATTTTTTAAAGAGAGACGAGAGGAGGCGGAGGATTTTAAGGAACTAGAGGAAGCGGAGAAATCGGCGGCGGAAAAATAGTCAGCCTTTCGGAGGGTTGAGGGCTCGCGGAAAAGGTGGAAAATTGCGCTAGAGGGGAGGGAGCTAACTAGGTCAAAATAAGCGATAGAAGAATTGGAGCCGGTTAGGGGGTCGTAGGTTTCAAAAAAGCCATCTTCGGTTTTATCGTAAATTAAAAGAAAAGAGTTTGAATTTTCGAGAATGATGAGGAAGCCGGAATTAAGCGCGCGAAGAAGCGCGTAAACGGCGGAGTTATCGCTTTCTTTAGAGGCGAGAGAATACTCGAGGTTATAAAAGGAAGAAAGTTGTTTATAGAGCGAGGAGGCGGGAAATTTTTCGGCGGGAATTTCCGAGGGGGAGATATGGCGATTAGAGAGGAGCGAAAGAGTAGTCGCAAAAAGAGCGACTTTTCCGTTCTCGTCGAGGGCGGAATCGGTTTTTTTATAAAAGTAATTTGAGTTAAAAGCGAGGGAGTTAGCTGAGAAAATAAACCCAAAAAGAATAGAACAGAGCGCACGGAGAAAGCGGGCGCGGAGTTTCATTTTTTTAGTCCTCGGTTTCTCGCTCGAAAGAAATTTCGAACGCTTCGGGGTCAAAACCGGATTCGCGGAGGAAATTCAAAGCCTCTTCTTTTGAGGCGGAAAGATAGCTAGAGATTTTTAAGCAAAGAGAAGAAGCGTCGCAATTCGCGGAAGCGTCGGAAATTATGAGACCGAGGTCGGAATTTTCGAGCGGAAGAAGATCGAAGAGGGATTCGGCTTTCTTTCGAGCGTAAATTAGCTCGTCGGTTTTTTCGTCTTTAGAAATATAAGGGAGGAGGTCGTAGTCGGCGAGGGAGTATTTTCCGGTCGTTGGGGTCAGATATTCGTAGAGGAGGGCGATTTCGTCGCTCTTCGCGACTAGTTCGAGTTCTTTCGATTCAAAACCGTCGGCGGAGATTTTTACGGTATAGGTTCCGGGGGCGATTTCGGAAGTTCCGTTTTTATATTCTTTTCCGTTAATTTCGATTTTTGCGGTTGTTGGGGCAACAAGGACGGTTATTTCGGTTTTCTTCGCAAAACGGCTATAAATCAGAAAGCCCGCGACGGCTAGAACGATAACCGCTAAGACGGAAGCGATAATAATAAATAAAGTATTGTGTTTTTGATTGACCTCGTTATTCATGGGTCAATTATAACACGGTTATGATTTATTAGCTAGGGTTAAAACGGAGCTAGGCAGGGAGGGGTATTTTTTTAGACTAAAGATAAATTCGGGGTCGGTTAGGATTTTATAGGAAGAGCCGGACTTTTCGAGGAGGAGTTTATAGGAGATTTTAGTTCCCTCGTAGTTTTCGTAGGACAAAGTTGAGAGATAATAGTTATTTTCTAGATTAATTAGTTCGAGAGCGGAGGGGTCGAGCGAGGATTTATCAAACGGACAAATAAAGTCGGGAAATTCGACGAGATAGTCGGAAATATCATAGGACTCGAGGGAGGTTAAAAACTCGACGGCGTGAGGGAGAGTTGAGGAGAGGGCGGAAACGCGGAGGCAAAAATCGTTTTCGGAGAGTTCACAGAGACCATAATCAATTCGGAAACCGTCGCCGAGATAAGGGAGGAGCTCGATGATTGGGTATTTTTTATAATAATCTTCGGCTTCGGCGAAAATTTCTTCGTCGAGGGATTGTTGGGCGGCGTCTTCAGGGGAGGTTTTTTGAATGAGGAAGATAACAAGAGGGAGCAAAATCAAGAGAGAGGCGAAGATAATAAGTAGAGGGAGTAGGTTTTTAGTTTTTTGATTAAGCATATTTATTCTTTAATCCTGATGATTTTAAAAGTTGCGCCGGTTGTATAGTGTTTGAAATAGATATTATGGAGGCGGGCGACCCAAGAACCTTTAGAGGCGCCGACAGCGTTGCCATAGTTGCCGCCGTAAGCCCCGACATAAATCATGACATGACCGTAAGTCGAGGTTCGGGGAAGGACGAAGACGTCGCCGGGTTTTAAGTTTGAAGTGTTGCCGCGGTTTTCGACTTCGACCCAAGAGGAGGTACGGGAACTATAATTATAAATTTCGGAAGAACCGCCGGACGGGAATTTCGGGTCGACTTTTAAGTAGTTGATTACGTCGGCGACAAACCAAGAGCAGTCCATGGCGCGGGAGACTTTGGCGGAACCGTGGAGAGATTTGAGGACGGCGGCGTTTTCTTCTTTAAGGGAGTTAGAACATTCGGTTGGCTTTTGTTTTGAGCTCCATTTTACGAGAGAGCCGGAGGAGGATTTACAGTAGCCGGAGTTTGAGCCGGAAGAATAAGGCCAAGCCATTTTAACGGCGAGTTCAGCAATTGCGTTCGCTTTTTTTGAGGAGGTTATTAAATATTCGGTTTCGGACTCGGTTTCTGGTTCGGAAGTTGAATCTTCGACGGAAGTTTCTGGGTCGGAGTTTTCAGGAACTTCGCTAGAAGAACTTCCGGAGCTAGATTCGCAAGAACTGGAAGAAAAGTCGCCGGTTAGATTTGAATTAGAGATTTTAGCGAGGGCGGAATTTGCGTAAGAGAGGCGTTTATTAAAGGCTTTATAGGCGGCGGGAGTTTTTTCGGCGGAAAGTTCGGCGAGGGTTTTTGGGTTGTAGTCGTTATAATATTTTCCGTTATAAGTTGTCCAAAAAGAGGAGCCGGGGACTTCGAATTTGTCGAAGATTTTAAAGGTCGCTTCTTCGACGGAGTCGGTAGACATTGAGGCGGCGGAAAAACCGCGGGCGGAAAGTTCGGAAATTAAGTAGCCGAGTTGGGCTTCGATTGAGGTTACGGCAAGACCGTTAGAATTTGCGAAAGTTTGGAGAGCTTTTTGACGCGAGGCGGTTGTCCATTGTCCAAGTCCAAAACCTTTGTTCGGGTAGTTCGAGGAGTCGGTTTGGAGATTATAGAGGACATAATCGCTTCCGACGGTCGTTCCACCCTCAAGGACGTTGGTTTTTAGACCGGATTCTGCCATTAAGTTGCCGACGATACCGGCGGCGGCGTTTTTAATGTAGCCTTTACCGATTAGGAAGTTAAGGATAGTTGCGGCGGAGTCGCCGAGGTCGACAACGCAAGAATCGCTAGAACCGGCGAAGGGGTTTTCTTCGGCGTCGGGATTAAAGAAGAGGATTTTGTTTTCGCCGTAGAATTGGCGATCGGCGGTCGAGAGGGCGAAAGATTCGAGACTTAAGGAGAGGTTGGAGAGAAAAACCGAAAGAAAGAAGAGCGCAAAAAGCGGGATGGAGGATTTTTTTAGGGAGGGGGAAAATATGACCATATATAATATATAGATATTATAACATAAAACTACTGGGGTTGGCGAGCGGTTGGGTTGGTTGTTATTAAAGATTCTTCGGTATCGGAAGCGATGATTTGGATATGGACGTGGTTGTTGCCGGCAAAGAAGAGACCTTGTCCGACGGGGAAATTCGCGAGGCGTTTCTTTTCTTCTTCGGTCAGTTTAAAGACATCGGAAAGAACGTCGACGGCGGAGGGGGATTGTTTCAAGAGGAGTTGCATTGAGGAGTTAGCGACGATGGCGCGACCCATTTTTGAGGTCATGAAATCTTCAACGTCTTGGGTGATGGTTGTTAGACCGAGATAGTATTTCCTCGCGCGCTTTGCGAGAGAAAAGAGGAAGGAAGCAGAATCGTCGTATTTCATGAGCTGCCAAGCCTCATCGACGATGAGGATGCGACGTTTTTGTTGGGCGCGAACGACGTTCCAGATATGGGAGAGGACGATATACATTGCAACAGGTCGAAGTTCGTCTTCGAGGTCGCGGATATTAAAGACGACCATTTGGTTGTTGATGTCGATATTGGACTGTTGGGAGAAGATGCCGGCGAAAGTTCCGGTTGTGTATTTTCGGAGACGCTGGGCAAGTTCGGGACCAGTTCCCTCCATGTGGAGGAGAGTATCGTAGAGGTTCATGATTGTCGGAGGGGTTGATTGATGGGTTAAGGGGTCGGAAGTAATGCCGGCGCGGGCGTATGTGTCGATTAGGGCTTGGTCGAGGTCGGCTTCTTCGTTAGCGTTTAAGGCGGGGACGACTTGACCGTTAGGCCCGACTTGGTTACCGCCGAGCATTAGGCGGAAGAGACCATGGAGGGTTACGAGGTTTGCGCGGAGGGCATCGTTTGCGTCTTCGGAGTCAACGACTTTCGGGAGGTCGAACGGGTTAATGCGAACGTCGGAATTTAGAGAAAGGCGAATATAGGAGCCGCCGACGGCGTCGCAGAGTTTTTGGTATTCGTTTTCTGGGTCGATAATAAGGATTTCTGAACCAATCATCATACTACGGAGGGCTTCGAGCTTTACGGTAAAGGATTTACCAGCACCAGATTTAGCAAAGACGACGAGGTTCGCGTTCTCGAGAGAGAAGCGGTCGAAGATGACAAGACCGTTGTTGTGCATATTGATTCCGTAGAGGATTCCCTTTTCTTGGGTTAAATCGGCGGAAGTAAACGGGAAAGAAGTTGAAATAGCGCCGGTATTCATGTTGCGGCGGATTTGGAGTTGGTCGGCGCACTGGGGGAGGCAGGATTGCATTCCCTGTTCTTGTTGGGAGGTAGCGACTTTTGAGAAAACCATTTGTTGACCGAAAAGAGTTTCGATTTTTTGTTGGACAAATTTCAGTTCGTCTTTTGAATCCGCCCAGATTGTTACGTAGAGACCGAAGCGGAAGAAACGTTCGGCGCCGACTTGGAGTTGGTCGCGGAGTTCTTCGGCGTCGTTAATCGCGGCTTCGAGTTCGGGGTCGCGGACTTTTCCCTTGTCGTTGTTGACGTTCATTGAGGCTTCGAGCTGGGTAACTTTTTTACGGAGGTTTTTCATGACGACTTGGGTATCGACAGGATAAATATACATCGAGACGTCAAGAACTTCGTCGATGTTGATGATTGGGGAGAGCCAACCGGTATAGAGGGTTCGAGGATAACCATATATATATATGGTACGACCGTATTTTGTTCCGAGACGGAAATAGTCGGAATGGATTTCGATGCTGGAGGGGGAAATTAGGTCGCGGAGGGTTGTAATTCCTTGCTCAAAGGCACGCTGGATTTCGAGGTCTTCGGAAATTTGGGTTTGGGAGGCGATTTGGGCGGCGGAAAGTTGTTGGGTTTTATTGCGCTTTTTCATTGGAGGCTCCTTTTTTAACGTATGTAGTTGCGAGTTTGGCAAAATCGACGAGAGGCTGGCGGACGGCGGTATCGGGGTTATTAAAGTTATAATAAAGTTCGGCGAGTTCTTTCGTATTTAAGCGGACGGCGTTGATGCCGATTTGGAAAAGACCGGAGATGACGGAGTCGGTTCGGTTATTGAGTTCGGAAACGGCTTTTTCGTAAGTTGCGCGGTCAATACGAGTAATGACTTGGGGCTTTGAGTTTTGGAAAGAAGCGAAGAGGTTTTTAGTTTGTTGGACTTGTTTTTCGAGTTCGGAGGAGGAATAGTATGGGACGATAATGAAGAAAGATTTGTCCATGATGTTTGCTTCGGCAGCGAGAGCGTCGATGAAATTTATATAATCGTCCATTAAGATTCCGAGGAGCATGTTGTCGTTGTTGCGGCGGATTTCGGAAAGTTTTTCGATATAAGGACCGATGTCGACGCGCTGGGAGCGAATGAGGATTTGGGTTGTAAAGTTTAGGGAGTTAAGGAGATTTTGATAAGAGTATTCGACACCCTCGCGTTCGGTTTCGGACATGAGGTCGAAATTAATCGACTGGCAAGCGATTACAGCGCGGAAAGAGCCGTCTTTCATGATAACCATTCCGTCGCGAAGTTCGGAAATTAGGAGGGTAGATTGGGTCGAAAGAGGAGAGTCGGGGGTTGCTTGCGCCATAGTCGGGGAGGGTTGTTGGAAATTCTGGTAAGAGGCGATTGGGGCGCCGTTTGGGGTTGTGATTGGTTGTTGGGGGGTTGCTTGGAATTGTTGGTTAGGGTTCATTTTCTCTCCTTAATGTAGACTTATATAAACTTCTTGGTCGTCGGCTTTACGAGAAGCGCGTTTGGCTTCTTTGGCGATGGTTGCGACGGTTAGGACTTTGTCGTTTGAAAGACTCTTCATTTTCGGGGTAATTATGATTTCAGAAGATTCGTTAAAGTCTTTTGGCTTCTTCTCTTTTTTCTCCTCGATGGGTTTAAATTCGATTTCGGAGTTTATTGGGGTAACGGTTTTTGAGAAAACGGAAAAGTCGGGAGTCGGAGCGGAATCGGAGACATCAGGCGGCGGCAAGGTCGGCTCGGGAGAAATTTCGGGAGCGGGTTCGGGCGCTGAGAGGGGGCGATTTGCGGCTTCGATTGCGTCGCGCATTTGTTTAATGGCGGCGGCGTGTTGTTTATCGGAATTAGAAGCGATTTGGGAAGAAAGGCGTTGAGTTTCGTAGATGTCGAACATATCTAGGGTCGTGTTCGCTTCGGCGACAAATTCGTCGCGAACGGGGGTTTGGACGCCGTTTTTAATAGAGTAGCCTTCGGAATCGACGACGTTAGCGAGGAAAGAAAGACGGCGAGAGGCGTCGTCGGAAGTTAAGTTTCGGGTTCGGACTTCTTCGACGATTTTTGGGGCGGTAATTTCGATGGTTGACTCGCGCTGACCGGGATTCCAGAAACGTTTAGTTGGTTTTGTATAAAAAGAGATAAGCGCGGCAATATAGGTTTCCATAGGTTGTTCCTTACGAAGAGGGAGGGCGAGAACTAGCAAAAAGAAGACGATCGGAAGAGGAATGATCGCAAGGAGCGGGAAAAGTTGAAAAAGCCCATAGGCGACGGCAATAAAAGCAGCGGCGATTAAAAGATAGATAAACTGACGGAAACTAAAGGGACCAATAAGTTTATCGTCGGCTTCGACGTCTTGGGGGACCTTATATTGCGCCATATGTAATATTATATCATATATGGGCGGTCAAAACGCTAGAGTTTTTAGACGTATTTGTTAACGTCTTCAAGGAGATCGCGGAGAAATTCCATTAGGTCGTCGTTGTTTGCCGAGGGGTCGGCTTCATGGTATTGTCTAAACTCGTAGGCAATAACGTCGAGACCGAAACTTCTTAATTTATTATAGACGCGAGTAAAGAAGTTCGGGTCGTCGGGGGATTCGTCGAAGAGACTGGTAAAGAAGTCGAGGAAGTAGTTATGATTTTCGTAAGTCGGCGGAGGGGTCGCTTCGGCATCGCCAGCATCTTCCCTTGCGCGGCGCTCGGCTTCTTCAATACGCTCTTGGCGTTCTTGGCTCTTTTTCTTGAGATATTTAGCGACTTCGACGTCGTTGTTAAAGTCGAGCATTTCGAGGACGGCGGCTTTAGTTCCGAGGGCAGCACCAGAGCGGCGGGTTTTATAGATTTGTTCGAGCTGGTCTTTTTTGTCGAGGAGATCTTTAAAGCGTTCTTTAGCACATTTCGTTCGAAAGTTTTTAAGGTCGGTTTTATCCGTATCGGAAAGAGTGGCGTAGCGTTCGGGGTCGGACATGGCGGCGAGGAGAGTTGAGAACCTTTCGGGGAGCTCGCCAGCGGTACGGAGTTCGGAAATACGCTCGTCGGCAAGAGTTTCGGTTATGGGCTGGAGGAGGTCGGTACGGAGGTTTAGGATTTGGCTAGAGGTCTGGGCGTTGATATAGGCGTCGGTTTGTTCTTTAAAGAATTCAGGATTTAAGCCATAGAGAGAGTCGGTCGGGTCTTCCCAGCGCTTAACCCATTTGCCATCTTTAAGTTTAAGACCGGTAAGGAAAGAGGCTTGGGACTGGATTTGTTCGGATCCGGAGGGATAGAAAAGACCGGCGGAAATAAAGGCGGGGAGCATCGCGTTTTGGATTTCGCCGCGGCGTTTCGCCATTGCTTCGGTATCGACGTTACCGTTTTCGTCGGTATAGGCTTGGCGGATTGATTCGTCCATTTGGTTATAGGCGGTACGCTCGACGCCGTTTAGAGAAGTACCTTTCATGAGTTCGACAGAGTCGCGTTTAACTTTTTGATAGACAATATTACCGTCGGAGTCGCGCTTCGCTTTACCGGTTTCGGGGTCGATTTCGGGATATTCGCCACGAATGTATTCGTTAAAGGTTAGGGTTTGGTTTGTACGTTTTCCACCTTCGTTCCAATAAGCGGCGGTTTCGAGGTTAATAAATTTACCGTAGCGACGGAGGAACGGATCTTTATCTTTAACGTCGAACATGAGGAAATTAGCGAGAGCCTGGGAAGCGTGAGTTCCGAGTTTGATTTGGTCGCCGGCGAGGACGTCGTCGATAGTATGCTTGATTAGGTCGGTATCGCCACGCATACTGAGGGTTTTCATACCCATGATTACGGTATCAATATATTCGTTCGGCTTTTTATAGCGAGTCAAATCTTTTAGACGGTTAACGACTTCTTGGGTCGCGGGGATAGAATCGAAGTAGTTGGCGAATTTGCCGTCAATAATTTTATCCTGGACAGCATGGGCGTTGGCAGCATAGGCGCCGGCGTAATGAATGTATTCGCCTTTGCCCTCCATGATATGGCGGATTTCGCGGTAGCGGCTAATATCTTCGGGGTCAACTTCGTAACGATGACCAGGTTCGTCGAGAGTGAGTTGGGAATGGGCAGAGAGAGCGGCTTCGAAGCGGGCATGGCGACCTTCGGCGTTGTCGCGGCGAATCATCTCGCCACGCGCGAGTTCGATGTTAAGGCGGTCGGCAGAGTCGCGAGTTTCGAGATCGAGCTTTCGGAGACGGTTGTATCTTAGGGTTCCTTTTGCGTAATCGCTAATTCCCTTTTCAAAGTCGTTCGCGCCACGGTTAATTTTTTCGGTATTTTTAACATTTTCGGAAACCGTACTGAAGAGAGCGGCGCCGCGGCGAGTAACCTTGCCGGTTAAGGCGCCTCTATAAGTTGCGGAAGCGGCGAGACCGCGATTTTTGATTGCGGTATCGTAGGTTTTTATGTCGTTCAAATCGCGTTCTTTACGGGCGTTAAGCCATTGGGCGGTCTTTTTGGGGAGATGATAGGCTTTTGAACCGAGATAACGTTTGCTCGCGAGGAGGCGTTTGCGCTCGGCGTATTCGGTTGCGGCTTTTCTCGGAGCGACGGCGAGATTGTTAAGGGCGGTATTGAATTTGCCGAGGATGGTGTTCGACATTTTCATAAGCGACCAAGAGAAGAAAAGCGGGAAAACTTGGACGGCGAGACCGAGAATAATTCCGAAAGCGTCTTTTGCGGAGGCGATTAAGACCCAGCCGGTTAGTTCGGAAGCACCAAAGAGGACGCTAAACATTGGGTAGAAGATTAGCATTTGGGTTAAAGTTCCCTTCCAGCGGTTAAACCAGGGTTCGGTATTTGGGAGGAGATAGCAGACGAACGCGAGGGGAGAGACCATGATTAGGAGAGAGACGACGGCTTGGCGCATGGCGATTGTTAAGAGACCGGTCGCGACGGCGACGAGAGCGCCGAGAACGAGAGGAATTAGCATGTAGAAGATGCCGACGTTGGCGGAGATGAGGACGGCGCCGATAGTAATGGCGGCGGCGCCGGTAATGGTGCTGACAAGGCTGCCCCAGGAAACGTTGGCGGCGTCGCTGATGGCTTCGGCGGTAATAGTTTTTTCGGCAATGTCGGTAAAGACATTGCGGAGGGAGGAACCGAGGACGTTAGAGACGTCAACAGCGAGGGTGCAAATAATCCAAGAGAGGTTAACGAGAACGGCGGCGATAATGATTTTGGGGAGGGCTTGTTTTATACCGTAGTTGGAGATGCCGACGCCGGTTAGCTGGGAAAGAATGATAATTAGGATGAAAATGATGAAGACGATGTTGGTAATGCTGCGGAAATAGCTCCAGACGAGATAAATCGGCGAGGAAGAGTCGGAGGAAAGAGGGGCGACGACGAGGGCGGAGCGGGCGACGGAGTAGATTCCGTCGATTGCTTTGGCGATGAAGCCGGTGGTTGGACAGACGAGCCAGCCGATAGCGCCGGTTTGGGACGAGCAGACGTCTTCGGTATTTTCTGCGGAGCTTTCTTCGGGGTTTTGGGTTTGGGACTCGGGATTTTGAGTCTGGTCTTGGGCCTGAGTTTGGGTTTGAGTCTGGGTTGTGGGGTCGGCGAAAGCAGGGGTAGGGCTAGCAAGGAGAAGTGCAGAAGACGAGAAAATGGACAAAAAAGCAAAAATAAACGCAAAAAAGGCGTTTTTTAAGGGGGTATTTTTGTATTTTTTAACCTTAAACTTTAACACGCTCATAAAAATGACCCCTAAAGGGTTATTCGTTTTATTTTAGCACTCATAAGCGGATTTGTCAAGGAAAAATAAGGAGGCGGAGCGAGGTTTGGTATGTTTTGGTTTTCTTTAGAGTTTATGATATTATATAAATATGAAACGGAAGATTTTAGCTTTTTTGGGGGCAGTGATGTTGGGGGCGGGGGTGTTGAACGTGGCGGTGTATAGACCGGTTGAGGCGGCGACGTGTTCTGGAAATAATTTGTTTGGGATTTTTGAACCATGGTATAAAGGTTTAGCCTGTGACACTGATGGAAGTGGGAAACAGACGATTTCCGGGGAGAATTTTAGCGAGGATAAGATTACTACGACGATAATTTTAATTGTTTTGACGATTACGAACGATTTATTAAGAGCAGGCGGGGTATTTGCCGTGATTATGGTAATTTATGCAGGGTATTTGATGATAACGGCGGCGGGGGAACCTGGGAAAGTTGCGCAAGCGCAGAAGGTAATTACGCGAGCGGTAACGGGGTTGGTGATTATGATTTTGGCAACGACAATCGTAACAATTATTAAAGCGGTATTTTATTAAGGAGGAAGATGAAAGAGGTTTTAAGGGTATTTGGAGAAGAATTGAGCGAAGTACTTACTTGGTTGCCGAAACCAAATCCTGATGGGAATAGAATGAATAGTATTATAAATATTTTTTTGTATGTGGTTGGGACTTTGGCGGTGGTAATGATTATCGTAGGGGGGATTCAATATGCGCTGTCGGCAGGAGATGCGGGAAAAATGGGAAAGGCGAAGAATACGATTATGTGGTCGGTTGTTGGACTAGTGATTGCGATTTTGGCGTGGGCGATTGTCAACTTTGTTTTGGGAGTGTTTAATTAAATGAGAAAAATTTTAGCGGTTATTTTGGGGATAATGATTTTTGGAACAGTATTGGTTCCAGGGACGGCGTTGGCGGCGGATCCGATTTGTAGACAGTTGACTAATGAGGATGCTAGGCAGGCGGCTGGTTGTGTTGATACGACGGCGGAGCGCGAAGTGGGCGGAATTGCGAATAAAGTAATTGACGCATTATTATACGCTGTAGGGA
>JAFRJE010000001.1 GCA_017432425.1 Candidatus Saccharimonadota bacterium
AGTTGAATTAAGAGGGAGAGAATCGAGCGAAAAGGTTTTACGTTATAGCGTTTATAGAGATCCATCGTCTGGAGAGATTCAAGCTGGCGGTTACCGTTACAGTTCTTTTTAATCTCGGCAAGTTCGGGCTGGAGTTTACGCATTAACTTAACTTGGTAAAGCTGGCGTTTAACAAGCGGCCACATGAGCATTTTTACTAGGACGACAAAGAGAATAATCGCTAAACCAAAATCGCCGACGTAATTATAAATAAAGAAGAGAATATTCGCGATTGGACGCGTAATAATCATGTCGATGAAAGCAAACATAGTTTTATTCTATCATACTTTCCTTAACTAGAGAACAGATAAGTTTAGAGAGCTCTAGGAAAGGGAGGTTTTTTAGACTAGCGTCATAAACAATAAAAATATAGTCGCGATTTTTTGGAATCGTTTCGAAGTTAAGACGGATTGCTTCGTAGACGCGGCGGCGGATACGGTTGCGACCGACGGCGGATTTGTTGACTTTTTTCGAGACAACAACGGCAAAGCGAGTAAAGCCTCGCGGGTTATCATTAAAAACTAAGGCGAGCTTTGGGGTTCGGACGGTTTTGCCGTTTTTATAAGTATATTTTACGCCACCACGAGAATGGAAGCGGTATTTCTTATTTAACATTAAACGGTGAGTCTTGCGCGGCCTTTGAGGCGGCGTCGTTTGAGAACGAGGCGACCAGAGTGGGACGAATTGCGTTTCATAAAACCGTGTTCAACTTTACGTTGGCGCTTGTGAGGCTGATATGTTCGTTTCGGCATTTTAGTATAATCCTATATAGTTTTATTTATTGTCAAATATTTATTATATTATACCGCAGTTTTCCACTTTAGACAAGGAGTTTTCCACACGAGGATTAGATTGGGACGGATTCTGTGGAAAAAGTCGACCCCAGTTATGGAGGTTTTTTAATATAAAATAAAAATTGCGGGAGAAAACCTGTGGAAAAGTTTTGGGCGGTCGGTTATAATTATGGGTATAAGAAAGGAGGTCTAGAGAAATGTATGATGTTTGGAAAAATGTCCTAGCGGAAATTGAACAGAAAATCTCGGGATCTTCGTTTCAGACTTGGTTTAAGAACGCGGAGTTGGTTTCGATTGAGAAAGACGTTATTACAATTGCGGCGCCGAACGTGTTTATTACAAACCAACTTAAAGCGAGGTATGATAATTTAATCGGCGAGGCGTTCAAGAATAATAAGGTTCAAGCTGAGAGAATTGACTATATTGTTAAATCTTCAGTTAAACGAAAGAAGGCGGCGGGGCGAGAAGTTTCGGGACGGGAGGAGCCGAAAGAAATCGAAAAGGCGGGGGATTTGGCGCATATTAGTATACCGAAGATGCCGATTACGCAGTTTAAGACGGGGTTAAACCCGAAATATACGCTCGAAAACTTTGTTGTTGGGAGCAACAATGATTTGGCGGTTGGGGTTGCAAAGATTATTGTGCAAAATCCGGGCGAGAAATATAATCCATTTTTCCTTTATGGCGGTCCGGGACTTGGGAAGACACATTTAGTACAGGCGATTGGAAACGCGATTTTAAAGGCAAACTCAAAACTCAAGGTTTTATATATTCCGGTCAATCATTTTTATTCGGATTTCATCAATTCGATTAAGGCGCAAAAAAGCGACCAATTTAAGGATAAATATCGGAAGCTCGACGTTCTGATTATTGACGATTTTCAATTTATGGTCGGGAAAGAGAAAAGCCAGGTTGAGTTTTTTGATATTTTTAACGATTTACACCAAGCGAATAAACAGATTATTATTACGAGCGACCGGCTACCCG
Source organism: Candidatus Saccharimonadota bacterium (assembly GCA_017432425.1). Taxonomy (GTDB): domain Bacteria; phylum Patescibacteriota; class Saccharimonadia; order Saccharimonadales; family Saccharimonadaceae; genus Nanosyncoccus. Next base: position 1,821 of record JAFRJE010000001.1, read on the forward strand.
ACCAGATTAAGACACTAGACGTTCGATTGTCAAGTCGACTAGCGATGGCGGGGGCGTTCGACCTACAGTTCCCTTCTTTCGAGGATAGATGCGCGATTTTAAAGTCGAAAGCGGAATTTCAAGGATTCGAGATTGAGGACGCGGCGATTGAATTTATTGCGGAAAATATTAAAACGAATATTCGTGACCTTGAGGGGGAGTTCCAGAAGATTATGGCGATTTCGGAAATTCGCGGGCTAACGCCGCTGGAGTTGATTAATGACGGGTTTATCTCAGGGTCGTCGATTCGAAAACAAAAACATACGACGGCAAAACAGATTGTTGAGAAAGTTGCAAAATATTATCAGTTGACGGTTAAGGAAATGTGCGGAAAAAGTAGGGTTTCTAACATTAAGACTGCTAGGCAAGTAGCGATGTATGTTTTGTCAAAAGAGTTAGCAATGTCGACAACGAAGATTGCGCTTGAGGTTGGGGTTAAAGACCATACGACGGTCATGCACGGGGTTAATAAGATTACGGGGGATTTAGCGGAAAATCAGGAA
>JAFRJE010000006.1 GCA_017432425.1 Candidatus Saccharimonadota bacterium
AACCGGTTCGACGAAATTAGCCGGCGAGGGGACGTATATGTCTCGTAATTTTACGATTCATGCGAAAAAAGACGGAGTGGTTGCGTTTGTTAAGACGAAGAAGTCGCATTTTAGCGGGAAAAACGTACCTCGCGTTCGCGTAGAAGTAAGATAAAAAATAGCCCTTAGGGGCTATTTTTTTGTGCTATAATTAAACCATGAGCGAAATTTTGATTGTTGGAAATGTATTAAAAGATGTTTATTTAAGGCTCGATGAGCGAAGGGATAGTTTCGAGGAAGACGAAGACGGCGTTTTTTGGATGAACTTGGGGTTTAACGGGGAGGGGCATAATTTCTTTTCGCGAGTCCCGGTGTTTTCTGGAGCGGTGGTTACGCTTGAGGTTTTGGAAAAATTTGGAATTAAGGCAAAAATTTCTGGTTCGAAAGCGGAATTTTTGGAAGACGGAGAAATAAAGAATGGGGTCGAGACGGCGAATTATCGTTATGTAATTTGTAAAGGCGAGGAAATCGCATATTTCGTTCCGAGCGAGCGAAAACGAACGGATTTCATGCCGGAAAAGGGGGTAAAATGGGTGTTTGTTGATCGGTCGGCGAACATCACGCGCGAGTTGACCGAGAAAATTAAGGATTTTTTGAGCAAAAATAAAACCGTTCGATTGGCGGTTTACGCGCCGAAAAAAATGACAAAAACAGCGGAAGAGTTGGTTTTATTAGCGGATTTTGTGTTCTCGGACGGGGATTTGGCGTGGACGTTGCCGCGCGGAAAAGTTTGTTTCTTCTCGGAGACTGGGGCGAAAATCGACGGGGCGGAAGTTTCTTGGATCATTCCGAAAAAAGATTTATTGACCCATCTTTCAGTTTATTCGATTGCGGCGGCGTCGTTTCTGGGGGCGAGTTTAAAGGGCAAGTCAGTTGAGGACGCGCTGTTGTATGCGAAATTAAACGTCGAGAACTCGAAACTTGACGAAACGTTGCCGTTTGAAATTTTGAGCGAGCGGGTCGAGGAAGAAAAGACCGAGGGGGCAAATATTCGGCTGATTGCGGCGAGTTTGGTCGCTAAGGGAAAGGGGATTTTGGCGGCGGACGAGTCGGGCGGCTCAATCCATAAAAAATTTGAGGAGGCAAAGATTCCGGATGATTATGAACATCGTCGCGATTATCGCAATATTTTCTTTACGACAGAGGGGCTGGAAAAATATGTAAACGGGGTTATCTTGTTTGACGAGACGGCGCGTCAGTTAGCAGACGACGGGCGGAATTTTGTCGATTTTTTGATTTCTAAAGGAATTATTCCGGGGATTAAGGTTGATCAGGGGTTGGTTAATTTTCCGGGATCGAGCGAAAAGTTTACGATTGGGCTTAAGGGGTTGTCGGAGAGGTTGAATGAATATTATGAAATGGGGTTGAGGTTTGCGAAGTGGCGCGCGGCGTTTGAGATAACTCCCTCGACGCCAACGAAACTGGCAATAAAAAAGAACGCTGAGATTTTGGCGGATTATGCTTTGCTTTGTCAAAAGGCGAAGATTGTGCCGATTGTTGAGCCGGAAGTTGTCCACGACGGAGATTATTCGATTGAGAAATGCGCGAAGGTAACAGGAGAGATTTTAGACGAGCTGTTTGAGGCTTTAAAGAAAAAGAAAGTAAAGCTGTCCGGGACGATTCTTAAGGTAAATATGGTTCTTGCGGGAAAGAAATTTCCAACTCAGTCAACGCCGGAGGAAGTCGGCGAGGCGACGGCGAAAGTTCTCCGTGAACACGTCCCGAAAGAGATTGCGGGAGTTGTTTTCTTGTCGGGCGGGCAAGGGGTTGAGCAGGCAACGGAGAATCTTCAACACGTAACGAATAACGGCCCGCTTCCGTTCCTGGTTACGTTCTCGTTTGCGCGGGCTCTGCAAGCGCCGGCGCTGGAGGCGTGGAAAGGGGATAATAAAAACGCTGAAGCGGCGCGGGCAGCGTTCAAGGAACGGTTGATTGCGAACACTAAAGCGTTAAAGAAAAATTAGTATATCCCTCCTGTACCGATGATATAAAGCAAGACGAATGCGACGGTGTTTTTGATGATGTGGAGGAGAATGCCGGAGTAGATGGTTCCGGTTATTTCGCGGAGAGCGCAGAGGACGAGCGACATCGCGAAGACGTTAACGCCGACGTTCCATTGACCGTGGAGAATGCCGAAAAGGAGCGAAACGAGAAACGCGGAGAGCGGGAGCGAGAGGCGTCCGGAGATTTTGCCGCGTAATTTTCCATAAAGAAAACCGCGGAAGATAGTTTCTTCGATAATGGGCGCGATTAAACAGAGAGCGATAAAGGCGACGATTTTGTCGAGACCGGAGTTAAGGAAATTATAGCCGACGTCTTGGGCCTCGGAGAGGTCAAAAAACGGGAAAAACGAGAAAATCGAGACGAGGACGGTCGCGAGAAGAAGATAAACAATAAAACCGACAGGGGCGAGACCGATATCAGTCCAGGTCGGGAGACCTTTCAAGCCGAGTTCTTCGCGGTCGGTCGTCCAATCCGGGTTTTTTTTGGGGCTGGTTTTTTTTCTAAAGAGGCGGGGCGGGACGAAAAGGACGAAAAACAGCGTCAACGCGTAAATTAATGCGTCCATGACGGTTGTCCAAACGGGGGTTGTTAAAGTTTCTCTCCCTAGAATAAAATAAAGGAGATAGACGATAATAAACTGGCTCGCAACTAGGCTTGCGCCGGTCCAAAGAAGAAGCCAGATGACGAGCAGGATATTTGACTTTTTAGAGTTTTTTGGTTTTTTGGGTTTTTCTGATACTTCCATTAGATTAACCTGGTAATGTCTAAGATAGTAAC
>JAFRJE010000007.1 GCA_017432425.1 Candidatus Saccharimonadota bacterium
AGCGATGTCGGAGGCGGAGCCGACGAAAGCGGGGAAAATAGTTCCGAGCATACCGACAATTCCAGTAACGCCTTGTCCGGCTTCGGAAATTTGTTCTCTTCCCTGTTCGCGGGTCGAAGAATCGAGGGAAACTTGGCGTGCGGCGCCGGTTATGAGGTTCCAGAGCATTTTTCCTAACCCAACAAAAGTTTCTTTAGTTAGCTGGGCGGTCGTTCCGAGCCCGACGAGAGGCGCCGACCAAGTATAGCGGGTTACGCTTCCGCCGCCGGACATGGTTACGCCGAGGAGATAATCCGCGTCAGGGTTATTGAGCGTCGTAGTAAGGGTTTCTTCGGTTTCTTCGCGCTCGACTTTATATTCGACGGTTTCGCCGCCTTTGAACTTTTCGCGGCTAGCTACATCATAGACGGAATAGATTTCTTCCCCGTTCTGGGCGAGGATTTTGTCGCCGACTTTAAAACCAGCGGTTTCGGCAGGACTACTTTCGGCGACAGCTTCGACGGTTATATAGTTAGTTCGGACGACTGATTCGTCGGAGGCGATTGTGAATTGGTTTTCGAGGAAAGTCGGCATGCCGAACCAAGCGAGGACGGTTAAGGTTAAAAATGCCATAAGCCAGTTCATTACGACGCCACCAAAGAGAATTTTTGTTTTTGACCAATAAGAAGCGGCACCGAAAGTTCCTTTTCTAATATCGGCGTCGGACTCGCCGTCCATCTGGCAGAAGCCGCCGATTGGGAGCCAGTTAAGGCTTAAGATTAGGGGTTCGGGAGTTTCGGATTTTTTTTCGGACTTGTCGTTTCCGACGGCTTTTAAGACTTCGTTCGGAGATTTCCATTCTGACTTCGGATATTTAACCCATTTTCCCTTGATTCGACGCCAAGCGAGAGCGCGGGGTGGGAAGCCGATCCCGAATTCTTTAACACGGACGCCGTTTTTTCGAGCGAGGAGAAAATGACCAAATTCATGACCAACAATCAGAACCATTAAAACCAAGAGACCGATAATAATCCCGAGAAACGTATTCATAAAAATTATTTTATCACGTTTAAGCTAAATTTGCATAATTTCCGACTCTTTCGTCTTAAACTCGGAGTCGATTTTTTCGTTAAACTCTTTCGTTAAATCGTCGATTCCCTTTTCGGCGCGTTTTTTCGCGTCTTCGGGGAGTTCGGCGGATTTTAGGTCTTTTCGGGCGTCTTCGCGGAGATTGCGGATTTTGACTTTCGACTCTTCGACGAATTTTGAGGCGGATTTGACAATTTCTTTTCGGCGTTCTTCGGTCAGGGGAGGAATCGGGACGCGGACAACGCGACCGTCATCGGAGGGGTTTAGACTGAGGGTCGAGTCGGCGCGAATTGCGCTAGAAATTCCGGGGATTGTCGAGGGGTCATAAGGGGTAACGAGGAGCATAGTTGCGCCAGAGACGGTTACGTTCGCGACTTGGTTTAAGGGCATCCATTGACCATAGGCTTCGACTTTAACGCCGGCGAGCATATCAGGGTGCGCCCGTCCGGTTCGGACTTTTTTTAGTTCGTCTTTAAACTTTGCAACAACTTCGTCCATTAGTTTTTTATATTTATCGGTATCAAACATAAAATCTCCTTTTCTCTATTATATATTAGGGAGGAAAAACGCGGAATATTGACTTTTTCGAGAGTTAGTGATATAATTAAAGAAAGGGGGTGTTTTTGTTCTTTAGAAATTAGTTAGTCTATTTTGTCCGTTTAAAGATTATAAGAATAGGGAGGGATTGTTTTGTTGAACGTTTTTAGGGACAGAATTTTGGATAGTTCGGTAGACGGTTGGTATCTTCGGAGGGGGAAGAATTTTGACTATCTCGACTTTTGGCCGCTGACGAATACCGGCGTCGCGACGGGGATTTTCTCGACGAAAATTGGGAAGATTTCTCGGAAGAAGCCGGTTGAAATTAGCTTGAACCTGTACAAGAAGTATGGGTTGGAACAGGGACGAGAGTGTTTCTTGATGTATAGCGAGCGGTTCGGTCTCAATTCGAACAATATCGCGACGACGCGGTTGATTTATGGAACGAACGAGGTAAGGACGGTTAAGTGCGCTGGCGAAGTGATGCTGTTTAACGAAGCAGCGGCGCCGCACGCGGACGCGATCGTGACGGACAATCCGAGGATAACGCTGTTTATGTATGCGGCGGATTGCGCGATTATCTACCTTGCCGACCCGAAAAAGCGAGCGATTGGGCTTGCTCATTGTTCCTGGCGGACAGCGATTAAGGGCGTGATTGGAAACGCGATTTGGACAATGACGAAGAATTATGGGACGAACCCGAAAGACTTGATTGCGATAATTGCGCCGTGTCTGGGTCCGGAACATTTTGAAGTCGGCGAAAACGTCGCGGAAAGGTTTGAGATGATGGGACTGGGAGAGATGATTCTCCGGTCGCCGAAGAAAAAGCCGCGGCTCGACTTCTATTCAATCAACGAAGAACTGCTGAAGCGGAGCGGAGTTTCTGGGGAAAACATCTACGCGACGCGTGGACTCTGTACATACGCGGACGAGGAGCTGTTCCATTCTTTCCGGCGCGGCCCGATTGACGACGAGGGTCACCATCTCAACGGGCTGAATGGGGCGTTTTTGAGCCTCGAAACTTTTGACTAACTACGACAATCTTTCCGCTAAGGCTTCCTTAGCGGATTTTTTATGGTATAATAGGGATATATATGAATTCAGAAAAAGGTGGGCTATCTTCTTCAGAGCGTCAGAGAAAAACCGCTGCGGAAATCGCGAGGCGGAAAGTTTTAGAGGCGTACGAAAAAACGACGGTTGAGTCGGTTCGAGGGGCGGTTGAGCGAGAAAAAACCGAGCGAACGGAAGTTAAAAGTGCGTTAAAAACGAGCTCGACGGGGGCGGGAGTGTCGCCGGAGACGTGGAAAAAATACCATACCGCCTGGCAGAACTATTACCAGAAATATTATTCCGAATATTATTCAAAAGCGGCGAAAGATTATGTCGCGAAAGAGCGATTGAAGGCGGAGAGTTTAGCGAAGAATGTTGATACTGGAGCTGAGAAAACGGAAAAAGCGGAGAAAAAGAGTTCGTTTAAGGAAAAAATTCGGGCGCGGGCGTCGGAGCGAGCAAAGTTGGAAAAACGACGCCGAAAGTTGATGCCGTTGATTGCAGGGGTTGCGGTCGTTTTGTTGGTTTTGTTTTTACAATATAACCGGTTGATTTTCGCGCCGATTGCGGCGTATGTTTCCCCGGGAGAGGCGCCGGTTAGCGAGATTACGGCGGTCGATCCGACGGTTGTCGCGACGAATGTTTCGAGCGAGCCGAAGCTAATAATCCCGAAATTAAACGTTGAAGTGCCGATTGCGTTTGGGGTTTCGCTCGACGGGGTAATGAATGCGATGAACTATGGCGTTGTTCATTATCGAATTAATGGAGCGAGCGCGTATCCGGGTCAGATCGGGAATTTTGTCATAACTGGTCATTCCGCGGGGGATATTTATTCCGCGAACCCATATAAATTTATTTTTTCAGGGCTGGAGCGGCTAGAGGACGGGGATATGATTTATGTCCATTATAATTCGACGCGCTATTCGTACAAGATAGTTAAAAAAGAAGTAATTGAGCCGACGGAGGTTTCTAAATTGATTTATGAGACGAAGAAGCCGATGTTGACGCTGATAACTTGTACGCCGCTTGGGACGAGTAGGTATCGTTTATTGGTAACGGCGGAGCAGGTAAGCCCGAGCTATGAGACGGCGGAGGTCGAGGAGGAGGTCGTTGAGACGGAGGGGGAGACGTTGCCGGAAAATGAGGAGACGTTCTTCGAGAGAGTTTGGGGTTGGTTAACGGGAAATTAAAAGCTCTAAAATTTGGAATTTCCCGCGCTGTATGTTAAAATATGGATATTGCCCCGAATGGCGGAATTGGTATACGCGAACGACTCAAAATCGTTTTCCGTAAGGATTGTGAGTTCGAGTCTCACTTCGGGGACCATAAATTTTAGAAATAAAAACGAGACGAAGTTCGCCTCGTTTTTTTGATTATGAATTGGAGAAAATATGTTAGAAAAAGTGAAGAAACGCGTTGCGGTTTATGTACGCGTTTCGACTGAACTTGAGGCGCAAATGAGTAGCTTCGAGGCGCAAGTTAATTATTATAAAAGTTATGTAGCGTTAAATCCGGAGTGGGAGCTGGTTGAGATTTTTGCTGACGAGGGGGTCTCGGGGACGAGCTATCGCCGGCGGGCGGGGTTTAAGCGAATGATTGAGGCGGCGGAGAGGGGCGAGATTGATTTGATTTTAACAAAGTCGATTTCGCGGTTCGCGCGGAATACGGTTGATGCGTTGACGGTAACGCGCGAGTTAAAAGCGAAAAAGGTCGAGGTTTGGTTCGAGAAAGAGAATATTAGTTCGTTCGACGCGAAGTCGGAGCTGATTTTTACGATTCTTTCGTCGGTTGCGCAGGAAGAAAGTCGGTCGATTTCCGAGAATGTTCGTTGGGGGATTGAGCGAAGAATGGAAGCGGGGCGGATTGTTGTTCCCTATAAAAGTTTCTTAGGCTATGATAAGGGCGAGGACAATCGCCCGAAAATTAACGAGGAAGAGGCAGAGATTGTTCGGCGGATTTTTCAGGAGTTTTTAGCGGGTGGGACTTTGCGCGGGATTGCGCGAGGGCTAACGAATGAGGAGATAAAAACGCCGCGCGGGAAAACGAAATGGTCGCCGGAGACGATTCGGAGTATTTTAATGAACGAAAAATATCAAGGCGATGCAATTCTCGGTAAAACGTATGTCGAAGATTTTTTAACGAAAAAGGTGCGGAAAAATCACGGCGAGCGGAGACAATTTTATCTAAAAAACTCTCATCCAGCGATTATTTCGCGGGCGACGTTTAGGGAGACGCAACGCGAAATAAAAAACCGGACGGAAATGAGGCAGGAGAAGAATTTTGTAGGTGATTATCCCAGAACACTAGTTTAATATAATATGCGCTCTCTTTTTCAAGTTTCCCATTTGGGTCAGGTTGCTCTCTAATATGATATCTTTCTCTGGTTTTATAGAAAATTGTCAGTCCATTTGCGTTGGCTTTCTTCAGATTGTAGTTAAACTTGCGGCTCTGTACCACCAGTCTAGAGGTTTGACTATGGCTGGTAATATCAGTTTTGCTTTATTAATTTGACGTTGACTCTCTAAGCATAACTGATTTTTTAAGGATTCTAAATCGCCCCTTTTTTGGTTAACAATATCATAACAGGTCTTACTCTGTTATAATAGAGAACATGATTATTGCGATAGATGACGCTGGCGACCCTGGACTCAAACTAAAAGAAGGCTCCAGTAAGTATTTTATTATCGCAGCCGTGCTATTCGAAGATGACCTTGACGCTGAAGAGACCGCACTTAAGATTAAACGCCTCCGTCAAAAGCTCGGCTGGCAACAAAGACACGAGTTTAAGTTCCGTAAAACCTCACCAGAAGTCAGAAAACGGTTCTTATCAGAGGTCAGAAACTGTAAATTTAAGATTTCCCTGGTTATTCTTGACAAGGATACTGTTGCCGATGTTAAAGAGTTTAAGAATGACGCCAGTAAGCTATATAACGCCGTCATCCTTAAAGCACTCCAAGCCTTTGATGTTAAGCTAAAACAAGCTCATGTACTCGTCGACGGAGAAAGTGGCTCGACCTATCGCCGTAATGTTAAAACTTTCTTCCGCAAGAACCTTCCCAGAGGAGCCATGAGGCAACTAACCTACCGCAACTCCGTGGAAGATAACCTCGTCCAGCTTGCGGATATGATTGCAGGAGCGGCACGTCGCTCGGTCGAACGAGATAAGGATGCCAGCTATCTTAAACTGATAAAGAAACGCATTGCTCATGTTGAAACTTCCTTACATACCACCAAAAAAGCGTCATAACGACGCTGCTTGGTTCGATTCGCCTTCTATCCAGCAGATTGCTCACCTGGAAAGTATCGCCATAACGACGCCAATTCGAGAGGCGAACCATTTGTGTTTTTATTCTATCATAAGAGACTAAAAAAGACAAGCTTTACTTCCGCGGTGGTTTTCTTTCTCAGGGGTTAGTGATATGTCCGCCGAGGGAGTTTAGTGCTTTTTCATAATAATCCGCAAGTACTCCGTAGTAATGGTCTTTCTCCGGCTCGACTCCCCAATCCCCCATGGACGCGGTTCCATTTGACCTCCGTTTCCATAAGGCGATATCGTATTCGCATCTGTTTAAGAAGCAATAGAGATGTTTGCTTACTGTTTTGGGGAGTAAGACCGATGCGCTAGAAATAAGTATTCTCGTGTCAGAGAGACTGCCGATGATATCCGAAAGCTGCTCCTCGCATTCCCCCAATAAGGGGAACGACCATAAGAAGTAGCCGACTTCGTCATAAAGCATGCATATCTTTTCCGCTAATTGTTTCTCAAGTATCTTGCGAGTTGCTCTCCGCCATAATAAATAATGAAGTATTTCGGTAAGAGAATCGCCTACATCAGACAGGTCGACCTCGTTTATCGTTGTATTAGCGTCATAGGACATATTAGCTCCTTTCTTTTATCAAAGTTCTAACTCTATGTTGCCACAGAAATCGGCATTTTTTAGAAAAAACGACCAAATCGAACCAGAATTGCCTCGTATGTACTGCTCTTACCCCATGTTTTACCACACTTTCATTTTGCGGCATGGTGTTTTATTACGTCTTAAGCGAGATTATGTTCTAAGATAGAAAACCATGTTTGAAGATATGATGAAAGTTGCGTAAAATAGGGTAGGGGCTAACTTAAAAATCGTCGATAAAAATGTGCCCCCTCCTTTCGGAGGGGGGATGGCGAGTATCCTCGAATATGTTTCTATTATATCCTACTTAAGCTACTCTTACAAGACCTTTTTTATTTCTTCTCTTTCTTTCCAGAAAGAATCTTAAAGATAATTAAGAAAATAATAACGAGAATTACAAAGAGGAGCCAAAGCGGACAAACGATAACCATTTTATCAACTTTCTCGCTTACACCCTCAAATTCTACGTTATAAATGACGTGGAAAATCCCAATACTGGGCGTCTCTGTCCATTCTGTCGTCGTCAACGTCGTATTCCCCGGCATAATCCAGCTTTTCTTCGGGTCTTCTTCGTTTGTAAAAACTTCTTCGCTAGAGAAAAGCGGGAAAACTTGGAGCGTCGAAGTCGCTTGGGAGTGGACATTTCCTTCGTTTTTAATCAGCGCCGAACCGGAGATATTTCCGGAAAAGAGAAAACTCGGAACGTTCACGTCATTAACCGAACCTTTGCGAACTGTTTCGCCGGCAACGTCGGCGTAGATGAGATGACCGGATTCGTATGCTTCTCTTAAATCAACGTTAGAGTTGTCGATTCGGTATTCGCCAGATCTTACAACAATGGTTGCGTACTGCCCGCCTGCTGGAGCATCATCTGGAACATGAATTGCAAAACGAATTTCTTTAACTTCGTTTGGAGCAATTATGTCGTCTGTCGAGAAAAGTTCAATCCAATCTGCCATTAAGGTATAATCTCCGTTCGATTCGGTAGATATTTCGCCGTTATTTGAAGTCGTAAATGGCTTAACTTCTAGTGTATAATAAAAATCATTTGTGCTAGTTCCTGGATTGACGACGTTGAAATTTCCGTAAAATGTTTCTCCTGGCGTTAGTGTAACCATTTGATTCATCGGCGATAACGAAAACATATTGCTGGCGTGAGCATTAGATGGTGTGAATATGGCGAAAAGTGCGATGAGGTTAAGTATGATAATGGTAATTTTCTTTTTTAACATAATTTTACTCCTTTAGTTATTTTCGATTGATGAGGAACAGGCGAAACCTTGAGATTCATAATTCGTGCGGTATTCCTGCAAAGTAGTTAAAGAGTTATCTGAATCAATCAAAAAATAATCTTTTGTTGAATCGTCAATTTCGTTAGCATCGGTTCGTAAGGTAAGAACCAAAACGTTGTTCATAAGGCTAAATTTATTATTAAAACGTGAATGTTCGTAGCCCATATTTTGTAAACCTCTATAAAACTGCGCATGGAGGATTGCTTCGGCGGCGTAAGCGTCGCCGTCGTTGTCGAAATCTTGAGTATAGATTAACCCTATGGAACTTAATTTATTTCCCCCGTAAAAGACGGCGTTGATTTTTAGTTCTCTTTTGTCGGCGATTCTTTCGTTAGCTTTTTCGTATATTGCTGTATTCGATACGCAAGAAAGAGATTCATTTTTTATATTTTCCGGATATCTCCCAGAGGTAGTTTTACTTCCTCTAAGCAACCAAATAATTATTAAAATAATGATTAATAAAAATAAAAGAAAGAAAAATAGTTTTAAAAATTTATGATCTTTTTTATCTTTCTTTCCTGACGATTCAGGTTTAAAGTATATTTTTTCTTCCAAAAAATCCTCCGTTTTCTCCACCTTGATTGTATAAATCTCTACTTAGGGTTCTATTTTTTAGAACGCTAAGAAGAAATTTATTTTAGATAGGCTCCCCCGAAAAGGAGGAGCCCACCTCAAATCTATTTAGGTTAAATTAGACACCTTGATAGAGTTTGTAGAGGACGGTACCTTCATAGAGACCGGCTTCTTGGTTGGCTTGGACACCAATACCGTAGGTAATAGTATAATCATCGCCAGCAGTATCAGTACCAGTAGAGCTGGTAGCCATGACAGTTTCCACAGTAGAGCCGAACTTATTATTAAAAGTATTTGCAACAGCACCGTGAGCGTTAGTACCTGCAGCTACGCTATCGATAGCATAGCCGGAAGCGGCGGCGGAGTACCCGGCGTTAGCACGGATATAGTTAGAAGTTTCGCCCTTTTGAAGGTCGTCCATGGTAACCTTGAGGGTATACTTGCCAGTCGTCGAGTTGTTGCAGTAAACGCGAAGAGTGGTGGTGGCGAAACCAGCTTTGGTCGTACCGGCTTCGATGCTGTAAGTAGCAGTATCGGTGGCGCTGTCAGCAGCAGCTAGCGTGCCATTATCATCATCTGGACGGCGACCTTTGTTGGTTGTGTCGGTGTTGGTCCAAGTAGCCATTCCGTCGTAGGATCCAGAGCCTCCGGTGTTGTGTTCGACGCCGGTAACAGCAGAAGTACTATCGTCGTTACCGAAAGCACAAGTATCAGCAACAGTAATAGCGAAACCATCAGTATGTTCATCGCTAGTAGTTGTTCTAGTGATTTCGGCAAACGTAGCTGTCGGAGCCAAAGCAACCGCTAAACCAGCGACTACGCCAAGCCCGGCAATAATTTTTTTAGACATAAATTTTGTGTGTCCTTTTTAGTTGTCTAAACAGGACACACAAAATCTAACGATAAAATATAACTTAAATTATATTCAAAAAAGAGGGCTTGGCCTACTGTACTACGGCAGTAGGTCGCCCTCAGTATTTTAATTTTATCACAGTCATTGTTTTTGAAAACAAAAATCTCCTCGGCGTCCCGAGGAGATTAAAAGCATCGGTGGTATTTTGGAAGTTTAGACCGATGTGGAAGATTTATTGCCTTAAGTTTAAACTAATCATTATGTCCTAAGAAAATAAGGTCAATTATTTAATAAAACAAAAGATGTCTAAACAGGACGACAAATCTTCTGTCGTTATTATAACATACAAAATCCAAAGCAGCATATATAATATATACGTAAAAAATTATTTCTAAATCTGTTCTTCCTTAAAATTAGCATAAAGACTATTGACTTTGAAAAATCATAAGCGTATAATCAGAAACACAAAGGTCAAATAATAACAACTAAAAAGGACACACAAAATTTATGTCTAAAAAAATTATTGCCGGGCTTGGCGTCGTCGCTGGTTTAGCGGTTGCGTTAGCACCAACGGCTACTTTCGCTGATATTGCTGGAACTGCAAGCGATACTCATACTGACGAACTCGTCATTAACCTCCAACCGTCTTGTACGTTTGGAGACTGGGCGCAATCTACTTCTCCGCTTCCTGGCGGCATTACTCACGGCAGTGAAACCGGAACGACTTATAACGTTACGCCGACAACTTCGACTGATACTCATACCGATGATGATGTAGCTTCTACTGGTTACGGTACCATTGCCGACGAAGGTGCTACGACTTCTTCAAATCTTAATGCTTCCGAGCATACTATCCTTCGCACGATGCAGGCTGGTACGACCGCTGCTGGCTTCGCAAGCACGACGATGAAAGTTGTTTGTACTAATACCGAAGGCTACAGCATCAAGGTTGCTACCCCGAATCTCTACAATGAAACTGCTGGCTATACTTCAGAAAACATTCCAGCCGTTAACGGTACAGGCTCAACTAAGGCTGCTGCCTATAGCACAACTGCTTCTGGCTATGACCTTGATTCTATCACGGCTGACAACGGTACCTCTAGCGCTTCTGATGTAGTTGATGGCGCTGCTACTTTCTATGCCAACGCGACTGCCGGAACTGCCGAAACCATCATTGAACACACTGGCGTTTCTGCCCCTACTGGTGACACTATCACTGTTACCTATGGTATCGGCGTCCAAAGCAACCAAGCCGCTGGTACTTACTCTGGTAAGGTTGTTTATAGCCTCTTCCAAGGAATTGCCGAGTAATTTAGCCTTAAAAACTAAATTGAGGTGGGCTCCTCCAAACGGAGGAGCCTTATCTCGAGGAATAGACTTCTCCTTAGCGCTCTTTATTTTAGAGCTCTAAGTAGATATTTATTAAACTAGGGTGGAGAAACTCGGAGGTTTTTTGGAAGAGAAAATATATTTTAAGCCCGAAACATCAGAAAAGAAAGACAAAAAGAATCATAAGTTTCTTAAGCTATTTTTCTTTTTATTATCTTTGATAATTATAGTCTTGATAATAGTATGGCTTCTTAGGGGTTCGAAAACAATTTCCGGACGATACCCAGAGAATGTTAAGAATGAATCACTTGAATGTATTTCTAACGAATTAACCTATCCGAAAGCCGGAGCGGTCGATTCGGATAATAAAGAATTAAAAATAAACGCGTTGTTTAGCGGAAAAGAAAAACTAAGTACGGTTTATCTAACTTACACGCTTAATTACTCGACGGAAAGTGAAGCAATAAGTGTGGAAGCAATTTCCCACGCCGACTTTAACCGAAAGCTCGGAAAAGCTGGGTTTAGCGCTGGGAAGTTTAACAATAAATTTACTATTCTGAAAGATAGACTTGTGATTTCTCTTTATGGGACGGCTTCGGATTTAACGGAATATACAGGAGAGTTTTTTATGGTTAACGAAAAAGAGACATTTCCGACAACTTTAGAGGAATATAAAGAAAATTATGAACGTCAGGGTTTTGCTTGTAAGACCGACATAGAATAAAAATAAAGGAGATTTATGAAAAAAATTATAAAAATAAAATTTTTGGTTGCGATTATCAGTATTTTAGCATTAAGTTTCGGGACGGAAGTCTTTCCGGCGGAGGCGGCAGGAGGAAAGTTTTCTCTATCTCCGATGTATCAGAACATTATTATAACGCCGGGAGAAACTTTTGATGGGAACTTCGAGATTACAAATCCAGCGGACTCGGTTATTGATTTTGAATATGAGCTTAGAATTGAACCGTTTAGTGCGGATAATAGGAATGATATCTCTCTGACGGCAAACGGCGATTATAACCAGATGGTTGATTGGATCAGGTTACCAAAATATGAAGGATCAATTAAACCGAATGCGACTGAAAAAATTACTTTTACGATTGAAGTTCCAGAAAATGCGGCGGCGGGCGGGCAGTATGCTTCGATCGTTGTTAGTTCGAAACCAACGAGTTTTACGGACACAAGTAATATTGATCTTCAGGCGGTTTATGAGTCGGCGCATTTGATTTATGCTGAAGTTGCAGGGGAGACTGTTCGAAAAGGAAAGATAGAAAGTGCAAACGTTCCGGGATTTTTATTTGCAGGAGATATTTCAGGAAATGCAAATATTACAAATATGGGGAATGTTCACTCACGCGCAGACTATACGCTCCAGGTCTTTCCGCTTTTTTCCGATGAGGAAGTCTATACTAACGAGGAAAACCCAGCGCACGCTTGGATTATGCCAGGCAATACAACTTATAAAGAAATATCTTGGGACGCAACGCCGAGCATGGGAATTTTCCACGTGATTTATAACGTCGAGTTTGAAGGCGTGAATCAAAAAGTTGATAAAATGGTTATTGTTTGTCCGCTTTGGCTATTGTTCGTAATTCTTGTTGCGATTTTCTTGATTATCTTCAAAATCCTCAGCGGGAAGAGGGAGAAGAAGTAGGGCTAGGGGGTATTGTAAAAGTTTTTAAATTGGGGTAGAATAGAAGGTTTTGCGCTTGCGCGTTTGGTCATTGCGCTTATGGTAAAAATTTTATTTCCTATAAACCTACTCGAAAGCCGAAAAGCAATACTTCCCTATCTCAAGATACTCCCTCTTCTCGGCTGCTTGTTCCGTCTTGCTTTTCTTAGCTTCTGTCATGCGTTTCCTTACGTTACTATACTTAGTATTCCGGGAAATTGGGGGGAGCGGGGACAGGAACTAGCGGGCGACGCACCGGACGGTTAAGCCGTCTGGCTTATTGCTGCCGCCCTGGGGATACACGTAGGTACTGTAGAAGTACAAGTAGCGGGCGCTGACAGAACTGTACGGAGTAGAAGACCAGTAGTAGCCGTATGAGCCCCTGTTGTACAGATTACCATTGACCCAGTAGTAGTAGCCTGAGAAGATAATAGATAAGGGGGCCTTTTTAAAAAAAATAAAATTAAATATTCATGCCGTCGTCTGTAGCTTGCTGGAGGAGGGCGGGAAAGTAACCGTCGGTAAATTCAACGTCGCCCTTAAAGTCGAGAAACTCGAACCAGGTAATTCCGAGACGTTCTTCGAGAAGTTCCTCGGCGGCGGTTTTTGAGATAACGGCTTCGCCGAAGTCGAATTTTTTCCATTGGAGGCTTTGGAGGTCGCGGACGGCTTCTTTAACGGCGTTTGCTTCGAGCGAGACGAAATCGCGGAGCTTTAGGAGCTGGGTTGGGGAGAGCTCGAAATTGTTCGAATCATATTCAACATAGGGGAGAGAGGGGCGCATTTCTTTCGCGAGTTTCACGACATCTTCGCCAAAGTTCGTTAGGTTTTCTTTTTCCCAATCGACGAGAATGTCGGCGAGGAGAGAAATAACGCTTTTTCTCTGTTCGGTTTCGTAATAAGTCATGCGGAGAAGATCCTCTTTCGATAAATTGAGGTCGCCGAGGGAGTTTTTAGATTTCTCCAAAGTGGACCACCAATTGCGATAGAGCGGGAGGAGAACCTCGAGGGCTTCGTCGCGCTGTTCCTCAATAAAAGATTTTTCGGAGACAAAACTGGTTTCCGCTGGATTAAAATCTTTTGGTTTTTTAAATAGTTTTTTGATAAAAAATTGGGGCATAAGCCCTCCGGATTTCCTATAGTAAGTTTAACTAGATAATTATACTACATATTAGACAAAAAAGCAAGAAAAAGC
>JAFRJE010000008.1 GCA_017432425.1 Candidatus Saccharimonadota bacterium
CTCTCGGAAGACGCTATCGAAAAAATTCTCTACGGAACCGGAAACGAAAAATACAAAGTCTCCGTCTCTGGTCGCGGCAAATTCGCCGAGGGAACGACCTATGAAACAACTTATGAGGGCGTCGTCCCGAATCTCGAACGTCGCTATAATAACCCCGACGTTTCCGAATTTATCAAAAAAGACATCGAGCGTTTTATGCGCGTTAAAGAATGTCAGACCTGCCACGGCGCCCGCCTAAAACCCGCCGTCCTCGCCGTTACGGTTCATGACTTGAATATTGTTGATATGTGCTCGCTCGACGTCGACGAAACCTTAAAAGTCTTAAACAAAGATTTAAACTTCTCCCCCGAAGAAAAACTAATCGCCGACCCGATCCTAAAAGAAATCAGAGAACGCGTAAAATTCATGCAAGACGTCGGACTCGGCTATCTCGAACTCGGTCGCGCCGCGAATACTCTCTCCGGCGGCGAAGCCCAGCGCATTCGTCTCGCAACCCAAATCGGCTCCGGTCTCCAGGGCGTTCTCTATGTCCTCGACGAACCCAGTATTGGTCTCCACCAATGCGACAACGACAAACTGATTAAAACCCTAAAACACCTCCGCGACTTAAAAAATACCGTCCTCGTCGTCGAACACGACGAAGATACTATGCGCGCCGCCGACTATATTATCGACATCGGTCCCCACGCCGGCATCGACGGCGGACGTCTCGTTGCCGCCGGAACTCCCGCCGAAATCGCCGAAAACCCCGCCTCAATTACCGGAAAATATCTAAAAGGCGAGCTAAAAATCGAAACTCCGAAAAAACGCCGAAAAGGGAAGAAAGATAAATTCCTAACCGTCGTCGGCGCGCGTGAGAATAACTTAAAAAACCTGACCGTAAAGTTTCCTTTAGGGGTCATGACCGTCGTTTCCGGCGTTTCCGGCTCCGGAAAATCAACTCTCGTCAACGAAATTCTCGCGAAAGAGCTCCAATCCCGCCTCAATCACGCCCAAACCGTCGCCGGTCTCCACGAAAAAATCGAGGGAATCGAATACCTCGACAAAGTCGTCCTCGTTGACCAATCCCCAATCGGACGCACCCCGCGCAGTAACCCCGCGACTTATACCGGCGTCTTTACCGCAATCCGCGAGCTCTTCGCTGCCCAACCCGAAGCCGAAGTCCGCGGCTACAAATCCGGCCGCTTCTCGTTTAACGTTAAAGGCGGTCGTTGCGAAACCTGCCAAGGCGACGGCGTCAACAAAATCGAAATGCACTTCCTCCCCGACGTCTATGTAACCTGCCCCGCCTGCCACGGAAAGCGTTATAACCGCGAAGCCCTAGAAATTAAATATAAGGGAAAAGATATTTCCGACGTCCTCGATATGACGATTGACGAAGCAGTCGAATTTTTCAAAAACATTCCCGCCATTAACAATAAACTCAAAACCCTCCAGGAAGTCGGGCTCGGTTATATCCGCCTCGGTCAGCCCGCAACGACTTTCTCCGGCGGCGAAGCCCAAAGAATTAAACTCGCGACCGAACTCTCCCGCCGCAGTACCGGAAAGACCCTCTATATCCTCGACGAACCGACAACCGGTCTCCATACCGACGACGTCAAACGCCTCCTCTCTATCTTAAACAAACTCGTTGACGGCGGAAACTCAATGATTATCATCGAACACAACCTCCACGTCATCAAATCCGCCGACTGGCTTATTGATATGGGACCAGAAGGTGGTCAAAACGGCGGAATGGTTGTCGCCGAGGGAACTCCCGAAGACCTCGCAAAGTCCGCCTCGACCCCGACCGGCGAATATTTAAAAAAATACCTCTAGAACTATTGACTTTATAAGCTGTTTATGATATAATGGAAGTATATCTTGATTTTAGGGAGGTAAAATCATGGACAAGCACTTTATCTTCGACGAAATGAACTTCTTCGCCCCCGACGGAAAGCCCGTCCCTGCTCCGGTTCTCCCGGAAATCCCGGAAGACGAACTGACAACCTTCGAGGTCATCGACAACAGAGCCGGCCGCTCCGCCGTCGCAATCGCCATGAACCACGGCAACTCGAACTTCGAGTTCGCCCGCGTCCGCGAAATCGCCCACCTCGTCGGTCTGGTCGACGCCCAAACCATTTCCAGGGCATCGTCTTCTCCGACGGCGCCGCCGGTGGCGCTCAGCGCTTCCTGCTCTCGACCGGCGACCGCGGTCCCGCCGACGACATGATCGAAATCCCCGATTCCGACCACAACGCCAACTGGCACGTCTTCGGTCTCTCGAACAAAGAGATCAACCTCGGCGACTACCAGCCCGGCGACGGCTTCCTGATGCTTTCTGCGAAAGGGAGCTACGTCCTCGCTGTTAAGGCTAAAAGCTCCTGGAAAGTCCAGGGCGGCGGCGGCACGTTCTACAACCGCTGCCTCCGCGAAGCCGTCCGCGACGCCTATCGCAACGACACTCTGGTTTATCTGAACGGAATGTTCTATCGCCCCGACGGAGAGTAATCTCCGTCATTCGCCCCGCTTGAGGAAAGCTCTTAGCGGGGCTTTTCTTTTTCTAAAAACTCCTCTATAATATTCTTATAGATTTTAAGGAGGTAAATATGTCCGATTATAAACTAACTCTGAATCCCCGCGAAGAATCCGGGAAAAAGGCGAAAGCCCTCCGGGAAAAAGGTCTCGTCCCCTCCGTTATTTACGGCGGAAAAGCTCCCGTTCTCGCTAGCTCCCCTTATAACGAAACTGAAAAAGTCCTGCGCGCCGCCGGCTACCATTCCCCAATCGACCTCTCCCTCGCCGGAAAAACTCTGCTCGGAATCGTTAAGAACGTCGCCCTCGACCCCGTTTCGCGAAAAATTATTAACGTCGAGTTTAATGAAGTCAAGAAAAATGCTCTCGTCGAAGCAACAACCCCAATCAAAATCGAGAATTTCGAGTCCTCTGAAGCAAATAAAGCCCACCTTACTCTGCTTCAAGTCATGGAAGAAATCGACGTCAAGGCAAAGCCGTCCGACCTCCCGAAAGAGCTCGTTATTGACGCCTCGGCTCTCGCCTCTGTCGAAGATAAATTAACTCTTAAAAACCTCGTCCTCCCAACTGGCGTCGAACTCGCCGACAAAGACCTCGACTCCGACCAAGTTATCGCCTCTCTCTCCGACCCGGCGATCGAAGCCGAGAAAAGGGAAGAGGAAGAAAAAGCCGCTGCCGTCTCCGAAGCGCCGTCTGCCGCTGACGTTCCGGCTGATAATGGTCAAAAACCCTCAGAAGCCCCCGCGGAAACTGCTTAACCTATTGACTTTTTCGAGAGATAGTGATATAATAGATACATAGGTCGAGTAGGCCTATGTATTTTTTACAGATAGGAGACGGACTTATGAACAATGAACAGATGCAGATTTCCCCGAATGAAGCCCAGGCGTTTATGCGCAGCCACCACACCAACGTCCCGATGCGGTCGTTTGACGACCTCCTGCTCTGCGGCGCCGGCGCCATTGCCCACATCCACCAAGAGTGGGTCAACGAAGCCGGTCGGCGCTTCGTCTACTACCGTCAACACGAGAACGCGCTCGCTCTCGCCGAAGACGAAATCTCCCTGTCGGGAAAGACGAACAGCAGCCTCAGCGGCCGCCTGAACCTGATGCGCAGCGACGTCGAACGGTTCAAAGACCGCTACGAAGAAGCCCAGAAATACGCCGATATCGGCGCCGCGCTTCTCGGTTGTTTCTAATCCCCCTCCTCTCGCCCCGCTCTTTGCTTATAAAAGCCCAGCGGGGCTTTTTCTTGCTTTTTTGTCTAATATGTAGTATAATTATCTAGTTAAACTTACTATAGGAAATCCGGAGGGCTTATGCCCCAATTTTTTATCAAAAAACTATTTAAAAAGCCGAAAGATTTTAATCCCGCGGAAACCAGTTTTGTCTCCGAGAAATCTTTTATTGAGGAACAGCGCGACGAAGCCCTCGAGGTTCTCCTCCCGCTCTATCGCAATTGGTGGGAAACTTGGGAGAAAACTAAAAACTCCCTCGGCGACCTCAATTTAACGAAAGAAGATCTTCGCCGCATAACTTATTACGAAACCGAACAGAGGAAAAGCGTTATCTCCCTCCTCGCCGACATTCTCGTCGATTGGGAAAAAGAAAACCTAACGAACTTCGGTGAAGACGTCGTTAAACTCGCGAAAGAAATGCGCCCCTCTCTCCCCTATGTCGAATATGATTCAAACAATTTTGAACTCTCTCCGACCCAGCTCCTAAAGCTCCGCGACTTCGTTTCTCTCGAAGCGAACGCCGTTAAAGAGGCCGTCCGCGACCTCCAAAGCCTCCAATGGAAAAAATTCGACTTCGGCGAAGCCGTTATCTCAAAAACTGCCGCCGAGGAGCTTCTCGAGGAACGCCTCGGAATTACTTGGTTCGAGTTTCTCGACTTTAAAGGCGACGTCGAATTTACTGACGGCTACTTTCCCGCCCTCCTCCAACAAGCAACCGACGACGGCATGAATATTTAATTTTATTTTAAAAAAAGTTCCTCCCCCTTATCTATTATCTTCTCAGGCTACTACAACTGGGTCAATGGTACTCTGCGCTACAGGGGCTCAAACGGCTACTACTGGTCTTCTACTCCGAACAGTTCTGTCGGCGCCCGCTACTTGTACTTCGGCAGTACCTACGTGAATCCCCAGAACAACTACAATAAGCCCTACGGCTTTACCGTCCGGTGCGTCGCCCGCTAGTTCCTGTCCCCGCTCCCCCCCAATTTCCCGGAATACTAAGTATAGTAACGTAAGGAAACGCATGACAGAAGCTAAGAAAAGCAAGACGGAACAAGCAGCCGAGAAGAGGGAGTATCTTGAGCGGAAGAAAAAGCTGCTAGCGGAAGAAGCAGAGAACTTTCAGAAAATAATCTTTCTGCGCGCGACGAAAGGATATTGGTTGGTTGGCGGACATTCCGCCGTCATCCTTGTCAATAAGCTCGCGAAAGAACTCAAAATCCGTGTCTCGCTTAAGCGTGACACGGATTTTGACGTAAAATTCCCGGAGGGGGTCGTTAATCTCCGAAATTTAGATTTTTATATTCAAAAACTTAAAGAATCGAATTATTTAGAAAAGGAAGTTGAGAGGAATGAAAGCTCCGTAATATTCAAGCTAAAAGAAAAGGTATCGGAAACCGAATATGATTTATTGCTTCGGTCGAAGGAAATTCGACGACAGAAGCTCCAGAGCATGATTGAGAAAAGCGTGCCGATGCCAAAGCTGAATATTAGGATGACAGACGTTCTTAAACTAACTTTTCGGTTTTATAAAAAACATTCGGATTCGTTCGCGCGGAAATTCGTGGTTGAACAATTTGCGGAAGATATTCGAGTTGCGCATAAAACAATGCTGCTCGTTTTTCGCGGGCAAGTCGAGCCGGTCGAGGGGATTCGGAAGATGAAAACGAGACTTGAACTTGCGCTGTGCGACCTGACGCAGATTATTAGTTTGGAGATTTGGACGATTGAGGATTCGACGAACATGGCGACGTCGATTATCGAGACGGAGTTAATCGCTGATTCGGAACTTAAGCGGCTAGTTAAACAAGGCAAGCGCGAATCTAACGGAGTTAAGTTAGTTAAGAAACTGATCGAAAACAACAACTAAGACTTAACTTTTTTAGAGAGGAACAGAAATCTTTATGGGGATTTATGATTTTTCATACAACGACGATTGGGAGCGGGAAATCGGCGACGAGGGGAATATTGAAAGCTGGCTGCTTGCTGAACTTGCGCGGGCGTTTTTTCTGGCGAGAAAAGCAAAACGCTCGACACAGGACGAGCAGTTGTTCGAGAATAGATTGTTCGAAAATTTAATTCAACTTCGAGACGATATTTTAAACCACAAATATAAACCGGGAAGGGGAATTGCGTTTATTGTTCACGAGCCGGTTATTCGGGAGATTTTTGCGGCACCGTTTCGCGACCGAGTTATTCATCATTTTTTGTTTAACGGGGTTTATGATTGGTGGGACAGGAGGTTGATTCACGATTGTTATAGTTGCCGAATCGACAAGGGGACGCTGTTCGGAATTAAACGGCTTGCGCATCACGTTCAGAGCGCGACGGACGGCTATAAACACGAAGCCTATTCGATTAAAATGGACATTCAGGGGTATTTTATGAGTTTGCCGAGGGACGGGCTTTATCAGCGGGTTTGTTGGGGGCTTAATCAACAATTTCCGCGAGGCGGGAAGAGATATGAGATTTATAAGGAAATTTGGGCAAAAATTATTTTTGACGACCCGACGGTCGGGGTTCGGCTCAGGGGGCAAGAGAGGGAATGGTCGAAGCTCCCGAAAAGCAAAAGCCTGTTTTCTCAGCCAGAGGGAAAGGGAATCGTGATTGGGAATTTGTCGAGTCAGCTACTTTCGAACATTTATCTCGACCTTTTAGACCGATTCGTTACGTTCGACTTAAAATATAAACATTATGGGAGGTATGTTGACGATTTTTATATGATTGTTCGAGAGGAGGAGTTTGAGAAAGCGAAAAAAGATATTATGCTGATCGACCAGTTTCTCGCGAATATTGGGCTTACGCTTCATCCAAAAAAGACGCGAATCCAGAACGTTAAAAAGGGAACGGAATTTCTCGGAGCGGTCGTTTATCCTGGGCGAGTTGTTCCGGGGAAGCGGGTTCAGAGCAATTATTTTAAGACGCTTCAGCAAGTCGAAGCGGGAATTAAAGACCTCGATTCGGTTACGTCGTATATGGGGCTTTTAAAACACATTAATTCAACAAAGACTCAGCGGCGGATTTTTGAGCGGGCGGGGCTAGAGTATAAATAAAGAAGAATAAAAAAACACGAAAAAGACCCCCGTAGAGAGGGTCTTTTTCTTGAGACGTTTAGGTTTGCTCTTTGGGAAGTGCGGGGGAGCGGGGACAGGAACTAGCGGGCGACGCACCGGACGGTTAAGCCGTTTGGCTTATTGTTGTTGTTCTGGGGATTCACGTTGGTACTGTTGAAGTTCAAGTTGCGGGCGTTGACAGAACTGTTCGGAGTAGAAGACCAGTAGTTGCCGTTTGAGCCCCTGTTGTTCAGATTACCATTGACCCAGTTGTAGTTGCCTGAGAAGATAATAGATAACTACAGATGACGCGACTGTTAGAAGCTGCTTTTAGTAATAAAAAACTTTCGGTTTTTATTAGTATTCAAAAGAATTGACCTCTTTTTAAGAAAGGGAGCTTCTGAATTTCCCATAGAGAACTTATCCCTAAAGCGAATTCCGCAAATATAAACGTGCTTTAAAGACAAGATGAGTCTCTAACAGTATTATACAATATGCTCGCTTGCGGTCAAAAGTCCTTTTCTTAAGGAACGTCTAAAACCTAAAAATATCTCCTCACAACTCTTCATCTAGCCTTAAAAGATAACAACATATTTCACTTAATATCTCGTAAATGCGATTCGGGTAACACCGGGCATCGATTTACTCGATATAAGGAAATAGTTGTTATCTTTTAGGTAGATTCAGAATGTTGTTTAGAGATATTTTTAGGTTTTTCGACATCGTTCTTGATGTTAGTCAAGAACCGTACGTTCGGTTATTATGACATATTTTTTAAAAAAGTTTTCCACATGGAATTGTTGTAGAAAAAAAGCACTTGCGTTTTTTCTGAAAAACTAGTACACTAGGTTCAGTAGATAAACGAAAACAAAAATAAACAAAATCTACAAGAAGGTACATTAACAAAGTTCGAGGACGGCTAACTAGGAGTTTTGGCGCGCGGTTAAATTTAGCGATACGCGTAAACAAAATCGTCAGCACCTTCTAAAAATTAACACCTCCCAATTAAAACTCTAAAAAACCGTTACACAATAAGTCTCTCAACGACCTTAATTTAGATTAAGGTGGATTTAAGTGTAAGGACTAAATAAAAATCTAAGCAAAAACAAAAACGCTAAAGTTTCTAGTTAAGCGTTCTCGAATGTTATAATAGGAGAATGGAAGAGCTTCATAAACCTGTATTATTATCAGAAGTTCTCAACGTCCTTAAACCGCGACCGGGCGAGTCGTATTTAGACTTGACGGCAGGGTATGGAGGACACGCGAGAGAAATTTTGGGTTTAACGCAGAATTATAAAGATTCGGTCCTCGTCGACCGAGATTCGTTCGCAACGAAACACCTACGGGAAAGGTTCAAAGGAAAACCCGTTAGGATTGTTGAAGACGATTTTTATAGTGCGGCGCTAAAGGAAATTGAGTGTGGAAACGCTTTTGATATAATATTAGCGGATTTTGGAGTATCTTCACCGCAACTAGACGAAGAAACGCGAGGGTTTTCTTTCTCTAAAGACGGCCCGCTAGATATGAGAATGGATAGGACGCAGAAACTAACGGCGGCGGACGTTATCAATAAATATTCGGAAAGGGAATTAAAAGACCTCTTTATTAGGTATGGAGAAGAAAAGCCAGGGTTTTCTCAATTAATCGCGCGAGAGATTGTCCACGAGCGACCTTTTTATTCGACGAGGGCGCTAGCAGAGATGATTAAAAGTAAGGCGCGATATTCGAAAACTCATCCGGCGACGCGAATATTCCAGGCGATTAGGATTCAGGTTAATGACGAACTCGGAATAATTGAGCGAACGTTGCCGCTTATTTCGAGACTCTTGAAAAAAGGCGGGCGAGTCGGGTTTATTACGTTTCATAGTTTAGAGGACAGGCTTATTAAACAGTTTTTTAAGGAAGAAAGTAGTTTTGGGGAGGAGAGTCGCTTAAGGATTTTAACGAAGAAGCCGGTAGTTGCGGGAGAATTGGAGTTAGTTAACAACCCCAGAGCTAGATCGGCTAAATTTAGAGCCGCAGAAAAGAAAATCTAGACTTTCTGGAATTGTTAAAACAAAAACTAAAAATAAACAAAAGGAGGCAATATGCCACGACAAATCGCTGTACAGAACAAAAGCAGAGCGCAAAAGATTAAAGTTTCTTTTCGCTAGAGACTTTTTTGAGGGGGTTTAGGGGGAGATTGACTTTTGTAGAGTGGGGGCGGAGTACCTTTTAGACATGGGTTCGCAAGAACCTACCAAACCTTTAACCATCGGTTTGTAGAGTCTAAAAAAGAGTGTGTTAAATAAATATGACCTTCCCGGGGCGGAGCTAGTTTACTTATGGCTCTAAACTAGCCAGCCAGCCCCGGACTAAGTCTAGGTTTTTGACGCTAAAAAATAAAAA
>JAFRJE010000009.1 GCA_017432425.1 Candidatus Saccharimonadota bacterium
ATCCTGAGCCAGGATCAAACTCTCCATTAAAGATAAATTTGATATACTTAAATTAAAATGAACTGACGATGATATAATTGCACAACTAAATTGTTAAAAATAAAACTCTAAGAAATATGTTTTTCTCCACATCTCCTAGACTTCTCTTATCTTATATCAAACCTAAAAAAGTGTCAAGACTTTTTTTAAAGATTTTTTAACTCAAACCGCCGCATTTATCCCAAAAATCATAAAAACCGCTACCCCAATCAAAGCTCCAACCAACCCCCCAACAATTACCTCTAAAACCGTATGCCCCTCAACCAACTTCTGCGGCTTCGTTTTCGCATTTCCATCGCTTTTTGCGATTTCGTTTAATAATTTTCCGTGTTCTCCGACCGCATATCGAACATTAACTGCATCGTAAATAATAATTATCGTTATCCCTACCGCCAACGCAAAAATCGCCGAATCAAATCCCTCGCCTAACCCCAAAAACGTCGTTAATGCCACAAAACTCGCCGAATGCCCCGACGGCATCCCTCCCGATCGAACCAAATCCTGAACTACTTCCTTAAAATTTTTCAATTCCCTCTTATTCTTTGAGACTCTCCCAATAATAAATTTACTCATCTGCGCAACTAAAAACCCCGTAACAAAAGCGACAATTGCATAAAACCCACTCTTCATTTTTTAAGCCCTCCTTATTCTATTCTTCTTTTTCTTCCTCTGGGAGAACAATCCCAATCGAAGCAACTTTATCCCCCTCCGCAAGTTTCATAATCCTTACTCCCTGTGTCGCTCGCCCAAGCGTCGGAATTTCTTTAACCGCAACTCTAATCGCCTGCCCATTTTCCGACATCATAATTACCTCTTTCGCCTCTGGGTCAAGCGTATGAACCGCGACAATCCTCCCTGTCTTCGCCGTTACCGCCGCAACTTTAATCCCAACTCCGCCCCTCTTATGCGCTGTAAAATGCGAAGCTAGCGTCGCTTTTCCATATCCATTCGCAGAAATAACAAGTAGTTTCTGCTCTTTATCCGCCAAAATATCCATTCCAACAATCTCGTCTTTCGGTCTGAGCTTAACTCCCCTAACCCCTCGCGCCGCTCTCCCCATCGCACGCACCTCTTTCTCGTTAAATCTAACCGCCTGTCCCGCCGACGTAGAAATCACAATATCATTCGCCCCTGTCGTTCCCTGAACCCATTTCAGCTCATCTCCCTCGTCGAGTTTAATCGCCGCCAGTCCGTTCGAGCGAATATTTATAAAATCTTTAATCGCCGTCTTCTTAATCGTCCCCCTCTTTGTCGTCATGAACAAATAACCATCCTCAAGTCCCGTCCCCTGTTTAATAATCGCCGTAATCTTCTCTTCTGGGTGCATATTTAGAACATTAACCGCTGCCGTCCCCTTTGCCGTCAATGAAGCCTGCGGAACTTCATACGCTTTCAACCTAAAAATTCGCCCCTGATTCGTAAAGAACAGTAAGAAATCGTGCGAACTCGCCGTAATAATCTGAGAAATAACGTCTTCCTCTTTCGTCGTCATTCCTCGCTTCCCTTTTCCACCTCTATTCTGTCGCCTAAAGTCGTTCTGCGGAACTCGTTTCATATAATTTTCCGTCGTCAAGAGAATCACGCTCTCTTCCTCTGGGATCAACTCTTCTTCCGCAAATTTCCCAACTTCGTGATTAATAATCTTACTCTTTCTCTCATCTCCGTATTTCTCTTTAAGCGCCAAAAGTTCTTCCTTAATAACTCTCAAAATTTCTTTTTCGTCCGCGAGAATCGCCTCTAACTTCTTAATCAACTCATGTAATTCCTTAAGTTCTGCCTCGATTTTGTCTCGCTCTAACCCCTGCAATCTTCTTAGTTGCATCTGTAAGATTGCCGCCGCCTGAATCTCTGACAGCCCAAATCTCTCCATCAACCTCTTATCCGCGTCATCATAACTCTCGCGAATCGTCTTAATAACTTCGTCAATATTATCTAGCGCAATCTTTAATCCCTCTAAAATATGCGCTCTCTCTTTCGCCTTTCTAAGGTCAAATTCCGTCCTACGTCGAACAACAACTTGGCGGTGTTTAATAAACTCCCCAAGAATCTCTTTCAGCCCTAAAATCCTCGGTTGAATCCCATCGACCAGCGCGAGCATATTATAATGGAACGATGTCTGAAGCGGCGTTAATTTATAGAGTTGGTTCAAAATTTTCTTCGGGAAGGCGTCCTTTTTTAATTCAACAACAACTCGAACTTTCCCCCTCGCCGACTCATTTCTAACGTCAGAAATATGGTCTAACTTTTTCGCCAAAACCAAATCTCGAACTTTGTTTAAAAAGTCCTCCTTGCTAACCCCATACGGCATCTCCGTAATAACGATGTTATATCTTCCCCCTTTTCTCTCCTCAATATTCGTTACTGCCCGAATCGTTACCGACCCTTTCCCTGTCGCGTACGCCGATTTCATCGGACCTCCGCCATAAACCTCCGCCCCTGTCGGAAAATCCGGACCTTTAACGTACTTCATTAACTCCTCTAGCGAAATCTCCGGATTATCAATCTGCGCAACCGTTGCGTCAACTAATTCTCCGAGGTTATGTGGCGGAATATTTGTCGCCATTCCAACCGCAATCCCCATCTGCCCGTTCAAAAGAATATTCGGTAATGCCGCCGGCAAAACGACCGGCTCTTTCTCGCTTCCGTCGAAGTTATCCCGAAAATCAACCGTCTCTTTCTCAATATCCGCTAACAGTTCCGCCCCAACCTTATCCATTCTCGCCTCGGTATAACGACTTGCCGCTGGTTCGTCTCCGTCCGCCGACCCGAAATTTCCCTGCCCCTCAATCAAGGTATATCTCATTTTCCACGGCTGCGCCAAATTAACCATCGCCATATAAATCGACGAATCACCGTGCGGGTGATATTTACCCATCACTTCCCCGACAATCCTCGCCGATTTAACCGTCGCGTGCGGCGCTTTCCACCCATTTTTATTCATTGCGAATAAAATCCGCCTGTTAACTGGCTTTAATCCATCTCTAACGTCCGGTAACGCCCTATCAACAATAACCGACATCGAATACTTTAAAAAGTACTCCTCCATCGTCGTTTCGACGTCTCGGTTCTCAATCCCGTCTAAAATTTCGCGCGTAACGCCCGTAGGCTCGCTTCCAACGACTTCTCCCTCTAAACCTTGGTCCTTAGGCTCTTTTGCCTTATCTTCGCTAGAATCATTGTTTTTTACATTTTCTGGCATATTTTTCTACTCCTTTCTAAGAACCTAAAAGTCTAAGTCATCAAGATTAACTTTACTCGCTCCGGCCTGAATAAAATTTTTGCGCAAATCGACTTGGTCGCCCATTAACTTCGTAAATACCGCGTCTGCTTTTTCCGCATCCTCAATATGAACTTGAACCAAAATCCTGTTCTCCGGGTCCATCGTCGTCTCCCAAAGCTGCTTTGCGTCCATCTCGCCCAGCCCCTTAAACCTCTGTTGTGCCGTATAGCCCGCCTGCTTAAACCTCTCTTGGTTCTCGTCAATTTTCGTTCCGTTTTTCTTCTTTTCTTCAATTTTCTCGTTTAACTTCTTCTCTAGCGCAACCTCATCATAAAGATAATCAATCTTTCTCGTATTCCCCGTCCCCTTGATTAGCCCGAACAGCGGCGGTTTCGCAAGATAAACGTGCCCTGCCTTAATTACCTCTGGCATATACCTAAAGAAAAACGTCATCAAAAGCGTCGCAATATGAAGACCATCAACATCCGCATCGGTCATGAAAACAATTTTGTCATACCTCAATCCCTTAATATCAAACTGGTCGCCAATCCCGACCCCAAGCCCCTTAATCAAAGAAACTAACTCTTGGTTCGCGAGCATCTTATCTAACCTCGCTCGTTCCGTATTTAAAACCTTACCTCGAAGCGGTAAAATCGCCTGAATCTTCGGATTCCTCCCCTCTTTCGCTGAACCCGCCGCCGAATTACCCTCAACGATAAACAATTCACATTCATTCCTATCTCTCGAGGAACAATCCGCCAACTTCGACGGCAAATTCAGCCCATCAAACGCTCCCTTGCGAATTACGTTATCTCTCGCTGCTCGCGCTGCTTTTCTCGCTCGCGCCGCCAGCGTCGCTTTTTGAACAATTTTTTTCGCAATCGCCGGATTTTCCTCAAGATAATATCCAAAATACTCGGTCATTACCTTATCAACATACCCCCTGACCTCTGGATTTCCGAGTTTATTCTTCGTCTGCCCCTCGAATTGCGGATCTGGCAATTTAACTAAAATAACCGCCGTTAACCCCTCTTTAATGTCGTCCCCTGTTAAATTATCCTCTTTTTCCTTTAAAAGCCCGTTCTTTCGCGCATAATCGTTAATCGTTCGATTTAGCCCCGTCCTAAACCCGACGACGTGCATTCCCCCGTCAGGCGTCAAAACGTTATTCGCAAACGGCTTCATAATCTCCGCAAACGAATCATTATATTGAACCGCAATCTCAACCTCCGAATCCTGAATTCTCTTTTCAACGTAGAAAATGTCGTCCGAAAGTACCTCTTTCCCGTTATTTAATCTCTTAACATAGCTCTTAATCCCCCCCTCAAGATAAAACGACTCGCCCTCCCCCGTTCTCTCGGCGGTTACCGTAAAAAAA
>JAFRJE010000010.1 GCA_017432425.1 Candidatus Saccharimonadota bacterium
CCTCCCCGCCGGAACTAAGAAAACTTATTGCGGGCGCATTAACTATAACAATACGGTTACAATCCTCTATTCTACTCAAAAAATTACCAGCTCAACAACAACCAATTCGACGGAAAAATGTATTACCCTCGCGAACCCGATTTATGAATATGAATATAGAAACCCTGATCCGCGTCCAATCACAATTACGCCCTCGACCGCAATCGAAAAAGTGACCCAGCGTAGCTCGGCTAACGTCAATAGTAAAGCAATCGGAACGCCGCTTACTGACTCTGGCTCATCAACTTACCTAACGAAAAACACAAATCCGATTTATATTTATACTCAGCATAGCTTAGTCCGTTCCGCTGACGGTTTCGAGAAAGTCGACACAACCGGAACGGGTCGTATTGGAAAAACAACTTCTATGACCGGCTTGAGAACAGTTATTAAAACTTTCCTTAGCCCGAATGGAATTGCTTCAGGAGGAAGCTGGACGAGTTCAATGCTCGGTAGCGACGGGAAAGTTTCTAATAGCCCCTCTAGCTCGGTCTATTCGATTAATTTCAAAAATCTAAAAGCCGGTTCTGCTGACGATAATAAGATATGTTCGAACGAAATTGCTTCTCCTGGAAACTACTCTGTTCTTTATGGTATCCGCTGGCGTCGCGAGACATATACCGACGGAACCCCGACGACGGCATGGGAACAAAACACGACGAATGCCGTTCGCGTCCCCAGAACAAATTCAAAAGTCGTCCGTCCGCTTAATGGGACAGACGCGCAAAAATATGCTAATCCAGATAGCCCGAAAGCTGGTTCCGATACAACTGGCGATACCGTTTGCGCCTCTATTTCTACCCCATACAACTACGAGATTGGTACAATTACCCCAACCAAAGACGGTCAAATTATTGAAAATCCTGGCTCGAATATCTCAATTTCCTTTAATATCCCGGTCAACAAAAACTCAAGCTCAGATCATCAACAATACAGTCATTATATTACCGACCTCGAAAGCCCAAGCATAAAAATCATTTCCTTTGCTGTTTCTAAAAATGTCAATTTGTCGAACGCTGGTTTGATTAACGGCGGGGTCAGATCCGAACCGGGCGGTACTAAAAACGCTTTTTGCGGACTCTATACAATCAAAAACAACGACAAAAACAAATACTGTAATGTTACGGACGGCAATACTACAAACCTCAAAAAAGGAGGTACGGGTACGACATATACGCCAAACAGAAATCTATATATTTCCGGCGACAGCGAGTATCCGTCCTATAATTTATCTTTCTCGAGCGGGAGCATAGCTTCCCCCAGCGATCTTGATACTGGCGACAAGTTCTGTATTGCTATTGCGTTCAATAAAGCTGCGGACAATAACTCGTCTTGGATGGTTTCCAAGGCTTATTGCGGTACTTCCGCAAAGAAGCCAACGATGCAAGTTTGGGGCGGCTCGGTTCTTGCTACAGGCGGAATCAATACGTCCTATACAAAAGAGGTTTCTTCTGGAAAATACTTCGGTTCTTGGGGCGACTTCTCGCTTATCTCTGGCGGAGAGATTAAAAAGATGGCTTCTGGCGCCGCATTTTCTGGCGGGAGAGCGCTTTCGAGCGAAACAGCTATCTGCGACTACTCTCCGCTAACAATTGCGAATGAGAATTGCTCAGAAGACAACGGTTCGACTCTCGGTCAGGCTACTCTTGTTCGGGACGATTCAAAATTCTACACAAGAATCAAAAATAACTTAATTCCAGCTAAAGCAGAAAACACCTATTATACTAAGGGCTACGGATTTGAAAGCTTTAGTTTCCTTTCTGAAAGTTTCGGTGCAGCTTACCCAGCTGGTAGCAAAATTGAACTATATTATAAACCTAGTTCAGTTCTTGGAAGCGATACACTCCAAGTCCCGACCAGCACCCGATTAGGTAGTGGTGGTAGTCAACCGAATATAACTAATAGTTGGAATAATGCCGCCATTTTCTATTCTCCAGGGAATATGGAGGTTACAAGAAATATGGTAACCACAGCAAATAATATTTCTGCCCTTTCTGACATTTCTACATTTATTCTTATCGCAGACGG
Source organism: Candidatus Saccharimonadota bacterium (assembly GCA_017432425.1). Taxonomy (GTDB): domain Bacteria; phylum Patescibacteriota; class Saccharimonadia; order Saccharimonadales; family Saccharimonadaceae; genus Nanosyncoccus. The sequence goes on from JAFRJE010000010.1 coordinate 2,068, forward strand.
AGACATAATTATCGACCAAGACGTTACTCGCCTCGATGCTTGGATTATCGCACAGGGAACGCTCAATACATGTTCGATTAACGGAGTTGCCCAAACTCCAGGTAGTTCCGATTTTAATTCTGATACTTGTAGCCAGCTTCTTGAGATTAACGGACCAGTCTACGCCGACAATATCGTCTTATCTCGAACTTCCGGCGCAGATTATAGTAGTCTGTCCAGTCCCGCAGAACGCATCGATTACAATTCATCTTTCTTGCTTTGGAGCTATTTCCAATCTTCTAGAGGGAAATTCCCCCAAACCGTTTACTTAAAAGAACTATCTCCGAGGTATTAAAATGAAAAAAAATCTAATCAAAAAAATAAAATTAAACAAAAAATTCGGTTTTACGCTCGTCGAGGTTACGCTCTTTCTTGCACTTTCTTCCTCGATTATGCTCGGAATTATTCTCGCGACCAACGCTTCCGTTGCTCGCCAGCGTTATAGCGACTCTTTCAACGACTTTGCTGATTTCCTTCGCGGGGTTTATTCATCGGTCATGGACGTCGAGCATAGCGGCAGCGGAAACCAGGAAACCGCGGTTTATGGAAAATTTATTACTTTCCAAGATACCGCCCATTCCGGAACCAGCACTATCCACGTTTATACTATTCGCGGCAAGGCAATTAACTCCTCAAACGCAAACGATTTCGGGGTAGACACTAAAGAAATCCTAGCTAACAGAAAAACCAACCCTAACGATTTTAAGCTAACAGTTAGCGACGAAACTTATCATACGATCCCCTGGGGAGCGGTTATTGAAAAGCCCAACAACTCCGGAACGGTGCAGAACTGCCCCAGCGACAACGTTACCGCCGACGCCTCTAGCGGCTGTTTTGTCGGCTCTGTTTTGATTGTCCGTTCGCCAATTTCCGGTATTGTCCAGACATACACATCAACAACCAAGTATAATCCAAGCGGAACAGTCGATTCTAATCATCGTACTATTCTGGGTCAGTATATTGACAGCATGAGTTCTTCCGACCTTGATTTTTGTATTGACTCGGACGATAATAGTTATGCTAACCGTCGCAATATCCGCCTCTTAGGAAGCGGAATTAACTCAACTGCCGTTGTTATGGTCGAAATGGATAATGAGGGAGATAGCAAATGTCTAGGAAAATAATGAATGAAAAAATGCTCCGCGGCGATACGCTCGTCGAAGTTATGTTTGCGGTCGGAATTTTTGGGATTGTCGCCGTCTCCGCGATTAGTCTAATGAATCGCGGAGTTAATAATGCCCAAGCCGCTCTCGAAACGACCATGGCGCGTAACGAAATCGACGCCCAAGCCGAAGCTCTTCGTTTCATTCACGACGCCTATGCTGCCGAAAAACACAGTTCAGGAAAAGAATATAGCGGTTTATGGGAATATATAAAGGGTAAAGCCGCCGTTGCGAAGAAAGTTCCCGGAACCGGTGAAACTACAATCGACGACAGTACTGATTTCTTCAAATATCCTAGCTCGATTTCTAGCTGTAGCGAAGCACTCAACGTTTCTGGCGGCAAAGTTTTTGCAATCAACACACACAATCTCGGCGCCAACGCCGTTAAAACCGCTTCGTCTTCTTATAATAATATATATATAGTTAGAAACGACTCCGCCCCCGCCGGAACCCCGACCATTAAAACCGCGACGACTTACCCACGCTTAGTTTTTGCCGACAGAGACCTCGGCGCAGAGGATAACGACACCAACATTAAATCCGTCGAGGGAATTTGGATTACGGCGGTAAAACCCGAAACTCCAACCGGGAGTTCTGTCCAGTATTACGATTTCTATATCCGAACCTGTTGGGACTCCCCCGGTCGCGGAACCCCAATCACAATTTCCACAACAATCCGCCTCTATAATCCTGACATCTAAAATAATTATGGTAAAATAGAATTATAATTATGCAGAAAAAGGGAACAAAAAAAGGCTTTACTCTAATCGAACTTTCGTTCGCGATTCTCTTTATTTCCGTTCTTCTAATTACGTTGACCCTGATTGCCTCGGAAATTATCGCGATTTACCGAAAAGGCTATGCGATAAAAACCGTGAACTCCGTCGGGCGCGATTTAATGGATGATTTTTCCGCCTCTGTCGCCGAATCTCCGCCGGCGAGTTTGACCGGACTTTGCGAGGGAAAGAATTTTAATCCGACCGAACTAGAAAAATGCAAGAACGACAGCAATGGCTCTGGCCAAAAGTTCATTTTCCAACAATTTTATACAGACAAAATTAACGTTAAAGCCGAAAACGGAAGTGATAATAGTACTAAATATCCCTACGGCGGCGTCTTCTGTACTGGAAAATACTCTTATATCTGGCGTACCGGTTTTGTAATGAACTCCGATTATTATGCTCTAGATCCTAACTTTAAAGGGCTTTCCGTTAAATACCGTAGCCCAGAAAATCCGACCAGCGAGCCCACGAACGAGTTTCGCCTCCTTAAGGTCGAAGATACCTCTCGCCTAGCCTGTAGGAGCGTTTTAAACCTAAGTACCGAAGCGGGGAGTTCGAAATACGACCTAAAAACTGATTCTAACGAAAACGAAGGTCGCGTCGAGATCGATATTTCCTCTCGCCCTCTTTCCTCCGAACCGCTCGAATTCCTCGCGACCTCCGACAACCCGATTGCGGTTTTTAGCCTAAACATCGCTCCTCCGGCTCAAGTTTCTATCTCGAAAAAAATACTATACTCCGCTTCTTTTATTCTCGCGACAGTTTCCGGCGGCGTTAATATCATGACTCAATCAAATTACTGTACCGCGGACTATTCCGACATAGTCGAAGCGAGCTACTGCGCAATCAACAAATTTAACTTCTCAATGCAAGCGAACGGAGGATAAAATATGCTAAAGAATAGAAAACAGTTTAAAAAAGGCGCCGCGTCAATGTACGTTGTTGTAATTGCTGCGCTCTTATTTGGCGTTATTACGATTAGTTTTATTCGTATTATTATCTCCGATTCTCTCCGTACGACAAACGATGAACTTGCCCAGTCCGCCTATGATTCCGCCCTCGCCGGCGTCGAAGACGCTAAAACCGCGCTCATAAAATATTATTCTGAATGCCAAGCCGATCACGGCTCCGGAAGCACAGAAAGCGGCGCTACTGACTGCCAGCGCTTAGTCTATTATGTCGAAAACGCGCTTAATGGAACGCTCTCTATTCCTAACGATTCGGAGAACTGTTTAACAATCGAGCAAGCCCTCCAGAGAAATAGCGATTCGACTATCGACGCTGGCGAAAATCATGAAGTAAAAATTGTCCAAACTACCTCCGGCGAGTCGAATACTGACCAAGCCTATACTTGCGTTACGATTAATGATAAACTCGCTGATTATCGTGCGACCCTTTCTTCTGGAACGACCGTCCGAGTTATTCCTCTAAAATATGTTGCCTCTGAAGCTGCAAATGGGGTTTTTGGCGTTAAGCTCGGCTGGTATTCTAAGAGCGACGGCGAAGAATATAGTTATAATGATAAATTCGGCACAGATCCAATCGCCCCGCCAGTCCTCTCTGTCCAACTCATTCAAACCGCAGGTACTTTTAGCCTCGGAGATTTCACTAGCTCCGAGAGTGGAAAAACCGACCGTGGAACCATTATTCTTCAGCCGACCAACAACGGCTCTAATACAATCGTCGGAGCTGACGTCTTTACTAAGTCCAATAATCATGAAAAAACCAATGAGTCCCAAAAAATCCGCTGTAAAAGCAACATATCAGACGGTTCTTATGGCGACGAAGAATTTGCCTGCGTCGCCAAGATTAAATTCCCTCTCCCGAAAGGCGTTAACGAGGCAAAAGAACGCAACCAAGACACTTTCTTCCTTGTCGTCTCCCTCCCCTACGGTTCGCCGAATACTAGCTTCTCCGTCCAGTTATGCGCCGACGATAGCTGTACCAATTTCGCTAGCTTCGACGGCGTCCAGACCGCGGTTGACTCGACCGGTCGCGCGAACGATATGTTTTCTCGCGTCGAGGCGCGCATTGAACTCGCTGACGTAAACTTTCCGTTCGCCGAATTTGCGCTCCAACTTTCCGGTAGCGGCGACAGCGCGCTTAATAAAAATTTCTACGTTACGAAAAACTGCTGGACTGCTAGCGGCGATTGCAATAATTCCGGTTCGCTAGGAAACTAAAGAAAACCCTTGACTTTTCTCGCCTCGCGGTATATAATACCTTATATATTATTCAAGGAATAATAAGTATCGCGGGGTAGAGCAGCCTGGTAGCTCGTTTGGCTCATAACCAAAAGGTCGTTAGTTCAAATCTAACCCCCGCAACCAAGTTTCTCTAAAAATAAAAGAGCTTCGAGGCGACCGTAAATTGCCCCCCCAATTTACGGTCACTCCGGAGCTTATTTTTTTCGCTCAAATTTTTTCTTAATTTCTTCTCGATATTGGAATAAAATATAAATAACTCCGAGCGCGACGATTCCGATTACCGCGTAAAGCGCAATAAATTTCGATTTTTCCTCAAAAGTTTCGGAAACCAGGGAATAGTCCGCCCCGTCGTTAGAAACAATTTTTCGGCACCTTCCCGTCGCCGGATTCCTTTCGTATCCCTCAGCGCAAGGTTTTAGCTCCGCACTCGCCGTTGTCGCATAAGATTTACAACGATTCGTCAGCGGATTTCGATATTTCCCCTCCGGACAAGCCGCGAGCGTCGTCGAAAGTGTCGTCTCGTTTACACAGTTTCCTGTTTCTTCGTTAATTACTTTCCCGACTGGACAAGTCTTAAACTTCTGGTAATTGTTTTCCTCCCCCGGCGTCGGCATATAAGTCTGGAGCCATTGTTCGTTTCCGTCCGCGTCATATCCAAACTGCGCGTAGGCAACCCCTTTTCTTTGCCCCGAATAATAAACTAGTTTATCAACAACCTTTCCGTCCGTATCAATAATTTCGAGCGTATTCGAATTTGTCGGATTTTTTGTTAATGCTAACCCAAAATTATTCATCGGATAAATCGCCAAGATCCCTCCCGCGCCAATCGTCCCCGAAAGTTCGTAGTCCTTGTTTTTATATCTTAAAAGACAACCGTCCAAATTTACGGCAATCTCCCCCTCGCTCCTCAGCTCAACAAATTGCTCCGTATTCGACGTCTCGAAATACGTTAAAATTTCGTTAAACGCGACAGCTCGACATTTCGGCTCAATAATTTCTTCTTCCCTCTCGACTTCTTTCCGAATTAGCCCCGGATTTTCTGGGTCATAATTCGGCGTATAATTTTCGACATGAACAAACAAATCTTCCATTTCCTCCGCCGTTTCGTCCCGAACTAGCGTCGTCGGCTTGTCCGCGTTAAAAGTCTTATAACAAGTTTCCCCCTCTCGAACATCGTCCCCTGTCAGCCCCCAACAAAGCGAATCTAAAACTTCCTCCGTTTCGTCCTCGGCGTTTATCTTCGTAATTCTAAGTCGTCCCGAAGTTCTTGAAAGCCCCGCCGACCCGCGCGAATAAATCGCGTCCGCAATTTCTCGATAATTTTCCTCGCCAACTTCCTTAACTTCCGGCGCATTTTTTAATCTGAAAAGGAGAGACTCGCCGACCATTTCTTCTCCCTCGGAAAAATCATAGACAACGTAGTCTTTTCCCGAAGAGGTCGTATAAATTATTGAAAGACCGGCGAGCAAAAATGATTCCCCCGAAAACTCTCCCCCAATTTCAAAAAATTCTCCAACCTCCGTAAACCCAGGGTTCATCGACTTAATAAAAATTCTATCTTCTTTCTCTTCGTTCCCCTCGTTGTCGGAATTTTCCTCAAGCTCCAAATTTTCTTCCGTATCGTCGTCTTCCTCCGCATACACAGGCGTTGTAAAATTTACAACGCTAAACAAATTAAGTACTAAGCTAAAACAAATTCCCAGATTAATTAACCTCGCTTTTTTCATACCTAAAGATTATCACGCGTTTTCTCGAGCATCAAGCATAACTATGATATAATTTAAGTATGAGAAGTATGTCTTCGTTGGGAATCGTTGTTTTCTCTGCGCTTATTTGCGCTCTTCTTCAGCTTTCCCTTGGAACTCTCCTTCTCCTTTATCATAATTCAATCGGTCGTCATATCCGAAAAAAGACAAAATCCCTCGCCGGCAGTTTTATTTCCGGCGTCTTTCTGATGAACTTCCTCCTCCTCGCGACGAACTGTTTTCTGAGCTATGCGTTCTTTGGCGGCGAACTCCCGCTCCTCGCTTTTTCTGTCTTGGTCGGAATTCTAGCCGCGCTTTCTCTTGTGATTTTCTGTTTTTATTTCCGCCGCGGAAAAACCTCGAAAGAATCGACCGAACTCTGGCTCCCGAAGTCGATTTCCCGTTTTGTCGATTCTCGCGCGAAAATTACGAATAATAATTCCGAAGCCTTTGCGCTTGGGCTTCTGACGGTTTTTGGCGAGCTTCCCTTTACTTTCGCGCTTTTCTTTCTTTCTGGCTCAATGATTTTGGAGCTGAGCGCCGGTTTTGAGACGCTCGCCCTCTGTCTCTTTTCTTTAATTTCCGTTCTTCCGCTTCTTGTTCTTCGTCTAAGCGTTCGTCGCGGAAAAACCGTCGTCGAGGTCCAGCGTTTCCGTGTCCATAATAAATTTTTCTTTAAACTTCTCGCTGGAATTTGTTTTCTAAGCCTCGCCGGTTTCGTCTTCGCGTTTAAGATTCTTCAAGGAGGCGTATGAGCGAACTAGAAACCGTTTTTAAATCTGAAGATTTAGCCGAAGAATTGAGGAGGGAATCGCGCAGTCTCGGACTTCCCGCCGGTTCCGCCGAAGACGTAATTAAAAAAGTAACCGAAGGGGTCTGTCTCTGGCTCGAAGAAAGAAACATAATAACCAAAAGCGATTTAGAAAGGGTCGTCTCTCGCGAACTAGATAAATATAACGCCGATCTCGCTTATATTTATCGCAATCGTGATAAAATAATTTAGATTATGCTAGGAAAAAAATTTGATTTTGACTATATTGTAATCGGTTCCGGCGCCGCTGGTTCGGCGGCGGCTCTCGCGGCGGCGAAGATGAAGAAAAAAGTCGCGCTTGTCGAATCTGGTCGTTGGGGTGGTTCCGCTTTGAATTTTACCGACATTCCCGCCCGCTCCGCTTTTAATTTTTCCCATCTATACATGGAATCTGTTCGCGGTTCTCGCTTCGGAATTTCCTCTAGCTCGCTTCGCTATAATTATCCAACCGTTTTGAACTGGACGACTCTCGCTGCTCGCCGCGCCGGTGCGAACTCGAAAAAAGTTTTTGAAGAAAATAAAATCACTTGTCTTTCTGGACTCGCGAGTTTCTTAACGCCTTATGAAATCTCCGTCGGGAAAATCCGCGTCTCCGCCCCGAACTTTCTAATCGCGACTGGCGCCTCCCTCTCGACCGGTAATATCTCCGGACTCGAAAGCGTTAAATACCTAACCCCAGAAACCGCTCTTTCGCTTAACCGTCCCCCGCGTTCAATTTTCGTCGTTGGCGCCGGCTCGACTGGCGTTGAGTTTGCTAACTATTTCGCCGAACTCGGTTCCGAAGTCTATCTCGGCGAACTTTCCGGTCGCCTCCTCCCGCGCGAAGACGAAGAAGTCGGGCTTGTCCTCTCCCAATATTTCGAAGAAAAACTCCACGTTAAAGTCCTGACCCAATCTCGCGTCGTTGCCGTTTCGAGCGACTCCGGAAAATATAAAATTACTTTCCTCCGCGGCGGTCAGGAAAAATATGTTCGCGCCGACGCAATTCTTCTCGCGACCGGCTCAAATCCCCGAACCGACCTCGGTCTAGAAAACGCTGGCGTCGAATACTCGAAAGACGGAATCGACGTTAATAATATGCTAATGACGAGCATGAAACATATCTCCGCGGCCGGCGATTGTACGGGCGGCGAAAGTTCCCCCGAACGCTCAGCTTATGACGGCGCGCTCGCCGCAGGCAACGTTTTTTCGCGCCAAAAAAACCTCCGCAACCACGAAGGCTTTATTCGCTTAACCGATACTTTCCCGCCGATTGCGACTGTCGGTCTGACCGAAGACGATTGTTTAAAGAAAAAAATCAAAGTCAAAAAAGCCGTTCTTCCTCTAACTTCCGTTTCTGCGTCGAATACGTCTGATTTCCGCTCTGGTTTCGTTAAGGTAATTGCCGACCCGAAAGAAAAACTTCTCGGCGCGACCGTAATGTGCCCGAATGCCGAGCTAGTTATCCAAGAAGTCGCCGTCGCCGTTCGCCATAAATTTACCGTTACCCAACTCGCCTCCGCCCCCCATGTCTCCTCGTCTTGGTCGGAACTTATTCGCCAAGCCTGCCGCAAACTCGCAAAATAAAAAAATAACAAAATAACAAATGGTCGGGGCTAGGAGATTTGAACTCCTGACCTCACGCACCCCATGCGTGCGCGCTACCAAGCTGCGCCAAGCCCCGACTCGTCTAATTATACCATCTTTTCCCCTTTTAGAACAGGGCTAATTTTTTGTCCTAAAAAAGTCCTTGACAGCAACGTAAGTATGATTGTATCATTGTACTAGATAAATAATACAGTAATACATTATGAATTCTAGCTTTAACAACACCAAACCAATTTATCTCCAGATTATCGAAAAAATCGAAATCGAAATTATTTCTGGTGCGCGTAGCCCAGGCGAACGTATCGAGAGCGTTCGCGAACTTGCCGCGAAACTAAAGGTCAATCCAAATACAATCCAACGCGCTCTTTCCGAACTCGAAACTAAAAAACTGGTTGAAACCGAACGAACGAACGGTCGATTCGTTACAAAAAACGAAGCGAAACTTAAAAAACTTAAGGAAAAATATTTTAAAGAAAAAACAAAGGAGTATATTCTCGAAATGGAAAAAATCGGAATTAAAATAACAGAAATTAGGAGGGAACATGAAAACTAAACTTCCGCTTGTTGAATTAAAAAATTTGACGAAAAATTATGACAAAAAAATCGCTCTAAAAAACGTTAATTTAAAATTAGAAAATCAAAAAATCTACGGTCTTCTCGGAAAAAACGGTTCCGGAAAAACAACTCTAATTAAACTTATTAACGACCTCCTGACTCCGAGCGAGGGGGAAGTTCTAATTAAAGGGAAAAAGCCCGGAATCGAATCGAAAAAAATCGTTTCCTATCTTCCCGAGCGAACTTATCTCGATAAATCTTTAACCGTAAAAACCGCAATCAAAGAATTTGCCGACTTCTATCCAGATTTTAGTTTTAAAAAAGCTAAAAAACTTTTAACCCAACTTGAACTCGACGAAAACCAAAAAATCCTGAAAATGTCGAAAGGTATGCAGGAAAAGCTTCAGCTTCTCCTCGTCATGTCCCGCCGCGCCGAACTTTATATTCTCGACGAGCCATTTTCTGGCGTTGACCCGGCGACGCGCGACGATATTCTCGACCTTATTCTCGAAAACTTTGAAGAAAATTCGAGTTTAGTAATTTCTACGCACCTAATTTCCGACGTTGAGCGCATTCTCGACGAAGTCATTTTTATTAAAAACGGCGAAATCGTTGAATTTTCTAACGCCGAAAAATTGCGCGAAAAAGAAAACGCTTCGATTGACGAAATTTTTAGAAGGAGATTTAAAAATGCTAAATAAACTAATTAAAATCGATTTACGTTCAACTCTAAAAATCGCTCCGATTCTTTTTGGAATTGGCTTTTTCTTCGCTCTCGTCTCATTTTTCTTTTCCAAATTTGGCGACTCGACAATCGCGGAAGTTATTGCCGACATTTCAAAAAACTTTGCGCTTTCTTTCGCAATTTCCGGATTTATTAACGTCGTTACTCGCGCGATTGGCGTGTTTTGGAAAAAACTTTATAGCGACGAAAGTTATTTAACCCATACCCTCCCGCTCTCGAAAAAAACGATTTATCTCTCAAAAACTCTCGCGACGATTTATAGTTCGCTTATTGCGCTCTTCGTTGCGTTCATTATTCTCGTGGTTAATTATAATCTATTTGAAAATTTTGACGCTCTAAAAAACTTTATCGAAGCGACCGCGGGCGTTACGGGCGGAAACGTTGTCGAATTTCTCGTCCTAATTATTCTAGTTTTCTTTTTCGAAATGACGACTTTAATTTCTGTCGCTTTCTGTGTAATTATTTTACGACATTCCACAACCAACTTAAAAGCGACTCTCCTTTCCGCCGGAAGCTATTTAGCGATTCAGGCCATCTTCCTCCTCAGCTTGTTCTTAATCGGGCTGTTTAATCCGGAAGTTATGGAGCTGTTTAAAAACTCAGATTCAGTTTCCGCCGACAGCATGAAAATAATTTTCTATACCGCCATAATCGTTTATGGTCTTGCGACCGTAGTTATGAATTGTCGGAACATTAAACTTCTCGAAAAAGGCGTCAACGTCGCGTAGAAATTTAGTATAATAGTTTCATAAGAATTAAAAAGGAATTTTTATGAAACGAGAAAAATTAAGTGAGATAATCTCGGCGATAGTTCTGTTTTTCGTCGGGGTTCTTCTCTTTGTTTATTCGGATAAAATTTTAGATTGGATTTCTGTTATTCTTGGCGCTCTCGCAATCGCTTACGCCGTTATTACTCTCCTCTCCCATATCTCCGCCAAGCCGAAAGACCGTCGCGAAGTTTCGATTTTTCTTATCGTTCTCGCCGCCGCGACTGGAATCGTTTTGATTTCGAAATCAACTTTCCTCCGCGAGATGATTTCTTTTATTGTTGGAATTTATATTATTCTAACTTCCGCGCTCCAGCTCTCTCTAATTCTCGACTTTAAACGTTTAACCGGCGTTATGATTAGATCGATTATTCTTCCGATTGTCGGCATTATCCTCGGCGCGCTCTGCGTTTCTGGCGATTTGCTTGTCCCTGACGCTTTGACTAAATATACTGGTATTCTTCTCGCGATTTATAGTATAATTGACATTGTCTCGATTTTACTCTTTTCTCATGCCGAGAAGACAGTAAAAACCCACGCCAAAATCCAAGAAGGCGAGATTGTTTCCGAACCCTCGAAGTCCGAAAAGAAATCGACAAAGAAGTAAAATATATAAGGAGTAAAAATGGCTAAAAATCCCCGCTTAATTTTAATTACGAACCCTGGTTCAAGTTCCCGAAAATACGCGCTCTACCGCGAAGATGAACTGCTTTGCTCGCTCCACTTTGAGTTTGAGAAGAAAAAAGTCGTCTGTACTTTAAAGCGCGCCGACGAAACCAAGAAAAAAATCGCAACCGACGCGAAAGATTTAACTTCGACTGTCGGAATCTTAAACCAGATTCTGACCGACGAGGGATATCTCGGCGGCGTCTCAAAAATCGACGCTATTCTTGCTCGTATTGTTGCGACTGGCGAATATTTTACGCATGACCACCTCGTCGACAAAGAATGTTTGAAGAACCTCGAAATTGCTAAAAAGCGTACTCCGCTTCACGTCCCTGTTGTCGCGAACGAAATCGAAGCGTTTGTTAAGGAGTTTAAAGGAACTCCCGTCATCGCGATTTCCGACTCCGCTTTCCATTCCGACCGTCCGGAGTTAATGAAATATTATGCAATCGACAAAGAACTTGCTGATAAAGCGGAAATTAAACGCTACGGCGCGCACGGACTTTCCGTCGGCTCAATCGTAAAGTATATGGAAAAAGCCGAAATCCTCCCCGAAAAGTTAATTGTTTGCCATCTCGGCTCCGGCTCTTCGATTACTGCCGTCTATAAAGGCAAGTCCCATGATACTACGATGGGCTATACCCCGCTTGAGGGCGTTATGATGTCGACTCGAACCGGCTCAATCGACGCCGCCGCCGCGCTCGCCATCAAACGCGCCTTAAAGATTAAAGACGACGAAGAACTTGAAGAATACTTAAATAAAAAATGCGGACTTCTCGGCGTTTCCGGCTCGACCGACGATATGCGCGAGATTATTCGTCTTCGCGACGAGGGCGACGATCGCGGCAGCTTCGCCCACGCGCTCTTTGTCTACCGAATCCAAAGTGCAATCGGTCAAATGGCGGCTTCGCTTGGTGGCGTCGACGCAATCGTCTATACCGCAACGATCGGCGAACGCTCCGACGAAATCAGAAAATGCGTCTCCCAAAAACTCGGCTACCTCGGCTTCGAACTCGACAATACGAAAAACGAATCCGAACTCGAAAATCGCCATGAAAACATTGCTTCCGAAAACTCAAAGCCGATTTACGTTATTCGAACCGACGAATTTGAGGAGATGATTCGTCGCGCGAAAGTTGTTCTTGACGGCGAAACTTGCAACTGTGGTTGTGGCGACGAATGTAAATGTGGCGACGATTGTGATTGTAAAAAGTCTTGCGACTGTAAAAAATAATGAAAGATTTTTTAAAACAAGTCAGCGACCAGGAAACTAAAAAACTTTTAGAACTAGCGACGCTCGCCCTCGAAACGGAGGGCGACTTCGTCGAATTGGGCTGTTACCGCGGCGACACTTCGCTCCTTCTCGAAAAACTAATCGAAAACTCGAAAAAATCGAAAAAACTTTGGCTCTACGATTCTTTCGCCGGTCTTCCCGAAAAAACTAAAGAAGACGCCTCTGTCGCCGGCGACGAATTTAAGGCGAGCGAACTTTTTGTTTCGAAACGCGAAGTCGTCGAACGTTTTAAAAAAACCGGTCTAAAACTTCCGGTTATTAAAAAGAATTTTTTTGAAAACTTAAATCCCGAAACCGACCTGCCGGAAAAAATCGCTTTCGCTTTTCTAGACGGCGATTTATATTCCTCAATAAAAACCTCCCTCTCCCTCGTCACTCCGAAACTCTCAGATCGGGGAATTATGCTTGTCCACGATTACAATAATCCAAAACTCCCCGGACCCGCTCGCGCCGTCGACGAATTTTTAAACAAAAACCCGAATTTTCGGCTTAATCTTTTCGAGACCCTCGCGATTATTTCGTAATTTTTCGAACTCGCTCAAGTAACAAATTCGTTTCTTTTTTCTCTTCCAGTTTCGTAATCGCGAAACTCTTTTCGCCCGCGTCTTTTAACGACGCGCCGATATGATAAAATTCCTCTCGGTCTAAAATCAACAACCGGTCGTGAAAATCGCTCGTCTTATATATTTTTAGCTCCGGATATTCCGAGTTAAACTTCCGAATTTCGTTTAAAGATAATTTCGTTGACGGCAACGTTAAAACAGAAACCAAAACTCCCGCCCGTTTCGCTCGGAAATAGCTCTCGATATTCGTCTTTCGTTAAACGAAAACGGAAGTCGTCCGGAAACCGCTCCCTATTCCGGGTCGCTAACTTGTTTAAAGTCTCCGCCTCAATCCGATAAAGTTTTGCTAAATCAAAATCAAACACTACCGGACGTCCGTGAATAATATGAATCAAATCCGCGATGTTTGTCTTGCTTGTCGGAGAAATTTCTCGGTCAATTGCTATAATATATATTATAACATAAAACTTTCTAAAATAAAACACTACCAGATTTTGACTTAGCACTGTTGACAAACGAGTGCTAGTTTGCTACCATAATAGTAGAAACTAGCACTCACATAATAAGACTGCTAACGAAAGGAGAAAATATGTCAAAAATCATTGGAATTGACCTCGGAACAACTAACTCGGCGTTTGCCTATATGGTTGCCGGAAAACCAGAAGTTATCACTAACAGCGAGGGCGACCGAACTACCCCTTCGGTCGTTGCGGTAACAAAAAAAGGCGACCGACTCGTCGGGAAAGTTGCCCAGCGTCAGCGCGTAACGAACCCAAAAAACACGATTTATGGTATTAAACGCTTAATCGGGCGCAAATTCTCCGATAAAGAAGTTCAAAAAGACCTCGATATCATGCCCTATAAAATCGTCGAAAAAGGTTCTGGCGTTGCGGTCGAAATGGACGAGAAAAAATATACCCCAGAACAAATCTCCGCGATGGTTCTCTCAAAAATCAAAGCCGACGCCGAGGCGTTTCTTGGCGAAAAGGTAACGGAAGCAATTATTACCGTCCCAGCTTATTTCGACGATTCCCAGCGCCAAGCAACTAAAGACGCCGGAAAAATTGCCGGTCTCGAAGTAAAACGAATTATTCCGGAACCGACTGCCGCGGCGCTTGCTTACGGGCTTAATAAAAAAGATGATGAAAAAATTGCCGTTTTCGACCTCGGCGGTGGAACGTTTGACGTTTCGATTCTCGAACTTGGCGACGGCGTTTTCGAAGTAAAAGCGACTAACGGCGATACCCATCTCGGCGGGGAAGATTTCGATAATATTATTGTCAATTATCTCTGCGACGAGTTCAAAAAAGAATCCGGCGTCGATATTAAAGGCGACGCGGCGGCGATGCAACGCATCAAAGACGAAGCCGAAAAAGCGAAAAAGGAACTCTCCTCCGCGACTTCGACCGACATTAACCTCCCGTTCTTAACCGCTGACGCTGACGGTCCGAAACATTTTGAACATACCCTAACTCGCGCGAAACTCGAAGAACTTGTTGCGCCTCTCCTCGATCGTCTCGAAGAACCAGTTAGAAAGGCCCTAAAAGACGCAAAACTTTCCGAAAAAGATATTAACGAAGTCGTCATGGTCGGCGGTATGACTCGTATGCCGGCGGTCGTCGAAAAAGTTAAAAAGATTTTCGGCAAAGACCCGATGCAGGGCGTCAATCCGGACGAAGTCGTTGCGGTCGGCGCGGCGATTGAGGGCGGCGTTCTTCAGGGCGACGTTAAAGACGTTCTCCTTCTCGACGTTACTCCGCTTTCTCTCGGAATCGAAACCATGGGCGGCGTTTGCACAAAGTTAATTGATCGCAACACGACCATCCCAACCTCAAAGTCCCAAGTTTTCTCGACTGCCGCCGATAATCAGCCCCAGGTCGAAATTCACGTTCTCCAAGGCGAACGCGAAATGGCGAACGACAACAAATCTCTCGGTCGCTTTATCCTCGACGGAATCGCCCCCGCCCCGCGCGGTATTCCTCAAATCGAAGTTACTTTCAACCTCGACGCGAACGGGATTTTGAACGTTACCGCGAAAGACAAGGGAACGGGGAAAGAGCAGTCCATTACAATCCAAAACTCCGGAAATATGTCTAAGGAAGATATTGAAAAGGCTCAAAAAGAAGCCGAGCTCCACGCCGACGAAGACAAAAAACGTCGCGAAGCCGTCGATGCTCGTAATGTTCTCGAAAACAAAGTCTATCAGTTCGAAAAAATGCCGGACGAATATAAAGACAAAATCTCCGACGAAGATAAAGAAACGATTAAAAAAGCCTGCGACGCTGCGAAAGAAGTCTTAAAAGACGAAACCGCCGACAAAGAAAAGCTCGAAGCTGCGACGAAAGATCTCGACAATCGTATTATGCCAATCGGCGCAAAACTCTATCAACAAACTTCTTCCGACGCCTCCGCCTCTTCTGATTCTTCCGAGAAAAAAGACGACGATGACGCTGTCGAAGGAGAAGTAGTTAAATAAAAAACCATAAAAATAGCCCCCGAAAGGGGGTTATTTTTTTATTCTCTATTGTTGATTGAACGGCGGCTGAATCGGCGGTTGTTGAACTGGCGGCGTATTCATTTCCATCGGCGCCCCACTTAAAAACGAACTTTCTTTCTTCGCTTTTTTCATTTGAATCAACGCCAAAACTCCGACGACAACTCCCGCTAAAATCAACCCAACCCCAACTATCGTCCCGACGTTCCCCGAAGCTAGACTCGTATTATTTTCTTCTTCAACGACTGCTTCGGTTTCCTCAACAACCAACCCCTCCTCCGTCTCGGTCTCCGAATCAACCCACTCTGTATCTAATGTTTCGTCCATTAACCTCCTTTTCTCCTATTATACCATAACCACTATGACTTTTTCCGGACTTTTTCTAAATGTTCTTTCGCTTTTAGAGTTACTAACCTCCCCCTCGGCGTCCGCTCCAACATTCCAAGCTGTAATAAATATGGTTCATAATAATCCTCAATCGTCGACGGCTCATCTCCCGTTAGCGCCGCAATTGTCGCCAGTCCAACCGGTCTATCCCCATAATTATCTAACATCAACTCCAACATGTTCCTGTCCGCCGGATCCAGCCCTAACTCATCAACCTCCATCATCAAAAGCGCGTCCTCCGCGGTTTTTTTATCAATAATTCCATCCCCGTTTACGTCCGCATAATCCCGAACCCGCTTAAACAACCTATTCGCAATCCTCGGCGTTAATCGCGAACGCGTCGAAAGCAGTGCTGTCGCTTCTGGCGAAATTTCCGTTTTTAAAATCCCTGCCGTCCGCGCGATAATTTGTTCAATTTCTTTTTCGCGGTAATATTCTAAACGGTGGATAATCCCGAACCTGTCTCGAAGTGGGCCGGCTAACGCTCCCGTTCGCGTCGTCGCCCCAATTACCGTAAATTTCGGCAAATCGAGTCGAACTGATCTCGCTGCCGGACCCTTCCCAATCACAATATCTAGCTTATAATCCTCCATCGCCGAATAAAGAATTTCCTCGACCGTCCGTCTCAAACGATGAATTTCGTCAATAAAGAGTACATCTCCCGGCTGGAGATTCGTTAAAATCGACGCCAAATCCCCCGCCCGCTCAATCGCCGGCCCCGAAGTTACGCGTAAATTCGCGTTCATTTCGTGCGCAATCACGTTCGCCATCGTCGTTTTTCCCAATCCTGGCGGGCCATACAAAAGCACATGGTCAAGCGCCGTCCCGTCATTTCGTTTCTTAACTGCGTCAATCGCAAGTTTTAAATTCGACTTTAGCCGCTCCTGTCCGATATATGACTTAAAATCAACCGGTCGCAGCGAAACCTCAATCTCGGACTCCTCCGCGTCCGCCTCGTTTAATTTCGAGTCAACCAACCTCTCCTTTTTCGGTAAAGCCGCCCCCTCCTCCTTAAAACTTCTCTGAATGCTCATTCTATCTAGAATTATACCATAAAACTCTGCGGGGCTTTTTCCTGTTCTGAATTTTTGTTATACTATTAAAAAGGAGTTTTTATGGAATTAAAAAAGAACAGTAAAACCTGGAAAAATCTCGAATATGCTTTCGCTGGCGAGTCCCAGGCTCATACCAAATACCAATATTTCGCTTCCCAAGCGAAAAAAGACGGCTATGAACAAATTTCTGAAATTTTTCTCGAAACCGCCGGAAACGAAAAAGAACACGCTAAAATGTGGTATAAATATCTCCATGACGGAAAAGTTGGCTCGACTAAAGAAAACTTAACTGCTGCTGCGGCTGGCGAAAATGCCGAATGGACAGATATGTACAAAAAATTCGCCGAAGAAGCTCGCGAAGAGGGTTATGAAGAAATCGCGCAGAAATTTGAAGGCGTCGCCAATGTCGAAAAAGAACATGAAGCTCGCTTCCTTAAACTCCGCGACAATATCGAAAACGATGTCGTCTTCAAGTCGGATAAGGTAACCGTCTGGAAATGCCGTAACTGTGGTCACATTTTCGTCGGCGAAGAAGCGCCAGAACTCTGCCCAGTCTGCGCCCACCCCCGCTCCTACTTCGAAATCAAAGCCAATAACTACTAGAATTTTACTGAATTTATGATATAATTATCCTAATATGTCTGGACACTCAAAATGGGCAACGACTAAACGTCAAAAAGCCGTCGTTGACGCGAAACGCGGCGCCCTCTTTACCAAAATCGGCAATCAAATTGCCATCGCCGCTCGCGCCGGTACCGACCCGAATATGAACCCAAGCCTCGCGATGGTACTTGAAAAAGCGCGCCTCGCGAATATGCCAAAAGCAAACATCGAACGCGCAATCGCTCGCGTCGCCGATAAATCCGCCGCCGCATTAATCGAAGAAACTTACGAAGCCTACGGTCCTGGCGGAACCGGAATCATTATTGAAGTCGCAACCGACAATAAAAACCGAACGATGCCCGAAGTTCGTCATACGCTCGACAAAAACGGCGGTCGCATGGCTGACCCTGGCTCGGTCATGTTCCAATTCTCCCGTAAAGGCGTTATCTTTACTCCCGATAAATCCGAAGATAACCTCCTCCTCGCTCTCGACGCCGGCGCCGAAGACGCTGAAGAAGTCGAAGACGGTCTCGAAATTATTACCTCTTCTTCTGATTTAATGAAAGTTCGCGAGAAACTTGCCGAACAGGGAATCAACGTCGAATCTGCCGAGCTAAAATATCTCCCGACTTCGACTGTCCCCGTCGAGGGCGAAACGGAAGAAAAGCTCGAAAAACTTCTCGACGCAATCGACGAGCTCGACGATGTAACCGCCGTTCATACTAATGCCGCATAAAAATAAGGAGGGCTAAATTATGAAAACTTCTCTCGCGCGCATTCGCCATGCTCGTTCAAAGCAAGAATTTCCTTTCTTGCCTCTCGAAGAGGGCGAATATGTCGAACTTGCTTTGACTCGCTCAAAACTCGGTCTTGTTCTAATTTGGGGCGGCGTTGCTATTGCGCTCCTCGGGATCATTCTCTTCGCGACTATAATTTCCTCCTCCCTCTCCGCGAGTTCTCTCGGCGGGATCCCCAACTCTGCGATGCCCTACTTTTTCATGTTAATTATTTCTTTAAGCCTTGCTCTCGTCGTCGCGGGTGTTGTTGGTATGAAAATCTATAACGGTAACTCCCTTTTCGTAACCAACAAACGCATTTTCCAAAACACCATGACCGGACTCTTCGCTCGTTCCTCAAACGTAATCGAACTTTATCGAATCGAAGACGTCTCCTTTAAACAATCCGGAATCTTCGACTATCTTTTTAAAATCGGAACTATTCGTATGTCGACCGTCGGCGACGAAACGACCTATACTTTCCCGTTCGTCGATACCCCGACCGACGAAGTCGAAATGATTGCCCACCTAATTCATCTCTCAAAAGACCGCAATTCCTAGAATCTAGTTTCTATTTTTCTTAACGTAAGTGTCTTCTTTTTCAAGTTCCGCTCTTAGCGTATATTCTTTGCATTTTCCGTCCTTACAAGACAACGGTTCATAAGAATACGAACTAAAATCTGTTCCAAAATAATATCCAAGCGGGTCAGTAAACAACGCTGGGTCAATCACAGTCAAAACTTTTTCGGAAATTTCTTCCGGATAATAACCGTGTTCCGGATAAAACCCTTCCTCGAGCGCATAGTACATTGCGTTAATCGCGGTTTTTCTTTTCTCGTCTCGGTTCATCGCGTCAACGTTCGACTTTTGAACAAAAAACAATACCAACGCCAGCGAAGCAAACGCCGCGACAATTATAATTTCTAAAACCGTAAAACCTTTTTTCGTTTTCATCAAAATATTTTTAGTTATTTGGCGGAAGGGACAAGATTCGAACTTGCGAGGCGTTAACCTGCCGGTTTTCAAGACCGGTGCCTTAAACCACTCGGCCACCCTTCCACTCTTTATTTTACCATATTCCTCTAAAAACCAAAAGTTTAAAAACTTTCCTTAAAATCTGTTATACTGTAATTAAGAATGTCAATCCTAAAGAAAAATCTCTCGAAAAAAACAAAATTTAGCGTCGCGCTTATAATCCTCTTAATTATTGCGCTCAGCGTTTATATTTTTTGGGACATAAAAAACCTCGGGCCCCTAACGAGCTTAATGACGAACCGCGACGCTCTAATTAAAAGCGTTAAAGACGCCGGAGTTTTTGGACCTCTCGCCTATATCCTCCTCCAAATCCTCCAAACCGTCCTCGCTCCGATTCCTGGCGGCGTAATTTCCCCGATTGGCGGCTTCCTCTTTGGTTGGTGGGGAGTTGTTTGGACCAGTATTGGCGCGACGCTCGGTGCGTGGATTGTTTTTTATATCTCTAAACGTTTCGGTCGTTCTCTCGTCGAAAAAATCGTCAAAAAAGAAGCTGTCGAAAAATTCGATTTTGTTCTTGGTCGCCACGCAACTTTCATCTTGTTTATGCTGTTCTTAATCCCCGGACTTCCCGACGATACGATTTGCTATGTTGGCGGTTTAACAAAAGTCCCAATAAAAACCCTCGTCGTGATTTTTTTCCTCGGTCGTCTTCCTGCCGTCGTCGCGAACAACTATTTCGGCATGGGCTTTAGCGAAGGGAACTACCTCGCGGTTATTCTTTCTTCCGTCCTCGGTCTAGTTATTCTCGGCTTAATTTATTGGAAACAAGAAGAAATTATTTCTCTTCTAAAATCTAAAAACAAGAACTAAAATTTATTTCGCGTATTCAATCGCTCGCGTTTCGCGAATTACGTTGACTTTAATTACGCCAGGATAGCTCATCGTTGCTTCAATTTTGTTCGCAATATCTCGCGCGAGTTTTAGCGCCGTCAAATCATCAATTTGTTTTGGCTCAACAATCACGCGAATTTCTCGTCCCGCCGAAATCGCATATGCCTTATCAATTCCGTTAAAGCTCGTTGCGATATTTTCGAGATCGCGCATTCTTTCCGCAAAGTTCTCCGCCGAGATATTTCTCGCCCCCGGACGCGCCGCCGAAATCGCGTCGCAAATTTTAACAATTACTGCTTCCGGCGTCGTCGGTTCAATATCATCGTGATGCGCCGCAATCGCGTGGACAACTGCGTCGTTCATTCCGTATTTCTTCGCTAGCTCCGCCCCAATTTCCGCATGTTTCCCCTCGATTTTGTGCGTAACTGCTTTTCCAATATCATGAAGCAAGGTTGCTGTCTTCGTTATTCGCTTATCCGCCCCAATTTCTTCCGCAATCATTCCGGCAATATGTGCCATCTCAATACTATGTAAAAGTACATTCTGCCCATAGCTCGTCCTAAACTTCAATTCTCCGAGCAGATGTAAAATTTCGCGCGGAATCCCAACGACTCCAACTTCCCTCGCCGCGTCTTCGCCGGCTCTAACGACTTCCTTTTCAATTTCTTTCTCGGCTTTCATAACCGCTTCCTCGATCGACGCCGGATTTATTCTCCCGTCTTTCATCAATCGCTCAAGCGCATATCTCGCAACTTGTCGCCTAATCGGGTCAAAGCTCGACAGAACAACCATTCCTGGCGTATCGTCAACCATAATATCAACCCCCGTTGCCCTCTGTAATGCCTGAATGTTGCGCCCCTCTTTTCCAATAATCCTTCCTTTCATTTCGTCGTCCGGCAACTTCAACGCCGTAATCGTCCTGTCTGCCGTAACTTCGCTCGACATTCTCTCCATCGCCGTCAATAATATCGCCTGCGCCGTCTCGTCAATATCGTGTTTAATTTCTTTTTGTTCTTTCGCAACTAACCCGACTAAATCTTGTTTAATGTCGTTCTCGGTCATCATCATCAACTTCTCGCGCGCTTCTTGTTTCGAGAGTCCAGCGATTTTCTCCAGCTTTTCATGTTGTTTAACGCGAATTTCGCGAACTTCGCCCTTAAGCTCCTCGAGCTCTTTCTCCTGCTTCGAGATTCTTTCGGTCTTTTTCTCGATCTGGTCTAACTTTCGGTCGAGCGTTGTTTCTCGTTCGGCGAGTCTGTTTTCTGTTCTTTTCCATTCTTTTCTGCGCTCGTTTTCTTCCGATTGCGCCTTTTCCGCGACCCTCGTCGCTTCTTTTTTCGCCTCTAAAACGATGTCGCTTGCTTCGCGCTTCGCCTTGCGAACTAAATCTTCGGCTCGGTCTTTCCCGCCGTTTTCGTTCTTTTTGTTATAAGCAACAACTGCCCCGCCGCCCACTGCTAACCCAGCCACCGCGGCGACTACTATAAAAACTATATTCATTTTTTCTTCTTTCCTATTTTTCTTTTGTTCTCGTTTTCCTGACGAGAACGCTTTTATCAAAAAATATAAAAATTAAATTAACTTCGTATAATAAATTATATCACAAATTCTTAATATTCACTAACGCCGTTTTTATCGGTCAACATCAACTTCAACGCTTGAACCGCCGCGACTTCTAAACCTTTTTCCGCTTCGTCTGTCGCGAAAACTGCTTGCGGCGCAACGTAGAAATAATTATATTTTCCAACACTTAAAACTTTCTCCCCAAAACTCTTTCCGTTTTCCGCGTCATTATCTCCCTCCTCAATCGCAACCCTCATCAAACATCCCATTCCTCCCGGATTCAATCTTACGTTCGCAAACCCCGGCGACGTGACCGTCCCCGCGCTAACCGCGTTAAAACAAATCGTCGGTCGATAATTAAAGTTATCATCATAAACATAGGAAATCTTTTCTAACGTATCTTTAACTTTAATTTTTATCCCAAACTCCTCAAGATAAATAAACCCTTTTCCGGAATTATTCTCAATCTCTTCTTCTAGCTCCGCGACTTTTTGTTGCGCGGCGCTTAGCTCGCTCTCTTGCGTTGCTAATTTTTTATCTTGTTCAGTTTTATTCAAAAACAAATATCCCGAAACCCCTAGCCCAACTAACGCCAAAACCCCCATCAAAACCGCAACCGCGACTAGTCCCGTATTTTTCTTCGGCTGGTTCATTCGTGCCTGTTGTGCCGCGAGTTCTGCCTGTCGCGCCATTTCTTCTTGGTACTGGAGCTGTCTCCTCGCTTCCTCCTCGGCACGCTTTCTCGCTTCAATTTCCGCCCGAGTTTCCGCGTACGTCCCTCCGACTTTATTTTCCATCGGCGGCACAATCCGCCTATCTTTATTAAAATCTAAAAAACTCGGCTTTTCGTTCATACTTTAATTATAGCATAAACTTTATTTTTTTGGCTTGGAAATATTTGCCGCCCGCCCATAATCCGGAATAATAACCTTAACTTTTTCGCCTTTATGGTTATAAAGCGGAATCTGAAGTTGGTCGGCAAGCGTATTAACAATCGCCGCCCCGATTCTCAGTCCCGTAAAACTTCCCGGTCCCGAAAAAAACGTAATCTCGGAAAGGTCTTTAAAATCTTTCCCGTTCTCTTTCAATTTTTCATGAATAAATCCGAGCAGTTTTTCCGCCATTTCTTTCCCCTCGTCAAACCGATATTCTTTTTCGTCGAGCCTTAAAACCGCCTCAAAATTCGCTGTATCTAAATACATTTTCATAATTTAACCTCTCTTCCTCCGTCGTTTAAATAATTTATTCTAATTCTTCTCGTCGTTTCCGGCAAAACCCCTCGAACGCTCTCCCCCCATTCAACCACAACAACCGTATTTTTTTCGCTAAGTGCCTCTTCTAACTCGTTCATCATCAGCCCTGGCTCGTCTAACCTATAAAAATCATAATGAACTAGCTCCCCGCCCTTAAACTCTCTTGAAGCGGGAATTAAATATCTTTTCGAAATCATAAACGACGGGGAACTAACCGCCTCCTCGACGCCTAGCCCCTCCGCAATCCCTCGCGTCAACGTCGTTTTTCCTGCCCCGACGTCCCCAATCAACTCCATTACGACCGGAAACTTCCCGCCCCTAAGAATTTCTTCGCCCAACTTCTTCCCGAGTTCAATCAGTTCTTTTTCAGTTTTAACTATCATATATATATATTATATCACATTCTAGCAGTCTTGATTTTCGAGTGCTAATTTTATATAATGTTATTATGTCAAAACGCGATTATTATGAAATTTTAGGCGTCAACAAAAACGCTTCTGATGACGAGATTAAAAAGGCTTACCGAAAGTTAGCAATCAAATACCACCCCGACAAAAACCCTGGCAATAAAGAAGCTGAAGAAAAGTTTAAGGAAGTCTCCGAGGCATACGAAGTTTTAAGCGATAAACAAAAACGCTCCCGCTATGACCAGTTCGGTCACGCTGGCGTCGGCAACAATTCCGGCTTTTCTGGCGGTAATCCTTTCGGAAACGGCAATTTCGATTTTAACGGAACCAGCTTTAATTTCGACTTTGGCGGCGGCGGACTCGACGACATTCTCGGCAACATCTTCGGTTTCGGCGGCGGTCGCTCGCGTCGCCCCTCTCGTGGTCAAGATTATGAAGTCCAAACCACAATCACCTTTGAAGAAGCAATTTTCGGAACCTCAAAAAAAGTTTCCGACCCCTCCTCTGGAAAAGAAATTAAGATAAAAATCCCCGCCGGCATCGACGACGGCATGGCGATCCGTCTCGCTGGTAAAGGCGGCGAAGCTCCTTCTGGCGGCGTTCGTGGCGACCTCTATATTCGCGTTCGCGTAAAGCCCCATAAATCCCTAACCCGCGAGGGAAATATTATCCTCTCCGAAGAAGTCGTCTCTATGGTTGATGCTGCCCTCGGAACCGAAATCGACGTCGAAACCGTTGACGGAACTATAAAAATGAAAGTCCCCGCCGGAACTCAATCCGGAACTCCGTTTAAACTCTCTGGTCATGGCGTCCCTATGCGCATCGACGGCGACCGCGGGCCTCATATCGTTACGATTATTGTCGAAACCCCGAAAAACCTCTCCCGAAAGCAAAAAGAATTGCTTGAAGAGTTTAAAAATCCAAAAAATAAAAAACGCGGTTTCTGGAACTAACTTAAAGATAATAATAGTCAATTACCCTGTTTGAATAATAGTCAACGATCGCAATATCAACCCCGTTGGCGGCTTTCTCCAGCTTCAAAATCGGCTTCCCGCGTCTATCTCGAATAATTCCTGCGTTCGTAACCAGCGCATCATCGAGCGTTCTTCCTCCGCCTAGATACCCTGCGTCTGCTAAAGCCTGCTTTAGAAAGTCCATTTTATCCCTTTTTCCTCCTTAATTTTAAGAAATTATACCGCGCCGAAAAAGATAAATAAACATTGACTTTTTACCTAATCAGTGATATAATTAAGGAGTATGTTTAAAAACTTTTCTAAGAGAAAGAACCTAGACATTATCGGTTCGACGGAACTAGTTTCCGTAGAAAATTTTTTGAACATTCCCGCCAAAATCGATACCGGCGCTGATTCGTCGGCGATTTGGGCGTCGAATATCAACGTTAGCGAAGATGGAGTTTTAAGTTTCTCCCTGTTCGGTAAAGATTCGAAATTCTATACTGGCGAAAAACTCGAACGCAAAAATTTCCGCGTCCTTATTGTTCGCAGTTCTAACGGCGACGAAGAAATCCGTTACCGAACCGAACTTAGCGTTAAACTCGGTGGTCGAAAAATAAAAGCGATGTTCACTCTCGCCGACCGCAGTAAAAACTACTTCCCGATCTTAATCGGTCGGCGAACTCTAAAAAACAAATTCCTCGTTGACGTCTCAAAACGTGTTGTCGAAAAGGAACAAAACCCGAAAACCCCGACTCTGAACAAAGAATTAAAAGAAAACCCCTTTAAATTTCATCAAAAATATATAAAATAGCCTTATGGGGGCTAAAGGAGAAAATTATGAACTTAGCCATTCTCTCAAACGGTAACGCTAACTACTCTACGAAACGTCTCGTCGAGGAGGCTGAAAAGCGTGGTCATAAAGTTAAAGTCATTAAATACAAAAACTGTTATATGGCTCTCGACAAGAAAAACCCAGACGTTTATTATAAGGGGAAAAAGCTCGAAGGCTTTGATGCGATTCTCCCCCGAATCTCTAATAATATGACTCGTTACGGTTGCGCGATTGTTCGTCAGTTCGAGATGCAGGGCGTCTGGACTTCTGCGAACTCGGTTTCGATTACTCGCGCCCGCGACAAACTGCGCGCCGCCCAGATTCTAACTAAATACGGCGTCGATACCCCGAAAACTCTCGTTTCCCGCAATACCGCCGATATTGACGATTTGATTGAACAAATCGGTCTCCCCGTTATTATTAAACTCGCGACCGGAACCCACGGTAACGGCGTTATTCTCGCCGACACGAAAAAAGCCGCGAAATCCGCGCTTCAGGCTTTCTATCTCTATAACGAAGACGGAACGAACATTCTCCTCCAGGAATACATTAAAGAATCCGCCGGAACCGATATTCGTGCTTTTGTCGTCGGTAGTCGTGTTGTCGCCTCGATGCAACGCGCCTCTCTCGACGATGATTTCCGCTCCAATCTCCATCAAGGCGGCGCCGGAACTCCGATTAAATTGACCGACGAAGAAAAGAAAGTCGCTCTAAAAGCCGCAAAAGCAATGAACCTCCACGTTTGTGGTGTCGATTTAATGCGCTCAAATCGCGGCCCGCTCGTCCTCGAAGTCAACGCTTCTCCTGGGTTCGGGATCGAAAAGGTAACCGGAAAGAACGTCGGCGGAAAAATTATTGAATATATTGAGCATAACGCCCCCCGCAAAAACTCCAAAGACCGCGTCGGCGCATAAGCCCGATGAACTTTCTCCTCGAAAAAGTCCACTCTTCCTCGCTTTTTCTCTCTCTTATCCTCGGAATTATTTTCGGTACGATTCTTTCGCTCGCCCTAAAAATCAACTTCTTTTCTTCCGTCCTCTGGTTGGTTTTTGTCTCAATTCTAATGATTTATAGTTTCTTAAAGCCAGCCCGCCTCTTTTTAATTTTAATTTTTCTTGCCGGCGGAATTTTGGCAAACTTCCGTGTTGCCTCCGAACTAAAAAACGAATCTGTGGTCGAAAGTCTAATCGGAAAAACTCTCGAACTAACCGGCGAAGTCTCCGCCGATCCGTCTCTTTCTGGCTCGACGACCGTCTTAAAATTGTCCAACTTGAGTTTTGCGAACTCTCCCGACGCCGCCCCTCTAAACGCTTCCGTTTATGTCCAAGTTTCCGTCCCTAGCCCCTCCGTCGTCAAACGCGGTGATTTTTTAACTCTAAGAGGGGAACTCTCCGCCGGCTTCGGGACTTATTCTGCCTCGCTTTTTCGCCCCGAACTTCTAAAAATCTCTCGTCCGTCCGCGAACCCTCTCCTTGAAACGCGCGACGCTTTCGCGAACGAAATCAAATCCTCTCTCGACTCTGACGAATCTAGTCTTGGCCTTGCTTATCTCCTCGGTCTCCGCAATGGTCTCTCCGAGGAGCTGGTCGAAATTCTCTCAATCGTCGGCTTGACCCATATCGTCGTTGCTTCCGGAACCCACCTCTCAATCATCGTCGATTTTATGCGCAAAATTTTCGGAAAGATTTCGCGCTTTGCTGGATTTTTTTTCGCGGTTCTCCTGATTCTCGTTTTTGCCGAGCTTGTCGGCTGGACCGCCTCGATTACCCGCGCCGCAATTGTCTCGCTCCTCTCTCTTTCCGCTTGGTACGTCGGGCGCAAGTTCGAGCCTGTTCGGATTATCTTAATTTCAATTGGTCTGACGCTCCTGCTCGACCCGATAAACTTGACTAACCTCGGTTGGCTTTTGTCTTTCGGCAGTTTCTCTGGTATTTTGATTCTCGCCCCGCTCCTAACTAAATTTTTCTACGGAGAAAAAACTCCGAATCTTTTATCGACCGTCCTGCTTGCGACTCTCTCCGCGACTCTAATGACCGCGCCGATTTTGCTTTATTATTTCGGCAGTCTCTCTTTGATTTCGATTTTCGCAAACCTCCTAATCCTCCCGACGATTCCGTTCGCGATGGGCTTTACGTTTTTGACTGGGATTTCTGGTTTCTTCTTTCCGCTCCATTGGATTGTTGTAAAAATCACAACAATCATCTTAGATTACCATCTCCTCGTTATCCGTTTTTTCGGCTCTCAAAAAGTTTTTCTCCTGACCCTCCCCGCGAACGACCCGCGCGTTTTCCTGCTTTATCTCCCGCTCGTCATTTTAATTTTATATATTGAATTTAAAAAGTTAAAACGAAAAAAATCTCTCCCGAAAAGAGTTCCGCTATATTTTAATTCCTAACTAAAATATGTTACTATATATTATAGTAAAAGGAGTCTATGTTGTGCCAGAAAAAAATATCGTAAACAAAACAAACAAAAACCAAAAGAAGCCTGCGAGCTTTTCGAATGCGATTCGTAGTTTTATCTTTTTCTGTTTAATGATTTTATTCTGTTCAATCCTCCTTACGACTCTTTCCGGCTCAAATTATTCGACCGAAAAAATTGCCCTTTCCGACTTAATATCCCGAATGAACGACCCGAACGGCGGAATCGCTAAAGTAACCGTCTCCGGAAATAATTTGGAAATAACCGAAGTTGGAAAAGATTACCCGACGCTCGTTTCTCGAAAGGACAATTCCGGAACGCTCTACGACCAAGGTCTAAAAAATTATTGCGACGAAATTTCTAACGCCGACGAAAAAGCGAAGTGCCAGGAATCTTTCCCCGTAATTGAATATGTCGAAGCGACTGACGTTTGGGGAACCGTTCTCGACGTCGCGCTCGTCGTCCTCCCGATTCTCGCTTTGATTCTTTTCTTTTCCTATATGATGCGTCAGGCTCAGTCTATGAACTCCCAGAATCTTGGTTTTGGCAAAGCAAAAGCCCGTCTCTACGGTCCAGATAAGAAAAAAGTGACGTTTAAAGACGTTGCTGGAAACGAATCCGCGAAACAAGATCTCGAAGAAATTGTCGATTTTCTAAAACACCCTAAAAAATACGGAACTCTCGGCGCAAAAATCCCCCGCGGCGTTCTTCTCGCCGGCGATCCGGGAACGGGGAAGACTCTAATGGCGCGCGCTGTTGCTGGCGAAGCGAACGTTCCGTTTTTCTCGATTTCTGGCTCCGAATTTGCTGAAATGTTTGTTGGCGTCGGCGCGTCTCGTGTTCGCGACTTATTCCAAAAAGCAAAGAAAAACGCTCCCTCGATTATCTTTATCGACGAAATTGACGCCGTCGCCCATAAACGCGACGCCCGTGGCGGTGCTGGTCGCGAAGATGAACAAACCTTAAACCAAATTCTTGTCGAAATGGACGGTTTCGATAACGAATCTGGCGTTATTGTTATTGCCGCGACGAATCGCGTTGACATGCTCGACAAAGCTCTCCTCCGTCCGGGTCGTTTCGATCGCCATGTCAACGTTACTCTTCCCGAGCGAAAAGACCGTCTCGAAATATTAAAAGTCCATTTTAAAGATAAACCGGTTTCGAAAGACCTCGACCTAGATTCTCTTGCCGCGAAAACCGCCGGCTCCGCTGGTGCCGATCTCGCGAACATTGCGAACGAAGCCGCCATTACCGCCGCTCGCGAGGGTCATAAAGAAATCACGAACGCCGATTTAACCGAAGCGTTTGAACGCGTCGCGATTGGTCCTGAACGAAAGTCAAAAGTTATGAACGAAAAAGAACGTAAAATTACCGCCTACCATGAAGCCGGACACGCAATCGTTGGTCATGTTCTCCCCGATTCTGACCCAGTTCATAAAGTAACGATTATCCCTCGCGGTCGAACCGGTGGCGTAACTTGGTTCCTCCCGCCCGAAGATCGTAGCTATAAAAACATTTATGAATTAAAAGACATTCTCGCCCGCGCTATGGGCGGACGTATTGCCGAAAAACTAATTTTTGGCGCCGAAGCAATCACGACCGGCGCGTCCTCCGATTTGCGCAACGTCGCCTCGCTCGCGAAAGAAATGATCGTCGAGGAGGGAATGGGCGGGAAAACCCGTAATCTCGTTTTCCCAGAGGGCGAAACTGGCTACTATACAATCCAAACCGGTAAGCCATATTCCGAGAAAACCGCCGAACTAATCGACGCCGAAATAAAAACTCTCGCGAACGAAGCTGCGACTCGCGCCGAAGAAGTTTTGAAAGCCAACAAACCCGTCCTCGACAAACTCGCCGCGGCTCTCCTCGAAAAAGAAACGCTCGAAGAAAAAGATTTAGTCGATTTATTAAAAGACTCGAAACTCCCAACTTCCGCTAAGCTCTACTAAACCGTGCTATAATTTTTAGTATGAGTCGTTTTAAATTTAAATCCGTTGTTGCGCTTGCGAACAAAAAACTCTCGATTAAATCCGCTGCGATTCTTCTTGCCTGCTCAACTCTCGTTTCTGCGCTTCTCGGAATTTTCCGCGACCGTCTTTTAAACGGCTATTATCTCGATACCTATCCAACTGGAATTGACGCCTATACCGCCGCCTTTACAATTCCCGACTTTATGTTCTTTATCCTAACTTCCGGCGCGCTTGCCGTTTCTTTCATTCCCGTTTTTAACGAAAGATTAGTAAAAGGGAACAAAAAATCCGCGTGGGAGCTTTCCGCCTCTCTGCTTAACTTTCTTGCCGTCGTAACTCTGATTGCGAGCGTTCTGATTATGATTTTTGCCGAACCGCTCGTCCGCTATGTCGTCGGACCCGGCCTCGATGAATCCGGAACGATTCTCGCGATTAATATGATGCGCGTTATTGCAATTAATCCTTTTCTTTTTTCAATTTCAACCGTCCTTGCCTCAATCCAGCAAGCCGTCGGTCGTTTCGTTTTTTACGCCCTCGCGCCTGCGGTTTATAACGTCGGTATTCTCGTCGGCATTACCGTCTTTACTGGCGGGATTAATCTCTTTGGACTTCAAATTTTTGAGGGCGGAATTATGGGCGTCGCTCTCGGCGTCGTTTTTGGCGCCATTCTCCAAGTCATTATCAGCCTAATTGGTCTGTTCGGTCTCGGTTTCGACTATGATTTTAAAATCAACTGGAAAAATCAGGGCTTTAAATCCGTTCTAAAACTTCTTCCCGCCCGCTCGCTCGACCAGGGAATCGACTACGTCAATACAATCGTCTCGACAAACCTTTCCTCGCGCATGGGCGCCGGCGCGCTTCGCAGCTTCCAACAGGCGACCTCTCTCCATCAAATGCCCGTCAACTTAATTGGCGTTGCGATCTCGACCGCTTTCTTCCCGAAATTAACCGAAGAACTCGGCGAGGGAGAAGACGAAAAATTCCGCGATACTTTCCGCTCGGCGCTCCGTATGATTATCTGGATTTCGCTTCCCGTCGCGACCGTCGCTTTCTTTGCTCGCGGTTATGTCGTCAATTTCATTAAAAACGGCGGCGACGCCCTAATTTCCTCAATTCTCGGAACGCTCGTTCTCGCGATTCTCGCCCGCTCAATTTTTCATATCGCTTCTCGCGGTTTTTATGCCTATCAAGATACTAAAACCCCGTTCGTCGTCTCTATTTTTGCAATCGGCTCGACGATTCTCCTCTCGATTCTCTTTTATATTCTTGGTTATGGAACGAGCGGTCTGGGTTGGGCGCAAAGCCTCGGCGCCGTTCTCGAAATTATTATCCTCCTTTTTATTTTAAATCGTCGCTCAAAGCGCGAACTGCTTGATAAAACTTTCTTTAAAAGCCTCGCGCGCATGATTTTCGCGACTTTCGTGACTGCCTGCGTCGCCTATTCAATGACTAAATTCTTCCCGCTCATGGCGACCGACAATTCTTTCTTTGCGACTTTCCCGAAATTCTGCCTAATTTCCGTTGTTAGCCTCTTCGCCTATCTTCTCGCGAGCTATTTTCTCGGCATTAAAGAAGCCGACGGCGTTCTCGAAAAACTGAAGAAAATTCTCTTTGGAAACATAAAATAATCATATATAATATATATATGCCTATTTTTGAGTCTATTGTTCTTGGTCTAGTCCAAGGTTTAACCGAATTTATTCCCGTCTCTTCTTCGGGTCATCTCGAATTAGTCGAAGCTCTCCTTTCCGCCGGCTCCCGCGCCGAGAATTTCCATCTCTTCCTCGAATTTATCAATCTCGGAACGCTTCTCGCGCTTTTGATTTTTTATCGAAAAAAGATTCTCGAAATCCTAAGTCAGATTTTCAAAAAACATGATTTTAAATTCGCGATCAATATCCTTCTAACAATTCTTCCCGTCGGCATCGCCGGTCTTCTTCTTTCCGATTTGATTGAGTCGCTTCCTTTCTTTTCTTCCCTCGCGACAATCTCCGTCGCGATGTTGGTTGTCGGTCTTTTAATGTATTTCATTGACAAACTCCCGAAACTCTCGAAACTAAAAAACCTAGACTCTCTCCCGAAATCTCGCGCCCTTTTAATCGGCTGCGCCCAAATCTTCGCCCTAATTCCCGGAACTTCCCGCTCTGGAACTTCTATCCTCGCTGGTCGCCTCGTCGGACTTAATTCCGAAGATGCTGCGGATTATTCTTTCCTTGCCTCGATTCCGATTATGACCGGCGTCTGCTTAAAAATGTTTCTAAAATCCTCCTCTCGCGCCTACTTCTTCGCGAATCTCGGAACTCTCGCGCTCTCGAATCTTGTCGCCTTTTTGTCTGGACTTTTCGCGCTCTACTTCGTTTTGAGATTTTTGAAAAAACCGAATGGCTTAAAATACTTCGGCGCCTATCGGATTTGCCTCGCTCTGCTTGTTTTGGCTCTTGTTTTAATTAGTTAAATTTGCTAAAATAATTCCTGTCGCTCATTTTTCCCAAGAGATCAGTCGGCGAGGAAGATCTTTCGCGAGGTGGGTCGGTCGTCTGAGCGATAAAAATTAAAATAGAAGGTTAATAATGCGTATTGGACTAAAACGAGCGAAAAAAACTCGTAATAAGTCTAAGATAACTCCTGCCCCGTGGCAAGAATTTATCGAAATCTAAATAAAAAAGAACCCGAAAGGGTTCTTTTTAGTTCTCCGAAAAACCTTATTCCGCCCTCGCGGTTTCCGTTTTCTCCCCCAGCTTTTTCTCGATCAACTTTTTAAAATAACTAATAAATCCGGATTTTGTCGCCGCGCTTTCGTCGTCTACCCATTTTATCTCCTCTCCGTCCATATAAAACGCTGGCGTCGCGGAAACCGCAATCCTTTTTCCGAGCGCACAGTCAAAACTGACTTTCGCGGATACTTCGCTGCTCGACATATCTTTTACGAACTGCGTTTCGTCTCC
Organism: Candidatus Saccharimonadota bacterium; assembly: GCA_017432425.1. Lineage (GTDB taxonomy): Bacteria > Patescibacteriota > Saccharimonadia > Saccharimonadales > Saccharimonadaceae > Nanosyncoccus. Next base: position 34,520 of record JAFRJE010000010.1, read on the forward strand.
TGCCCCTCCGCTAACGGTTTTAAAATATTCAACAAATTTTTCTTTTCTCCCCGCGCCTGAAAGATATTCCCATTCGCTTTGGTTCGCGAATAATAAGTTCGCGTATTCTTTCCAGTAGTCTTGAAGCCCCGCCGCTTCTGCTGCCGAAGCCGCCGCTCTGCCGTTTTGATGATATGAAAGCAAGAATGAACGATAGACGATCGCTGCCTTGCCGTTAAAACTTTCTAAAACTTCGTTAATCCAGGGATTCGTCGTTGCGCAACCCGGACATTGGTAATCGGCATATTCATAAATATAAACCTCCGGCTCGACCCCCTCAACCGTTCCTTTAATATGGTCGCCAATCCCGCCATTATTTTCGTCCCCCTCAATAATAGAATATAAATCATATTCCTCAATCGCCGCGTTTTGTTTTTCCTTTTCCTCCGAGTTTCGCATTGAAACAAAAATTCCGATTCCAATAAACGCAACAACAAGGGAAATAATTATTATAAGCGTAGATCTCTTCATAGTGTTATAATTATACTATGAATTCCGATTCATTTCTAGAAAGATTCTTGCGGAAGCTAACTAAATTCCTTGACCCTCGTCTCGAAAAATACCGCGAGAAAAAGCCGGTCGAGAAAAAGAAACTTCCCGCCCCGAAGTCGAAAGAAGAGCTGCTTGATCTTTTAAAGCGCTGTCCAGATTCTGTCCTAAATTCCTCTGAACGTCTAAAAATCGCTTCGGCGATGATGTTTAAAACAACCAAAGTTAGTGAGATTATGCTCGAAAAGCCCGCGATTACTTTCGTCCGCGAAACTGATTTTATGGGGCCGCTAACGCTAGACAAACTCTACCGTTCCGGTTTTAAACATTTTCCCGTTGTCGATTCGAAAGGCGATCTCGTCGGCATCCTTCATACTTCCTCGCTCAACTCCCTAAAAATCAAAGAAACCGACCGCGCCTTTAAATACCTCGACCCGAATATTTTTTACGTTCGTGCGGATTATTCTCTCGAAAAAGCCTTCGCTGCCTTTCTCCGGACGAATTCTTATTTTTTCATTGTCATTAATAAGAATAACGAACTCGTCGGTCTTTTGACTGTCGAAATGCTAATCGGCTATCTTCTCGGAAAAGCTCCGACCGATAAATTCGAAGCCGATTCTGACCGTCTTTCCGTCGCCGTTCGCTAATCTTTTCTCTTCTCTGATTTTGTGGTATAATTTTTTTCATGAAACTTCAATCGCTCGCTCTAAAAAACTATCTAAAAAAATCTGTAACTGTCTCCGGCTGGGTTAATTCGCGTCGCGATCATGGTGGTTTAATTTTCATTGACTTGCGAGATTTTTCCGGCTTAGTCCAACTCGTTATTACTCCCGATTCAAAAGAAAGTTTTAAACTTGCCGAAACTCTGCGCGACGAATTTGTTATTGAAGCGACCGGCGTCGTTCGCGAGCGTGAAGAAGATTTAAAAAATCCAAATATCGAAACTGGTGATATCGAAGTCGTCGTAAAAGATTTGAAACTCTTAAACAGATCCGAACCGCTCCCCGTCAACACAAAAGATGAGGGAACCGAATCGGGCGAAGAACTTCGTCTTAAATATCGTTACCTCGACCTCCGCCGTCCGTCGATGCAGAAAATCTTGAAACGCCGCTCCGAGTTTTACCGTTTCCTAAGAAACTATATGTACGACCGCGGCTTTACCGAAATAACGACCCCGATTCTTGCCAATTCCTCCCCTGAGGGCGCGCGTGACTTTCTCGTCCCCTCTCGCCTCCGCCCCGGAACTTTCTATGCCCTCCCCCAAGCTCCGCAACAATTCAAACAACTTCTCATGGTCGGCGGCGTCGAACGCTATTTCCAAATCGCCCCTTGCTTCCGCGACGAAGACCCTCGCGCCGATCGTCTCTACGGCGACTTTTACCAACTCGACTGCGAAATGTCTTTTGTTGAAGATGGCGAAATTGTCCGCGAAACAATGGAACCGCTCCTAAAAACCCTCGTAACCAATTTTGCTGGCAAAAAACTTTTGTCCGAAAAAATCCCTCGAATTTCTTATAAAGACGCGATGGAAAAATACGGCGTCGACAAACCCGATCTCCGCTATAAAATGGAGTTGATTGAGCTGACTGATGTTTTTGAAAAAACCGAGTTTAAAGTTTTTAAAGCTCCTTGCGTAAAAGCCCTTTGCGTTAAAGGCGGCGCTTCTCTCTCTCGTTCAAAAATCGACGAGTTTACCGAAAAAGCAAAAAAAGAAGGCGCTGGCGGGCTTGCTTATATTCTATATTCCGACGGCGAAGCGAAATCTCCGATTTTGAAGTTCATGAAACCTGAAGAAATTAAAGCCGTTAAAGAAAGAACCGGCGCAACCGACGGCGACGCAGTTTTCTTTGGCGCCGACGACCGTAAAAAAGTTAATAAAATCCTCGGCGCGCTTCGTATCGCTTTCGCGGATTACTTTAATCTTGCCGACGAAAATACCGTTGCGCTTTGCTGGGTAATCGACTTCCCGTTTTACGAATGGGATGAAAAAGCGAAAAAACTCGACTTCGGTCACAACCCTTTCTCAATGCCAAAAGGCGGACTCGCCGCGCTCGAAAACGCAAAAACCGACGAGGAAAAACTCTCGATTGTCGCCGACCAATACGATATGGTCATGAACGGAATCGAAATCTGCTCTGGCGCTGTCCGAAACTATAATCCCGAAATCATGTACAAAGTCTTTAATATCCTCGGCTTTAACAACGAATACGTCGAAGCACGTTTCGGCGGAATGTTGAACGCCTTTAAATTCGGCGCCCCGCCGCACGCCGGCTGCGCCTACGGCATTGACCGTATTTTCATGGAACTTGAGGGAACTCGCTCAATCCGCGACGTCGTTGCTTTCCCGAAAAACGGTTCTGGCGTCGATTTAATGATGAACTCCCCCTCCGTCGTCGACAAGTCTCAGCTCGACGAGGCCCATCTCGCAATTCTCCCGCCCGAAGATTAATCTTTCTCCGTTTCGACGTTTTCGATATTTTTCAAATAAATTCCCGTATCTAAAATTCGAAAGTTAAATTTAAACGCGCTAAACTTGTCTGAATTTTTATTAAAATACTCAACCGCGCTCTGGTAATCAGAAAAACTTTCGACCCTAAAATACCCCTCTTTTGAAAGATTTTCAAAATGGTAATCTCCGTCTTCCGCCTTTAAAAATCCAATCCGAACAATCGTATAAAAAGTATTATCTTCGAAATTTTCTTCATATTTCTCAACATCCGTAAAAGCGTCGCGCGTATTATTCTCGTCATATAAACTAGCTAGCGCCGAATATAAAAATTTTATATCTTCGTCTGCCGTTTCCGCCATTTGTTCATAAAAATTCAGATTCGAGGAGATTTTTGGATTAAACAAAGTCGCAATATTTTCCGCAAGAATCGAGTCAAGCGCCAAATCCGAAATCTTTTCTGGTTTCAAACTACTTTTCTCCGCCAGCTCTCTCCGGTAGTTATAATTCCGATAACCCAAACTCCCAGCCAATCCAAGCGCAAACATCGAAAGGTATAATAAGAAAGTAATTACTCCGCGTCGCGACTTCGGCTCCGTTTCCTCTTCTGGCTCTTCCGCGACAATCAGCCCAGGCTCTAAATCGTCTTCGATTTTTTCTTCCATTATGAAAATTATACCATAAGTTCTTTCCGCTGAAAATTTTAAAAATCCCCTTTTAATTCCAAAACTTTCTTGTTATTATAGGTTCAGATTAATAAGAGGTAATATTTATATGGTAACGAAGAAACCGATGGGCGAAACCGACGAAAAAGCAAAAGCACGAGCCGAGGGAAAGGCGCAGGCGCTTAACCTCGCAATTTCCCAAATTACAAAACAATTCGGCGACGGTTCAATTATGCGTCTCGGCGATACGAAAAAAATCGACATCGCTCTCCTCCCGTCCGGTTCTCTTTCGCTTGATCTTGCTCTCGGCGGCGGCTATCCTCGCGGGCGTATCATCGAAATCTACGGGCCCGAATCTTCCGGAAAAACGACCCTGACTCTCCACGCAATCGCCGAAATGCAAAAAACCGGCGGAACTGCTGCCTTTATTGACGCCGAGCACGCTCTCGACCCCGCCTACGCTAAACGTATTGGCGTTGATACGGAGAATCTTCTAATTTCCCAACCCGACAATGGCGAACAAGCGCTCGAAATCTGCGAAACTCTCGTCCGCTCCGGAGCTGTCGATTTAATTGTTGTTGACTCTGTCGCCGCCCTCGTTCCGCAGGCCGAAATTGACGGCGATATGGGTGACGCCCAAATGGGTCTCCAGGCTCGCCTCATGTCCCAAGCCATGCGCAAACTAACCGGAATTATCTCAAAATCAAAAGCGACCGTAATTTTCATTAACCAAATCCGTATGAAAATCGGCGTCATGTTTGGCAACCCCGAAACGACGACCGGCGGTAACGCTCTAAAGTTTTATGCTTCCGTCCGTCTTGATATTCGTCGCATTGGTCAAATTAAAGACGGCGACAATATCGCCGGCAACCGAACGAAAGTAAAAATCGTTAAAAACAAAATTGCCGCGCCGTTTCGAACCGCCGAGTTCGACATTATGTATAACGAGGGAATCTCAAAAGTCGGCGACGTTCTCGACCTCGGCGTTCAATTCGGTATCCTCGAAAAATCTGGCGCGTTTCTAAAATATAAAGGCGAGACTCTCGGTCAAGGTCGCGAAAACGTGAAAAAACTTTTCCGCGAAAACCCGAAGCTAATGAACGAAATCGAAGCCCAAGTTCGCGAAAAAGCAAAAGCCGCTGAAGAAAATTAAATGAAAACAAACGAACTTTGGAATGATTATTTTCCAAACGGCGAGTTAAGAAAAACTCCTCGCCCTGTCGCTCTCGGAAATCCCGATTGCGAAGAAGATTCGATCGTCGGAACAGTTTTGATTTTATTTTACCGAAAAAATCCAGCAACGAATTCGTTTGAAGTTCTGTTCCAAAAACGTTCTCCTCTTGTCGACCATAACGCCGGAAAGTGGGACTATTCCGCTGGCGGTCATATCAACTTTAACGAATCCCCTCTCGCCGCCGCCCTCCGCGAAACGAAAGAAGAAATTGGCGTTTCTCTAGCCGAATCCGAATTGGAATTTCTTGCGACCCTAAAAGCCTCGTTTAAGAAAAATATGTTTCTAAATTGTTATCTTTCCGACCGAACCGGAAAACCCGACGTTTTTAATTTTAACGACGAAGAAGTTTCTGAAGTAAAATGGGTTCCGTTTTCCGAATTTGATAATTTTATCGACGAATTTTGTAAAAGTTCAATCAAAAACGGAAAACTGACGCGCAAAATTTTTAAGAAATGGCTAAAGTCTAAAAATGGAACTGATTGAAGCGAAAAAAATTACCGCCCTAAAACCCGCCGTCCGAATCGAAAACCGCGTCAATGTTTTTATTAACGAAAAATTCGCTTTTTCGCTCGACTTGTCCCAAATTGTTGAATATAAACTAAAAATCGGAAAAGTTTTAACACCCGAAGAAATCGAAAAACTAAAACACGCTTCGATTTTTGGAAAACTTTACGCTTCGACGCTTGAATGGGTTTTAATTCGTCCGCGCTCGGTTAAGGAAACTCGCGACCATCTCCGCCTAAAATTATTAAAACAAAATCAAGAAAATAAACGTCGCGAAAAAAATAAAACTTATTTAAAAGAAAATCCTGAACTAAAATCTCGCGCAAAAGAATTAAAAATTTATACAAAAAAACTTGAACTTTTTTCCTCCGAAGATATCGAAGCCGTAATCAAAAAACTGCTCGAAAAAAATTATTTAAACGATAAAACTTTCGCGAACTTTTACGTCGAAAACCGTTTCCTAAAAAAAGGTATTTCCGAGCGTCGTCTCCGCGAAGAACTAAGAAAAAAAGGAATCGACGCTACCTTAATCACCGAAGCTCTCGAAACTTCTTCTCGTGATCCCGAAGCCGAAATCGAGAAAATAATTAAAAAAAGAGCAAAAAAATATTCCTCGCCCGAAAAACTTCTCGCCTATCTCCTCCGCCAAGGGTTTCCTTATGAGCTCTCAAAAGAAAAAACTACTAAATTTTTTAAAGCTCTCCCGCCGCAGCTTTAATTTTTTCGTTAAAAATTTCCGTAATTTTTTCCGAAACCGCGTTCGCTTGGATTTTTATTTCGTTATATTTTTCTGAAATTTCATTATTATCTTCCGCTGTTTTATAAAATTCGAGAAAATTTTTAAAATTTTCTTTAAAATTCTCAATTTCTTCTCGAACTTTTTCGGTTTTTGCTTCCGAAATTAGTTTTTCTAACTTTCCGAGATAATTATTAAATTCTTCTTCTCCCGCTTCTTCCGGAATTTCCGAAAAATTTTCCGAAACGGCTTTAGAAAATTCTGTTTTTTCTAAAACTGCCGCGCTAAGAGCCGACAATTTTTCTTCAGTTTCGATTTTAAAATTTTCGCGACCGTCCTCAACGCCTTGATGATAAATAAATTTTGTTCCATAAAACCCGCCAACAATCAAAACCAGAAACAACAAAACGACTAAAATAATTTTAAAAAGTTTTTTAGATTTATTTCCTTTCATTTTTCCTCCATTATCTTAATGTCCAAAGCTCAAAATCCAGCGGCCACGCATTAAACGCATCGCACCCTCTTAGTCCCGTCGATTGCTGGAGCATAATCGGCGCCAACCCGCCATTCGGGCAACTCGTTTCGTGGTTATAATGTCCGAGCCAATGCCCAACTTCGTGATTGACGACCATGTGTTGATAATCTCGCGTTACCATTCCCGCGCCTCGACTCGCTTCCGTCCCCTCGCGCCACCTTTCGTCGTTAATAATAACTTCATTATTCCACGTCGTACATGACAATTCTCCCGAACAACCCGCCGTCGCTTCGAGCGAAGCTGCGTCCGAAAGAATAATATTTAAATCTTGCCCTGACTTAACCTCAATAAATTTTAATCCTGCCCGAACCCAACCACGCGCGTCGTTCAACGTTTCTGAAACTTTTCCGCGAAAATCTGAAAAATCCGCGACTATGCTTCCCCAAGTTAGAGTTTTATAATAAATTATTTTTTCGCCGTTAATTTCATGCGCCTTTGCCGCCCCAGTCGAAAGTGTGTTTGTCCCGTTTGGATTTTGCGCACCCGAACTCCCGACTGCCGCGACCGAAATTTTTTCTACGAATCTTTCTGGAACCGGAATTTCGATTACTTCGCTCGTCAGTTGCGTGGCTAAACTTTGAACATCAAACATAATCCTATTATATATTATTTTAAGAAATGCTATAATAAAGTTATGTTAATGAACGGCTCAAGGTTGATTAATTTTCCAATTTTAAGTCTTCATGTTGGCGGCGCGATTGCGCGAACCGCCCGCCCCGTTATCAACCCAGACAACTTAAAAATCATTGCTTACGAAACAATCCCGACTCCTCTCCTCGATGAAGAAGCTGGCGAAATTCTCGAAACTCGCGACGTGCGCGAATTTGCGAATGTCGGTATGATTGTCGATTCTGGCGACGTTTTTGTTAATCGTGGCGACGTCATAAAACTCGATAAAATCCTCGACCTAAATTTCGATTTAATCGGCTTAAAAGTCGAAACAAAAAAAGGAACAAAGCTCGGTAAAGTTCTTGACTATACCGTTAATACCGACGATTTCTCCGTTCTCCAGCTCATTATTAAACGCCCCGCAATGAAAGCCTTTCTTGACCCCGAACTAGTAATTCCGAAAAAAGAAATTGTCGAAATAACCGACTATAAAGTTATCGTTAAAGACGAAGAAGATAAAATCCGCAAAAAAGCAGTTAAAGAAAATTTTGTCCCAAATTTTGTTAATCCTTTTCGCGAGCCGGATTTTTCCTCCTCCCGCGTCGATCGTCATAATTGAAAATCAGCTTTATTTATTCTAACTAATTTATCTTCCGGCAAGTTAAATTTTTTTCCGGGCTGATAAGTTTTAATTGCGTTTAAAAACTCTAAAATTTGCGGACGCGTCGTCGCGACTTCGCTTCTTAAAAGCCCCTCGCGCAAAATCTCTAAACTAACTTTTTCGTCTAAGTTCAAAAACCATTCCCGCTTGAATCTTCGCTCTTCCGGTAAAATCTCCTCTAAAATCTTTTCAATCTCGCGCATTATTTTTTTCTGCTCACTCCAGAGCTGATAAATTTCTAATTTCCTTTCAAACTCAATCGCCCGAACTTTCTCGCGAATCCGATTTCTTAAATAATTTTCCGACGAATTTGTTGGGTCTTCTCGAAAGACAATTTTTTTCTTCGCCGCGTATTCTAGAATTTTCTTTCGGTCAAAAATTTCGCCTAAAAATCCGTCGATTAACGGTCGTCGTATTCCGAAACTCGAAAGCCCCGCCAGCCCTCGCCAACCCGTCCCGCGCAAAAAATTTATTGCCGTCGTTTCGACTAAATCGTCGAGATGATGCGCCGTAAAAATCTCCCCCCGTTCTTTAAACGCGACTTTTCTTAAAAATTCGTAGCGCACCTTTCGCGCTCTTTCTTCCGAAACCCCCTCTCCGAGTTTTTCCTCTCCGAGATAAGTTAAAACTCCCGCTCTCTCGGCGATTTTTTTAACAAACTCCGCATCTGCCCTCGAACTCTCCCTCGTTCCGTGGTCAAAAGTTGCGACAACCAGTTCATCTCGCTTGAATTTTTTTGTAAAAATATCAAGCATCACCATCGAATCGACGCCGCCGCTAACCGCTAAGATTTTTTTCATCAAAAATATTATAACATATTCCCCTGATTATGCTATAATAAAGACTATTATGGATCTTGAGAAAATTCGTAATTTCTGTATCATCGCCCACATCGACCACGGCAAGTCAACTCTTGCCGATCGCATGATGGAAATTACCGGAACCGTCTCGAAGCGCGAAATGAAAGCCCAACTTCTCGATTCGATGGAACTCGAACGCGAAAAGGGAATTACGATTAAACTCGCCCCAGTCCAAATGTCTTATAAGGGCTATGAACTAAACCTGATTGATACCCCGGGTCATGTCGACTTTTCCTATGAAGTTTCTCGCTCGCTCCAAGCCGTCGAGACCGCCGTTCTTGTTGTTGATGCGACTCAAGGAATCCAAGCCCAAACTCTCGCGAACGTCTATCTTGCGCTCGAACAAAACTTATATATTATCCCCGTCATTAACAAAATCGACCTTCCCGCCGCCGACGTTCCGAGAGTCGAAAACGAAATTATTAACCTCCTCGGTTGTAAAAGAGAAGACATTATCGGCGTTTCCGCGAAGACTGGACTTAATGTCGAACAAGTCCTCGACGCGATTATCGAGAAAGCGCCGGCGCCAGACATGAGTAAACATTCAGATTCGAGCCTCCGCGCCCTCATTTTTGACAGCTACTTCGACGACTATCGCGGCGTCGTCCTCTATGTCCGCGTTTTTGAGGGCGAACTTTTAAAGAACTCCGAAATCCACATGATCGCCAACAACTCTAACGGTCTTGCTCTTGAAGTCGGAAAGTTAACGCCGAAGATGTCCCCAAAAGATTCTCTTTCCGAGGGCGAAATCGGTTATATCGTCACGAACCTAAAAACGACTCGTGAAGCTAAAGTCGGCGATACTGTAACTTTAAGAAAATCTCCCGCAGCCTCTCCTCTCCCTGGTTATAAAAACGTCCTCCCTTTTGTCTATGCTGGCTTTTTTCCAGTTTCTAACGACCAATATAAAACCCTAAAAGAAGCAATCGAAAAACTTTCTCTTTCCGACTCTGCCCTCGCTTTTGAGCCAGAAAACTCCCCCGTCCTCGGCTTTGGACTCCGTATCGGCTTCCTTGGTCTTCTCCACATGGACATCGTTCGTGAGCGACTTGAGCGCGAATTTAATCTCGACCTCGTCATCACTAATCCCTCGACGAATTATGAAGTAACTCTTAACTCCGGCGCTGAGCTTGAAATTAAGTCCGCCGCCGACCTCCCCGACCTTTCCGAAATCGCCGAAATCCGCGAACCGTGGGTAAAAGGCGAGATTATTCTCCCGAAAACTATGATTGGCGGCGTCCTAAATTTAATTGTCGAAAAACGCGGACTCCAGAAAAATATCAGTTATCTTGAAGATCGCGCAATTATTAACTTTGAAGCTCCAATGGCGAACCTCCTGACCGATTTCTATGACCAACTAAAATCCGTAACTTCTGGCTACGCCTCTTTTAACTATGAACTAAAAGGTTATGTTGCCGAAGATCTCGTTCGAGTCGATTTTCTTGTCGCTGGCGAAAAAATCGACGCCCTCGCTATCATGTGCCACCGTTCCGAAGCCGACGCAATCGGTCGTACTGTAACAAAAAAACTAAAAGAAGTTATCCCGCGCCAGAACTTCGAAGTTGCGCTCCAAGCCGCAATCGGCGCCCGCATTCTCTCTCGCGAAACTATCGGCGCCTACCGAAAAGACGTAACCGTAAAAATTCATACCGGCGACCGCGACCGCAAAGCAAAATTACTCGAAAAACAAAAACGCGGCAAAGCCCGTATGAAACGCTTCGGCAAAATCGACATTCCGTCCGAAGCCTTTACTGTAATGCTGAAACGCGACTAAAAAATCTAGAAGAACGTTCCGCCGTATCCTAAATTCCTCTCGTCCATGATTTTCTTTTGGGAGAAAGCGTATAATTTTTCAACTAATTCCCTAAAAACTATTTCTCTATCCATATCTCCCTTAACTTCGACTAGAAGCCCTAGTTCGCGATAACGCAATAAAACCGGCGCGGTCTTTTCTCTAAATTCCTGAATCCGCGTCATGAAAACTTCTAGGTTTTTATCATCTTCGCGATTCCCGCGGTCATTGATAATCGTAACCGATTTAAATCTCTCCGTAACGTCTGCCTCGGAAACATTTAAAACAATCGCCGCCTTAATTTCGTGTCCTGCGGCTTTCGCTTTCTCAATCACCGTATCTTCCTCGCCCTTCCACCTCCCAATCGACGACAAAACCAACGGAAATTCCGCCAACTCAGGCTTACTAAAATATGGCAAAACCCAATCATAAAACAAATTCGTATCAATCAATTTCCCCTCGCCAGTCAGATTTTTCCCCTTTTCCGCCTCCATCGCCCGAATAATTAGCCCGCTCGACAAGAACTTCCCGTTAATCGCCTCCGCGAGTTTGACCCCAACCGTATCTTTTCCCGACATTGGCAACCCAAAGATATTTATCGACCCCCTCCCAAGCCAATTTCTTAACGCTTGAATCTTTAGAGCAAAATCATTATCCATACCAAAATTATACCCCAACTTCCGCCCCTCGTAAATCTACTTTTTTAGCACTCTTGTCTTTTCTCTGCTAATTTTGTATAATTGAATCATGAATTTAACCGAACGCCAGAAAGAAATTCTTTTTGCGATTATTGAGGAATATGCCGAACTTGCGACTCCCGTCGGAAGCATTACCCTCGCGAAACTTTTTGACGTTTCCTCTGCGACAATCCGTTCCGAAATGGCAAAACTCGAAAGTTTTGGTTTGATTGCCCAGCCCCATACTTCCGCCGGTCGTATCCCGACCGACGCCGGCTACCGTCTCTATGTCAACTCTCTGTCCGAAGAAGCCGACCGCGAGCTCGAAGCCGAAGAACCGACTCTTCCGAAAGCCCTTTCTCGTGGCGCTCATGTCCTCGAAGTTCGTGTTTCCTCCCAAGCGACCGCCGACGCCGCTATTCGTGGCGCGGTTGATTCTCTCGTCGAGTTGACCGGAAACCTCGGTCTCGGAACAATCGGTAACCAACTCTATCTCGCTGGCATGTCCCGCCTCTTTAACCAACCTGAATTTCTCGAAGTCTCCCGCGTCCAAGCTGTCGCGAAACTCCTTGATAATCTCGAACCCTGGCTAAAAGAAGCCGCCCCTGGCGAACCGCTCAATATCTTTATCGGCAAAGAAAATCCGATCGGAAAATCCTCCGGCGTCTCTCTAATTATCTCAAAATTCCGCTCCCCGTTCTCGGACAATAGTTATATCGGCGTCCTCGGCCCGACCCGCCAAAACTACCAAAAAGTTATGTCGCTCGTTCGTCGCGCCGGAAAAATGCTCGAAATTTCGTTAAATTAAGGAGAAAAGCTTATGAAAAAAACCGAAAAACCCTCTGAAACGCCTCTAGAAGCCCCTAAGAGCGCCGAAACCCCCGAACCTTCCTTAGACGGCTCTACGCTTCTTTCCGACCTCCAGCGAACTCGTGCTGACTTTGAAAATTATCGTAAAAACGTCGAAAAAGAGAAAGAAAACTTTGGAAAATTAATAAAATTCTCTACCGTTGAAAAAGTTCTCCCTCTCCTCGACGACCTCGACCGCGCAATTTCCGCCTACCCAAAAGAGCTAAAGCCCCTTGAAAAAAATTTCGCAAAAGCCCTAAAAAACCTCGAACTAGAAAAAATCGAAACCGCTCCCGGAACCGAATTTAACCCTGAACTCCACGAAGCCGTCCTTGTCGAACCCTCCGACGGCGAAAAAGAAGTCATAAAAGAAACTCTTCGCCCTGGCTATTTTTATCAAGGCGAGATTCTTCGCCCTGCGATGGTAAAAGTCGAACACGTTTAATATATTATATGCTATAATTGTTCTTATGGTACGAGCGAAAAAAGAAAAGAAAAAGGTTACTGTCGAACTTCCGAAACAGGAAGAGAAAAGATATAAAAAATCCCAGGCGGAAAAAGAAATCCGAACAACGAAGACGAAGCGTCTTTCGAATCGCGAAGTGAAAAATATGGGCTTTTTCGCCCGTTTGAGTTATAACCGAAAACTCCGCGCCGACAAAGAAGCGCGTCGCCGCGCCGAAGATCTCGCCTCTCTCCCGAAACAACCGATTAAACGTTTCTTTGCCCGTCTCGCCCCGAAACGCGTTCTTCGCTATATCTTTTCTTGGCGTGGCGTAAAAAACTTCTTTAAGTTTTGTTTTGCTTGTCTCCTCCTCGGCGTAATCGGCGTCGGCGGGCTTTTCCTCTATTATAAAAAAGACATCAGCAACATCCAACTTTCCGACATTGTTATCGCCGAAACCGTAAATACCTATCTCGACCGTAACGGCGTTGTTCTCTGGGAAGATACCGGTTCCGAAAACTATCGCCTCGTTGTCGATGGTTCAGAAATCTCGACCTATATGCGCCAAGCGACCGTCGCAATCGAGGATAAAAATTTCTATAACCACCCTGGCGTTGATTTTACTGGTCTAGTTCGCGCCGCGTTTTCGACTCTCTCTGGACAAGGCGTTCAGGGCGGCTCGACCTTGACCCAACAACTTATTAAACAAGTCTACTTTGCTGACGAAGCTGCTTCCGAGAACCGCGGTGGAATCGCCCGAAAGATTAAAGAGTTAATTCTCGCCGTCGAGCTCGAAAAAATGTACGATAAGGAACAGATTATTACGATGTACTTGAACGAAAGTCCGTATGGCGGTCGTCGTAACGGCGTCGAGTCTGCTGCCCAGACTTACTTTGGAAAATCTGCCTCCGAACTCACCCTCGCCGAATCCGCGCTCCTCGCGAGCATTCCGAACAACCCCGCCGTCTTAAACCCCTATAACGAATATGGCCATGAAGCTCTTATTGCTCGCCAGCAAAAAACCTTGAACGTAATGGCAGAACTCGGCTATATAACCGAGGAAGAAGCAAAAGAAGCGAAAGAAGTTGCGATTCTTGATACCCTGAAGCCCGAATCGTCCCAATACGCCAATATGCTCGCGCCGCATTTTGTTCTTGAAGTTAAGAAACAGCTTGAGGAAAAATACGGTTACTCAACCATGCGCTCCGGCGGTTTTACGATTAAAACGACTCTCGACTATAACGCCCAGAAAATTGCTGAAGATGCCGTTCGTGTCGGCGACAGTTACCGCTATCTAAACGGTAGTGACAATATCGCCCTCGTCTCTCTCGATGTTGAGACTAGCCAAGTTATCGCCATGGTCGGCTCGCTTGACTTTAATAACGCCGAATATGGCGAAGTCAACGCAACGACTTCCCTGCTCGAACCTGGTTCGACAATCAAGCCAATTCTCGACTATTCTCCACTCTTCATGCAGCGTAGCGGAATTAATTACGCCCCCGGAACAATCCTCGCCGACGAAAATATCGACAAAATTTACTGTCGTGGCTATACCGGTTCTTGCGCCCTCCGTAATGCTTCGAACCGTTTTTATGGCAACATTACCATTCGCCAGAGCTTAGGCAACTCCTTTAACATCGGCGCTGTTAAAGCCCTCTATATTAACGGAATCGAGAACAGTCTCGAAATCGCACATAAACTTGGCGACGTCAGTTATTGCGCCGACGACCCGACTAGCGCTGGGCTTTCGATTGCGATTGGTTCGGGCTGTACTGTTCGCCCCGTCGAACACGCCAACGCCTACGCCTCGATTGCCCGCGGGGGCGCCTATAAAGACATCAGCTACGTTCTCGAAGTAAAAAATTCCTCTGGCGACATCATTGAAACTTGGGAAGACAAACAACCGACTCAGGTTGTCTCCGAAGAAGTTGCCTATATGATTTCCGACATTCTCGGCGATGCTTCCGCTCGTTCTCTGAACTTCGGCTATCAAGCGACCTCGTTTGGCTTCGTTGTTCCTGGCGTCCGAACCGCCTCAAAAACCGGAACAACAACCACAACCGACGCGAACGTAACGAAAGATTCTTGGATGGAAAGTTATTCGACCGCTGTTTCGACTCTTGTTTGGAACGGAAATCATGACGGCTCTGGTATGGCGGGAACCAACGAAATTGTCCGTCGCGTAATTAACGAATATATGTCCCGCGTCCATACCGAAGTCCTTGCAAACAACGGAAAGTGGAGCTCGGGCGATTGGTTCGTCCGACCCGCCGGAATCCAAACCTTAACCGTAAACGGGAAAACCGATATTTTCCCAAGCTGGTATAACGAAAAATCCTCTGGCGTCTCAAAAGATAAATTGAGCTTTAATAAATATACTAGAAAACTCGCCGCGACCTGTACTCCTAGCGACCAAATTATCGAAATCGAAGTAACGAAGATAACTGACCCCATGACAAATAACGTAATTTGGAACGTTCCCGACGGGTATGACCGCGAAACGACCGACGATTGTAGCTATACCTCTCCCCGCGCCAGTATTAAAAACTCGAACGGCAGTCTCCGCATTACCGTTTCCGGAAGCAATATTATCGGCGGCGAATATGTTCTCGAAATCGACGGCGTCGAAGTCGAACGCGGAAGTATTCCGAGCTATAACTTTACCGCTAGCCGCGCTGTTCTCGGAACCGAAACGAACGTTAAAGTTATCGTTTCTGACGCGCTTGGCGGCTCGGCGACTGGGAGCGTAACTCTCGTCCCGACGAAAAAGCCTTCGGACTCGAATTCTTCCTCGAGCTCCTCTGATTAGCAAAAATCATTTTTCCCGAACTAGTCTGTAAGAATCGGACAAAGTAAACTTCAAGTTCTTGTCCGATTTTTTTCGCTGCGTTGTCGACAACAACCATCGTCCCGTCTTTAAGATACCCAATTCCTTGCTTTGGATTGCTACCTTTTGTTGTAATTTTTACAACAAACTTCTCGCCCGGCAAAAATTCGTTTCTAAGAACTAAAGCAAGGTCATTAATGTTTAAAGTTTCGATTTTTTCCGTCGCCGCCACTTTTGAAAGGTTAAAATCGCAAGTCAAAATAATTCCATTATTTTCTTTTGCGAGCGAAAGCAGTCGTTCATCAACCGGCGTTCGGTCGAGCGCATCCTGTAAAATCTCTGTATTAAAATAAACAACTCGCTCTAGTTCGTTCGCGACATCCATTCCAAATCTTGCGCGCGTTCGTTTTTCTGAGTCTTTTCCGTCTGCGAGCAACTGGAGTTCGCGAATTACGCTTCGCGGAATAATCAAATCATCAGACAAAAAACCAGTTTTCGCGACTTCTAAAATTCTTCCGTCCATTAAACTTGACGTATCAACATAAATTTTTCTCTTCCCGCGAGTTTTTGGCGTTCGTTTTTTAAGTGCGTTGACCGTTAAAAAACTAGTCTCGCTAAGGATTAAAAGGGAAGCAATAAAACATAATAATTCCATAAGAATTATTATAACATATTTTCTAGAAATATAAAATTATTCTAAAAAACTAAAAAATTATATATAATATACTTATGTTTAGTGAAATTTCTCGTCGTGTTCGCGCTGCCGATTATTTAACCGTCGCTGAACTGTTTTTAAAGGATAATTTCCTCTTAAAGACCCCGCTTTCTTTTTCCGATGTGAAACCTCGTCTTCTTGGTCATTGGGGAACGTGCCACGGAATTAACCTCGCCTACGCGAATTTGCGCGCCGTCTATAAATTTCGCGATTTCCAGTTTATTCTCGGTCCTGGACATGGTTTCCCCGCTCTAAACGCGAATCTCTTTCTCGACGGCGAACTCGAAAAAGTCGATAAAAACGCGACCCGTAATCTCTCCGGAATCGAATATCTTTGTAAAAATTTCTCTTGGCCCTCTGGCTTCCCGTCCCACGCTTCTCCTTTGACTCCGGGCGTCGTCGTCGAGGGCGGCGAACTCGGCTACGCTCTCGGCGCCGCCTACGGGGCTTCCCTTGGTCGCCCCGAAAGAACCGTCGCGGTTCTTCTCGGCGACGGCGAACTCGAAACCGCCTCGACCCTCGCGTCAATGAACTTAAATAAACTAATTAGCGGCGAAAAAAACGGCAAAGTCCTCCCGATTCTCGCCTTAAACGGCTATAAAATCTCCGGCCCGACCGTCTACGGTCGAAAGTCCGAAAGGGAAATGAACGAGCTCCTTCGCGGCTTCGGTTTTACGCCTCTCGTTTTCGACGGCGAAAATCCCGAACGTTTCCAATATATCCTCGAAAAAGCCGAATCGCTCGAAAAGCCGTTTCTTGTAATGAAAGTCGAAAAAGGTTTCGGTTGCCCTGCGGAGCTGAACGGCAATAAACTCTCTGGGAACTACCTAGCCCATCAAATCCCCCTCCCCCTCGCAAAGTCCGACGAAACCCAACTTAAACTTCTCGAAGCCTGGCTGAAAAGTTATAATTTCGACGAACTTTATTCGGACGGGAAAGGATTTGATTTATGATTGAACGCGTTGAAAACCCCGGTAAAGAAACCATAAACATCGCTCGAAAATTCGGCGAACTCCTCTCCGACCGCTTTAAAAAAGACCCGAATTTCTATCTTTTCTCTCCCGACGAAACGACCTCAAATCGCCTCGACGCCGTTTATGAAGTCGAATCGCGCGCTTGGGCGCTCCCGACCGAAGATTGGGATCTCCCCGAGTCGAAAGACGGTCGAATTATCGAACTCCTTTCTGAAAACGCCCTCTTCGCAACTATGGTCGGCGCGCTCGGAAATGGTAATCGCGCAATGATGACGAGCTACGAATCCTTTTTCTCAGTCATAACTTCCCAGCTTCTCCAACAGCTCAAATTCTACGTCCAGCTCGACGCTGTCCCTTGGCGAAAACCCCTCCCCGCGGTTAATCTCCTCTCGACTTCCACCTGCTGGCGCCAGGATCATAACGGCTTTTCTCATCAATCCCCCGCCTTGATTTCAACTCTCCTCTCTGTCCCCTCGAAAAAAGCAAATTGTTTCTTCCCAATCGACGACGTTTCGGCGGAGGAGACCTTTAACCGAATGCTTGCCTCCGAAAACGTTGTAAATTTAACAACGTTCGATAAAAACGACCTCCCTCGCTGGATTGATTCAAACCACGCTCGCTTCCAGTTCGATAATGGCGGCGCCTCGATTTTTAGCTTTGCTTCCGACGAAAATCCGGAGATTGTCCTAACTGCCGCTGGCGACCTCGCGACTCGCGAAATGCTTGCCGCTCGCGAACTAATTAAACGCGACTTCCCGAATCTCCGCCTCCGTTTTGTCGGAATAAACGCTCTCTCTTACGGAAAAATTGGAACTGTCGATAAACCCCTGTTTAAAGAAACTTTTGACGCCTATTTCCCGGTACATTGTCCAATCATCGCCAGCTTCCACGGTTATCCCGACGCTTTGCGAAATATTCTCCTAAACTACCTCCTCCCCGCCTCCGCCGCTGAACCCCGCCTAGAAAAACTCTCCGTCCACGGTTTCGAGGAAGTTGGTTCAACCACAACCCCGTTCGAGATGTTGAGTTTGAATCATAATTCTCGCTTCGACCTCGCCGCTGATATTGCGCGAACCGCAAACCGCCCTGACCTCGCCGAGAAATATCTGAACAAAATCGCCGAAAATCGCGATTACGCCCGCCTCTTTGGTAAAGATAAAATTGTGTTATAATTAGTTCATGAAACTATCCGAAGAACTAATTTGGCGCGGTTTTTGCGCAGAAAATACTTTAGAAACCCCTGAAGAACTCGATAATCGCGAGTCTAAAAAGTTCTATTTTGGCGCCGACCCCTCTGCTGACTCTTTGACGATTGGGAATCTCGCCGCGATGATGATGTGTGCCTGCTTCGTTCGCCATGGCTACGAGCCAACTCTCCTTGTTGGTGGCGCAACTGGTCAAATCGGCGATCCGAAAGAAACCGGCGAGCGTGATTTGAAGCCTCTTGAAGAAGTCGAATTTAATAAAAATTGTATTAAAAACCAAATGTCCCGCGTTATAAAATCCGATTCTCTCGAAATGGTTGATAATCTTGATTGGTTTAAAAATATAAACTACCTTTCTTTCCTCCGCGAAATCGGAAAAACTTTCTCTATGACCCAACTTCTCGACCGCCAATTTATTCAAGCTCGCATTGGCGTCGGCGGCTCCGGAATTTCCTACGCCGAGTTTTCTTATACTTTGATTCAGGGCTATGATTTTCTCCATCTTTTCCGCGAAAAGGGAATCTCGCTCCAACTTTGCGGCGCCGACCAATTTGGCAACGCCTCGACCGGTATCCATCTGATTAAGCGTCTCGAAAACGTCCGCGCCGACGTCTGGTCAACGCCTCTGATAATTGACCCCGTTTCCGGTCGTAAGTTCGGAAAATCCGAAGGCAACGCCGTTTGGCTCGCCTCTAAACCAGCGACTAAACCTAACGGCGAAAAATCCGAAAACTTTACTTCTATCTTTGATTTTTACCAGTTCTGGCTCAACCAACCCGACGAATCCGTCGAATATTTAATTAAAATTTATACCGTCCTCGACCGCCCCGAAATCGAAAATATCCTCGCGGAACATAAATCCTCGCCCGAACTCCGTCTTGCCCAGAAAGCCCTCGCAAAAGGCGCGACTGAGGTTGTCCATGGCGCTTCTGCTGCCTCCGCCGCCGAGTTTGCGACGAATCTCCTTTTCTCAAAAGACAAGACAGCTCTAAAATCCCTAACCTCCGCCGATTTTGAAAAACTCTCTTCTGTTCTTGGCGAAGTCAGCCTCGCCGAGAATCCCGACCTCCTCTCTGCCCTCGTCGCCTCAAAACTCGCTTCCTCGAAGTCCGAAGCCCGAAAATTAGTAAAATCCGGCGCTATCTCCGTCAATGGCGAAAAAATCTCCGACGAAACCCTCGTCTTGAAAGAACCTTCTCTCTTAAAACGTGGCAAAAACAAATTCGTAATTGTTGAATAATCTGCTATAATATTTTTATAATCTAGGAGGTAATATGAAAAAAGTTCTCAGTTTCGACGTCGATCAGACGCTCAATATCGCCAAAACCCCAATTCCGGACGAAATCGCCGATTTGCTGATTAGATGTCTAAAAAACAACCTCCAAATCTGCCCGATTTCCGGCCAAAAATTCGACCAATTCCTCGTCCAAATCGTTGATCCGCTAAAAAATCGCGGCGTTTCTCCCTCTGAACTAAAAAATCTCCATCTTTTCGTTGCTCAGGGAACTCAATACTACCGCTATAATCCCGACCAAGAAGATTGGACAAAAATCTATGATTATCCTCTAAAAGAAGAGGAAGTTAAAAAAATAACCGAAGCTCTTGAAACCGCTGCGAAAGAACTTGGTTTTTGGGAAGCAGATAAACTGAAAGACGGCGACGAAATCATTGAAAACCGCCTTTCCCAGGTTACCTTCTCCGCTCTCGGTCAAAAAGCTGGAACAAAAGAAAAATACGCTTGGGATCCCGATTGTAAAAAACGCGAGAAAATCGTCGAAAAAGCGAAAGCTCTTGCCCCCGAATTTGATTATGAAATCGGCGGGACAACTTCGATTAACGCGATTAAACCTGGCATGAACAAAAAATTCGGTATGGAAAATTTGCTCAAACAACTTTCTGTCGAAAAATCCGACGTCCTCTATTTTGGTGACATGACTCAGCCCGGCGGAAATGATTATCCCGTTGTTAAGATGGGGATCGATACAATTACCGTCCGCTCCCACGAAGATACCGCTTTCGCCCTGCGCGGAATTCTCGGTTTTCTTTCAAAATAAAAATCCTTATGCTATAATCATTATTATGAAAACTTATATTGTCGGTAACTGGAAAATGAACTTTTCCGTTGGCGAATCTTCTCTCTATCTTCATAAACTTCTTCTAAAAATTCGCGCTGCTCGCGGTCTCGAAGTTGTCGTTGCTCCCTCTCTTGTCTCTCTCCAAAGTCTTTCGCTCCAGACCGATCGCCGAAAGATTAAACTCGCCGCCCAAAACTTCTTTTACCGCGATTTTGGCGCCTATACTGGCGAAGTTTCCGTCTCCCAACTCCGCTCGCTTGTCGACTACGCAATCGTCGGACATAGCGAACGTCGTTATATCTTTAAAGAGACCGATAAAGACGTTAGAAACAAAGTCGCCGCCGCCCTCCGAAACGGTATAACTCCGATTCTTTGCGTTGGTGAAACCGAGTCCGAACGAACTTTTGGCGAAACTGCCGACGTAATTCGCGATATGGTGCTTGGCGGACTTTCCGAAGTTTCCGCCGAAGATGTAAAAAAAGTTATTCTCGCCTACGAACCAGTCTGGGCAATTTCTGGCTCTGGACGCAATGTAAAGCCCGCCTCTCCTCTCGACGTAAAGGACGTCTTTTCGCTTATTCGCGAAACTTTGAAAGAAACTTATGGCAAAGAAACCGCCGAAGAAACTCCGCTTCTGTTTGGCGGCTCAGTTTCCCCCGATAATGCCGGCGGCTATCTTAGTTTGTCCGACTGTAACGGTTTACTGATTGGTGGTGCGAGTTTGATTGCGCCGAAGTTTATTGATATAATTGAAGAAGCAAAAAGGCTAAAATCCGAGAAATGACCGAAAAAGTAAAACGATACATGGATTTTATGGGCCCCTCGACCCGTACCGTAAAAAAATCCTCAAGCGATCCGCTCGCGGCTCGCCCTGTCGTTCGTTCTGCCTCTAAAACTCCCTCCTCGAAAAAGCCCGTCGCCGAGAAACCCGCCCCAATAAAAAAGCCTGCTCAAAAACCCCTTAAAACCGCCTCCCCTGCGAAAGATTCTGACGCTCTCGCCCTAAAAGCCGCTGCTGCTCTCTCTGGGACGAACTTAAAATCCTCTGCCCCCTCGAAATATACCTTAAACGGAAAATCCCCTTTTCTGTCTTCTTATAATATTGAGAAACGTCCCCTTTCTGACTCCATAAAAGAGAAAAAAGTCGAAGAAATTACGAAGAAAAACGTCTACAAAAAAGAAGAAAAGCCCGTAAAAAAGTCTAAAAAAGAGCCGGTCGTCGTTATTGACCAACCGAAAAAATCTTCCGGTTTAAGCCTCGTTATTATTATTCTAATTACTATTCTTCTTGGGGCCGCCGTCGGCGCCGGTGCCTATTTCCTCCTCCCGAAATAAAAAATACCCCCTAAAAGGGGTAGAATATTATATTGACCTGGGGTGGGATATCGGGATCGAACCGACGACCTTCTGGACCACAATCAGACGCTCTAACCATCTGAGCTAATCCCACCATAGTCCACCTAATTATACTATAAAACCCCCAGAAAAGAAACCCTAATTGACTATTTTCCTAATAAGTTATATAATATAAATATACAACTTCTCTCTTGAAGAAGCGTAAATTAAAATCCTAGGAGGTGAATTTTCTTGTCTGAAGAAAATAATCGTGAGAATCCCCCAGTTGAAGAAGATGTCCAGGAAAACTCCGAAGAAGAAACTTCTCCCGACCCCCCGACTCCCGAAGACGCCCCCGACGACGATGATGATAGTGATGAGTATGATGAGTATGATGATATTTTCGACGTCGAAGATGACGAAGACGATGATGACGATGATGGCGAATTTGAATATGAAGATCCGCCCCCGCGCCGGCGTCGCAAGCGTCGCAACTCTCGCAGGTACAGCCGTCGTCGCCGTTCTCCTTTCAGCTTCGCGCTAGCTATCTGTCTCATCGTCCTGTTTGCCCTCATCATCTTTCTGGTCGTTTTGCTTTCGACCAGAGGTAATTCGTCAACTACTCCCCAACCCGCTCTCCAGACCCCGACGCCTGTTCCTGCTTCTACCGCTTCAATCGTTTATGTAACGCCCGTTCCGACGTCGGGGGCAGTTCATGCGACCGCTGCCCCGACTACCCAAGTCATCTACGTTACTCAGGCTCCAGTCATAACATCGGTTCCGACAGCGACCCCTGTTCCGACTGCAACCCCGACCCCAACTAGAAGTCCCGAGCTGACCCCGCCGCCTCGTTCGACGGCTACGCCGCCCGTCTGGACTTCTCCCCCAGTTTCAACCCCAACGCCAGTCATAACCCCGACTCCAGAACCATACGCCAGCCCAGTCCCGGAGATTATCCCCGAAGTTACGCTTCGCCCCGAACTAGCCGGCGACGGAGATAATTCGACCCACTTCAACTTTTCCGATGACGATTAACCTCCTCCCCGCCCCGCTTAATGAAGCGGGGCTTTTTCTATCAAATTCCCTAAAATCTCTTCTTGTAGCTAGGAAAATGTGTTATAATGAACTAAATCTATCCGCGGGTATAGTACAGTGGTTAGTATGCAAGTTTTCCAAACTTGAGATGAGAGTTCGATTCTCTCTACCCGCACCATGATGTTAATAATTGGTTAAGCATATCTCAACTACCCCTGTAAAAAGGGGCTTTTTTGTTAGTTTTCCGTAAAATGGCATAAGCGGATTTGAACCCTCAAAATTGCTTCTGCTTGGTGCAAAAAAGAGAAAATTCTTGTTACCGTGTAACATGGTTATTTTTCGCTATACTCGTTCATGAACATATCTATCGAATATCACGTATTTTAGGCTTGCCTGGTGCAGGTCTGGTGCAGTTTTGCGCTTGCCTGGTGCAGTTTTGCGCTTGCCTGGTGCAGTTTTGCGCTTGCCTGGTGCAAAATTATGTTGTATTTGGGCAATCCTGGTGCGTACTTGGTGCAGTTCTGGTGCACAATTGGTGCAACACCAAAGTGCCAAGTTTTTCCCAGCCGAACTGCCAAGTATTCTTTCTCCAAAGTGCCAAGTTTTTCCCAGCCGAACTGCCAAGTTCGAGCTTGCTTTTATAAAACTTGTGATATAATCAGGATATATGGCAAAAAATGAATATATCCCCAGATTAGTCGATAAGGAGCTCCAAGAAAAACTAGACAACTTTGGCGCGATTAACATTATCGGTTGTAAATGGTGTGGCAAAACGCGAACCGCAAAAGAATTCGCTAAGAGTTTTATTGAACTTCAAAACCCAAACGATAAGTCTATTCCTCTTATCAAAAGTGAACCCAGCCTCGCCCTTGAAGGCAACTACCCCCGGCTAATCGACGAGTGGCAAGATATTCCAGAAATCTGGGATGCTGTCCGCTATGAAGTTGATAAGACCGGAGAAATTGGCCAATTTATATTAACGGGCTCATCCACTCCTAGAAAAGAAAAGCCAAAACACTCAGGTGCGGGACGGTTTGCAGACGTCAAAATGCGCCCCATGTCTTTATTCGAATCGGGTGATTCTAACGGTGAGATTTCCTTAGAATCTCTCTTTATTTCTAATATCAGAGTCAAGGGCGAATCCCCTTATCGTCTCGGCGATATCGCTTATCTTTGTGCTCGTGGTGGTTGGCCGAGTAGTATAGCGCATAAACCGACCAACCCTTTGCTCCTACCTAAGGAATATCTTAAGAAACTCATCAATCGAGAAGAAAGCTTTGGTGATATTGATTATTTTAGCCCGGGACGAATGCAGGCTCTCCTCAGGTCGATCGCTAGAAAAACTGCAACTCCAATTCGGATTGCTACAACCGTCAATGACATTTTACAAAATACAGGAACGAGCATTACCGACATCACGGTCTCAAACTACCTATCGGTTCTTGAACAGCTTTACTTGCTTGAAGACGTTGAAGCTTGGTCGCCGAAGCTAAGAAGCAAAACTGATATTCGTACGACCAAAAAGCGCTTTTTCGTCGATCCATCTCTTGCTGTAGCATCTCTTTACGCAAATGAAAACGATCTGCTATCTGACGCGGAAACATTTGGTCTAATCTTTGAATCCATGGCACTTCGCGATCTAAGGATCTACTCTGAAGCAATTAACGGTGAACTCTTTTATTATCGCGACAAAAACGGGTTAGAATGCGACGCAATCATTCATCTCGCAGATGGAAGGTGGGGTGCCATAGAAATCAAGCTTGGGTCTGCTAAGGAAACCATCGAAGCAGCAGCGGCTTCATTACGCGCTCTTGAAACGCAAATTGACACAACGGCCATGAAGTCTCCTTCGTTTCTGATGATTCTATCTGGCGACTCAAAATATGCCTACAGAAGGGAAGATGGCGTATATGTAGTGCCGATTGGATGTCTCAAGCCATAGAGGTGCGAGAAATGGGGTTTAATAAAACAAACGACAACAACGCAGCATAGTATAAATAAACCCTATACTATCCCCTCATGATTCCCCTCAATCTTATACATTCTTCTTTCTCCACGATTCTTGACTACTTTTTTATTGATGTAGTCTTTCGTGTAAGATTTCCCAATCACTACATCGCCGTGATATTTCTCATTGTTCAGAATACCTACGATGGTAGCCGGATGCCATTTAGCTTTGCCTTTAGGGGCAGGGATAGCTTCCTGTTCTAGGATATGTGCAATTCTGGTAGAACCCTTGCCTTGTTGGTTTAGCTCAAAGATTCTTCTCACAACTCTAGCTTCTGGTTCATAAATAACTAATTTGCCAGTTGCTTCGTCTTTCCTATAGCCATAACAAGGTCGGTTATATCTTCCCGACTTCCCCGACTCCGCCGCCCTTTCCATTCCCCACTTAATATTCTCGCTGCGTTGTCGACTTTCGTCCTGGAAGAGGGAAAAGAAAACAGAATAATACATCTCCGCCTTAGGGTCAAAGATAGAAACAGGATAACATTCAAACCTAACTTCTATCCCCAAATCCTTTAACTCTCTCAAAATAGAAAGCCCGTCTACCGTATTCCTACTGAATCGACTCGGACTTTTACAAAGGATCAGATCAATCCTGCCTTTTCGGCAATCATCAAGCATCGCCAAGAATTCCGGTCGTTTATCGGTTCTCAGTCCTGACGCCTCATCCGCATAAATTCCTACATAGTTCCAGTTCGGATTCTTCTTAATGTAATCTCTATAATACTCTTTCTGCGCTATTAGGGAGCCATATTGCTCATCTTTCTTAGAAGAAACTCGCGCGTAAGCAGCAACGTTAAGACGTCTATTGCTTTTATCTATACTAAGTTCATGGCGAGAAACTTCGTCAGTCAACCATGCCTCTGGTAGTATTTCCTGGACTTTCATAAACGCAGGTATCATAACATATTTTTGAGGTAGTTCAAAGCATAAACACCTTCCACCCCTGTTGCTACACGGTAAAACACGGGAAACGTATTGTGTTACACGGAAAAGCATGTGAGCCTTATTATGCTACACGGGAAAGAAAAAATCGTTACACGGCAAAACACGGGAAAAGTGTATTCAAGCAAAAAGCGAACAGCGAACCCAAAAATCGAACCATAGGATTCACTTCGTTATTTGAGCTGCACACACCCACGGTATTCGCTACACGGAAGGCTACTTTGTCGCCAAATTGACGCAACGAGCCACTCCCCTTGACTAAGGGACTTTTTTATGCTAAAATTTCAAAAAATCGCACCTTTCGCTCAAAAAAGGAGGAATATTCATGAAGCCTTCCGTTATTGCCGTATCTGTCGCCTTTGTCGCTATTATCGTCGCCGTTGTTATCGCCCTCTGCTTAGACTCGACTGGAACTTCCGCCCCGCCGACGACCGCTGTCCAAGCCCAAACCGCTACGCCCCAGGTCGTCTATGCGACCGCGGCTCCCGCCAGCGAAAATTTGACCTGGGCGCTCTATGATTCTAAAACCGGTCAAATCATCGCCACCCCCGTTCCGACCGCGACCCCTGTTCCTCTCCAGAATCCCAACGATCGCCCATTTGGGGACGTCTCAAAAGGCGCCGTCTCCGATTATGGCGACGGCTTCCAATCTACCCCTCCGCCCCGCTCCTAACGCGGGGCTTTTTCTAAAACGGCTAAATACAGGTATAGCCGCCGTCAACCGGCAAAATTACCCCTGTTACATAACTTGCTTCTTTCGAAGCCAAGAAAACAGCCGCCGCGTCTAACTCGCCCGGCTTCCCGTATCTTTCCATCGGTACGTGTGTTTTTGCAAACTCCTGGAACTTCGGCGTGTCGAGTACCGGCTTCGTTAACTCTGTCTCAAAATACCCTGGACAAATCGCATTACAGGTTATTCCGTCCGTCGCCAATTCCGCCGCGACTGCTCGCGTAAAGTTAACGACTCCGCCTTTCGAGGAATGATAAGCAACCGTATGGATTTCCGTATTTCCGACCAACCCATACATACTCGCGATATTTATAATTCGCCCATAATTTTGTTTTTTCATCAACTTCCCAAACGCCCGCGTCATCTTAAACACGCTAGTCAAATCAGTCGCAATCGTAAAGTCCCACTCTTCGTCCTCCATCTCGACGACTCCTTTATCTTTTGAGCTTCCCGCGCAGTTTAGTAAAATATCAACTTTCCCGAACTCCGCCTCGACTTTCTCCGCCGCCGCGTTAATCTCCTCTGTCATCGTTACGTCTACCTTAACGGGGAGAACTTTAACCTTATATTCTTTTTCTAACCTCGCTTTTAGCTCCTCTAGTCTTTCGACTCGCCTCGCTAGAATCGCTAAATCCGCTCCCTGTCGCGCAAATGCCTCCGCCATTTGTCTCCCTAAACCGCTCGACGCTCCAGTTACGACCGCGACTTGCCCTTTTAAGTTAAACATAAAAACTCCTTTCTGTAAATTTTTTTCACAATCTATTTCATGCATTTCTTTAATCTTGACGCTAAATCATAATTCACCTCGTGATATAAAATCAATCGCTCCTGTCGCCGCAACCGCCCCGTCCGCCGTTGCTGTAACCAGTTGATTTAACTTTTTCTTCCGAACGTCCCCTGCGCAAAACACCCCCTCCCTCGAAGTTCGACAGCTTTCGTCCGACTCAATATATCCCTCTTTGTCAAGTTCAATGAACTCCTTAAACCTCTGATTATCTGGCTCTCGCCCAATCGCAACAAACAACCCCCCAACCGCCAGCTCTTTTCTCTCTGAATCGCCTCCGGAAACCTCTGTCTCCTCTAAAATTATCTTTTCTAGCTTTTTACCCCCTGCTAATTCGACAATTTTTTTGTTCATCAAAAACTCAACATGCCCCAACTACGCGACTTTCTCGACCAAAGCCTTGTCTGCCCGAAACTCCCCTCGTCGATGGATAACATAAACCTTAGCCGCTAAATTCGCGAGATAGAGCGCGTCCCAGAGTGCCGTATTTCCGCCCCCGTTAACCGCGACCGTCTTTCCCTTAAAGAACCCCCCGTCGCAGGTCGCGCAGTACGAAATCCCCCGCCCGACAAACTTTTCCTCGTTACTAAGCCCAAGTCTCCTCTCGACCGACCCATTGGCGAGAATAATCGCTCGCGCAACATATTCTCCCTCGTCTGTCAAAACTTTAAACTTCCCCCTGCCTTGATTATTTTCAACAATTTCTAAAACCTCCTCAAACCTAAACTCCGCCCCTAGCTCCTTCGCTTGTTTATAGAGGTTATTCGCAAACTCGACCCCAGAAATATGCGCTGCCGCCGGATAATTCTCGATTTTTGTCGTATTTATAATTTGCCCGCCGTACGTTTTCGCCTCAAAAACCAAAACTTCCTTTCCCGCCCGTACCCCATAAATCGCCGCCGTCATTCCCGCCGCCCCCGCGCCAACAATGACAATATCATAAACTTTTTCTGTCATACTCTAA
Source organism: Candidatus Saccharimonadota bacterium (assembly GCA_017432425.1). Classification (GTDB taxonomy): domain Bacteria; phylum Patescibacteriota; class Saccharimonadia; order Saccharimonadales; family Saccharimonadaceae; genus Nanosyncoccus. The sequence goes on from JAFRJE010000010.1 coordinate 62,657, forward strand.
TCCTCTAATAGTTTCAATACCTTTTGCTTCGACATCGCCCCAATCGATCGCTTAATCTCTTTTCCGCCTCTAAAAACAACCAAACAGGGAATCGAAGAAACCTCGAATTCCTCCGCTGAATCCTCATTTTCGTCAATATTAACCGAAAAAACTCGTCCCTCCCCCGCCTCTTTCTCGACTTCCTCTAAAACCGGCTTCATCATCTGACACGGGCCACACCAATCCGCATTAAAATCAACTAAAACCCTCTTCTCTCCCTCGAGAACTTTCTCTTTAAAACTCGCCTTATTTAGTTCAATCATCTTAGTTGACCCCTAATAATTTTTTAATATCGTCCTCAAATTCAAGCGGATTCGTCGTCGGCGCATACCTAAACGCCGGCTCGCCCGTCCTCGAAATCAAAAATTTCGTAAAGTTCCAGCGAATATACCCCTTTTCTTTCGCCGCTTTCGGAACCATTTTGTCAATCGCCCCCATCGCGAGCTTATTTTTCATCCCCCTAACTTCTTCTTCCGGAATCGCTCCCTTTAAGAAGCTAAAAATCGGCTCCGCTTTATCTCCGTTGACCTCAATTTTCTTTAATTGGTCAAATTTTGTCTTATATTTCCCCGTACAAAATGTGTGGATTTCTTCGTCCGTCCCTGGTGCTTGATGCCCAAACTGGTCGCACGGAAAATCGAGAATTTCAAGCCCCGTTTCGTGATATTTTTCATACAGCGTCTCTAACCCCTCGTATTGCGGCGTGAATCCGCACCCCGTCGCCGTATTAACGACCAAAATAACTTTCCCCTCTAAAGTTTTCAAATCCAACTCGCTTCCGTCGCGCTTTGGAACCTTAAAATCATAAATTTTCATACCTAAATAACTCCTTTGCTCTCTAAATTATACCATACAAAACCTTAACTTTTCCCTAAAAACCTTGTCTTTAAACTTCGTTTAAACTTAACTGTGATAAAATAATATTAACTAAACGGAGTATTTTTATGGACAATAATTCTTACATTTCCTCAACCGGCGGCGAGAATGCCCTCCTCGTCTCTGGCGAAGACCTGACTTTAACCTCTCCGACCATCTCCAAAACCGGCGATGAATCTTCCGAAAACTCCGATTTTTACGGAACTAACGCTGCTGTCCTCGTAACTTCCGGAACCTTAAAAATCTCTGGCGGCTCCGTCGAGACTAACGCCTCCCACGCTAACGCCGTCTTCGCCTATTCCTCCGGTAAAATTGAGCTCGAAAATACCTCAATCAAAACCTCCGGTAACAATTCCGGCGGGATTATGGTAACCGGCGGCGGAACCCTAACCGCGACGAACCTCTCTGTCGAAACCTCTGGTAACTCCTCCGCCGCTATTCGCTCCGACCGCGGCGGCGGAACAATCAACGTCTCTGGCGGCTCCTACACGACCTCTGGCGTCGGCTCTCCCGCAATCTACTCAACCGCCGACATTTACATCTCTGACGGCGCCGAACTTTCCTCGACTTCCTCCGAGGGCGTCGTTATCGAGGGCTCAAATTCCGTCTCTCTCGAAAAATCCTCCCTGACCGACACGAACGTCTCCCTAAACGGCAATTCCGAAACCTATAAAAATATCTTCATTTACCAGAGTATGTCCGGCGACGCGAAAGAGGGAACTGGAAAGTTTAACGCCTCTGACTCTCTAATCACGACGAATAAAGGCGATACTTTTTTCATTACAAACACGACCGCCGCAATTACCCTCTCTAATAATAAATTTGTCAATACCGACCCGACCGGCGTTTTTCTCCGCGCGGGGAGCGGAAAATGGGGAACTAAAGGAAAAAACGGCGGAATCGTCAATCTAACCCTCGATTCTCAGGTCATCGAAGGCGATATTGTCCTCAACTCAATTTCTAGCCTCTCTCTCGTCCTTGAGAATGAAAGCTACTATAAAGGAACGTTTAAACTTTCCGACGGATACTGGGACGAATCCGCAATTACCGCCTCCGCCAGCTATTCAAACTCCTTAACTCTCTCTAAAGATTCCGTTTACGTCTTAACCGGCGACACTGGCTTCTCCTCTCTCGAAAACGAAGACGAATCGAACTCAAACATCTACGCTAACGGCTATAATCTCTATGTTGCTGGCGAAAAAGTCGAAGTGAACGAATCCGAAGCTCCCGCCGTCCCTGAGGTCTCCCTCGATTCAACTTCTACGGAAACCTCCTCCTCTGTCGAAGAAGTAACTGACCCCGTCGCCTCCCCTGAAGAAATTTCTTCCTCTCCCTCTCTCGCTCTAATTCTCTCCCTCTCTGTCTGTGGCGTTCTCCTCCTCGGTTTAATTATTTTCATGATTCTTAAACTCCGTAAAAAATCTCCGAACCCTCCCGACGTTATTATTGACCAATCTACCCCTCCTGAAAACCCCTTTAAATAAAATACTCTTGCTTTTTTGTCGAAAGTGTGATATAATAAGGTCATTGCTTCGGAATTTGTCCTGAGCACGCACTCAAACTTTTTAGGGGAGGTAAAAAGTTATGTTTGACAAGGTGTTTAATGGTACCCCTGGTCTTTTCGACCTGTTCGACACGCAGGAACCCGCCTTGCGGGATTCCCGCAAGAAGAAGTCCGCTGGACAGTCCCGCCCGAAGCAGGGCTCCCGCAACGACTCCAATACTAATCCGGCGCGCCCGCGTTCGGTTAGTGATAATCCCAGAAAGGGAGGAGAGAACAATATGCCCAAACCCGTTGACATTCCCGCTCGCCGTCCGGCGCCGCAGTCTGCGCCCCAGATGGCTAACCCCCGTCAGCCCCTGTCCGAACCGACTCCGGAGTCCGAATCTTCGGTAAAGCCGGCTTCTCCGGCGCGTCCGGTAATCAATTTGCCTGCCGCCGACCCCAAGCCCGCCGATGCCGACGCTCCTCGCGTTCCGTCCCTTTTCGACGGCTCTGACGATGACCTTACTCCGCCCGAACAGCCCGCCCCTAAGTCGGGAAAGCACACCCCCGGCACTTCTAGGGAAAGCCTCCCGCCGAGGCGGTCTTCCGACCCGTATAACTTTACGGACGAGGACTTCGCCTGGGCGAACGCCAACGTCTTCAAGCGGATGCGCAATCGCATCGAAGAGATGCGCCAGAATGGCGAGTGCCTCCAAATCGCCCCCAGCGACTACGAGGCAGACCTTCTCGACCCTGTGAGCGACCTTACGTTTCACATGGACAACGGCAACGCGCATTTCGCCAACGCCAACTTCATCGAACCGGGAACGCTCGACTATGTTGTTACCATCGCCCAGAATCTCTTTGGGCTGGAGGAGCCCAAGCCGAAAGCGCAGCTCTGCGCCCCGTTCTTCTACCGTTACGGTGGATGGCGCAGTATCGACGAGGTTGAGCGGGAAGAAGGTAGAATGATTACCTATTCCCAGCTGACCGCCCCCGACTCTATGTGGAAGTGGTTCCTGACCGACCGGAGTGGCAAGCCCCTCTGTGACAAGGCTGGCGAACTGCCCGCGGGCGATATCGACATCGAGGCGTATCTGAACGACCGGTACGCCTAATCCGCCTTAAACACCCCTTTCCCTCGCGCTAAAACGCGGGGGATTTTTTATGTCTAAAAACTAAACATAACCATTTTTTAGAAAACCTGTAAAATTTATGATAATAACCTTGACTTTTTTAGCGATGTGTGCTATAATGAAAATAGTCCATACGGGTGTGGCTAATAACCTGTGTGTATGGTCATTAAAACCGAATCATCTCAGATACAAACCACGTATCTGAACAAATACTACTCTGTATGACAAAAAGGAGGGGGCTTCCATGTTGGCATACTACATCTGTGTAGTTCTCACTATCATCGTTTCGATTCTTATCGCTTTAACCTTCTGGTTTCAGTGTGTGAGCAACAATCGGGATCGGAGAGACCGAAAAATCATGAGGCCTGTTCCCATGTTCGGACTCTCGACCGCCATCGCTTTCGCGACCTGGCTTCCAATGTTTCTCTCGATCCAGATTCTCCGCGCCCAGTCAATCTCCGTTTTTGGAGCAATCGGCGAAGCGCTCGTCGCTTGTCTTGCCCTTGTCGAGCTCGTTTTCGTGCTCGACTGGAACAAAAAGGCAAAGACCGAGGGTCAAGCCAAAGGAGTTTTCACTCTAGTGCTCGTCCCAATCGCCGTCTTTACCTGCGCTCTGACCACGCTTTTCTCTAAAACAGATTGGTGGTTGGTCGTATTCTTCGCTGTTCTGGCGTTTTCCTCGATTATGTTCACTTGGGCCGCGCGCTCAAAGAACCCGCTCTTCAGGAAGATTAAGAGGACGAAGAAAAAGACACGGGAACGTTTCCGCTCCTATGACGAGTACGACGAGTACGACGAGTATGACGAAGATGACGAATATGACGAAGAAGATGAAGAAGACGACGATGATGAAGAGGAGGACGACGAAGAGGAAGAAGACGAAGACGAATACGACGAATATGATGACGATGACGATAACGACGATGATGACGAACCCGAACCGAGGAGGAAAACAACCAATTCTTCTCGCCGTCGCGGTTCGACCATCGTTCCGCGGCGCATCCAACCCAACTCAAACCAGAACCGTCGCAAGAAGCGGCGCTCCAACGCGACTCGCGTTAGGAGATGACTATAGGAGGTGTTTTAGATGCGTAAAACGCGCAAAAAGCCCGGCATCGTCCGGTTCACTAGTTTCCTGGCAATCATTTCCGTTTTCGGACTGATTGTCAGCAGCCTGGGCGTGGCAAATCCTGCCTGGCTCAGCGAAGCCCGTAACCTGATTGACCCTGTCGCTTACGCTGATGGGGTTGAACAAGCCGATCTGACCTTCGCCTGGAGCGGAAATACCCGCGAACACGCCGACCTCAGCTACCGTTCGCTCATGTCGAACAAGTACTGGGACGCCGGCGAGTGGGTAATTTCCCACAACAGCTTCTACGAAACCGACGAGGCTCGCGTAGCCGCCGCTGGTTTTAGTGATGCTTTGACTTTCCCCTTTGCGAACTGGCCCGAAGATGAATGGGAAATGATGTATTTCGACCCCGACCTCCTGAAACAGGAAGTCTGGGAAGAACTGAAAACCAACCCGATTTACCTCTACGCTTTTATCAGCTATCTCCGCGACTGCGAAACCAGAAGCGGCGGTACTCTGGGCGACTGGAACTCGGATTGGATGGACCATTACATCGAAACGTCCGACTACTATTGTTCTTTGGCGAACCCGAACAGTCCGAACTATAATCCCAACGCCGATCTGAAAGGCTGGGACTATTGGACTTGGCAGTCCCAGACGAACATGTATGAAGCCGTCGCGACCGACGAATACAAGGAAATCGCTATTCTAGCGATGTCTCTGTTTGACCGGTTCGTGTTTATCGGCTTCTATGACAACGTCAACGCTTACGAATCGTGGGCGCTGAGCGATACCCAGTCAACCGACTACCGGACGGCGATTAAAATGGATTACCATATTACCCGCCCGGCGATTGTCTTCGGCTATGAACGTAAGGATAGCTTCGGTGCGCGCTTTTTCGGCGGACAGGGAACTTATGATTGTTTGTTAGGGCTTGACCGCCATGACAAACGTCCCGAGCGACCTGGCGAACCCGAACAGCCGCCTGCCCCGACCGCAACTCCCTACATTCCTCCGATTTCCCAGCCGACTCCGACTCCGGAAATGCCGACTGTCCCGCCGATTGAGACGGTTCCGCCGACGAAACCGCCGAAGCCGACCCCGACCCCGACTGCGACTCCTGTCCCGACTGCGACCCCGCAGCCTACGACAACTCCGCAACCTACGACAACGCCGCGACCGACGAATACACCTAAGCCGACTCCGACGGCAAAACCGACGCCTACACCGACAGCGAAGCCGACCCCGACCCCAACGGTCAAGCCGACTCCGACTCCGACAACTAGGCCGACTCCGACTCCGACGCCTGCCCCGACCGCAACTCCCCATCCGACCAAGGATCCGGGCGAACGGCCCCAGGCTACAGATGCGCCGATTGGCGGTGGTCCGGTTAATCCGGAGAATTCGGAAGATCCCTATCAGCCGACTCCGCCTCCGCGTTCAACGCCGAGGCCGGCAGACCCGACTCCGAAGCCAGCTGACCCGACGCCGAAACCGACCGAAAAGCCGGCAGACCCGACGCCGAAGCCAGCCGATCCGACGAAGAAACCGGAAGTAACCGTGGCTCCGCCCGCTCCGGTTGAACCGGAAAAACCGGCGGCAACCAAAAAGCCGGAGATTCATGACGATCCTCCCCAGGAGGAACACATCGACTTCTCCGACGACGACTAGTTCATACAGCGAACCTTATTTGCTTCGGCGGATTTCATATCCGCCGGGGCTTCCCCTTAAAAGATCTATTTTGTTTCTGAGACGATTCGGCTTTTTTGGCAGCATTAACAATCCGGCTAGAAAAAGTTCTCTAAAAGTGTTAATCTAAAGTTAATCTATAATAAGGAGTTATTATGAAAAAAGGATTAAAAATCGCTCTCGGCGCGACGGCTGCTGTCGCTCTCGCTGGAGTTAACTATGCTCCGAGCCTTGTTTCTGCTTGGGGCGACAATGGTGGCGGTCGAACCACTTACACAATCGACCAAATCAATAAAGGGGCTATCGACGACAAAATCGTCTTTAACTCTATCTCCGACAACCCGGACGGTAACGAGCTTTACTTCGTTTCTGCCCGTGCTGACGGCTCTGCTAACATTTGGAATACTAACGACATTACCGTCGAAGACGGCAAAACTTACATCGTTCGTATGTATGTCCACAACAACAACCCTCGTGGAACGGAAATGATCGCTAAAAATGTTACGGCGAACTTTTACGTCCCGACTGAATCCGGAACGGAACTTTCTGTCAACGGTTTTATCGACTCAACTAACGCGACCCCGTCTAGCTACTGGGACAGCGTTGTCTTTAAATCCTCCCAGAACTTCCACCTCGAATACATTTCCGGTTCTGCCTTGATTGAGAACAAAGGCAAACTTAACGGAACTAAACTTTCCGACAACATCGTTACCGGCGGTACTCTTCTCGGCTATGATTCGCTTAATGGCGAAATCCCTGGCTGTTTCGGTTACTCTGCTTTCGTAACGATTAAAGTTAAAGCGACCTACGATTATAACTTCTCGATTAAGAAGCAAGTTAAAATCAGCGGTACTAAAGGTTGGAAAGAATCCGTTGACGCTAAAGTTGGCGACAAAGTTGATTATCGTATCATCTTTGAAAACCTTAGCGACCAAACCGCAACTGACGTTGTCTTAAAAGACATTCTTCCTGGAAACCTTAAATTCGTTGATGATTCAATGAAACTCACTAACGGTTCCCACCCTGATGGAATTGCTCTTTCTGGCAACGACATCGTTGCTGGCGGCTTAAACATCGGTAGCTATAAGAAGAACGCAAACGCGGCTCTTATCTTTACCGCTGAAGTCGTTGACGAAGATTTAGGTTGTGGTAACAACACTTTAAGGAACTGGGCGCAAGCCTATGTTGGCAACGGTTCTAACCCGACTGGTGTAAAACAAGATGACGCTGACGTTGTCGTCGCGAAAACTTGTAGCGAACCCGTTGAGCCTGTTGAACCTGTCGAACCGACTACCCCGGAAAAACTTCCGGAAACTGGTGCTGGCTCGATTGTTGCTTCCGCTCTTGGCTTAGGTTCAATCGTAGCCTCTGCTGGCTACTACATCTCTAGCCGTAAAAAATTAGCTTAAATCTTGGTCGCTCAACAGAAAATCTCCCCGTAAAAAGGGAGATTTTTTGGTTGAAAAATTATTTTCCCGCCGCCGTAATTACGTTATCAAACAAAACCGCAACCGTCATCGGCCCAACCCCGCCGATCTTCGGCGTAATCGCGACCAAATCTTCTCGCTCGCGAATTTCCTCCTCAATATCCCCGACCAAAATCCCTCCCTCGCTCGCCGTCCCCGCGTCAACCACTACTGCCCCGCTCTTAACCATTTCTCTCTTGATTAAACGCGGAACCCCCGTCGCAGAAATAACAACATCAAAACTCGAAAGGGAATTAAGCGAATCCCCCTCCTCAAAAACTCGAACCTCTAACCCTGAATCTTTAAACATCTTATAAAGCGGCGCCCCGACCAGCCTTCCCCGCCCAACCAGCGCGATTTTCTTTCCCGAAAGCTCAATATTATACCCCGCGAGCAACCAATTTATTGCCGTCGCCGTCGCCGAATCGAACTCCCCCGCCCCGCTTAGTCCGTCAACGTCTTTTTCCGGCGCAATCAAACTAACAACCGCGTCCGTCTCCTCTTTTTTCTTCAGCGGCAACTGGACAATCATTCCCGAAACTTCCGGATTAAGATTTTGTTTTTTAATCTCACGTTTTAAAATCTCAATATCATGATTAAAAAAATCAACAACTCTAACTCCAATGTCGTCGCCATATTTCTTTTTTAGCTGAACATATTTTTCAATTACCGGACTATCATTATCGCGAATAATCAAAAGCTGCGGAACTTTTTTCTCCCCGCTCATCGCCCGTACTAAATTCGCTTGTCGTTCCTTAATAAACCCCGCGAGTTCTTGCCCGTCTAAAATTTTCGTCATTTTCTAATTCTCCTTAATCTCGACCGGTTCTTTTTCGAGCGAAACTCCAAATTTTTCTTTAACAACCCGCGCAATTTCCGCGACCGCCTTTTCTAAATCCGAAAAACTTTTTCCGCTTTCGTTAATTAAAACAAGACTTGCTTTTTCGTTAACTTTAAATCCAAAAAAACTTTTCCCAACCAGCCCCGCCGCTTCGATTAAATATCCCGTATTAACTTTATTTCTCCCCGCCTCTCCGCGTCGAATCGGAACGCCTAATTTTTCAAGCCTTTCCGCTTCCGCGTCGTCGACATAAATATTTTTAAAGAAACTTCCCGCGCTCGCAATTTCTTTCGGGTCGGGTAATTTTTCCGCCCGAATCGCGGCGACTGCTTGATAAATCGACTTTGGCGAATAATCAGAAATTCCGTTTTCGTCTAAATATTTCTGGAGCGAATTATAAAACGGCTGACGGATTTCCCCGCGTTTTAATTTTAATGTAATCGAAATAATAAAATATCTTCCCCTCGTTTCGCCAGAATTAAAAATCGACTTTCGATAACCGAAATTCATTTTTTCTTTCGGAATCTCAACAATCTCGTCAATTAACGTATCGTATGCCTCGACCGTTTCGAGCGTCTGGGCAATTTCTTGTCCGTATGCCCCGATATTCTGAACCGGCGCCGCTCCCGCCGTCCCCGGAATTTTTGCCATCGCTTCGATTCCAGTTAGTCCCCGCCCGGTCGTAAACTTAACAACGTCGTCCCAAATTTCTCCGCCCGCCACCTCGATTTTCATATATTTTTCTCCCCCCTCCTCGCTTTCTTCTAAAATCCGAATCCCTTTAATTTTGTTCATTAAAATCGCGCCCGAAAATCCCTCGTCGCGCCCCAAACTATTCGCCCCTTCGCCGAGAAAATAAACCGCGAGATTTTTATCTCGTATAAACTCAAACGCCTCCGCTAGCTCTTCCTTTTTCTCAACTTCAATTACATATTCCGCTGCTCCGCCAAGTCGCATCGTCGTCAATTCTTTTAATAAAACATTTTCTAAAATCTTCATTCTCGCGTTCTCCTTTTCCTAGTATAATATATACTAATCGCTAGAAAAATCAACCCGACCCCCGCGCCGAGCGTCCTCCCGCGCGTCGTATATTTTAACTTAACTGTATGCTCTCCGGGTTTAATATTAAGTTTTAAAAACTTAACCTCGTTTTCTTGAATCATGACTTTTTCGCCGTCAACTTCCGCGCTCCAACCCTCATTAAACGGAATCGAAAAAACTAGAGCTTCTCCCTCCTCCGCTTCAACTTTCGCAAAAATCTCGCTGCTACTTTTTCGCTCGACCTCGACTCGCTCGCTCGTCCGTTCTTCTCCTTTTTCTAAAAATCCGATTTTAAGCGCGTCCTCTTTTTTCTCGACCGTCCCGTCTTTTAAAATTCTATATTTAACGCCGACTAACTTTTCTGCTTCCGCGTTTCCTGGGTTATATTCGACCGTAAAATTATTTATTTTCTTCGCAATTTTCAAATCTTCCGTCAACATCTCTCGCGTCTTCGGCTCCAGGGTCGAAGAAAATCCAGAAATCCCGTTATAATTCATTCCCAGCCCGTCGTTCCAACTCCCTCTCTCGCTCGCAATTCGATAAAACTCGTCGTCTTCGTCCTTAATCCGCGTAACGATTTCTAAGTTTTCCCGAAATTCTTCCGTTAGCTCAGCAATTTCTCTCCCGTTTTCTTCTTCGTTCGCCGCCCTAACGAGCGCGAGTCCGCTCCCGCCTAAATCGACTACCTGTAACAAAACTACTCCCGCGAGAACTGCCCCGACCCTCCTCTTTCCTATCCTGCTTTCCTTTCTATCTTTAAGCATTAAAACTAAACTTTCCGCCGCGATAAAAACTAGAACGAACGCAAATATATAACTATACCGAAACCTAAACCAGGCCTCAATCGTCCCCGCGTGCCAAATCGAATTAAACGTCCGAATAAAAAACGACAGAACAAAAGTGAGAACTAGCCCGCCCGCCGCCAACTTCTCCCTTCTCTCAACTTTCTTGTTTAAAAAATATGCGCCAACCAAAACTAAAATAATCAGCCCAACATAAAAATTCGGAACTCCGCTTTCGAGATTTTTTTCCGGCAACGTCCCGCCAACTAGCGCGACCAAAAACTCAACCAAACTCAAATTCGCCGCCGGTTTAAACGCCGACAACGCAATCCTCTGCGTTCCGCTTCCCGAAAGTAGCGTCGGAATTATAACCGCCATTCCAATCCCGCCCGCGAGAATTGACGCGCCAAAAAATTTCTTCGCAATTTCTAAAACTTCCGCTTTTTCGCGTTTCTTTCTGAGTGTTAAAAACGCTACGAACAAAACCGAAAAAATCGCCAACATAAACCCAACGTAAAAATTCGCGAGAATCGTCGTCGCCAAACTAACTAAGTATAGCTTCGTTTGTTTTTCTTCAACTAATTTTCTAAGTCCCAGCGCAACTAGCGGCAACATAATTACGCCGTCGAGCCACATAATATGGAAAAAGAAAATAAACGTAAAACTCGAAAGCACAAAACTTGTTCCAAGAAAAATCGCGTAAAAATCTCGTCTTTGTTTTATTTTTTCTAAAACTTTTCGGAAAAAGATAAACGACGTAATTCCCGCCGCTCCGAGTTTTAACGCGAGAATAATATTAAACCCAAGAATAATTTTTTCCGCCGGAAACAAAACAACGAGTAAATTAAACGGCGAAAATAAATAATACGCCGCTAAACTAAAAAATCCGCCTCCGACCGAAAACGAAAACGCGTAGTCTAAATTATTTTGACCAAGCAAAATCGTTCGATAGTAGGCTAAGAAATTTATATATTGTTCTTCCGCGTCCGAAAAAACCGTCGTCGGCTTCGCGCCGACTAAATTCAAAATTAAAACTACGCCAAAAAACCCAACTACCGGAACTAAAAATGCAACAACAAACGGAATTATTCTCTTCAGTTTAATCATAAATATATTCCAATTATACCATATAATATATGTCGATTTTTTCAGTTTTCTTTAAGCAAACCGCCATACAATTCAATCATGTTCAAAAATATGTTTAAACGCAGTTGGCTTTCGCTCAAACGTAAGTTCGGGCGAACGATTATATTAACTTTAATTTTTTTCATGATGGCGAATTTGGTTCTCGCCGCGTTCATTATTAAAAGCGCTGTTTCCGCCCAAATGGACTACGCAAAATCAACGCTCGGCGGAACCGTCTCGATTCAGGCCGATATGGAGACTATTCGCGAAACCCAAAAATCCGAACTTTCCGAGGGTAACGATCCTCGCGAAATGTTTAAGTCGATGTCTCGTCCGAGCGTTAGTGTCGAAACCGCGAACAAAATCATTTCGACCCATACTGACTATATTCGCGATTATTCTTACGTCGTTTCCGCTTCTGCGAACGCGAACAATCTCGAAACCGTCGAAACCAAAGGTTTTAGCGGGAAAGGCAACAATTTTCCGGGTATGAATTTCCCCGATGAGCTTTCGTCCGATTCGTCCGACGCCTCCCTCGACGCCGACATCACGATTGCCGGTTTTAACGCCTACGCCTATATTGACGGGGTCGAAAATGAAACTATAACTCTAAAAGACGGAACCTATTTCGACGAAGACGCGACTGATAGTGCTCTAATTTCCTATGAATTTTCCGAACTAAATTCCTTAAAAGTTGGCGACGAATTTACGTTAAAAAATGTTTATTCCGAAACCGAAATTACCTTGACCGTAATCGGAATTTATGATACGTCCGAAAGTCGCGCCGACGCAAACATTATTTACATGAATACCTCGACCGCCGCTAAATTCCTTAGCGCGAGCGACTATAACGACGGCAACTATTCTGTCGAAAACGTAAAGTTTTATATGCTAAATTCCGACAACGCCGAAGAATTTGTCGAAAAAATTAACGCCGACTTTTCCGAGCTTTCCGAAAATAACTTAAAAGTAACCGTCGATACATCCGAATATGATAATATTTCTTCCTCGATTGAAAGCGTTAGTAGTTTCGCCGACACGATTCTAATTATTGTTATTATTGCTTCGATTATTATCATTACGTTGATTGTTACAATTAACGTAAAAGATCGTCGCTACGAAATCGGCGTTTTAATGTCGCTCGGCGCGGATAAGAAAAATGTTATTGGACAAATCGCGACGGAACTTCTCCTCGTCGGAACGTTCGGCTTTCTTCTCGCTTCCGTGACCGGAACTGCGCTCGCTGGCGTTCTTAGTGACCATATTCTAGAAACCCAAGTCGCTTCTTCCGCTGAGCAGTCCGAAAAGAATTTTGGTCGTCCGGGCGCCGGAGTCGGCAATATGCCGGGCGGCAGTTCTAATAACTCGCGCAAAAACCAAGCTTCTAAGACTACCGACATGCCAGAAATGCCGAACTCGCCGAGCGATTTATTGAAGAATCGTAACGAAACCAACGTCGAACTCGACCTTAACGCGAAGCCTGAAGATTATCTCCTCCTTTTCTTGACCGGTTATCTCGTTATTATCCTCGCACTCATTCTCCCGTCCGTCAGTATCATGCGTTACCAACCTAAAGAAATTTTAGCAGGAAAGGAATAATATGAGTGATAAGAAAAACGTTTTAGTTGTCGAAAATCTTTCGTATAGTTATAAAAACGGCGACCACGAACAAAAAATTCTCGACAACATTAACGCCGAATTTAAATCCGGAAAAGTCTACGCGATTGTTGGCGAGTCCGGTTCTGGAAAAACGACTCTCCTTTCCTTAATTTCCGCGCTTGACAAACTCCAATCCGGCGACATAAAATTCAACAATAAAAGTCTTAAAAAAATTTCTGGTCAAGAGTTTCGTCTAAAATATGTTAATATCGTTTTCCAGTCTTATAATTTAATTAAATATATGACCGCCGCGGAAAATGTTCAGGTCGCTTCCGACTTTGACGGTCGAAAAACCGACCCGAATATTTATCTTAAAAAAGTCGGCATTACAGAAGACGAGGGAAAGCGTCTCGTTAATAAACTTTCCGGCGGTCAACAACAACGCGTCGCGATTGCTCGCGCTCTCGCTTCCGCCTCGCCAATTATCATGGCGGACGAGCCGACCGGCAATCTCGACGAAGAAACCGAAGAAAAAATCATCGAGATTTTTAAAGACCTCGCCCATAAAGAAAACAAGATCGTTATTATTGTTACGCATTCTCGCCAAGTCGCCGATAAAGCCGACAAAATCCTTACCCTCCGCCGCGGCAAACTTTCATAATTCGCGACGTAGTTCACTATCGTCTATATCCCTATCTTTTTTACAAAAGACTTTTACGAAGCTAACATTGCGACGTAGGTCTTATGGGCGCTCTTCGGAGCGCTTTTTCATTTCTCAATGATTTCTGCGTTTGGCATCTCGAAATCCAAATACAAATAATCATTCATATCATACGCTAAATTTTTCTCAATATAACCTTTGGCGATTTTACAGATTTTAGAAATCCTTTCGCCCTTTACTAGCGGGTCAATGTAGCGGACTTTGGAGCCGGTTTTAACGAAATAAACGCCGTCTGGCTTCTCTTTAGACTTTAATATTTTCGTTGCGTTACGCCAACTTTTAAACGCCTCCGCATACCGAGACGCTTCAATTATTTCTATAATCTCAGCTTCCTTTTTCTCAAATAAATCCTGTTGCTTTAGCTTGCCCTCATTCGATAAACCTTTGAGAATGTCGGCGATAAATTGCATCGAATATCTTGGACGTTCGTCGCGATAAATTATCGACATTTCCGAAGTAGCTTTAACGAATTTCCTAGCCAACTTCTTTGTCCTAAATCCCAGCTCTGGCGCTCCGTCCTCACTCTTCTCAACTTCAAGGTCGCTGTATAATTCGCAGATTTCGTCTAAATTAAGTTTATCGTAAAGAAATAATGCGTTTGATAGCGAGTATTCGAGCCGGTCGGCGGCGAGCCGCGGGGAATCATTGTCGGCGATTGGATAAATATGATAATCGTCGACTTCCTCTAACTTAATTTCGTCGCGATTCAACAAATTCATAATTTCTCGCGAGTTTTTAATAAAAGCCGACGTCATATTTTCTAGCGACTCTTGCGTCATTACGTCGCCATTCATCACGTCTACGCAATGCTTAAACGCGGGCGTCGCAATATCATGGAACAACCCCGCAAGCGTCTGCTTCTTGTTGCGAGCAAAATGCCAAACTATCAGCGCTACCGCTACCGAATGGTCAAGGTTAGAAAGGAAGAAATCCGAGTCAGCCAGCTTCGTATAAACCATGCCACAATTATTGGAAATATAGATAGACCGCGTCATCGCCGGCGTTTCTATATATTCCTCCAGCCATTCCGGAAACTCCGGCTCAAGGACTTTTAGATATTCGCGAATTTCTTCACAGGTACTCTTTAGGTAACTCATGGCATTTATTATAATATACTACTTGGCATTTTAACTTCTAAAAAATCCCCCTCATTCCGCTAATTTTTTTTGAATCTCGATCAGCAAATAACCGAATAAAACAAAATATAAACCTTCCCAAACCAGCTCGGTCTCGCGAAAAGGCGGAAATTTTATAATATACATTAAAATAAAAGTTAAAGCATAAAAAACAAAAACAAAAACAAAACCTCGCCGCCGAATCAAAAACAATATAATCCCAATAATAAAGCTAGAAAGAAATGCAACATCGGCAAAAATTTGATGAACTAAGCTAATAGTTTCATTAAACAAACCATACGGAAAAATCGAAAGTCCAAGAAAACTGATTATAAAAACCAACAAAAAGAATCTTAAAAATTTATTTTTAACTTTTTTCAATGACCGAAGAAGAAATAAAAATATAAAAATACTAAGAACTAAAAAAGAAAAATATGTCGCCAAATTCGTCCCAATATATTGACTAATAGTTTTAGATAAAAACGCCATATAGCTATTATATAATATATTGTATAAATGAATGTTCCCTCCTTCCGCACCAAACTAATCTCTCTCGCCGACGACGAATACCGCGAATTTTCTATGCGCGGGATTCCTTGCGACCGCCCGTTCCTCGGCGTCCGTATTCCGGACATCAAAAAACTCGTCCGCGAAATCCCTGAAAAAGATTTCGCCGAGTTTCTAAACGCGGAGCCTGTCGCGCTCGAAGAAGTCCTTGCTCGCGGTTTTCTTCTCGCTCGTCTGCCTTACGAAAAAATGCTCGAAGTTTTCGATTCTCAAGTTAAACTTCTCGACAACTGGTGCGCGGTTGATACTTTCTGCTCCGCTCTTAGAAAAACCGTTAAAAATCATGAACCTGACTTTCTTGATAAAAAAGTCGAACCGCTTTTGAAGTCTGAAAACGAATTTTCCGTCCGCGCCGGTCTCGTTTTTCTTCTCGACTTTTATGTAAAATTCGATTATTTATTTTTAATTTTCGACCGCGTCGAATCGCTAAAGACTCGCGACGAATACTATATTAAAATGGCGCTTGCTTGGCTCCTCGCCGAATGTTTTATCAAATTTCCCGCCGAAACTCTCGCCTATTTTAAAGTTTCCTCTCTCGATAAATGGACTTTTAACAAAGCGATTTCCAAAATCTCCGACTCTCGTCGCGTTGATTCGGAAACAAAATCTATCCTTAAACGTCTTAGAAGAAAATAATTTGCTATAATTAATATATAAAAAAGGAATTCAATATGGAAAAATTTAAAAAATTCATCCCCCTTCTTATTGGCCTAATTCTCCTCGGCGGAAGCGTTTTCTTTTATTTTCGCGCCGGCGAGTTGGTTAAAGTCTGTACGGAAAAAACTACCGCGACCGTTGTCAATATGCGCGAAGATTTCTCGGTCGACGCTGATACTGACGGAACTCGTTATATTTACTATCCCGTAATCGAATACGAAGCTGCCGGTCAAACCATCAAAGGCGAACTCGCCGCCTCTAATCCTCCGGCCTATAGTGTTAATGACAAAGTCGACATTCTCTACAACCCTAATAAAACCAGCGAGTTTATCGTCGCCGGCGAGAACCAAAACTTTTCTTGGATTCTTTTCGGCGGTCTCGGCGTCATTTTCCTTGCTGTTGGGATTTATACTTTGGTTAAAAAATGAAACATAATCGCGAACAAATCGTCGTCAAAACTAGCATAATTAGCATTCTTGCTAATTTAACTCTAGTCGCGTTTAAAGCGACAGTAGGTTTTCTTTCGAACTCAATCGCTATTATTACCGATGCCGTTAATAACCTTAGCGATGCGCTGTCGAGCATCATTACAATTATCGGAACTAAACTAGCCGGGAAAGCTCCCGACAAAAAACATCCTTACGGTCATGGTCGTATCGAATATATTACTTCGCTTACTGTTTCGGTTATCGTCCTTTATGCTGGCGCGACGGCGTTTCTCGAATCCGTAAAGAAGATTATTCTTCCCGAAGAAGTAGAATATAGCGTCGCTACTTTAATCGTTCTGTCTGCCGCTATTATCGTTAAATTTATTCTCGGTCTTTACGTTAAGCAAAAAGGACGACTCATTAAATCCGACTCTCTAGTCGCGAGCGGAACAGATGCGTTTAACGACGCTATTCTCTCGATTTCCGTCTTAGCCTCAGCGACTATCTACCTCCTCTTTAATATTAACCTCGAAGCCTACGTTGGCGCGCTTCTGTCGATTTTTATAGTTAAAACCGGCGTCGAGCTAATTAAAGATTCGATTGATAACGTACTTGGTACGCGCGTAGAAAGTAAACTATCTAAGTCAATCAAAAAAGAAATCCTTAAAGAAAAGGAAGTTAAAGGCGCGTTCGACTTAGTTTTGAACGATTATGGTCCAGATAAATATCTAGGCTCGGTTCATATCGAAGTCGCCGATACTCTAACCGTAGCAGACATCGACAAAATCTCTCGTCGTATTACTAAACATATTTCAGAAAAATACGGCGTAATTCTTCATACTATCGGCGTCTATTCTATAAACACAAAAGATAAAAAGATTATCGAGACTAAGAAAAGAGTCGAGAAAATCGTCTTTTCTCATCCAGGAATTCTTCAAATGCACGGTTTTTATTTGGACGTCGAAGATAAAACTTTAAGTTTCGACATTATTATTGACTTTAAAGCCGACGACCGCGAAAAAATTTATCGTGATATTTACGACGAAGTTAAAACCGAATTTAAAGAATATAAAATTATGATTACACTAGACGTTGATATGAGCGATTAAAAATAGAATAGTAAAAAGTTACAATGTTAATGGTATATGATATAATTAAATTGTTCTGAATTTTCAATCTACACACTGGTCTATCTTTAATAAGATAGCGGTTATTCGACCTCCGTGTGGAGCACCCCTGCTCCAGTCAGGTCGAAAGCCAGTCTGTAGAAAATGAAGTTCAGAACACTCCATAGCGGGGTGTTCCACTTGGTTATGGGGATATCATAATTAAATAAAAAGGATAAATATGGAGCAAAGCAAATATCTCACAGAAGAAAATTATAATAGAGCGAATAAAAAGATTAAAATAATTTCTCTTGTTATTTTAATACTAGGATTCATAATCGGCGGCGCGCTTATTGCTTTCGGAGCGGTAAAATCTGCTGAAGTCGAAAAAATAAACGAGGAACGCGCTGCTGTCGCTCTCGCGGAATCTGAGGCCAAGGCCGCCGCCGCGAAAGAGAGATTAAGTGAAATAGAAACAGAAAAATCTTCTCTCGAATCGGAATATAACGCGAAACAACAAGAATGTGATTCGCTAGAAATGGGAACGTCGGATTGGTTCGCGAAAAGCAATCAGTGCAATCGAGATTCTAGCTCCATTCGTTCAAAGATTAGTAAATTAGAAATGGAACAATTTGAATTAGAAAACGCGGACTATAAAGTATATTACGATATTGAGCAACCAGAAAAATATATCCCGTTGTATATGATAGGTGCTTTTGTAATCTGCGCCGGCGCAATAGCCTCACTATCTATATTCTTGATTACCAAACGTCGTGCGCTCAGGGCTTATGGGATTCAATCAACAATGCCCGTAAATAAAGAAGCCGTCGAACAATATACTCCAACCGCCGCGAAAGCCGCTGGCGATATTGCTGGTTCCGTCGCCGAGGGAGTTGCTCGCGGCGTTAAAAAAGGAAAGGAATAAATAAAGGACTTTTTATGCCAAGACCGCGCAACAAACAAGATTTACTAAAAGCCGGCGAAGAATATTATAAAAAACTTATCGAAATGGCTGATTCGATGACCGAGAAAGAAATGACGACGCCGTTCGATTTTTCCGGCGACCCGTCGAAAAAGGAGCGCCATTGGTCGCGTGATAAAAACCTTCGCGACATTTGGGTTCATCTTTATGAATGGCATCGAATGCTACTCGAGTTCGTCGATAACAATTTGAACAAAGGACTCAATAAACCGTTTCTTCCCGAACCCTATACTTGGAAAACTTACGGCGACATGAACGTCGAATACTGGAAGAAACACCAAAAGACTTCGCTTCCCGACGCGAGAAAAATGTTCGAAAAGTCCCATCAAGACGTCATGAAACTCGCGGAATCTTTTTCCGAAGACGAATTATTCACAAAAGGGAAATATGACTGGGTCGGCGGTTCCGTTCTTGGCTCATATTTCGTCAGTTGTCTTTCTTCTCATTACGACTGGGCGATGAAAAAGTTAAAAGCTCATAAGAAAAATTGCGAGAAATAATCTAAGCGTCTAAAAAAACTATTATTTTCTACCAGTATTCGGTACTTTCGGAATTATAACTTCTTCCTCAGGTATTAAACTCTTTAGAATTGGCATAATACTTTCCGGAATATGCCCAGTTACTAACTTCCCCGCATTATCAACTAGAGAATATGTATAAAATAGTGAATAATTCTCGCCAAAAGTTTCTTGCGTATATTCAGCATCTGCGATAATAATCGGCGAAAGTGCTTTTACTAATTTTGGCAGATTTTCTTTAATGAGCGCGAATTCCGCTTCCGTTACCGCCGGCGTACCATAGGCATTTTCGTAATCACTATATTCGCCGATATAATTTGTCAGATAAGTTAGAAAATCATCAACATCCGCTTCCGCCGCCGTTCCTCTCAGGATTTTAACTAGGTCTATATACGGCGGAAAATTATCCAAAGCTTCTTCCATACTACTGCCGTAGCCGCCGGTCAACAAATCCATAAAAGCGTTTGTCGCTACCATTCCAGCCATCCCGCCCTCGGTATTTTTAATAAAGTTCAATAAATCACTTTGAGTATCAAGAGTTCTCATCTGATACGCTTTCATAATCGCCGAAAGCGGCTCCTTAACTTCCGTATCAAAATATTCTCGCGTCAACCCATTCTCGGTAACAAATTGCATCCATTTGTCCATGAACTCCCTACCGTTCATAGTCTCCACTTTCTCTACTACGCCCTCATTAGACGAAAGCAAATTCATCGCCCTCGAGCTATCCGCTAAATCAGAAATATCAATCATCGACGTTGTAATCTCTAAATCTGCCGAATGGATTTCTTCGTAAACTCCCGTATTATAAAATCCCCAAACTTCCGGAAACACATAGCCAAGCAACAAATCGTTTCCGTCTTTTACGTCGTGAATGTTAGAATACTGTGTTTCTGCCGCGCTCGCTCTCGGCGCGCCAAAAGTATAGACATAAAAATCATCCGCCTTCATGTCGTAATCTAAAATATTTTCATTTATCTTTTTAGCGACCAGATCAACTACCGCACCGCCACGAGAATAACCAACCATCCAAATTTTATAATCTGAAAGATGGTTAGTATAAATATATTCATCAAGCCTCTCCTTGATATACCCAGCCGATTCGTTAAAACCAGCATGATCACCACTAGTGCCAACGTTAAAGTTCGAAAGCCATTCGGTCATATAATTATAATTTCTAGGAGCAACAACGATTAACGTTTGTCCATCCGGTAGAGTCTTTCGTGCAATAGTTGTCCCCATAGAGTGCCCATCCCCATCGGATTCTGTATCCCATTTTTGAAAATTACTAAAACCAAGTTGCTCTAGAAAAAGTTGTAATTTTGGATTTGGCGTAGAACTATCGGACGGATAGCCGTCAGCCTCATTCTCAAATCCGGCAAGACCCAATGCATATGAAACAGCGCGAAGCTCTGGATGATCGCCAGGGGAAGGTACGTCGAAATAACTATCACTATATTTTATAGTGTCAGTTGAATCTAGAGCATCCCAAACTGTTTCCCATGGATTGTCTGGGTCTTCCACGAAAGCATAATATGGATATGTAGCTGTGATAGAATCCGACGATTCGGGGGTGCTATCATAGCTATCTGGACTAATCGCAAACGAAACTACTGGAGTAAAACATGAGGATAGGAGACCGATAATCAAAAGTGCTACTATAAAATATCGTCGCCTTCCATGTCTTTCTTCTTTTAGTTCTAAATTCTCCATAGTAATTATATCTACCACGATTATTTTCGTTTTTCTTTCTTCATCAAAACACCTGTCGCTACAACGACTCCAACAATCATAGCAATAACCAGGGAATCGTTTGTTATTTCTGCACTGCTACCTTCGCTGGTAAATGCACCGGTGTTGGGGACTACGATATCCTCTTCCTCATCATCGCTCTCTTCTACTATTTTGAAGCTCGCCCTAGCAGTTCCCGATTCTGGTTCCGAAAACCATGCCTCAAAAGAGTGCTCGCCTAAGGCAAGTGCGTTCAAGATATTAGCTGGAAGAATAATAGTCTGGTTGTCTGGATCTACTTCACAATCTGTACGCATATCTTGATACTCACCATCAATCATGAGAACGCCTGTACCGCAGAATGTTGTTACATCGTTATCGATTTTAAAGGCTAGTGGCTCTTCGCTGCCGATAATGTGCTTACCACCGTCGCCTTCTAATACTTCATAAACTCGGAGGAAGGTTGCGTAAAAGGTTAAAGACTCTGTACCGGGTGTCACCCTGAAAACATTGTCTTGTATCTGATCGGTGACTTCTTGGCCGTCTAATTCTAGATATACTAGTTCATTGCCAGGTTCCGGCACAATTCCAACTTCTACATCAGTACCACCAATTACTATATCTGGCACATCAAGAGTTCCGTTACCCGTGACGTGTTTATAGACGGAAAGTTCGTGGCCGGCTCTCACGTAGGCATCCATGGTGATGTCTCGGATCTCTTTGCCAGTTTCGGTACCTTCGTCGATAACGGCGAGGTCGAGGGTGACTGGCATGTTGCGTTTCATAACTTCGACATCATCTTTTACTTCGAAGGTAACATAGATGAGAGTGTCACCAGCTTGGACATGGATGCCTTCGTCGCCGACGACATCATCAATGCAACCTGGGATGTTCCAATCAAATTCACCGGTTGATGTAGAATAGCAAAGATGACTGATGCCGGATGAATAGTCCATCCAACTCATATAGTGGTTCAATTCTTCATCATCGTCACCGATGGGCGTAAAGTATCCGTGCATGGAATGGATGGTCATTTCGCGTGTCGCCTTTAGTCTTACATCGACTAAACGCTGATCTGGTTCGGACGGGTCGATTTCGTCAAGATTGAGCGTGCCGCCTTCGGTGGTGAAGTAACTTTCAGCCGCAGATGCCCTAGGAATATAAATATTCGATAATACTAAAATTGTCGCCGCAAGACACATTACTATTCTTAAAAATTTATCCTTTTGCTTGACTTGGCTCATAGAACTCCTAAATAATTTAATCTGTGTTAATTAAATTATAGCACAAAAAGCTTATGCTCAACATAGATGTAAGCGGTTAATTGCCAATATATTTTACGGCCTCAGTAGCCGCAATAGCTCCATCTGACACGGCCGTAACTAATTGTCTCACGTCTTTAGTACGACTATCCCCAGCTACAAATATCCCATCAACATTCGTATGACATTTCTCGTCTGCCTCAATATAGCCA